>NZ_FOWG01000012.1:0-322491 GCF_900115375.1 Variovorax sp. PDC80 | reverse complement strand
GGTGACGCGCTGCCCGTGCCGCTCAACGCCGCCAACGTGCGCACCACCACCTACCAGGTCGATGCCAACAACCGGGTGACCAGCAGCACCATCGCGCAGGTGGAGTTCGGTGAATACAACGCGGCTACTGCCCAATACAACATGGGCCGACGCGATCTGGTCCAGCGCAGCGGCTACGACGCCAACGGCAATGTCGTGCGCCAGGAGAACGGCAGGAACGCGGCCACCCGCACCTGGTACGACAAGCTGGGCCAGAAGGTGCTCGAGGTCGATGCGACGGGCTACGGCGTGCGCTGGGAGCGCGACGCCAACGGTGGGGTGTTCCGCGAGACCCGCTTCGCCAAGGGCATCGACCTGGGCAGCATGAGCGAGAGCACACCGATGACCGACGTGCTCGCGAAGTTCCAGTCGAACGCGGACGACCAGATCACCGACTACACCTACGACCGCAATGGCCGCATGCTCAGCGAGTCGCGCCTGGCGGTGGCCTACGGCAGCGTGAACGCCAGCAATGGTGCGCTCATCGAAGGCACACTGGCCGCGATCAAGCGCTATGGCTATGACGCCATGGGCAACCGTACCTCGTCCATCGATGCGCTGAGCCAACGCACCGATCTTGCTTACGACCGGCTGGGCCGGCTGCTGAGCGAGCGCAAGCCCACAGCCACGACCAACACGGGCGCAGGCACCAGTGCATCCTTGCGTCAGACCACCGAGTACGAATACGACGGGTTGAACAACGTGCGCCGCGAGATCCGTCGTGGCACCGACAACGCGGTGGAGAGCGACGACGAGATCGTGCGCTACGGCTACGACGCCACGGGTGTGCGCACCTCGATGGTGACGGCCAAGAACGAGACCTTCACCTACGGGCGCGATGGCAACGGCAACACCACCGCGCAGATGGTGGACCGGCTGGATGCCGACGGCACGGTGTCCAAGGAGATCGTGAGCATCGCCTACGACGCGGCCAATCGGGAGACCACGCGCTTCACGGGCACGCGCAACGCGGCCAATGCGCCGGTCTACGACATCAGCAAGACGGTGACCCTGGGCTACAACGCTTACGGCCAACTCGCGAGCAAGCGCACCGGCAGCGGCAACAGCGGTGGCGCCGCACAGGAGTACTACGACTACGACAAGGCCGGGCGCCTGTGGCGCACCAACTCGCAGGAAGGGGTGAACAAGGCCTGGATGTACGACATGGCGGGCAATGCCACGCTGCTGCTGCAATCGCAGCGCGTGAACCTGCGCGCGATGACCTGGGACCAGATGGCCGGCGATGGCAGCCGGCCCGATCCGGACATCCTGATCACCATCACGTCCTACGACAAGCGCAACCGCGCCGTGAGCGTGATGCAGCCCAAGATGGATGCGTCGCGGCCGAACCTCAAGATGTTCGCCACCGCCATCAACGTGGAGTCGGGCCAGTACGGCGGGCTCGACCTCGCCGTGGCTTCCCCGCTGGCGGGCACCACCTCGATCCAGGCGCCGAGCGATACCTCGGCCACGGGCCAGGTCGCCGTGCTGGGCATGCCGATGAGCGGCGGCAACATCCGTCCCATCACCAACGGGGAGTTCGGTGGCGCCGGCGGCAGGAACAACGCCAGCAGCACGGTCGTCGGCGTGACCGATATCGTGCTCGGCTCGGCCGGCAGCCCGGGCTCGAACATCGAGAGCATCTACGGCGCCGTGACCTGGCGCGTCGAGGTGGGTGGCGTTCCCAACTACCTGGGCCGGGTGACGACCTGGCCCGTGACCGTGCATCCGCGCAACGCAGACATCAACATCATGATGGGGCAATTGCCCTTCAGCCTGGTGCTCGATCGCGGCGTGGCCTACAGCCAGTTGATCCCGATCCGGGTCGTCGCCACCGCGCAGAGCAGCGGCATGGACATCGTCGTGTCCACCGGAGCGGTTCGCACGGCACCGCAGCCCACGCAGAGCCAGGGGCTCAGCGGCACCTTCATGCGCCTGACCGCGGGCGAGGCACGCGACAGCGACACGATCCAGGTGTATCACCGGCCAGCGGGCTCGAGCGGACCGTTCTCGGAGTCGTTGCCCAAGTTCAAGGCCGGCCAGGGCGGCTCGAGCCTCAACGGCACCTCGGTCGATGGCTGGTATCTGACCCGGCTCGAGAGTCTGAGCGGGCCGACCGAACTGCTGGTCGTCGTGACCCAGGCCGACGGCAAGGTGGTGCGCCGGGATTCGATCCAGTGGAACCCGTCGACGCAGCAGGCAACGGCATCCGTGGCCGCGGCCAAGCCCGTCTTCACCGCCGACAACGTGGCTCACTTCACGGGCCTGCAGCTTTCCGGCACCAGCCCCGCCGCGATCCGCGTGCGGCAGCGGCCGCAAGGCAGCCAGGGTGCGTACTCGGAGGCACTGTACTGGCCGGTCGCGGGGGCCAACGGCCGCTTCGACGTCGCGCTGGGCACGGGTGCCAACGACGTCATCATCGACATGCTCGACAGGCATGGCGCGGTGATGGACACGCTCGTGGGCACCATGGATGCGCGTTCCTCGCTCTACGACATGCGCGTACTCGGCAGCCTGCCCTCGAGCGTCACGTTCCGCGACGTGCCGCTGGCGGCACAGACGCTGACCGTCGAGTACCAGCCGCTCACCGCGGGCGGCAAGCCCGCCGGCTCCGTGAGCCTCACTCGCCAGGCCGGCAAGGCCGAATGGGTCTGGGATGCGAGGAACCTGGTCACCGACCCGGCCAGCCTCTACAGCTACGCCGTGCACTTCGTAGCGCGCGATGCCGACGGCTTCATCCTGACCGATGCCACCGGCAACGTGACCATCGGCGCGGTCAGCAATGGCACCAAGGCCTCGCTGACCGGCAGCATCAAGCACCAGGTGCTGACCTTCGATCCGGGCCTGCCCGAGGGCAAGACGCTCAAGCTGCGCTATCGCCCCAAGGGCGCCACCACGCAGGACTTCGTCGAGGCGACGGCCACGCGCGGCAGTGTCAACGCGATCTTCAAGTGGGATGCCACCGCCAACAACCTGGACCCGGCCAAGGAATACGAGTTCATCTACGACGTGTACAACGCCGCGGGCGCGGTGATCGGCAACGGGGAGGGCTATTTCCGGCCCGACAGCGACAGCAGCAACGATGGTTCCAACGTCAACGTGCACTGGGGCATCCCGAATCTGCCCGGCGATCAGGTCGTCAACGGCACCTGGGTGATCCAGCGGCGCCAGGACTACGATGCCTTCGATCATGTCGTCATGGAGAAGGACGGCAAGGAGAACGTCACCGACCTGCGCTACAACACTCTGGGCCTGCTGGTCGACAAGATCGGTCCGATGGTGGAAGTCACGTCGGCCAGCGGCCAGAAGCAGATGGTGCGACCGGCCGAGCACTATGGCTACAACCTCAACGGCCAGCTCGTGGGCAAGCGCGATGCCAATGGCTACCTGAGCACGCTCGAGATCGATGCCGCGGGCCAGACCGTGGCCGAGTGGCATCCGGGCGCCGCGGCTGGCAGCGCGATCGCCGTGCGCAAGACCTACGACATCTTCGGCAACCTGATCACCGTCACCGACGAGATCGGGCGCGTCACGACCAACAAGTACGACCTCAACAACCGCCTCGAGCGCGTAGATCGGCCCGTCAACCTCGATGGCTCGCGTGCCTACGATACCTATGCCTACGATATCCTCGGCCAGCGCATCGCGCATGGCAATGCGCTGAGCTTCAAGGAGCGCACCTACTACGACAGCCAAGGGCGCGTCACGCGCTACATCTCGGCCGAGGGCGCGACCGTCAACTACGGCTACACCTACGACAACACGATCGGCTCGGCCGGTGGGGTGAACACCGGCGGCTGGGTGAACACGACCACCGACGCCAACGGCCGGGTGCAGACGGTCAAGAACGACGTCTTCGGCCGTACGATGTGGAAGCAGGACCTGGGCGGACACCAGTTCACCTATGGCTACAACTGGTCGGGCCTGATTGCCACCCAGACCGGCACCTCGGGCCAGAACATCAACTACAGCTACTACGACAACGGCTACCTGCGCAAGGTCATCGATGCCGGGGTGTCCACCGAGAGCACCTTCGAGTACGACAACAACGGCAACCGAACCTTCGAGGGCTTCAAGTCCACCGCGAGTGGTGTGGCCATGGTGTTCCAGCAGTCGCGCGTGGAGTACGACGCCTTCAATCGCGTCAAGAAGATCGACGACGCGCGCTACCTCATCGAGTACGACTACGACGCCAACGGCAATCGCCGCCGGGTGCTCAGCACTTACACCAACATCGTCGACAACAGCAAGGAGACCCAGGAGTACTGGTACGCCTACGACGGCATGAACCGCTTCACCGTGACCATGGGACAGATGGTCAGCGGGCAGATCGTGCGCGGAACCTCGGGCGACGGCGTGACCATCGAGTACGACAACGCTGGCCAGCGCAAGGCAGCAACCTACGCCAACGACGGGCACCGCGAAGACTACGACTACGACGGCGCCGGCAACCTGACCACGATGAAGCTCAACGGCGTGCTGCGCAGCCGCCGCACCAACGACCTCGCAGGGCGGGTCACGCGCTACGAGGAGCTGTTCGCGGACCAGAGCGTCAACGTGCAAAAGGACCGCAGCTGGAACAAGGACAACCAGCTCACCAAGGAAGTGGAGAGCACTTTCTCCCAGGGCGGGACCAAGGCATCGCTGGCGACGACCACGTACGGGCTCATGGGCGACGGCACGATAGCGACCACGAGCACGGTCACCAACAAGTACGACCCGACCCCCGGACTGCCCAACAACGGCATCAGCATCACCGTGCTCAACACGGCCTATGCCTACGAGTGGTGGGACAGTGCCAAGCAGAGCTCGATCACCATCGCCCCGAACAGCACCGACGTCACCACGCTCTGGGCGCCTGGGTATTCGGCGTTCGGCTACGACGTCAACGGCCACATCAAGACGGCGACCGACCGCAACCTCACGACGCCGCGCAGCTTCTCGTACTGGACCGACGCAGAAGGCCAGGTGCTGCAGCGCCAGGAACTGATCGGCGGCACCGTCAATCCGCAGACCGGCGCCGTGAACCTGACAGGTGCAGCCAAGAGCCGCGATCACCGCTACTTCTACTTCGACGGCAAGCGCGTGGGCAATGTGGGCAACGACGGCACCGAGCGCGAGGACTACGCCCAGCAGCTCGCGCGCAGCGCGAATGCCTTAGAGAGTCCCGACAACAAGTACCGCAAGTTCACGCCCACGAACTCGGCTGACTTCGACGAGAACTACCAGCCGATCAACGCGGGCTACCCCGGGGCGGCGCCGGGCAGCTACACGGTGCGCACGGGCGACACGCTGTCGAGCATCGCGCGTTCGCTGTGGGGCGATGCGACGCTGTGGTACCTGCTGGCCGAGGCCAACGGCCTGGATGGACAGCCTTCGGCGCCGCTGGTGGCCAATACCGTGATCGCTGTGCCTAACCGGGTCACCAACGTTCACAACACCAGCGAGACCTTCAGGCCTTACGACCCGGGCCGCGCCATGGGCGATACCAGCCCGACGCTGCCCGATCCGGCGCCGCCGCCGCAGAAGGGGGAGAAGTGCGGAGGGTTTGGGCAGATCATCGTGGCGATCGTGGCCGTGGTGGCGTCGATCTATACCGCAGGCGCGGCGGCCACTGCACTTGCTCCGGCGGGATCCGCTGCGGCCGCCACGACCGGTTTCGGAGCCACGATGTCGCTCGGAGCTTCGGCGATGGTCGGAGGCGCTGGCGTGGGTTTTGGCGCTGGTGTCGCGGCCGCATCCATTGGTGGCGCGGTGGGATCCATTGCCGGCCAAGTGACCGGCATCGGCCTCGGAATACAGGATTCGTTCAGCTGGAAGGGCGTATTGCAAGGGGCTCTGCAAGCGGGCGTCACTGCAGGCATCGGTGGCTGGCTCAGCGGCGGAGGTGGCGGCGCCTGGCTTGCGGGCAAGGGCGGAGACTTGGCGGCCGCCAGTCGATCGGCCATCGGCAACATCGCCAGCCAGGGGCTAAGTATTGCGACTGGCTTGCAGAAGAGCTTCGATTGGCGAGGTGTCGCGGCCGGTGCGGCATCGGGATACGTATCGGCTTGGGCGAACCCGGCATTGACCCAATCCTTGGGGGCGATTGGCGGGGATCTGGCGACTCGCATGGCCGCTGGTATCGTGAGCGCGGCGGTTCGTGGAGGAGCCGTTGGCAAGGCGCTACCGGGAATTATCGGAGACGCGCTAGGCTCTGCAATAACAGTGGGCGACCAATTGGCTGGGGATATTGCGGCGAGCAGCCACATGAATACCCTGACTCCAAATCCGCGTGGCGGCCAGAGCTCCAGCGGTAGCGCCATTGCAATAACCACCGATGAGCAAGGCGGCGGCGATGATCCGCTGGGTGCGTTCATCGCGCTCAACGATCGGTGGTCCGGCGTTTCTGCGGCGCGGACTTTTGCAGAAGATCGTGTACTACGCAACACAGCCATAAATCCCTTGGGACTATCGACGAGAGGTATCGAAGGCATTGCAATCGCAAGGCGATTCAACGCGGCTGAGCAGGCGGACTCGATGGCAATGGATGACGGATTTGCCGGAGAGTCTGCGATGAGCGCGCAGGAGGTCGAGCGTAGGGTTCGACGGGACATTCAGGCTCAAGAAGCCCGCGAGGACTCGCTGCAAGGTGCGCGATTCCTCCAAACCGGCGGGGGTGCTCGTAGCGCGCCACGTGGAGGCACGCGTGGCGGTATCGGCAGCGGCGGTTTCGAGATGGTGCAGAACGGAAATTGGGATGCGGCGCTGAACATCGCAGCTGATGTCGGGATACTTCCCGATTTGTCTGGACTGCAGCAGGACATTGGAACGATCAATCGCAAGACAGCCGAGAGCCGCATCGCAGACATGCGCCAGCGCATGATTGAAGCCGGTGTCAAGGATGTACCGACAACCTATCGAGAGGGTTGGAGCTCGGGCATCGATGGCGTGGCACATAACGTACCGGACTATCAAGGCACGGTGGACGATCTTCGAGGCCGCTATACCGATTTCTTGCGTGATCAACGCTTGCGTGAGACTTGGGGTGACGACTATCGGGACATGCGCCTGGGAAAATCAAGAATGACGGTGCAGGAGTTTGAGAAGCGAGTTCTGGATACGCAACAGCGAGCGATTGATCGGGCCTATGCATCCGGTGTAGACGCCATCGCCAACGGAGATCTGGTTGTCAAGAATGACGACTATGCCCGGACGCTCGGCAACTACATCGACAAGCAGGTACGTGACGCGCTGCGATCCATGGCAAGAGCAGAAGAAATCAATGACACCGGAACCTCGAAGCTCTGGGCGATCAACCGGCGAATCAGCAGTGCTCTGGTCAACGGCTATGGCATTCCAGACAACCGCCTTGGGATGAATCTGTATGCGGATACCACGCTTGCACGCAAAAGTGCGGACACCGAGCAGATCATGAAATGGAACGAAATTCGGCCAGGGAGCTATCTGATAATGCGGCCAACCGCTCTCGGCGGCTCATATGTAATCCCTCGTGCGGCGGTGCCACCGCCCCCTAGGCCTGGTGGAAGGAGCTTGTGATGTCTCTCAAAGACCGTCTTGCAGACTTTGCGGGGGCGTTGACCAGTGCAACGATGGCCCCCGATGAGTACGCGGTGCCGGAGTATCAAAACTACGAGAGCAACAAGGCTGACCTCACGGATCTATGGAGTCAGATCCGCCCTCAGATCAAGCGCGATGTACAGCAGGCGAACCTTATCGACGATCAGCTACAAGAAATGTTCTCGTTCTTCGACAGAGGCGAGAAGAACAAGGGAAGAAAGCTTGCTTGGGCGATCTACAACTCGGATGTGGAGAAGCTGAGATAGCGTGCGATGGTTCGCGCATGCGAATCCTTTCACGGCCTTTGCCCCGTGCTTGTCCAGCAGCCAAGCCAGCGATTTGCATCATTACGCCAACGATGGCGAGCGTGCTTGTGGCGGTGCGTCTCCGACTATTCCCGCGCTTTTACTCGCTGAGTTCACCACCCCGGGTTACATACACGGCTGACATCTCGAGCTTCTATCTATGTGACTCGCGCGGCGCTCAGGCCCGCATCAAAGCCTCGATCTCGTCCCCCTTCACCGGCACGCCGCGCGAAATGAGTTCGCAGCCGGTGGCCGTGACGATGGCGTCGTCTTCCGTGCGGATGCCGATGTTGTGGAACTGCTCGGGCACGCCGTCGGCCGGGCGCACGTAGATGCCGGGTTCGAGCGTGAGCACCATGCCGGGCTGCAGGATGCGGCTCGGGCGGTTCTTGATGAGCTCGTTCGACAGCGGGTCCTTGCGCTCGCTGACCTCGCCGACCTGCGTGGGCTCGACGTAGCTGCCGCAGTCGTGCACGTCCATGCCGAGCCAGTGGCCGGTGCGGTGCATGTAGAACTGGAAGTAGGCGCGGCTGTCGATCACGTCGTCGAGGCCGCCGACCTTGTTGGCGTCGAGCAGGCCCAGGTCGAGCATGCCCTGCGCGAGCACGCGCACGGCGGCGTCGTGCGGGTCGTTGAAGCGGTTGCCGGCCTTGGTGGCGGCGGCCGAGGCGTCCTGGCTCGCGAGCACGAGGTCGTACAGCGCGCGCTGCGGGCCGGTGAACCTGCCGTTGGCCGGAAAGGTGCGCGTGATGTCGCTGGCGTAGCCGTCGAGCTCGCAGCCGGCGTCGATCAGCACCAGCTCGCCGTCGCGCACGGGCGCGGCATCGGCGCGGTAATGCAACACGCAGGCGTTGGCGCCGGCCGCGACGATGGAACCGTAGGCCGGGTACTGCGAGCCGCCGAGGCGGAACTCGTGCAGCAGCTCGGCGTCAAGGTGGTACTCGCGCACGTCCTTGCCCTCGCGCAGCATGCGCGCCGACAGCTGCATCGCGCGGATGTGGGCGCGGGCGCTGATCTGGGCGGCGCGGCGCATGATGTCCTGCTCGTGCGCGTCCTTCACGAGGCGCATCTCGTCGAGCGGGCCGCACAGGTCGCGCTGCTCCTCGGGGCACAGCGCGCCGTAGCGCACGCGCGCGCGCACCGACTGCAGCCAGCCGTCGACGCGGGTCTCGAGGCCCTTGTGGGTGGCGAACGGATACCAGACGACCGAGCGGTTCTCGAGCAGTTTGGGCAGCTTCGCATCGAGCTCGGTGACCGAGAAGGCCTCGTCGAGGCCGAGCGCGTCGGGCGCGGCGTCGGGGCCGAGCCGGTAGCCGTCCCAGATCTCGCGCTCCAGGTCCTTGGGCGCGCAGAACAGCGTGGCGCGGCCGTCGCCGCCGAGCACCAGCCAGGCATTGGGCTCGGTGAAGCCGGTCAGGTAGTAGAAGTAGCTGTCGTGGCGGAACAGGAAGTCGCTGT
This sequence comes from Variovorax sp. PDC80, assembly GCF_900115375.1. NCBI lineage: Bacteria > Pseudomonadati > Pseudomonadota > Betaproteobacteria > Burkholderiales > Comamonadaceae > Variovorax > Variovorax sp. PDC80. The sequence goes on along the minus strand of NZ_FOWG01000012.1, from coordinate 313,129 downwards.
CGCGGTTGCGCTGGCGTTCGGGCGCGGTCGGGATGATCGCGATGCCGTCCTTGCCCAGTTGCGAGGCGAGGCGAGCGCGGCGCTCGGCGTAGATCTTCTTGGTGTCGGTGGTGGTCATCGCGTGGAGACTTCCTCTGAGACGGGCTGGCTACGAAGGCCGGTTGAGTTCGGCGAGGCGCTCGGGCGTTCCCACGTCGGTCCAGGGGCCGGTGTAGAGCTCGGCGCTCACCAGGCCATTGTCCATCGCGGCACGCAGGATCGGCGCCAGCGGGGCTTTGATGCCGCCGGGGTTGCCGCAAGGGATGGCGCAGTAGGGCCGCGCGAACAGTGCGGCGCGGTACAGGCCGATGGTCGAGAAGGTGTGGCGCGGGCCGTCCGGCGTGTTGAGCGCGAGGCCCTCGGCCGAGAGGCCGAAGTCGCCCTTCGGGTTGTGCGCGGGATTGGGCACCAGCCACAGGTGCGCGAGCTTGCCGCTCGCCACGAAGCGCTCGACCGCGGCCTGGGTGAAGACGAAGCCGGGCGCGAACACGTCGCCCGCCGCGACCCAGAACGGATCGCCCAACAGCGGCAGCGCACGCACGATGCCGCCGGCGGTTTCGAGCGCGCCGCCGAAGTCTCGGGCCTCGTCGGAGTATGAAATCGATAGCGCCACCTGGCCGCCCAGCAACGGTTTCGGCCCGAAGTGGCTGGAGATCCGGTCGCCGAGCCAGGCCGTGTTGAGCACCAGCTCGGTGAAGCCGCCGGCCGCCAGCGCCTCCATCGGCCATTGCATCAGCGGCTTGCCTCGGACCTCGAGCAGGGGCTTGGGGGTGACATCGGTCAGCGGCCGCATGCGCTCGCCGCGACCGGCCGCGAGCACCATGGCCTTGGCCGCCACCGTCGCGTCCCGGCTCAAGCGCTGGCCGCCACGCGCCCGCGTTGCAGCTCGTTGCGTTCGCTGTGGCGCGGGCGGAACAGCGAGACCAGGCAGTCCATCAGCGCATGCGCCTTGGCCGAGTGGTCGCCACCGAAGTTGCAGACGTAGACGTCGAGCGTGACGGCGCGCTGCTCGGGCCAGGTGTGCAGGCACAGGTGCGATTCGGCCAGCAGCACGGTGGCGGTGACGCCGCCCGGGCCGTGCGTGGTTGCCGGGAAGCCGTGGACCAGCTTGCCCACCGGCTGCAGCCCCGCGGCCGACACCGCCTTGAGGCAGACGGCGCCGAGCGCCTCGCCGTCGGTGAGCCACTGCGCGCCGCATTGGCAGTCGTGAAGGTCGGCGGTGAGGTGCAGCCCGTGCATATGTCCGCGACTTTAGTACATCGCCCATGAGGGAAAACGCGGGTCCGGCCGGCTGCGCAAAATAAGCGCAGAGGGGTGTCAGCAGGCTGTCGGTGCCGGTTCGGGCTCGCCCGGTAAAATCGCGGGTTCTCCCGAGTCCCTCCCACCCAACTCCCCCGAAAGTTCCCTGCCCATGGCCAACCAAGCCCTGATGGCCAACGCGATCCGCGCGTTGGCTATGGATGCCGTTCAACAAGCCAATTCCGGACATCCGGGCGCACCGATGGGGATGGCCGACATGGCCGTCGCGCTGTGGGGCGAGCACCTGCGCTACAACCCCGCCAACCCGCACTGGTTCGACCGCGACCGCTTCGTGCTGTCGAACGGCCACGCCTCGATGCTGCTGTACGCGGTGCTGCACCTGACCGGCTACGACCTGCCGATCGACGAACTCAAGAACTTCCGCCAGCTGCACAGCAAGACCGCGGGCCACCCCGAGGTCGACGTGACCCCCGGCGTGGAAACCACCACCGGCCCGCTGGGCCAGGGCATCACCAATGCCGTGGGCTTCGCGCTGGCCGAGAAGCTGCTGGCCGCCGAGTTCAACCGCAAGAGCCACGACATCGTCGACCACCACACCTACGCCTTCCTGGGCGACGGCTGCATGATGGAAGGCATCAGCCACGAAGCCTGCGCGCTGGCCGGCGCCTGGCACCTCAACAAGCTGATCGCGCTGTACGACGACAACGGCATCAGCATCGACGGCCAGGTCAAGCCCTGGTTCATCGACAACACCGAGGAACGCTTCAAGGCCTACGGCTGGAACGTCATCGGGCCGATCGACGGCAACGACGCCAAGGAAGTGTCGAAGGCCATCGCCAAGGCGAAGAAGGAAGAGTCGCGCCCCACGCTGATCGTCTGCAAGACCACCATCGGCAAGGGCAGCCCGAACCGCGCCGGCACCGCCAAGGCGCACGGCGAGGCGCTCGGCGCCGAAGAGATCAAGCTCACGCGCGAAGCCCTGGGCTGGACCGCACCGGCCTTCGAGATCCCGACCGAGGTCTATGCCGACTGGAACCACAAGGACGAAGGCCACCGCCTCGAGACCGACTGGAACGAGCGCTTCGCCGCCTACGCCGTCGCCTACCCCGAGCTGGCCGGCGAGTTCACGCGCCGCATGAAGGGCGAGCTGCCCAAGGAATTCCACCAGGTCGCGTTCGACACCGTGGTGGCCGCCCACACCAAGGCCGAGACCGTGGCCAGCCGCAAGGCCAGCCAGCTCGCGCTGGAATCGTTCACCGCCGCGCTGCCCGAAATGCTCGGCGGCAGCGCCGACCTGACCGGCTCGAACCTCACCAACACCAAGAGCACCGCCGCGCTGCGCTTCGATCCGAAGACCGGCGCCGTGGTCATGAACGTGCCGGCGGTCGAGGCCAAGCCCGGCGCGGAAGACGAAGCCAAGTCCGAAGCGCCGGCCGAAGCCCCGCACGGCACCATCGGCCGCCACATCAACTACGGTGTGCGCGAGTTCGGCATGGCCGCGATCATGAACGGCGTGGCGCTGCATGGCGGCTACATCCCCTACGGCGGCACCTTCCTGACCTTCAGCGACTACAGCCGCAACGCGATCCGTATGGCCGCGCTGATGAAGCACCGCGTGATCCACGTGTTCACGCACGATTCCATCGGCCTCGGCGAAGACGGCCCGACGCACCAGTCGATCGAGCATGCCGCCTCGCTGCGCCTGATCCCCAACCTCGACGTCTGGCGTCCAGGCGACACGGCCGAGACCGCCGTGGCCTGGGCCGTGGCGCTGCAGAACCAGGCGCGCCCGACCGCGCTGCTGCTGAGCCGCCAGAACATCGCCTATGCGGCGAAGAGCGAACTCGGCGACATCAGCCGCGGCGCCTACGTGCTGTCCGAGCCCGAGAACGTCGGCCTGAAGAACAAGAAGACCGCGGCGGTCCTGATCGCCACCGGTTCCGAAGTGCAGCTCGCGCTGGCCGCGCAGAAGCTGCTGGCCGAGAAGAAGATCGCGGTGCGCGTGGTGTCGATGCCCTCGACCACCACCTTCGACCGCCAGGACCTGGCCTACAAGAAGGCCGTGCTGCCGAAGAAGCTGCCGCGCGTCGCGGTCGAGATGGGCTGCACCGACGGCTGGTGGAAGTACGGCTGCGCCGCTGTCGTCGGCATCGACACGTATGGCGAATCGGCGCCCGCGCCGGTGCTGTTCAAGCACTTCGGTTTCACGGCCGAGAACGTCGCCGCCACGGTCGAAGCGGCCCTGCGCGACTGAGCGCCGCGCGCCCCTCTTCCGGTCCGATCACAAGTTTTTCAACCTTAGGAGCAAGTCAGATGGCTATCAAACTCGGTATCAACGGCTTCGGCCGCATCGGCCGCAACGTGCTGCGCGCAGCCGTGCAGAACTTCAAGAACGAGATCGAAATCGTTGCCATCAACGACCTGCTCGAGCCCGACTACCTGGCCTACATGCTGCAGTACGACTCGGTGCACGGCCGCTTCAAGGGCGAGGTCACGGTCGAGGGCAACACGCTGATCGTGAACGGCAAGAAGATCCGCCTGACGCAGGAGCGCGACCCCGCGCAACTGAAGTGGAACGAGGTCGGCGCCGACATCGTGCTCGAGTCGACCGGCCTGTTCCTCACGAAGGAAACGGCGCAGAAGCACATCGACGCGGGTGCCAAGAAGGTGATTCTCTCGGCCCCGTCGAAGGACGACACGCCGATGTTCGTCTACGGCGTGAACGACAAGAAGTACGCCGGCGAGGCCATCATCAGCAACGCCAGCTGCACCACCAACTGCCTGGCCCCGCTGGCCAAGGTGCTCAACGACAAGTGGGGCATCAAGCGCGGCCTGATGACCACCGTGCACGCCGCCACCGCCACGCAGAAGACCGTGGACGGCCCGAGCAACAAGGACTGGCGCGGCGGCCGCGGCATCCTCGAGAACATCATCCCGTCGTCGACGGGCGCGGCCAAGGCCGTGGGCGTGGTGATCCCCGAGCTCAACAAGAAGCTCACGGGCATGAGCTTCCGCGTGCCGACCTCCGACGTGTCGGTGGTCGACCTGACGGTCGAGCTGGTGAAGGAAGCCACGTACAAGGAAATCTGCGCCGAGATGAAGGCGCAGAGCGAAGGCGCGCTCAAGGGCGTGCTGGGCTACACGGAAGACAAGGTGGTGGCCACCGACTTCCGCGGCGACCCGCGCACCTCGATCTTCGACGCCGAAGCCGGCATCGCGCTCGACGGCACCTTCGTGAAGCTCGTGAGCTGGTACGACAACGAATGGGGCTACTCGAACAAGTGCCTCGAGATGGTGAAGGTCGTCTCGAAGTAAGCCTTCGAACCCGCCAGGAAGAACGCGCTCCCCGGAGCGCGTTTTTTCTTTGGGGGGCGCTGCTTCAGCGCAGCTTCTCGTTGCGCCGTATCTCGCTCGCGAGCTGCCCCGCCATGCGCGCCGCGGCGCGGCGCGCGGCCAGGCCGAAGTCGCCCTTGTATTCGCCGAACTCGGCCGTGCCGTTGCCAACCGCGCGCACCCGCGTGACTTCGGCGCCCGCGGCATCGGTGACCACGCACTGCACCTCGGCGGTGAAGGAGGTCGGCGGCCAGGCCAGCAGCGAGCTGGAGCTCGAGTCGGTCGTGATCTTCGGCGTGAACACCAGCGCGATGCCGGCCGCCTGGTTGGCCTTCACGTCGTTCGCGGTGCGCAGCACCACCACGTCGCGGTAGACGGAGCGCAGCGCATCGCGCACCGGCTTCTCGAGGTCGCGGTAGGGGAAGTAGCTGACCTTGTCGCCGCTGCCGCCGGGCGTGACCACCTGGGTGTCGCGCTGGGCGTCGGTCATCACGTAGGCCACTTTCTTCTGCACCAGGTGCTGCAGCGAACGCGGTGGCGCCGGGTCCGTGACCATGGTGATCGGATGGGTGCAGGCCGCGAGCAGCAGCGCGCCGAAGGCGAGGGCGGCGATGCCGGCGGCGCGCGTGCAGGACAAAGAGAACAGGGACATGGCGGCGCCTCGTGTCGTTGTCGTCATGGCCGGATCGCCGCCACGAACTGCGGGTCGGCATAGACCTGGCGCAGCAGCGCGCGCACCAGGCGCGGGTACTCGGCCTGGCCGGCCGGCACGGCCACCGCGGCGCCATAGCCCGATTCGAACTTGGTCTCGCCGCGGTAGGTGCGGCGCAGCCGCTGCGTGTCGCCGCGCGTGACCACGATCTCGACCTCCATGCGGCCGCCGCCGTTGAACACGCCGAGGTCGAGCTCGTTGAGCAGGATGCGCGCCGCGATGCGCGTGGGCGCCTTCGGATCGAGCACCGAGATCTCGGCCAGGTCCCGCCGCATCGCTTCCTCGAGGTAGAGCGCGAAGCTGCCGTTGGGCGAGACCAGGCGCGTGCTGCGCATGCGCACGTTGTTGACCTTGTCCTCGGGATCGGTGGGCTGGGCGCGTGCCACCGCCACCATGCCGGGGCGCGTGGCCTCGAGGCGGTCGAGCGCCTCGTAGTCGGCCGCATAGGGCGGCGCCATCAGCGGCGCGCAGCCGCTGGCCAGCAGCACGAGCGCGGCCAGCGCGGCGGGCACCGCGGTGGCGCGCGCGCAGCGGCGCAGGCCTTGCGAACGGAAGATCGCCATGTCCGTGGTCCCCTCTCTGTGTCGTTGAACGGCTGCCGGCAAAGGTAGCAGCATCCCGTGCGCACGAATACAACGGAAAGGGGTAGGCGGCGAAGGAGAAAGAAGCGCCCGTCGGGCGCGCGGCCTCAGACCGGTTCGAGCACGTGGATCAGCTTGCTCTCGACCAGTGCCTTGGTCTTCTCGCCATGGGCCTTCATGTGCGGCGCGACCGCATGGGCCTGCAGGTCGGCCAGCGTCTCCCACTTCTCGATCACGACGAAGGTGTCGGCGCCGAAGCTGGCCTTCGAGGGCGGGATGCCCTGCGCATCGATGGTGGCGCCGTATTCGATGCAGCCCTTCTCGGCCAGCACCGCGGCACGGTTCTCGGCGAAGGCGGCGAGCAGCGCGGCGCGCTGGCCCGGCTTGGCGGTGATGACGGCGACGACGTGGATCATGGGCGAGGGTCTCCTGGGGATGGGAAGAACGGGCCGGTGCGGCCGCGAGCCTTCGAATCTAAGAGATTCCGCGCGGGCCTGCCGGATAGGGTGGTCCGCTGGGCGACAAGGCCGAGGGCTTGTCCCTATCATCGCGCGCATGTTCTTCCCGCTGCCCCGCACCGCCACCGCGCCCTTCTGTCCGTCCGAGGTGAAAGGCAGTGTCGCGGTGCCGCAGGAGCTGTCCTTCGGCCGCAAGCTGCTGCGCTATGCGGGTCCGGGGCTGCTGGTGTCGGTGGGCTACATGGACCCGGGCAACTGGGCCACCGACATCGAGGCCGGCTCGCGCTTCGGCTACGGCCTGCTGTTCGTGGTGCTGCTCGCGAGCCTCGCGGCGATGCTGCTGCAGACCTTGTGCGTGCGGCTCGGGCTGATCGCGCAGAAGGACCTGGCGCGCGCCTGCCGCGAGCGCTATTCGCCGCGCGTCAACCGCTTCCTCTGGCTCGGCGCCGAGCTGGCCATCGTGGCCTGCGACCTGGCCGAGGTGCTCGGCAGCGCGCTCGCGCTGCACCTGCTGTTCGGCGTCTCGATCCCGGTGGGCATCCTCATCACCGCCTTCGACACCCTGCTGGTGCTGGGCCTGCAGGGCGCGGGCTTCCGGCGCGTGGAGGCGATCGTGCTCGGCCTGGTCGGCACCATCGCGGCCTGCTTCGTCGTCGAGCTCGCGATGGCGCCGCCCAACTGGTTCGGCGTGGCGGTCGGCTTCGTGCCGATGCTCGAGCGGCTGCACCAGCCGGGCGCGCTCTACCTCGCGATCGGCATCGTGGGCGCGACCGTGATGCCGCACAACCTCTACCTGCATTCGTCGATCGTGCAGACCCGGCTGGTGGCGCCGACCGAGCCCGCGCGGCGCGAGGCGGTGCGCTTCTGCACGCTCGACGCGGTGGTCTCGCTGTCGCTCGCGCTGCTGGTCAACGCGGCCATCATGGTGCTCGCGGCCAGCGCCTTCCACGGCACCGGCCACACGGCGGTGACCGAGATCGACGATGCCTACCGGCTGATCGAGCCGGTGGTGGGCAGCGCGCTGGCGGCCACGCTGTTCGGCGTGGCGCTGCTGGCCTCGGGCCAGAGCTCGACCTTCACCGGCACCATCGCGGGCCAGATCATCATGGAAGGCTTTCTCGACCTGAAGATCCCGTGCTGGCAGCGGCGCCTGATCACGCGCGCGCTGGCGCTGGTGCCGGCCTTCGTCGGCGTGTGGTGGTTCGGCGATGGCGGCGTGGGCAAGATGCTGGTGCTGAGCCAGGTGGTGCTGAGCTTCCAGCTGCCGTTCGCGATGTGGCCGCTGATCCGCTTCACGAGCGACCGGGCGCTGATGGGCGGCTTCGCGAACGGGCCGGTGGTGAAGTCGCTGGCCTGGCTGCTGTTCGCGGTGATCAGCGCGGCCAACGTGTGGCTGGTGGCGTCGGTGGTGCTGGGCATCGGCTGAGCGTCGACCGTCGGTCGCGGATTTGCATCCGGTTACCCGGCGCGGCTTCGGGCGGTCATGCGAAGGCCCTAGCATCGGGCCCGTCGCATCACCCAGGAAGCCCCGCGCATGTTCATCGTGACCCTCACCTACATCCGCCCCCTCGAGGAGGTCGACGCGCTGATCGACGCGCACATGGTGTGGCTGCGAAAGCATTACGAGAGCGGGCTGTTCATCGCCTCTGGCCGCCAGGTGCCGCGCCGCGGCGGCGTGATCATCGCGCGCTCGGGCGACCGCGCCGCGCTCGAGGCCGTGCTGGCGCGCGACCCCTTCGTGCAGGGCGAAGTGGCGCGCGCCGAGGTGATCGAGTTCGTGCCGAGCATGACGGCGCTGGGCGCCGAGATGCTCAAGACCTTCTGAGTCTTCAGGGGGCCGGCTTGTCCTCGCGTCCGCCCGGGTGCCGCGCGAAGCGCGCCGGGTCGCGGCCATGCACCGGCGCCCCGTCGTCCCAGGGCCAGCCGCCGAACTGCGTGCGGCGGTAGTCGGCCAGGGTCTGGCTGATCTCGGCCTGCGTGTTCATCACGAAGGGCCCGTACTGCACCACCGGCTCGGCGATCGGGCGGCCCTGCAGCAGCAGGAACTCGGCCGTGTCGGCGTCGCCGTTGACGATCTCGACCGCGGTGCCGGCATGCAGCTCGATGGCCGCCGGCCCCTGCACCTCGCGGCCCGCGATGCGCGCCTGCGCACCCTTGAAGAAGTACAGCATGCGCCGCGTGCCTGCGCCGCTGGCGGCCGGCAGCGTCCAGTCGGCGCCGGGCGTCATGCGCAGGGTCCAGATCGCCACGTCGGCCTCGGTGCGCGCGGCCCACGAATCGGGCGGCGGTGCCAGCGGATCGATGGGCGCGGGCGCGCCGGCCTCGGCCGCGTTGCCGAGCTGGCCCGCGATCACCGCGATCTCGGTGCGGCCGCCGCGCGGCGACTCGACCACCAGGCGCGGGATTGCTTCCGACCAGAACATCGTGAAATGCGGCTCGGCCATCTTGCTGGCGGCCGGCAGGTTCAGCCAGATCTGGAACAGCTCGAGCGGATTCGCCGCGTTGGCGTCGAGCAGCGGGAACATCTCCGAATGCACGATGCCCTTGCCGGCCGTGAGCCACTGCACGTCGCCGCCGCCGAAGCGCGCGGTGGCGCCCAGCGAATCGGAATGGTCGATCAGGCCCTTGCGCACGATGGTCACGGTCTCGAAGCCGCGGTGCGGATGCGAGGGAAAGCCCGGCACGGTCTCACCGTGGTACATGCTCCAGCCGTCCTTGCGGCTGAAGTCCTGGCCGATGTCGCGGCCCGCGAGCGAGGCCTCGGGGCCCATCTGCGCATTGGCGCGCGGATAGGCGTCGTCGTGGTAGACGCAGAACAGGAACGGGTCGACCGTCTCCCACGGGAAGCCCAGGGGCTTGATCCCCACGATGGGGTTGTAGCTGGCGGTGGCGGTGGGCACGTCGGCCTTCCTTTCGGGATCGGACGCCGTCGATGGCGCGGCGTCCTTGGCCCCCATGTCGGGGCGCTTGCGCCCATCGGAAGGGCGCGTGCGCGCGACAGTGCGGCTCGCGGATGGAACGATGGGCATCGCCGGACCGCCTGCCGCCCTTATTGCTGCGGCATCTGCGCGTTCGGGTCCATGAACACGAGTTCCCAGAGGTGGCCGTCGAGGTCCTGGAAGCCATGGCCGTACATGAAGCCGAGGTCCTGCGGCGCGCGCGGCGTGGTGCCGCCGGCGGCGACCGCCTTGGCCACCAGCTCGTCGACCTCGGCGCGGCTCTCGCACGAGAGGCACAGCAGCACTTCGGTGCTGGTGCGGGTGTCGGCGATCGCCTTGTCGGTGAAGGTCTTGAAGAAGGACTCGACCAGCAGCATCGCGTGGATGCTGCCTTCCTGCACCACCATGCAGGCGGCATTGGCGTCGGTGAACTGCGGGTTGAAGTTGTAGCCCAGCGCGTTGAAGAAAGCCTTGGACTTGTCGAGGTCCTTGACGGGGAGGTTCACGAAGATCTGCTTGGTGGCCATGGTGTTTCCTGTGCGTCGAAAGAAGAGAACGAAAAAGGGGGCTTCGGGGCGCTGGACGGGTTGTTGTGTACAGCGTCCACAAATTATGCAAAACAAAATGGACGGTGTCCACATCAATTTGCAAGAAGACGCTTCCGGCCCCCGGCGGCCCGCCCCGATGCCCGCGCGCGCCGTGCGCCGATGGGTGGCGCCGCGGCGCGCAGGGTGCATCATGGCCGGCTCATGGAAATCGAATTCAAGTTCCACATCCCCACCGACCGCCTGAAGGCCGTCGACGCCGCGCTGCGCCGCGGTGCCGTGGTGCGCACGCGGCTGCAGGCGCGCTATTTCGACACCGCCGACGAGCGGCTGGCCGCGCAGGGCATCGTGCTGCGGCTGCGCAAGGAGGGCCGGCGCTGGGTGCAGACGGTGAAAGCCACCGGCGACAACGCGCTGCACCGGCTCGAACACAACGTCGACCTCGGCACCGCGGGCGCCTCGCCGGGCATCGATCCGCAGCGCCACCAGGGCACGCCGGTCGGCGAACGGCTGGCGCAGGCGCTCGCGGGCGAGGATGGGCAGCCCGCGGCGCTGGTCGAGCGCCAGTCCACCGACATCGTGCGACTCACGCGCGACGTGCGCAGCACCGGGCCCGGTGGCGTCGTCGCTGAGTTGGCGCTCGATGTCGGCAAGGTGGTCGCGCATGCCGGCACGCCCGAACAGCGCGAATCGCCGGTCTGCGAGCTCGAGCTCGAACTCAAGCGCGGCAGCGTGCCGGGGCTGGTCGCGCTCGCGCAGCGCTGGTCGCAGCAGCACGGGCTGTGGTTCAGCACCATTTCGAAGGCCGAGCGCGGCGCGCGCCTGCTCGCGGGGCTCGACGTGGTGCTCGCCGTCAAGGCCGAGCCGCCGCGCTTCGCGAGCGCGCCCGATGGCCGCGCGATCCAGCGCGCCGTGGTCGCGAACTGCCTCGCGCAGATCCTGCCGAATGCCACCGAAGTGGCCGCGGGCAGCGACGACGAGGAACAGGTCCATCAATTGCGCATCGGCATCCGGCGCCTGCGCACGGCCCTGCGCGAACTCGAGGGGCTCGACCCCACTGGCGCCTTCGACCGCGCGGGCTGGGAGCCGGCGCTGGTCGACTGCTTCCGCGCGCTCGGCGCGCTGCGCGACCGCGAGCAGGTGGCGAAGATCGCGCAGCCGAAGCTGCGCGAGGCCGGGGCGCCCGAGGTGGATCCGCTGGCCGGCGAGGCGGCCGGCACGGACGCTACGAAGCTCTCGTCCGGCGAGGCCGTGCGTGCGCCCGCGTTCCAGGCGGTGCTGGTGGCCTTGATCGGCTTCACCGCGACCGAGGCCCCGGCACCCGAACCGGCCGCGGAGGGCGCGCCGCCGCCCGTCACGCCGCTGGACTCCGACGACGCCCGCCGCTTCCTGCGCAAGCGCCTGCAACGCCTGCACGAGCAGGCCCTGCGCGATGGCGGCCGCTTCGAATCGCTGGACACCGACAGCCAGCACCGCGTGCGCAAGCGCCTCAAGCGCCTGCGCTACCTCGCCGAATTCGCGGCGCCGCTGTTCGAGACCCGGGACGAGAAGAAGAGCGACGACAAGAGCGCCGCCGAGCGCTACCTGAAGCGGTTGCGTCCCGCGCAGGACGCATTGGGCGAGTTCAACGACGAGGCCGTCGCGATGGCCCTGTACCGCGAAGCCACCGCGCACGATGCGCGCGCCTGGTTCGCGGTGGGCTGGTTCAGCGCGCGGCACGCGGCGGGCGCGGCGGCCTGCCGGGAGGCGCTGGAAAAGATCGAGGGCGCGCCGCGGTTCTGGAAGAAGGGCCGCGGCAAGTCCTGACGCGGGGCGCGCGAGCGAGCGCGTCCGATGTCAGTGGTGGTGGCCGTGCGCCCCGTGCACGTGGCGATGCTCGATCTCCACCGGCAGCGCCTCGCGCACGTCCGTCACGGTCAGGCTGAAGCGCAGCGCCTTGCCGGCCCACGGATGGTTGCCGTCGAGCAGCACGACCGGGCCCTTGATCTTCATCACGGTGAACACGTGCTCGCGGCCGTCGTCGAGGCGGCCCTGCAGCTGGCCGCCCACCTTCACGCCGGGCGGGAAGTCGGTCTTGGGAATGCTGCGCACCAGCGTCTCGTCGCGCTGGCCGAAGGCGTCCTCGGGCGCTAGGTTCAGGGTGGTCTGGTAGCCCTTCTCCTGGCCGTCGAGCGCTTCCTCGATCTTGGGCAGCGTGTTCTCGTAGCCGCCATGCAGGTAGGCCATGGGCTCGGGGCTGGCTTCGATCAGCTTGCCCTGGGCGTCGGCGACTTTGTACTTGAGGGTGACGACGGTGTCTTTTGCGATTTTCATCGGGCCATTTTCCGTGCAAACCGATGGGCCGTAGCAGCTAGGTCTTCCATGAGCGGAAGGCCTCGGGCAGCGTTTCTTCGGTGCTCAGCTTCTGCGTCACCATCGCGATGAAGGCCGATACCGCGAGCGGCAGGTGCTTGCGGCTCGGGTACAGCACGGTCAGCCCCTGCCCCGTGCGCTGGTACCGCGGCAACACCGGCATGAGCCGGCCGGCCGCCACGTCGAGCCGGCCCATCGAGGGCGGCAGCAGCGCGATGCCCAGGCCGGCCACGGCCGCCCGGCGCAGCGCCTGCGCGGTGTTGCCGCTGAAGCGGCCCGTGACCTGCACTTCTTCTTCGCCGTCCGGCCCGGCCAGCCGCCAGGTCGCGCGGCCGCTGGGATGCGCCGCGGTCACGCAGTCGTGCTGCGCCAGGTCCTGCAGCGTGGCCGGGGCGCCGTGCGCGGCGATGTAGGCGGGGCTCGCCACCAGGCCGTCGGTGCGCGGGCCCAACAGCTTGCGGCCGACGTAGCCCGAATCGGGCTGCGCGCCACCGCGGAAGGCGACGTCGATTTGTTCGGCGATCAGGTCGGCCTTGGCATCGCTCAGCACGAAGTCGACCCGCACCAGCGGATTCGCGGCCAGGAAGTCGGCCACCCATTCCATCGGGAAGAAATCGAAGAAATCCGCGGTCGCCGCCACACGCACCAGGCCGCTGGGCGCGTGGCTGCCGGTGATCAGTTCCTGCCCGGCCTCGACCAGTCCATCGACCGCGCCCGCGCAGCGCTCGTGAAAAGCCTGGCCCGCGCTGGTCAGCGTCAGCTTGCGGGTCGAGCGCTGCATCAGCCGCGTGCCCAGTTGCGCCTCGAGCTGCTGGATGCGCCGGCTCACGGTGTTGGGCGGCAGCCCGAGGCGCCGGGCGGCTTCGGCAAAGCTGCCATGGCGCACCACCTGCACGAACATGGCGATGTCGTTGAGGTCGAGCATGGGATTCGATTCCTTCCAAGAATGGACGAGTGAAATCCGACTCTACCGTCTAGTCGATCAATGGGTGCGACCCTAACCTTGTACCCATGACTTCCTCGTCCTCTCTTTCTCCCCTCCAGCGCCGCATCGTCTGGGGCGTTCGCATCCTCCTGGCGCTGGCTTTCGGCGCGGCCGGCGCCGCCAAGCTGGCCGGCGTGCCGCAGATGGTCCAGGTGTTCGACGCCATCGGCTTCGGCCAGTGGTTCCGCTACATGACGGGCGTGGTCGAGGTCGGCGGCGCATTGCTGCTGCTCGTGCCCGCGACCGGTTTTTTCGGCGGCCTGCTGCTGGCCGCGACCATGGTCTGCGCCGTGGCCACGCACCTCGTGCTGATCGGCGGCAACCCCGCGCCGGCCATCGTTCTCACGCTGCTCTCGGCCTTCGTGGCGTGGCGGCTGCGGCCTGTGCCGCGGCCGGCCGCCATCGCGCGCTGATCCCTCTTTGTCCCCCACCCCATTCAGGAGTACCCCATGACCCAACAGCAAAAACCCCTCATCGGCATCGTCATCGGCTCGACCCGCGAAGGCCGCTTCGGCGAGAAGCCCGCGCACTGGATCCACGAGATCGCGAAGCAGCGCACCGACCTCGCCTTCGAACTGGTCGACCTGCGCGACCATCCGCTGCCCTTCTTCGACGAAGCCGGCGCGCCGGCCTGGGGCCCGGTGAAGAACGAGGCCGCGCAGCGCTGGCAGGCGAAGCTGGCCAGCTTCGACGGCCTCGTCGTGGTCACGCCCGAGTACAACCACGGCCCGAGCGCGGTGCTGAAGAACGCGATCGACTGGGCCTACAAGGAGTTCGTGCGCAAGCCGATCGGCTTCGTGGGCTACGGCGGCGTGGGCGCGGCGCGCGCGATCGAGCAGCTGCGGCTGATCGCGGTCGAGATGCAGATGGCGCCGGTGCGCAACGCGGTGCACATCGGCATGGTCGAGTTCCTCGGCATCTGGCAGCAGGGCAAGAGCTTCGAGGACTTCCCGCACCTCGCGCAGGCCGCGGGCGGCATGCTCGACGACCTCGCGTGGTGGACCAAGGCACTGAAGACCGCGAGGGAGGCCGTATGACCGCCGAAGTCGCGACACGAACCCGCGCCATCGTCTACCGCACGCGCGGCATGAAGCACGGCCCGATCGCGCGGCTCGTGAGCCCGGGCGACCTCGGCGAGTTCCTCAAGCCCTTCGTCTTTCTCGACCTGTTCGGCTTCGACACCGAAGGCGGCCACCGCGGCTTCGGCATGCATCCGCACTCGGGCATCGCCACGCTGACCTGGCTGATCGAGGGCGACACGCTCTACGAGGACACGACCGGCGAACAGGGCGTGCTGCGCGGCGGCGGCGTCGAATGGATGCGCGCGGGCAATGGCGTGTGGCACACGGGCGCGCCGGCGCCGGGCGTGCAGCGCGTGCGCGGCTTCCAGCTCTGGGTGGCGCTGCCCGCATCGGAAGAGAACGCGCCCGCGCAGAGCATCTACCTCGCGCCCTCGCAGGTGCCGCGCGAAGGCCCGGCGCGCGTGCTGCTCGGCAGCTACGGCGCGGCGCGCAGCGCGATCCCGGCGCCCGCGCCGATCAACTACCTCGCGGTGCAACTGAAGGACGGCGAGCACTGGCGCTACACGCCGCCGGCCGGCCACACGGTGGGCTGGCTCGCGGTGGAGAGCGGCCGGCTCGATGCGGGTGACGAGGCCGGCGGCCCGATCGGCGACGGCGAACTCGCGGTGTTCGAGGAGTCGGGCGAGGCCATCGAGCTGGTGGCTCGGGGCGACACCTCCTTCGTGCTGGGCTCGGCGGTCAAGCATCCGCATGAGCTCGTGATGGGCCACTACTCGGTGCACACCAGCCGCGTGACGCTGGACCAGGGCGAGGCCGAGATCCGTCGCATCGGCGCGAAACTGCGGCAGGAGGGCCGGCTCGGCCGGGCCGCATAGCGCAGGAAGCGCGGCTCCGACGAGCCGCGTAATCGAGCATGCGCGCGCCGGGCGGCTGCGCCAGAATCGTTCGCTTCCAGAACGATTCAGCCAGCCGCCCCCCATGAACATCGTTGATTCCTTCGCCGACGTCGCCCGCTTCGTCGATATCCGGCGCGACATCCACGCCCACCCCGAACTCGGCTTCGAGGAACACCGCACCTCCGAGAAGGTCGCGGGCCTGCTCGCCGAATGGGGCATCGAGGTGCACCGCGGCATCGCGGGCACCGGCCTGGTCGGCGTGCTGCGCAAGGGCACGGGCGCGCGCACCATCGGCCTGCGCGCCGACATGGACGCGCTGCCGCTGCACGAGGCCAACGAGTTCGCCCACAAGTCGCGCCACGCGGGCCGCATGCATGCCTGCGGCCACGACGGCCACACCACCATGCTGCTGGCCGCCGCCTGGCACCTGTCGCAGCAGGGCCCGGACGACTTCGACGGCACGGTGCATTTCATCTTCCAGCCCGCGGAGGAGATGGGCAAGGCCGGTGCCAAGAAGATGATCGACGAGGGCCTGTTCGAGCGTTTCCCGTGCGACGCGGTCTTCGGCCTGCACAACTTCCCGGTCGGCGACGTGGGCCGCTTCGCGCTCAACGAGGGCGCGCTCATGGCCTCGAGCAACACCTACCGCATCACGCTGCACGGGCGTGGCACGCATGCCTCGATGCCGCACACCGGCATCGACCCGGTGGCGGCGGTGGTCAACCTCGCGCAGCAGCTGCAGACCATCGTCGCGCGCACCATCCCGAGCACCGAGCGCGCGCTGCTCGCGGTCACGCAGCTGCGCGGCTCGGACGCGCCCAACATCATTCCCGACGAGGCCACGGTCGGCGGCACCATCCGCACCTTCTCGATCGAGGCCATCGACCTGCTCGAGGCCCGGCTGCGCGAGGTGGCCGCGGGCGTGGCGGCGGCGCACGGCTGCACGGCCGAGGTGTTCTTCAACCGCTCCTCGCCACCGACGGTGAACCATCCGGCCGAGGCGCGCTTCGCGGCCGGCGTGATGCGCGAGGTGGTGGGCGACGACATGGTCACCACCGACTTCCCGGCGGTGATGGGCGCCGAGGACTTCGCCCACATGCTGCTGGCGCGGCCCGGCTGCTATGCCTTCCTCGGCAATGGCGACGGCGACCACCGCCTCGACGGCCACGGGCCCGGGCCTTGCATCATCCACAACAGCTCGTTCGACTTCAACGACGAGATCATCCCGATCGGCGCGAGCTACTTCGTGCGGCTGGCGCAGCGCTGGCTCGCGCCGGGGCGCTGAGCGTCCACGCGGACTTCTTCTTTTCTCCCAACCCGACGAAAGCGGCCCCACCGATGACCACCCCGTTCGCCCGACGCTCGCTCCTTGCCCTGGCCTTCGCTGCGGCCGTACTGCCCGCGGCGGCGCAGCAGCGCGTGATCCACATCGTCGTGCCCTTCGGCACCGGCGCGGTGCAGGACACCGTGGCGCGCGCCTTCAACAACGAGCTCGGCGCGGCGCTCAATGCGAGCGCCATCGTCGAGAACCGCGCGGGCGCGGGCGGCACCGTGGGCGCGGCGATCGCGGCCAAGGCGCCGGCCGACGGCAACACGCTGGTGCTCGCGGCCGCGAGCCACAACATCGCGGGCTTCCTCTACAGCAAGCTGCCCTACGACCCGCTCAAGGACTTCGTGGGCGTGGCCAACATCGGCAACGCGGGCTACGTGCTCGCGGTGGCCAGCGGCATGAACGTGGCGACCACGGCCGACTTCATCAAGGAGGTCAAGGCCAACCCCGGCAAGTACAACTACGCCTCGGCCGGCAACGGCAGCGCCACGCACCTCGCGATGGCCTCGTTCCTCGCCAAGGCCGGGCTGCAGATGACGCACATCCCGACCAAGTCCACCGGCGAGGCGGTCAACGAGGTGCTCGCGGGCCGGGTGCAGGCGGTGATCTCGTCGAGCATCGGCGTGATGGGCTTCCAGAGCGATCCGCGCATGAAGCTGCTGGCCTCGACCGGCCAGTCGCGCAGCCCCTTCCTGCCGAAGCTGCCGACCGTGGCCGAGAGCGGCCTGCCCGGCTATGCCTTCGATTCGTGGATCGGCCTGCTCGCGCCGGCGGCCACGCCCAAGGCCGAGGTCGAGCGGCTCAACGCGGCCGTCAACAAGGTGATCGCCGACCCGGCGATCCAGGAACGCTTCACGCGGCTGGGCGTGGAGCCGCGCAGCCAGAGCGCCGAGGAATTCCAGAAGCTGCTGCGCGCCGACTGGGATGCGATGGGGGCGGTGGTGAAGGCCTCGGGGGCGAAGGTCGATTGACGGCGAATACAAGCTTTGGCAGATAAAAGGTAAAAATAAGCCAAAACCTATAAGTTGACAAAACAAGGGAGGGCCTATATCTTGAAAGCAAGATGGACTACCCCCTTCGTTTTGCCGATCAGCTTCGGGCGCACCTCCAGGCGCTGCGGAAGAAGCGCGGCCTGACGCAGGCGCAGGCCGGCAGCCTCGTCGGCGTCAGCCAGGCCCGGATCGCCGAGATCGAGGCGAATCCGGGGGCCGTCGGTTTCGAACAGCTGATGAAGCTGCTGGCGGCGCTGGGCGCGTCGATCTCGCTGCGCGACGAAGACGAGGCCCCGGCCTTCGCGGCGCCGGCGAGCGCCGAGCTTCCCGACGGCGATCGGCGCGCGAAGGATCGCAACGCGGTGCACGCCTATGGGCGGATACCGTCGCCGGCCTCGCCGGTCGCCCAGGAAAAAGGCGTAGAACCGGCGGCGGCCGCCCCGTCGCCCCCCGAACCGCAAGCACCGCGCCCCGCCGCGGATGGCCCCGCGCCCGCCGTCCGCGGGCGCTTCGCCGCCACGCCGAGGAAGGGCTCCTGGTGAGACGCGCGCTCAAGGCCTGGATGAACGGCGAACTCGTCGGCACCTGGTCGGTCGATCGCGAATCCCACACCTTCCGCTACGAGCCCGCGTGGCTCGCGTCGCCGCGGCGCCGCTCGCTGTCGCTCTCGCTGCCGATCACCACGGCGCTCGAAGTCCAGGGCGAGGCGGTGCGCAACTACTTTGACAACCTGCTGCCCGACAACGAGCGGATCCGCGCGCGGCTGGGCCAGCGCTTCGGGCTCAAGAACACCAAGGTCTTCGACCTGCTCGAAGCCATCGGCCGCGACTGCGTGGGCGCGGTGCAGCTGCTGCCCGACGGCGCGGTGCCCGAAGGCTGGGATCGCGTGAACTGCGAGCCGCTCGCCGACGAGCAGGTGGCCGAGCTGCTGCGCGCCGTGCCGACCGAATCGACGCCCGAGCGGCTGCGCGACCGCGACCTGTTCCGGATCTCGCTGGCCGGCGCGCAGGAAAAGACCGCGCTGACCCGCGTCGACGGCCACTGGTGCCGCCCCCACGGCGCCACGCCGACCACCCACATCCTCAAGCTGCCGCTGGGGCTGATCGGTGGCTCGCGGCGCATCGACGCCTCGGACTCGGTGCAGAACGAATGGCTCTGCGCGCGGATCGTCGGCGCGCTGGGCCTGCCGGTCGCGCCGACGTCCATCGCGACCTTCGGCGACCAGAAGGTGCTGGCGGTCGAGCGCTTCGACCGCGAGTGGATGGCGGGCGCGAACGGCGAGCGCTGGATCGCGCGCCTGCCGCAGGAAGATTTCTGCCAGGCGATGGCGCTGCCGCCCGAGCGCAAGTACGAGCAGCACGGCGGCCCCGGCATGACCCGCTGCCTGCAACTGCTGCAGGGAAGCCGCAGCCGGGACGACGGCACGCTGTTCCTGCTCGCGCAGCTCGCCTTCTTCCTGCTGGCGGCCACCGATGGGCATGCCAAGAACTTCTCGATCCATCTGCAGCGCGGCGACGTCTACGAGATGACGCCGCTCTACGACGTGCTGTCGATGTGGCCCTACTTCGGCAACGGCGCGAGCCAGTTCCAGCCGCGCCGGGCCGAGCTGGCGATGGCCGTGCGCTCGAAGAACGCGCACTACGCGCTGCACACCATCCAGGCGCGCCATTGGTGGGGGCTCGCGATGCGCAACGGCGGCGACGACACCTGGCGCGCGATGCTGGCGATGGTCGAAACGCTCGACGAGGCGCTGGCCGAGGTCGAGGCCGTGCTGCCCGCGGACTTTCCCGCGCGGACCTGGGAGGCCGTTTCCCGCGGCATGCGCGCCGAGGCGCGGCGCTTTCTTTCGGGCGTGGCGCCCGCCGCGACGCCCTGACCGGGTGTCGTCCTCCAGCCGGATGCGCTCGCCGCGTGCCGGCGTGTAGGACGCCCGTGCATTGACTTCGGCCTTCCGCGGGCGATGCTGGGAACGGGTTCCGGCGCGCGTGCGCCGGACGCAAGAAGGAAGGCTTTCATGGAACAGACAACGACAACAGGCATGCCCTCGCGCCAGGGTGGAACGCAGAAGCTCTGGGTGGTGATCGGCGTGCTCGCGGTGGCGGTGGCCGCGCTCGGCGGCGCGCTGTGGCAGAAGCACCAGGGCGGCACGGCGGCGTCACCGCCCGGGGCCCTGGCCACGGGCCCGGCGCCCGACGACTTCAAGCCCGATGCGGCGCCACCGGCGCTTCAGCCCTTGCCGTCCGGCCCGACCGCGAGCGCGACCACGGCGGCGCCCGCTCCGGCCATGAATGCCGCGCCGCAGCCCGTTCCAGCCACGGGCCCCGCGCCGATGGCCGCCGCGCCCGAACCGGCCGCCGCCCCGCCCTGCGCGGTCTGCGGCCATGTCGAGACGGTGCGCGCCGTGCAGCGCACCCAGCGCCCGAGCGGCGTCGGCATGGTGGCCGGCGGCGTGGTCGGCGGGCTGGTGGGCAACCAGATCGGCCATGGCGGCGGCCGCACGGCCGCGACCGTGCTCGGCGCGGTCGGCGGCGGCTACGCGGGCAACGAGATCGAGAAGCGCACCCACACGGTCACCGTCTACCAGGTCGGCGTGCGCATGGACAACGGCACGCTGCGCAGCGTCGAGACGCGCAGCGCGCCGCCGATCGGCAAGGCCGTCCGGCTCAAGGGCCACACGCTGAGCCCGGCCGACGGCCGCAAGTAAGCGTTCCCCACCCCACCTGGAACCGCGCCCGACAGGCCCTGCCGGGCGCATGCTCGTTTACGAGAATATTGACGGTATATCGTTAATATATTTAAATCCGCTCCGTCCCAGCCCCGCCCATCCGGGCCCATCCAAGGAGCGAATTCGTGAGCAACCCCCGCTGGCAAGGCATCTTTCCCGCCGTCACCACCAAGTTCCATGCCGACGAGCGCATCGATGCCGAAGGCACCGCGCGCCACATCGACTTCCAGATCCGCAACGGCATCCACGGCCTCGTCACCTGCGGCTCGCTCGGCGAAGCCAGCACGCTGTCGCTCGAGGAGAAGCTGCAGGTCGCGCAGATCGCGCTCGAGGCCGCCGACGGCCGCATCCCGGTGCTGGCCAACGTGTCCGAGACCAGCACCCGCGACGCGCTGCGCTACGTCGAGGGCGGCAACAAGCTCGGCGTGGCCGGCTACATGGTCATGCCCTCGGTGATCTACGTGGCCGACGCGCGCGAAGCCATGCTCAACGTGCGCACCATCGCCAACGCGGCGCAGAAGCCGGTGATGGTCTACAACAACCCGGTGGCCTACCGCGTCGACCTCAAGCCCGAGCACATGGTCGAGCTGGCCGACTGCGAATGGATCGCGGCCATCAAGGAGAGCACCGACAACATTCGCCGCATCACCGACCTGCGCAACACGGTCGGCGACCGCTACCAGCTGTTCCTCGGCGTGGACGACCTCGCCTACGAGGGCCTGGCGCTGGGCTGCGACGGCCTGCTGGCCGGCGTGGGCTGCGCGTTCCCGCGCGAGACCGTGGCGCTGTACGACCTGATGAAGGCCGGCCAGTTCGCCGAGGCGCTCAAGCTCTACCAGTGGATGACGCCGATGCTGCACCTCGACGTCTCGACCAAGCTGGTCCAGAACCTCAAGCTCATCGACCACCTCGTGGGCGTGGGCACCGAGCACGTGCGCCGTCCGCGCCTGCCGCTGGTGGGCGTCGAGCGCGAGGCCATCGAGGCCATCGTGAAGAAGGCGCTCGCGACCCGTCCGGCCAAGTACCAGTCGGTCGCCTAAGCCCTTCGTTTGCTGCGTTTCCCCCGAGGGCGGCGCCCTCGTTTCCCCCGTACCCTCCGTGTCCCTTTATCCAGGAAGAAGCATGAAGACACCATCGAAGATGATTCCGCTGCTCGGCCTCGTGGCGCTCGCCCTCGCAACCCAGGCGAAGGCGCAGGAGCAGGTGGTCAAGATCGGCCATACCGGGCCGCTCTCCGGCCCCAATGCATTCGCGGGCAAGGACAACGAGAACGGCGTGCGCCTCGCGATCGAGGAGCTCAACGCGAAGAAGCTCGTGGTCGGCGGCAAGACGCTCAAGTTCGAACTGAAGTCGGAGGACGACGCCTGCGATGCCAAGAGCGGCGTGGCCGTGGCGCAGAAGTTCGTCGACGACAACGTCAAGTTCGTCATGGGCCCGTACTGCTCGGGCGTGGCCATCCCGGCCTCGCGTGTCTACAGCGACGGCGGCGTGCTGCTGTCGACCGTGGGCACCAACCCGAAGGTCACGCAGGGCGGCTACAAGAACCTCTACCGCATCATCGCGAGCGACAACCAGATCGGCGGCAGCA
Source organism: Variovorax sp. PDC80 (assembly GCF_900115375.1). NCBI lineage: Bacteria > Pseudomonadati > Pseudomonadota > Betaproteobacteria > Burkholderiales > Comamonadaceae > Variovorax > Variovorax sp. PDC80. The sequence goes on along the minus strand of NZ_FOWG01000012.1, from coordinate 291,372 downwards.
TGGCCGTCTACGCGGCCAAGGTGCTCAAGGTCACCAAGGTCGGCGTGATCGACGACCGCACCGCCTTCGGCCAGGGGCTCGCCGAGGAGTTCACCAAGGAAGCGAAGAAGCAGGGCCTCACCGTGGTCGGCCAGGAGTTCACCACCGACAAGGCGGTCGACTTCACCGCCATCCTGACCAACATGAAGGCCAAGCAGCCCGAGGCGATCTTCTTCGGCGGCTACGCGCCGCAGGGCGCGCCGATGACGCGCCAGATGAAGCAGCTCGGCATCAACGCCAAGCTGCTCGGCGGCGACACGCTGTGCAGCCCCGCGATGGGCAAGCTCGGCGGCGACGCGGTCAACGACGCGGTGTTCTGCGCCCAGGGCGGCTCGATCCTCGAGAAGGCGGTCAGCGGTCCGGCCTTCAAGGAGAAGTTCAAGAAGCGCTTCAACGCCGATGCCGATGCCTATGCGGCCTCGTACTACGACCAGGTGATGTTCATCGGCGAGTCGATGGCCAAGGCCAACTCGATCGATCCCGACAAGGTCGGCGCCGAGCTCTACAAGACCACCTACAAGGGCGTGGCCGCGACCTACGCCTACGACGACAAGGGCAACATGAAGCAGGCGCCGATCACGGTGTTCACCTTCAAGAACGCCGCGCCGACTGCGCTCGCGAGCTACTGAGTCGCGTCTCCCGGGAAAGGGCCGCGGCCCCTTCCTCCTCTCTTTTCTTCAACGCATCGCCGTCTTCACGGACGGCGATGCGCCCAGCCCCATGCACCGCATCCAGATCATCGACTCGCACACCGGCGGCGAGCCCACCCGCCTCGTGACCGGCGGCTTTCCAGACCTCGGCCGCGGCAGCATGGCCGAGCGCCGCGCGCTGCTGGCCGAACGGCACGACCCCTGGCGCGCCGCCACCGTGCTCGAGCCGCGCGGCAGCGACGTCGTGGTCGGCGCGCTGCTGTGCGAACCGGTCGCACCCGATGCCGCGGCCGGCGTGATCTTCTTCAACAACGCGGGCTACCTCGGCATGTGCGGCCACGGCACCATCGGCCTGGTCGCGAGCCTCGCGCACATGGGCCGCATCGGCCCCGGCGAGCACCGCATCGAGACGCCCGTGGGCACCGTCACCACCACGCTGCACGAAGACGGCGCGGTCAGCGTGCGCAACGTGTCCGCGTACCGGCACGTGCGCCAGGTGGCCGCCGAACTGCCGGGTCATGGCACGGTGCGCGGCGACGTGGCCTGGGGCGGCAACTGGTTCTTCCTCGTGAGCGAGGCCGCGCACGGCCAGCGCGTGGCGAGCGACAACCTCGCCGCGCTCACCGACTACACGGCCGCGCTGCGGCGCGCGCTCGCGGCGCAGGGCATCACCGGCGCCGAGGGCGCGGAGATCGACCACATCGAACTGTTCGCCGACGACGCGGACGGCGCCGACAGCCGCAACTTCGTGCTGTGCCCCGGCAATGCCTACGACCGCTCGCCCTGCGGCACCGGCACCAGCGCCAAGATCGCCTGCCTCGCGGCCGACGGCAAGCTCGCGCCCGGCCAGGTGTGGACGCAGGCCAGCGTGATCGGCAGCCGCTTCGAGGCCAGCTACGAGCCCGCCGACGACGGCCGCGTCATCCCCACGCTGCGCGGCCGCGCCCACATCAGCGCCGAAGCCACCCTGCTGATCGACGAGGCCGATCCCTTCGCCTGGGGCATCCGCCTCTGACGCGGCAGATGGCCGATGCGGACGCGATCGTCATCGGCGCCGGCATCGTCGGCGCCGCCTGCGCGCATGCGCTCGCGCGCGCGGGCCGTCGCGTGTGCGTGATCGATGCGCGCCGGGGCGGCGCCACCGGCGCCGGCATGGGCCACCTCGTGGCGATGGACGACAACCGCGCCGAGCTCGAGCTCAGCAGCCGCTCGATCGACCTGTGGCGCGCGCTCGCGCCGCGCCTGCCGGCCGATTGCGCGCACAGCGCCTGCGGCACGCTCTGGATCGCCGCCGACGACGCGGAGATGGCCGAGGCCGAACGCAAGCGCGAACGGCTCGCCGCGCAGGGTATCGCGAGCCGGTTGCTCGACGCGAGGGCATTGGCCGCGGCCGAACCGGCATTGCGCGCCGGCCTCGCGGGCGCGCTCGAGGTGCCGGGCGACGGCATCCTCTATGCGCCGAACGCGGCGCGCTGGCTGCTCGCGGATGCGGGCGATGCGATCGAGTTCGAGCAGGCCCAGGTCGATGCCATCGAGGACGACGGCACGCTGCTTCTGGCCGACGGCGGCCGGCGCCGTGCCGCGCAGGTCGTGCTGGCCGCCGGCCTCGAGGCGGCCGCGCTGTGCCCCGAACTGCCGCTGCGCCCCAAGAAGGGCCACCTGCTGATCACCGACCGCTATCCGGGCACCGTGCGGCACCAGCTGGTCGAGCTCGGCTACGTCACCAGCGCGCACCATGCCGAGGGTGACTCGGTCGCCTTCAACGTGCAGCCGCGGCCCACGGGCCAGCTGCTGGTCGGTTCCTCGCGGCAGTTCGACACCACCGATCCCGCAGTCGAGCCCGCGATGCTCGCGCGCATGCTGCGGCGCGCGATCGACTACCTGCCGGGCCTCGGCGAACTCAACGCCATCCGCAGCTGGACCGGCCTGCGCGCCGCCACGCCCGACGGCCTGCCGCTGCTGGGCGCGCATCCGTGGCGCGAGAAGCTGTGGCTCGCGCTCGGCCACGAAGGCCTGGGCGTGACCACCGCGCCGGGCAGCGCCGAACTGCTGGTGGCGCTGATGACGGGCACCGCGCCGCCGTTCGATGGGCGGCCCTTTGCGCCCGGGCGGCTGCTGGAGACGGTGGCATGAACGCCGCGCCGCAGGTTCTGTTGCAGATCGACGGCCGTGAGGTGCGCGTCGCGGCCGGCAGCTCGGTGGCCGCCGCGCTGCGCATCGCCGACATGACGCCGGCCATGGGCGTGGCGCGCGTCTCCGTCACGGGCCAGCCGCGCGCGCCCTTCTGCGGCATGGGCATCTGCCAGGAATGCCGCGTCGCCATCGATGGCCGCCGCCGCCTCGCCTGCCAGACCGTCTGTAGCGAAGGCATGCGCGTGGAGACCCTGCGATGAGCACCGACGCCATCGGCCTCGAACACTGCGACCTGCTGATCGTCGGCGCCGGCCCCGCGGGCATGGCCGCCGCGCTGGCGGCCGCGCCCAGTGGCGCGGCCATCGTCGTGATCGACGACAACCCCGTGCCCGGCGGGCAGATCTGGCGCGACGGGCCCGGCGCCGCCCTGCCGCCGGCCGCGCGCCGGCTGCGCGAGGCGCTGGCCGCCCGCGCCAACGTGCGCGTGCACAGCGGCACGCGCGTGGTGGCCGCCAGCGCGCCGCGCGAGCTGCTGCTCGAGGAGGCAGAGCGCGCCTGGCGCCTGCGCTGGGGCAGGCTCGTGCTGTGCACCGGCGCGCGCGAACGCCTGCTGCCCTTTCCGGGCTGGAACCTGCCCGGCGTGACCGGCGCGGGCGGCCTGCAGGCGCTGATCAAGGCCGGCCTGCCGGTGGCGGGCGAGCGCATCGTCGTCGCCGGCACCGGCCCGCTGCTGCTGGCGGCCGCGGCCACCGCGCGCCAGGCTGGGGCGAAGGTGCTGCGCATCGCCGAGCAGGCGGCCTTCGGCGCGGTCGCGGGCTTCGCGCTGGGGCTCGCGCGCTGGCCCGGCAAGGCGATGCAGGCGCTGACGCTGGCCGATGCGGCCTACCGCACCGGCTCGCACGTGGTCGAAGCACGGGGCACGACACGGCTCGAATCGGTGCGCCTGAACCAGGGCGGCCGCCTGCAGGAGATCGCCTGCGAGCGCCTGGCCTGCGGTTTCGGCCTCGTGCCCAACACCCAGCTCGGCCAGATGCTCGGCTGCGCGCTCGCGCCCTTCGGCGACAGCGGCACGCTCGCGCTGGCCGTCGACGAGCGGCAGGCCACCAGCCTGGACGGCGTCTACGCGGCCGGCGAATGCACGGGCTTCGGCGGCAGCGAACGCGCGCTCGCGCAGGGCGCCATCGCGGGCCATGCGGCCGTCGGCGACGAAAAGGCCGCGCGCTTGCAATACGCCGAACGCGCGCGCTGGAACGCCTTCGCCACGCGCCTGCACCGCAGCTTCGCGCCCGGCCCGGCCATCCGCGCGCTGGCCCGGCCCGACACGCTGGTGTGCCGCTGCGAGGACGTGCCCCTCGCGGCGCTCGCCGGCTGCGGCGGCTGGACCGACGCCAAGCTGCACCAGCGCTGCGGCATGGGCCCGTGCCAGGGGCGCGTGTGCGGCGACGCCGCGCAGTTCCTGTTCGGCTGGACGCCGCCCGCGCCGCGGCCGCCGCTGTCGCCCGTGCGCATCGCGACGCTGGCCGGCCTGGGCGCGCGCGACCCGGACTGATCCACACTACGCAGATCCGCGTCCCCGAACATCCATGGCTGCTCCGATCCCCGTCCCTGCCCCTGCGTCCGCCCCGAAGCGCCGTGCCGCCGACATGGCCTACGACGCCATCGAGACCCTGCTGTCCACGCTGCAGCTCGAGCCCGGCAGCCAGATCGTCGAAGCCGAGCTGGCCGAGCGCACCGGCTTGGGCCGCACGCCGGTGCGCGAGGCGCTGATGCGCATGGTGTCGATCGGCCTCGTCGTGCAGCAGGCGCGCCGCGGGCTGCTGGTGTCGACCATCGACCTCGCCGACCACCTCGACGTGGTGCAGACGCGCCGCGTGCTCGAGCAGCTGATCGCCACCTGCTCCGCGCGCCGCGCCACCGCGCCGCAGCGCAAGGAGATCGTGCGCTGTGCCGAGCAGATGGTGGAGGCGGCCGCGCGCGGCGACCTCGACGGCTACATGCGCGCCGACCATGCGCTCGACCTCGTGAACCACCAGGCCAGCCACAACGACTCGGCCGTCAAGGCCGTCACGCCGCTGATCGTGCAGTGCCGCCGCTTCTGGTACGCCTACCAGCACCAGGGCGAGATCGTCGAGGGCGCCAACGCCCACCTCGAACTGGCGCAGGGCATCGCCACCGGCGACGAGGCCGCCGCCACCGCGGGCGCCGACCGGCTGATGGACTACCTCGAGCGCTTCGCGCGCAAGATCATCGACCGCTAGGAGGCTGCGCGGGCCTGCGGGGAAGTCCGCGTGCATCGCCCGGACCCGCGGCGCATACTGGCCCGATGGCCGCCGCACCCCGAGCCCGTCCCGAGGATTTCTTCAGCATCGACGAATGGCAGGCGCTGACCGCGCGCTCGTCGTGGAAGGGGCTGTGGCTGGTCGCGCACTGCTGGGGCGTCATCGGCCTCGCGATGCTGGTGGGCATCGTCTGGCCATGGACCATTCCGCTGATGGTGCCGATCGTCGGCGCGCGCCAGCTCGGCCTGTTCATCCTGATGCACGACGCGGCCCATGCGGGGCTGCACCGCAACCGCCGCGTCAACGATTGGGTCGGCCACTGGCTGTGCTCGTCCACCCTGCGCGACTACCGGCCCTACCACCTGCAGCATCACCGCTTCGTGCAGCAGACCGAGGACCCCGACCTCGTGCTGTCCGCGCCGTTCCCGATCTCGCGCGCCTCGATGTGGCGCAAGGTCGTGCGCGACCTCAGCGGCCAGACCTTCTACAAGCAGCGCTTCGGCCATATCGCCGAAGGCATCCGCCAGCGCGCACCGGGCGAGTCGGCGCTGAAGGCGTTCGGCCGCGAACTCGCGAAGGACCGGCGCTTCTTTCTCGCCAACGGCCTCGGGCTGCTGGCCTTCGCACTGGCCGGCTACTGGTGGGCCTGGGTCCTGATGTGGCTGCTGCCCATGGCGACCTGGCTGTCGCTCGTGAGCCGGGTGCGCAACATCGCCGAGCATGCGCTGGTGGCGCAGAACGAGGCCGATCCGCTGCGCCAGGCGCGCACCACGCATGCCAACCTGGCCGAGCGCATCTTCATCGCGCCCTACTGGGTCAACTACCACTGCGAGCACCACATGTTCACCAGCCTGCCGTGCTGGAGCCTGCCCGAGGCGCACCGGCTGTTGCAGCGCGGCGGCACCACCGCGCGCATGGAGGTGCAGCCCGGCTACCTGAGCCTGCTCAAGCAGGCCACGGCCGCCTGATCCTTCAGCGCGTCGCGGGCCGCGCCGCCGTGGGCAGCGCCCCGCGCTGCGCATGCTGGCTCAGCCAGATGCTCGCGATCACGATGGCGATGCCCGCCACCTGCAGCGGCGACAGCCGCTGGCCCAGCAGCACCCAGCCGAGGATCACGGCCGTCACCGGGCTCAGGAAGGCCAGCGAGGCGATGGCGGCCGGCTCCAGCCGGGCCACGCCGCGGAACCACAGGATGTAGGTCAGCGCGGCGCCCACCAGGCCTAGCCAGCCGAAGCCCAGCCAGTTGGTGGCCGTGAGCGGCGGCAGCGCCGGTTCGAGCCACAGCGCCACCGGCAGCAGCAGCAGGCCACCCGCGGTGAGCTGCCAGGCGGTGAAGGTCAGCGCCGAGACCGGCGGCTGCCAGCGCCGCGCCAGCACGGTCCCGAAGGCCATCGACACCGCGCCCGCGAGCGCCGCCGCGATGCCCACCGCGTCGAGCCTGGCCTGCGGCGTGAGCACCAGCAGCGCCACGCCGCCGAAGCCCACCGCGGCCGCCACCACCGACAGCGCGCGCACCCGCGTGCCGAGCAGCGCGCTCGCGAGGAACACCACCATCAGCGGCTGCAGCGAGGTGATCGTGGCCGCCACCCCGCCCGGCAGCCGGTAGGCCGCGATGAACAGCATCGCCCACAGCAGCGAGAAATTGAGCACGCCCAGCACCAGGATGCGGCCCCACCAGGCGCGCTCGGGCAGCTGCCGCACGATGGCCAGCAGCAGCAGGCCCGCGGGCAGCGCGCGCAGCATCGCGACCGTGAGCGGGTAGTTCGCGGGCAGCAGCTCGGTGGTGACGATGTAGGTGCTGCCCCAGATCGCGGGCGCGGCGGCGGTCAGCAGGATGTCGGCGCCCCGGGCGGGAGGGCGGGCGCTGCGGTCGGTGGTGTCGGTCATGGAGGCTTGAATCTATTCAATTGACCGCTGGTTGTGAATGTCTGAATAATGAATTGATTCATTACCAATGGTTGTGGATCATGGACCATCTCACCGCCCTTCAGGTCTTCCGCACCGCCGCCACCAGCGGCAGCTTCGCGGGCGCGGCGCGACAGCTCGGGCTGTCGGCCGCCGCGGTCAGCAAGAACATCGCCGAGCTCGAGGCGCACCTGAAGGTGCGGCTCATCAACCGCACCACGCGCAGCATGAGCCTCACCGAGGCCGGCGCCGCCTACCACCAGCGGCTCTCGCGCATCCTCGACGACCTGAGCGAGGCCGACGCCGCGCTCGCGCCGATGGGCAGCAGCCCCTCGGGCGTGCTGCGGGTCAGCGCGCCGCTGACCTTCGCGCTGACCTGCATCTCGCCCGGCATCCCGGCCTTCATGGAGCGCCATCCGAACCTCAGGCTCGAGCTCGACCTGCAGGACGCGCGCACCGACCTGATCGGCGGCGGATACGACCTCGCGATCCGCGGCAGCGACCGGCTCGAGGACTCGAGCCTGGTGGCGCGCGAGCTCACGACCATGACCCACGTGCTGTGCGGCGCGCCGGCCTATTTCGCCGCCCGCGGCCGGCCCGCGCGGCCCGAGGACCTGAAGGCCTTCGACTGCGTGCAGTTCACGCTCTCGGGCCATGCCCACAAGTGGACCTTCCGGCGTGCCGGCCGCAGCGTGGCGGTGCCGGTCGACGGGCGCTACAAGGTCAGCTCCAGCCTCGCGGTGCGCGACGCGCTGCTCGCGGGCTTCGGCCTGAGCCTGATCCCGCGCATCTACGTCGCGCACGAACTGGCCGCGGGCCGGCTCGAGGCGGTGCTGGAAGACTGGGAGGCCGACCGCACGCCGGTCTATGCCGTCTATCCCTCGCGTCACCTGGCCGCGAAGACGCGCGCCTTCGTCGACTTCCTGCTCGAGCGCTTCGCCTCGGGCTGACCGTTGAGCAGCCGGCCGATGGGCGTGCGGCGCGCCAGCAGCTCGTAGCTCGCGAGCGCCATGATCGAAGTGGCCGCGATGTTGAGCCCCATCTTCGCGAGCGCCCCGAGCGGCGCATGGAACAGCAGGACGCCGAAGCCGACGGTGCCGAGCATGTGGACCAGGTAGACCCAGTAGGAACTGCGCGAGAGGTAGTCGAGCACGCCGTTGCGCCGCGGCAGCCAGCGCACGAAGGCGCCGATCAGCGCCAGGCTCCAGAGCCAGCCGGCGGTGCCGTAGGCGAAGGCGACCCAGAACGCGGCGTGCGGCAATGGCGTCGTGCCGCGCGCGGCGCCCAGCAGCACGAGCGTCGCGCCGAAGAAGGCCAGGCCCGCGAGCGCCAGGACCTGGCAGCGCGCGGCGAAGCGGGCGAACAGCTCCTGCCGCCCGTGCAGGCACAGGCCGAACACGAAGAACAGGCCGCTGTGCACCCATTCGCCCCAGGGCGGCAGGAAGGAGCCGCTCTGCGGCGCCAGGCCCGTGGGATGGAAGGACCCGGCCACGGCCAGCGGCAGCGCCAGCACCAGGACGCCCCAGGGCTGGCGTGCCAGCAGCGCGAAGCCGTGCCCGAAGCCCGCGCGCAGCCGCGCCGGCACGAAGCGGCCCAGCTTCGCGCCGGCCCAGGCCAGCACGCAGAACCAGAACAGCTGGTAGATGAACCACAGGTGCAGCGTGTTGAATGGCGAGCCGCCCGGCGGGCGCGGCGGCGCCAGCGCCGCATCGAGCCCCGGCACGCCACGCACCGTGAGGTGGATGTAGACCATCGCGAGCAGCGTGGTCAGCACGAACAGCGGCGGCCAGAACAGCGCGAAGGGCAGGGCGAGCCGCAGCGCGCGGTTGCGCAGCATGCCGCCGGCGCCGCGCCGCTCGATCAGCAGCGCGACGAAGAAGCCCGCGAGCACGAAGAACACCGGCATGCGAAAGCCGTGGATGAACAGCAGCAGCAGGTCGGCGACGCGCGAGGTCTGCGGGTCGCGCCAGGGCAGCGGCGAGGCGACGGTGAGGTGGTTGAGGGCCACGTGCAGCACGATGCCCAGCCACATCATGAGGGCGCGCAGGTTGTCGAGCGCGTGCAGACGTTGCGGGGCGGAAGGAGGGGTGTTGGCGTTGTTCATGCGGCCACTGTTGGGCCTCACGCAACGTCAGGGTCAAGCGGGGACGAGCGGGTTTTTCAGGCCGCGCGCAGCGTTGCCATGGCGCGCAGCAGCAGCTCGCGCACCGGCGGCGCGGTCACCGCCGCGGCCTGCAGCACGGGCTCGGTGGCCATGGCCTGCATCAGCCGGCCCGCGATGCCCGGGTCGTGGTCGCAGAAGGCATCGAACAGCGCGGCCCACTCGCGCGCGATCGCCTGCACGGCCGGGTCGCCGGGCGCCGCGCCCCGGGCCTGCAGGGCCTCGAGTTCGCCCGAGAGCCGGCGCCAGGCCGCGTCGGGCGGCGTGCCCAGGCGCGCGAAGTCCTCGGCGTCGAGGTGGCGCAGCAGCGCGGCCATGCGCAGCCCGATGGCCTCTTCGATGTAGCCGATCAGCGCGGCCGAGGGGCCGTCGTCGCGCCGCGCCACCGGCTCGCTGCGGTACATCTCGCCCCAGCGCTCGATCAGGTCGTAGTTGCCGTCCATCCACTGGCCCATCAGCGTCATCCAGCGCGCGGCCAGCGGCTGCAGCTCGAGCGCATCGGCCGGCACGCCGCGCGCCATGCGCTCGCTCACCTCGGCGATCAGCGGCGGCCACTGGTCGGCCACCGCCTTCCAGTTCGCCATCAGCGCGCGGATCTCCTCCGGGCTGAAGTAGCGGCCGTAGGTGCTCATCTGCTCGAGCGTCGCGAGCCAGTCGCCGGTGTCGGGCCGGCCGCCCTCGGCCAGCCGCTGTTCGAGCAGCGCGAGCCGCTCGCGCAGCGTGGTGGCCTGCGCGATCTGACGGTCGAGCGCGGCGATCTGGCGCGCGACGATCGCGGGCAGCGATTCGCCGCCTGCGCCCAGCAGCCCGCCGATCTCGGCCAGCGGCAGCCCGAGCAGCCGCAGCGCCTGGATCGCGTGCAGCCGCGCGATGTCGTCGGGGCCGTAGAGCCGGTAGCCGGCCTCCGAGCGCGCCGAGGGCGCGAGCAGGCCGATGGCGTCGTAGTGGTGGAGCGTGCGCACCGTGAGCCCGGTGCGCCGCGCGAGTTCGCCGACCTGGAGCAGCATGGCGGCGGCGCCGGGGCTCAGTCCCCGGACGGCACCGGTTCGGGCCCGGGCCAGCCCAGCAGCTCGGCCAGCCGCTGCACCACCCAGTCGGCTTCGGCCGGCTGCAGGCCCGCCTCGGGCACCGCCAGGCCGGCGCGGATGCGCGCCAGGATCTCGCTTTCGACCGGCACCTCGGTGTGGTGCTGGATCTGCGCATGGCCCACCAGGTGGCTGGCCAGGTCCTCGCAGATCTCGTAGCGCTCGCGCACCACGCCGATGGGCTCGCGCAGCCGCTGCCGCGCGTCGGTGTAGACGGCGAAGAACGAGGGCGGGATCAGGATCTGGTTGTCGTCGGACATCGAAGGGTTATAGCCCCTGGCAGGGGCCCCTCAACGACGAAACGCGCCCGCGGGCGCGTTTGTCGGGGTTTCGCGCCACCGGCCCGGCGGGCCGTGGCGGCGAAGGCCGGATCAGCCGCCCTTCTTGGCGCGCTTGCCGGGGTTCTTCTTGCTGCGCGTCGCGGTGCCGCGCTCGAGGCTGACCTTCTGGCCGCCACCGTTGCGCGGCAGGGTGAAGCCGGGCAGGGGCACGGGCTTCGGGCTGGCGAGACGGTCGGCTTCGGTACGGATTTTCTTGGGCATGGAAAGCTCGGGTAAAAGTGAAGTTCGAAGGCGTAATTAGGCCACAGCGAGGATTTTGCATGCCAGAAAGCGCAATGGGGGGAGACATGGCCCGGCCGAGGTTCGTCACGGGCTCGCTGCTGCGGCATGTCTGCGTGATGGCGGGCACCGGCGCCATCGGCCTGATCGCGGTGTTCGCGGTCGACCTGATCAACCTGTTCTACATCTCGCTGCTCGGCGAGAAGGCCATCGCCGCGGCCGTGGGTTTCGCGGGCGTGGTCGGCTTCTTCCACACCTCGCTGTGCATCGGGCTGATGATCGGCATCGCCGCCGTGGTCTCGCGCACCGTGGGCGCGGGCCGCGCGCACGATGCGCGCCGCATCGCCACCGCGAGCCTGGTGCTGATGGCGGCGATCTCGCTGGTGGCCGGCAGCGGCACCGCCTTCTTCCTCGGCCCGGCCGTGCATGCGCTGGGCGCCGAGGGCGAGACCGCGCGCTTCGCGCAGCGCTACCTCGCGATCACGGTGCACACGATGCCGCTGCTCGGGATCGGCATGGCCTGCTCGGCGCTGCTGCGCGCGGTCGGCGACGCGCGGCGCGCCATGATGGTCACGCTGGTCGGCGCCTTCGTCACCGCGGTGCTCGACCCGATCCTGATCTTCGGCTTCGGCATGGGGCTCGACGGCGCCGCCGTGAGCGCCGTGTTCTCGCGGCTGGCGCTGGCCGCCGTCGGGCTGCATGGCGTGGCGGTGCGGCACCGCATGCTGGGCCGCTTCGAGCCGAAGCAGCTGGGCGCCGATGCCCGCGCGATGGCCGCGGTGGCCGGGCCGGCGGTGCTGACCAACCTCGCGACGCCGGTGAGCGCCGCCTTCGTCACCCACACCATCGCGCAGTTCGGGCCCGCCGCCGTGGCCGGTGCCGCCACCATCGACCGCGTGAGCCCGGTGGCCTTCGGGCTGGTCTATGCGCTGAGCGGCGCGGTCGGGCCGATCCTGGCGCAGAACCTCGGCGCCGGGCAGTACCGGCGCGTGCGCCAGGGGCTGCGCGACAGCCTGCTGGTCATGGGCGTGTCGGTGGCGGTGGCCTGGGCGGTGCTGGCGCTGGGGCAGGACGTCCTGATCCGGGCCTTCTCGGCCGACGGCGTCTCGGCCGAGCTGATCGCGCTGTTCTGCAGCTGGCTCGCGGCCAGCTTCTTCTTCGCGGGCGGGCTGTTCGTGGCCAATGCCTCGTTCAACAACCTCGGCCATCCACTGCTGTCGACGGTCTTCAACTGGGGCCGCGCGACCGTGGGCACGGTGCCCTTCGTCTGGTGGGGTGCGCAGTACGGCGCGGCGGGCGTGCTGATCGGGCAGGCGGTGGGCGCCTCGATCTTCGGCGTGCTCGCGGTGACGGTGGCGTTCCGGCTCGCGAACCGGCTGGCGCTGCGCGAGGACCTCGCGCCGGCGCCGCCCGAAGACGCGGTGCCGGTGCTCGATGCACCGGTCGCGCCGACCTCGGCGGCCGGTGGCGCCGCGGCGCTCGCGGGCGACCTCAGAGATCCAGCAGCCGGACCTTGACGCTCTTGCCCTTGATGCGGCCGTCGTTGAGCTTGCGCGCTGCCTCGGCGGCGATGCCACGGTCGACCGCGACGTAGGTCGAGTACTCGTTGACGTTGATCTTGCCGACCTGCTCCTTCGCATAGCCGCAGTCGCCGGTCAGCGCGCCCAGCACGTCGCCGGCGCGGATCTTCTCCTTGCGCCCGCCCACGATCTGCAGCGTGGCCATCGGCGGCGCGAGCGGCGCGCCCTTGCCGGGCGTGAGCTCGGCCAGTTCGTGCCATTCGGATTCGCGGCCCTGCAGCTGCTCGATCTTTCCGACGAAGCCCATCTCGTCCATGCTCGCGAGGTTCAGCGCCAGGCCCTCGGCGCCGCCCTGCTGGCCGACGCGGCCGGTGCGGCCGATGCGGTGCACGTGCACCTCGGCATCGGGCGTCACGTCGACGTTGATCACCGCCTCGAGCTGCGCGATGTCCAGGCCGCGCGCCGCCACGTCGGTGGCCACCAGCACCGAACAGCTGCGGTTGGCGAACTGCACCAGCACCTGGTCGCGTTCGCGCTGCTCGAGTTCGCCGAACAGCGCGAGCGCGCTGAAGCCCTGCGCCTGCAGCACGTCGACCAGGTCGCGGCACTGCTGCTTGGTGTTGCAGAAGGCCAGCGTGCTGGCCGGGCGGAAGTGGTCGAGCAGCCGGCTCACGGTGTGCAGCCGTTCGCCGTCCTTGATCTGGTACCAGCGCTGGCGGATCGCGCTGCCCGTGTGCTGGGCCTGCACCGCGATCTGCTGCGGGTTCTTCATGAACTGCTGCGCGAGCTTGGCGATGCCCTCGGGGTAGGTGGCCGAGAACAGCAGCGTCTGGCGCTCCTTCGGGCACTGGCGCGCCACGGTCACGATGTCGTCGAAGAAGCCCATGTCGAGCATGCGGTCGGCCTCGTCGAGCACCAGCGTGTTGAGCGCGTCGAGCGCGAGGTTCTCGCGCTCGAGGTGGTCCATGATCCGCCCCGGCGTGCCCACCACCACGTGGGCGCCGTGCTCCAGGCTCGCGGTCTGCCCGCGCAGCGCGACGCCGCCGCACAGCGTGACCACCTTGATGTTCTCTTCCGCGCGCGCCAGCCGGCGGATCTCGGTCGTGACCTGGTCGGCCAGCTCGCGCGTCGGGCACAGCACCATCGCCTGCACCGCGAAGCGGCGCGGATTGAGGTTGGCCAGCAGCGCCAGCGCGAAGGCGGCGGTCTTGCCGCTGCCGGTCTTGGCCTGGGCGATCAGGTCCTTGCCGAGCAGCGCGCTCGGCAGGCTCGCGGCCTGGATCGGCGTCATGCGCGCGTAGCCGAGCTGCGCCAGGTTGGCCAGCATCTGCGGCGCGAGCGACAGGGTGGCGAAATCGTCGGGGGAGGTGGTGGTCATGGCGTGGCCGCCAGCAAGCCCGGCGGAGGCGTGAGAGACGGTGGAAAGACGTGGGGAGGAAAAAAATCAGGGCCTTGCAGCCCGCCGCCGGGGCGACAGTGCTGCAAGGCCCTCGGGGGCTGCGACGGTCGGCGCGTGCCGCTCGTTCAGCGGCGCTGGGCGCCGTTGTTGCCGCCGGGACCCGACGGCGGAGGACCGCGGCGTTCCAGGTGACGGAACGTGATGCGGCCCTTGGTCAGGTCGTAGGGCGAGAGTTCCAGCGACACCTTGTCGCCCGCCAGGATGCGGATGTGGTGCTTGCGCATCTTGCCGCCGCTGTAAGCGATCAGCTGGTGACCGTTGTCGAGCGTGACGCGGTAGCGCGAATCGGGCAGGACTTCGGTCACTGCGCCGTTCATTTCGATCAGTTCTTCCTTCGGCATGCTTTACCTCGAATCTTCGTTGTCTGTTGGATATGAATGAAATCCGTCGTGTTTGGTTTCAGGCGCGACGGCCGGCCGACACACACGGCGCAGCGGGGACGCGCTCTGCTCGCTTCAACATGAACGAAGACCGTGGTGGCAATCATGGGCGCCGGAACTGGCGCTCCAACACACGGCAAAAACCGGCGTGCCTGGCGGGGGAGGTGCGGAACCCGGGGATTTCAAATCGGGTTCAGGGGGCCTCGGTGCCAATCGGCCAACCGGTGGGGTGACGAGAAAAGACTTCGTCGTAGTATCGAAACGAACCCGGCATTGTAACCGGACTGGCATGACTGTTGCTCAGGTTTCGGCCGGGACTGGCGCGAACGCGCGACAAATCGGCCGATATTGCTATCAAAAGAGTAGCTGAAAGCCCTCAGGCCGCCGCGGGCTCCCCGACCCGCGCGACCGTGCCGCCGCCGCGCCGGCGGCCATGGGCCAGCAGCAGCACGCCGGCCAGCTGGCAGGCCGCGCCCACCCAGCCGACGGCGCTCACGCCGAACCACGCGATCGCCACGCCGCCGAACAGCGAGCCGACCGCGATCCCGAGGTAGATCGCCGAGGCGTTGAGCGACAGCGTCATCGGCGCGCGCTCGGGCGCCAGCCGGATCAGCCGCACCGCCTGCGCCGGCCCGAAGCCCCAGCCCGCGAAACCCCACAGCGCCGCCAGGCCCACCACGGCCGGCAGCGCCAGGCCGCCGGGCAGCGCCTGGGCCGCGAGAGACAGCCCGCCGAGGACCGCCACCAGCAGCAGCGCGAAGCCGCGCGCCACCCGGTCGGCGCCGAAGCGGTCGGTGGCCCAGCCGCCGGCCGCGGTGCCGAGCGCCGCCGCCACGCCGATGGCGACGAACACCGCGCCGATGCCTTCGGGGCCGATGCCCACCGTGCGCGAGAGGAACAGTGCGATGTAGGTGTAGAAGCTGAAGCCACCCGTGGTCCAGAGCACGCTGACGCCGAGCCCGGCCAGCACGCCCGGCGCGCGCAGCACGGCGAAGGCCGCGCCGCCCGATGCGGCGGGCGCCGCCGCCGCGAGCCGGCGTGGTAGCCCGGCCGCCAGTCCCACGGTCGCGACCAGGCCCAGCGCGGCGATCAGCAGGTAGGCCGTGCGCCAGCCGCCCCAGCCCGCGATCCAGGCGCCCAGCGGCACGCCGAGCGCCACCGCCAGCGTGCCGCCGCCGGTCACGATCGCCAGTGCTCGGCCGCGCAGCGCGGGCGACACCAGCGAGGCCGCCACCGCGCTCGCGGTCGGCACGAACACGCCCGCCACCAGGCCCAGCGCCAGCCGCGCCAGCGCGAGCTGGCCGAAGCCCTGCGCCATCGACGCCAGCAGCGTGAGGCCGCTGAAGGCCGCGAGGCTCGCGACCAGCAGCGGCCGACGGCCGAAGCGCGCGCAGGCCGCGGCCATCAGCGGCGAGCCGATCGCATAGCTGAGCGCGAACAGCAGCACGAGCTGGCCCGCGTGCGTGGGGCTGATTTGCAGGTCGGCTGCGAGCACGGGCAGCAGGCCGGCGACGATGAAGCTCTCGGTGCCGATCGCGAAGGCGCCGAGCGCGAGCCAGGCCAGGCTCAGCGGCAGGCGCTCGGGCGCGGTGGAAGAAGAGGGGGCGGGGTGCATGGCGTTTCTCCGTCGAGCATTCGATGGGGTCCAGCGTAGGCTTGCGATTGGTTCCTCAAAAGAACCACAATCGGCCAATTCCATGGAGCCACTTTTCGAGCTGTCCCTGCAGCTGCCCGCGGCCGGCTCGCGCGAACTGCTGCGCGAGCTGCACCGGCAGCTGCACGCCGCCATCCTCGACGGCCGGCTGCGGCCGGGCGCCCGCCTGCCCGCCACGCGTGCGCTCGCGCAGCGCCTGGGCGTGTCGCGCAACACCATGCTGGCCGCCTACGACCTGCTGCTCAGCGAGGGCTACCTGGTCGCCCGCCCCGGGGCCGGGACCTACGTGGCCGACACCTTGCCGGCGTCGCGCCGCGGCCGGGCGCCGCGCGCCGAGGCCGGCACGCCGCGCCGCGATCCCCGCCTGGCCCCGCCGCGCGTGCCCGGCGCCGACCTGCCGCCCACGCTGCAGCAGCGCTCGGCGCGCGACGATTTCCGCATCGGCCTGCCCGATGCGAGCGCGCTGCCCTTCGACATCTGGCGCCGGTTGTCCGACCGCGCGCTGCGCCGCATCGCGCGCGGCGGCGGCGAAGCGGCGCAGTACGCCGACCCGCGCGGCCAGCCGGCGCTGCGCGAGGCGATCGCGCGCCACGTGTCCTTCACGCGCGCGGTCGGTTGCAGTGTCGACGACATCGTCGTCACCGCCGGCGCGCAGCAGGCCTTCGGGCTGCTCGCGCGCATCCTCGTCGTGCCGGGGCGCACGGTGGTGGCGGTCGAGCAGCTGTCCTATCCCTCGCTGCGCGAGGCCCTGGCGGCCGCCGGCGCGAAGGTGGTGCCCGTGCCCACCGACGCCGAGGGCCTGTGCGTCGACCGGCTGCCGGTCGAGGCGCGCGTGGTCTGCGTGACGCCCTCGCACCAGTTTCCCACCGGCGTCGCCATGTCGACGCCGCGGCGCGCCGCGCTGCTGGCCTTCGCGCGCGAGCGCCATGCGGTGGTGATCGAGGACGACTACGACAGCGAATTCCGCTTCGCCGGCCGCCCGCTCGACGCGCTGCAGACGCTGGACCGCGCCGACTCGGTTTGCTACGTGGGCACCTTCTCGAAGAGCCTCTTTCCCGCGCTGCGCCTGGGCTTCGTAGTGGCGCCGCCATGGGCGCGCGCGGCGCTGGTGCGCATGCGCGAGCTGGCCGACTGGCACAGCCCGGTGCTGGGCCAGGACGCGCTGGCCGACTTCATCGCCGAGGGCCACCTGGCGCGCCACATCCGCAAGATGCGCAAGGTCTACGGCGAGCGCCGCCGCGCGCTGCTCGAGGCGCTGGTGCGCCACGGCCCGGACCTGTTCGAGGCCATTCCCTCGCAGGCCGGCCTGCATCTGTCGGCCCGGCTGCATGCGCCGCTGCGCGCCGACCTGCTCGCCCGGCGCGCGGCCGAGGCCGGCATCACGCTGGCGCCGCTGTCGCGCTATGCGCTCGATCCGCATGCGGCCGACGTGCCCGAAGGCCTGGCCTTCGGCTACGGGCTGATCGAGGCCGCGCGCATCGACGACGCGATCCGGCGCGTGGCGCAGCTCGCGCGCGCCGGCTGACGCGGCCTCCCGTGCAGGCGGTCGAGCGCAGCCACGGGAGCCGACGGCCTACACCGCGCGCCGGGGGCGCCACGCTCAATGGCCCGACCCAGGATGCCAAAGGAGCCTCGACCATGAACGACACCGCCACGCATGCCCGCACTCCGGTGCGCTTCGATCCCTCCGTGGAGACCGAGCGCGAGGACGAGGCCCAGACCCAGATCGAGCTGGTGGCCACCTTGCGCGAGATGGCGCAGACCATGGCCGAGCACACCGGCCACGCCATGCGCGCCGTGCACGCCAAGAGCCACGGCCTGCTGCATGCCGAACTCGTCGTGCCCGAAGGCCTGCCGCCTGAGTACGCGCAGGGCCTGTTCGCCAGGCCGGGGCGCCATCGCGCGGCGATGCGGCTGTCGACGCCGCCGGCCGAGGTGCTCGACGACCGCATCTCGCTGCCGCGCGGCATGGCGCTCAAAGTGTTCGATGTCGAGGGCGAGCGCGTCGAGGGCTCCGAGGGCCACACCACGCAGGACTTCCTGTTCGTCGACGGCCCGGTGTTCGTCGCGCCCGACGCGCGCGGCTTCCTGCGCAGTCTCAAGCTGCTCGCGGCCACCACCGATCGCGCGCCGACCGGCAAGCTGCTGCTGTCGGGCGTGCTGCAGAGCATCGAGAAGCTGATCGAGGTCGCGGGCGGCTCGAGCGCGAAGCTGGTCGCGCTGGGCGCGCATCCGCTGACCCATCCGCTGGGGGCCACCTTCTTCACCCAGGTGCCGATCCGCTTCGGCGATCACATCGCCAAGCTGCAGCTCGCGCCGGTGTCCGAGGCGCTCGTCGCGCTCGAGAAGGCCGAGCTGCATCTGGACGGCAAGCCCGACGGCACGCGCGAGGCGGTGATGGACTTCCTGCGCACGCACGGCGGCGAGTGGGAGCTGCGGGCTCAGCTCTGCGTCGACCTCGAGCGCATGCCGGTCGAGGACGCCTCGGTCGAATGGCCGCAGGAACTCAGTCCCTTCGTGACGGTCGCGCGCGTGCTGGCGGCGCCGCAGCCGGGCTGGAGCGAGGAGCTGTCGCGCGAGATGGACGACGGCATGGCCTTCAGCCCCTGGCAGGCGCTCGCGGCGCACCGGCCGCTGGGCGGCGTGATGCGCGCGCGCAAGGCGGCCTATGCGGCCTCGTCGGAATTTCGCAGCGAGCGCAACGGCTGCCCACTGCACCGCTGAGCGACTGCGTCAGTCGAGTCCGAGCACGCGCCGGTTGGCCGCCACGTCGACACCGCCGGCCGCGAAGTCGTCGAAGGCCCGGTCGGCCACGCGGATGATGTGGTCGGCGATGAACTTCGCGCCCTCGCGCGCGCCGTCCTCCGGGTGCTTGATGCAGCACTCCCACTCGAGCACCGCCCAGCCCGGGAAGTCGTACTGCGCCATCTTCGAGAAGATGGCCTTGAAGTCGACCTGCCCGTCGCCCAGCGAGCGGAAGCGCCCGGCGCGGTCGATCCACTTCTGGAAGCCGCCGTACACGCCCTGCTTGCCGGTCGGGTTGAACTCGGCGTCCTTCACGTGAAAGATCTTGATGCGCTCGTGGAAGTGGTCGATGTAGGCCAGGTAGTCGAGCTGCTGCAGCACAAAGTGGCTCGGGTCGTAGAGCAGGCAGGCGCGCGGATGGTTGTTCACGCGCTCGAGGAACATCTCGTAGCTCACGCCGTCGTGCAGGTCCTCGCCCGGATGGATCTCGTAGCCCACGTCCACGCCCACCGCGTCGAAGGCATCGAGGATCGGGCGCCAGCGGCGCGCGAGCTCGTCGAAGGCCTCCTCGATCAGTCCCGGCGGGCGCGGCGGCCACGAGTACAGGTAGGGCCAGGCCAGCGCGCCCGAGAAGGTCGCGTGCGCCGTGAGGCCGAGGTTCGCCGAGGCCTTCGCCGCGTAGTGCAGCTGCTGCACCGCCCATTGCTGGCGCGCCGCCGGATTGCCGCGCACCTCGGGCGCCGCGAAGCCGTCGAAGCCCGCGTCGTAGGCCGGGTGCACCGCGACCAGCTGGCCCTGCAGATGGGTCGAGAGCTCGGTGATCGAGAGGCCGTGCGCGGCGAGCGTGCCCTGGATCTCCTGGCAGTAGGTCCTGCTCTCGGCGGCCTTCTTCAGGTCGATCAGCCGCGCGTCCCAGCTCGGGATCTGCACGCCCTTGTAGCCCAGGCCCGCGGCCCAGCCGGCGATCGCGTCGAGCGAGTGGAAGGGCGCGGTGTCGCCCGCGAACTGGGCCAGGAAGATGGCGGGCCCCTTGATCGTCTGCATGCGGTGTCTCCTTGTGGGCTCGACAGGATACTTCGCGGGTTCGGCTGACACACGACCGAAGTTCGGTGGGCGCAGAATGAATTTCGCTCACAGGGAACCCAACGAGATGCCCCAGCCCGTCTCCGCCCGACTCAAGATCGGTTTGTCCGCCTGCTTCTCGCACGCCGATCCGGCGCGCTCGCTGTTCACCAACAAGACCCTGCAGTACGTCGAGCAGTCGATCGCCCACTGGCTGATGTCGGCCGGCGCGATGGTGGTGATGGTGCCCTGCCCCACGGGCGAGACCGCGCGCGGCGACACCAAGCTGTCGCACTACGCCGAGTGGCTCGACGGCGTGGTGATGCACGGCGGGGCCGACGTCTGGCCCGGCAGCTATGGCGAGGTGCCGCTCAAGGACGCCTGGATCGGCGACCGCATCCGCGACCTCTACGACCTCGCGCTGGTCGAGGCCTTCGAGCAGGCCGGCAAGCCGATCTTCGGCGTGTGCCGCGGGCTGCAGCTCATCAACGTGGCCTTCGGCGGCACGCTCTACCAGGACATCGAGGAGCAGCACGGCCATCCCGAGACGCTGCGCCACCGCGACCCGGTGACCTACGACCAGAACTTCCACCAGATCGGGATCGTGCCGGGCACGCGGCTCGCGAAGCTCTATCCCGAGGTGCAGACCGCGCGCGTCAACAGCATCCACCACCAGGGCGTGAAGGACCTCGCGCCCGGTTTCGAGGTCGAGGCCTGGAGCCTGCCCGACCGGGTGGCCGAGGCGATCCGCCGCCGGCCCGAGCGCGGCCGCAGCTACATCGCTGCCACGCAGTGGCACCCCGAATTCCACAAGTACGGCAGCACCGAGACCGTGGACGACACGCCGATCCTGCACGACTTTCTGTGGGCTTGCGCCACCGCCAAGGTGGCGCCGAAGACCACGCTGCGCGGCGCGCCCGGCAAAATCCGCGACCGCGCGGCGCGCGTGCTGCAGCAGGCGCTGCTGCGGCGCCGCCGCTGAGCGCCGCGCCGGTTCAGCGGCGCTCGGACTTGGTCGAGTAGCCGCTGACGCCGGCGTCGACGGTGCCGAACACCGTCACGCCGCTGCCCGAGGAGGCGGTGCTGCCGGCATCGGCGGTGCGCGAGGACGAGGCACAGCCCGCGAGCGAGAAGCCCATGGCAAGGGCGAAGGCGGTGGCAATCAATGACTTCATGGAATCTATCCCCAGGGGTGGATCGAACGACTATAGGCCGCGCGTCATGGCGCGCATGTAACAAGACCCCGCGCGCGGGGTCTTGTCGTTGGTGCCGCCGCGGCACGCCGGGTTCCCGCCGCGCGCGATCTTGAAGAAAAACTGCAAGCCGCTTCGTTCGCCGGGCGGCTTATCAAAGGCGGAAGCCGGGCGCACATTCAGGGCACACAACACCCAGAGGACACCGCCATGACATCCGCTCCTTCTTCACCCCAGCGCACCTGGTTCATCACCGGCGTGAGCACCGGCTTCGGCCGCGCGCTCGCGCAGGAGGCGCTGGCCGCCGGCCACCGCGTGGTCGGCACCCTGCGCGACGAGGCCGCGTGCGCCGCCTTCGACGCGCTGCAGCCCGGCCGCTCCTTCGGCCGCCTGCTCGACGTGACGCGCCACGACGAGGTCGAGCGCGTGGTGGCCGAGGTCGAGGCCGGCGTCGGCGCCATCGACGTGCTGGTCAACAACGCCGGCTACGGCCACGAAGGCACGCTCGAGGAATCCTCGCTCGACGAGGTGCGCCGGCAGTTCGAGGTCAACGTGTTCGGCGCGGTCGCCGTCGCCAAGGCCGTGCTGCCCTTCATGCGTGCGCGCCGCCGCGGCCACATCCTCAACATCACCTCGATGGGCGGCATCGTCACCTTCCCGGGGCTCGGCATCTACCACGGCAGCAAGTTCGCGCTCGAGGGCCTGTCGGAGGCGCTCGGCAAGGAGGTGGCGAGCTTCGGCATCCGCGTCACGGCCGTGGAGCCGGGCGGCTTTCGCACCGACTGGGCCGGTCGCTCGATGGTGCGCGCACCGCAGACCATCGCCGACTACGCACCGGTGCTGGGCCCGGTGCGCGAGGCGCGGCTGGCGCGCAGCGGCAAGCAGGCGGGCGATCCGGTGAAGGCGGCGCGCGCCATGCTGCGCATCGTCGAAGCGCCGACGCCGCCCGCGCACCTGCTGCTGGGCAGCGACGCGGTGAAGGCGGTACGCGAGAAGCTGGCCGCGCTGCAGGAAGAACTGAGCGCGTGGGAATCGCTGTCGCTGTCGACCGACTTCACGCCGGCCTGACGCAACGGGCTATTCGGGCTTCGCGCCCGAGGCCTTGACGGCCGCGCCCCAGAGCCCGATCTCGCTCGCGACGAAGCGGTCGAACTCGGGCCCGGTCGTGGGCGCCGGCTCCGAGCCGCGCTCGCGGATGAAGCGCGCCATCTGCTCGCTCTTGAGGATCTCGGTCACCTCGCGGTTCAGGCGCGCCAGCACCTCGGGCGGCGTGCCGCGCGGCGCCATCAGGCCGAGCCAGCCCACGGCCTCGAAGTCGCGCGTGCCGGCCACGCCGCTCTCGCGCACGGTGGGCACCTCGGGCAGCTGCGAGGAGCGCGTGGCCGAGGTCACGGCCAGCGGGATCGCCTTGCCGGCCTTGATGTGCGGCAGCGCGGCGGTCACCGAATCGATCATCAGCGGCACCTGGTTGCCGAGGAAGTCGGCCTGCGCGGGCCCGCTGCCCCGGTACGGAATGTGCGTGACGAACACATGCGCCGCCGACTTGTACATCTCTCCCGACAGATGCTGCGTGCCGCCGATGCCGGCGCTCGCGTAGCTGAGCCGGCCGGGCTCGGCCTTGGCGC
Organism: Variovorax sp. PDC80; assembly: GCF_900115375.1. Lineage (NCBI taxonomy): Bacteria > Pseudomonadati > Pseudomonadota > Betaproteobacteria > Burkholderiales > Comamonadaceae > Variovorax > Variovorax sp. PDC80. The sequence continues at coordinate 268,922 of NZ_FOWG01000012.1, read as the reverse complement.
GCGCTGTGAGCTCGCCCAGCGTGCGGATGCCGCTCTCGGGCGTGGCGAGGAACACCAGCGGCACCTTGGCGATCAGCGAGATGCCCACGAGATCCTTGCGCGGGTCGAAGCCGGGCTTGGCGTAGAGCGTCTGGTTGACCGCCATCGCGCTGCCGGCCACCACCAGCGTGTAGCCGTCGGGCGCCGAACGCACCACGAACTCGGTGCCGATGTTGCTGCCGGCCCCGGCCTTGTTGTCGACGATCACCGGCTGGCCCAGCCGCCGGCCGAGCTGTTCGGCGAGCGCGCGCGCGAAGATGTCGGTGGCCTGCCCGGGCGGGAAGGGCACCACCAGCTTGACGGGCTTGTCGGGCCAGTCGGCGGCCTGGGCCGGGGCCCAGGCGGAAAGCAGCGCCAGCGCGAGGCCGGCGGCCGTGCCTGCGAAGCTTCTGCGCCGCATGGCTCAGAGCGCCGTGAGGTGCTTGCCCACGATGCCCGCGAGCTCGAACATCGTCACCTGGTCCTTGCCGAACACCGGCTTGAGCTTGGCGTCGGCATTGATCGAGCGCTTGTCCTTCGCGTCCTGCAGGCCATTGGCCTTGATGTAGTCCCAGAGCTTCTTGACCACCTCGGTGCGCGCCACCGGCTCGTTGCCGATCACCGCGGCGAGCGCGTCGCTGGGCTTGAGGCCGGCGCCGGTCTTGCGCGGCGCCTTCTTCTCGGCCGGTGCCTTCTTGGCCGCGGGCGCCTTCTTCGCCGCCACCTTCTTGGCGGCGGCGGTCTTGCCGGCCGGCGCGGCCTTGCCGAAGGTCTTGCGCGGCGGGAATTTGCTGCCGCCCTCGCGCGGCGCGAACTCGAAGGTCACCTTGCCTTCTTCCGCGTTCCAGGTCAGGAAGGCCTTGAAGGCGCGGCGCGTGCGCATCGAGACGAACTTGTCGAGCAGGTCGGTCTTGCCGGTGGCCAGCAGCTTCTCCATCTGCGCGCGCTCCACCGGCTGCTGCAGGATGATCTTGCCGGTCTTGAAGGTGCAGCTCGGCGTGGGCTGGGCGTTGGTGGGCACCGACTTCTCGCAGATGTAGTTGCTGCCGTGCTCGAACACGGGCGCGCCGCAGATCGGGCACGGGCCTACCGTGTCCTGCTCGCTGAAGTCGACGATCTCGCCGCTGTCCTCGTTCTTGTCGTCGCCGAAGTCGAACTCCAGCTTCCAGTTCTTCGCCTCCTCGTCGTACTTGAGCACGATCTCGGAGGTGAAGGGCCAGCCGGCCTTGGAGCGGAAGCCCTCGAGCGGGCCGATGTGCTTGTCGCGCAAGAGCGCCTCGGCCTCGGCGACCTCGAAGGTGCGCCCGGCCGGCGACTTGCCGAACGAGAAGCCGCAGGCGTCCTCGCCCGTGCCGCTCTTGCCGGTGCAGCCGTAGCGGCGGTAGTTCTCCTTCACCACGCCGCCGCAGTTGGGGCAGGGCGTGGCCAGCGTCGTGTAGTCGCCGGGCACGGTGTCGCGGTCGTACTCCTTGGCCTTCTTGACGATGTGCTCGGTCATCGCCGCGATCTCGCGCATGAAGGCGTCGCGGCTCAGCGAGCCCTTCTCCATCTGCGCGAGCTTGTATTCCCACTCGCCGGTGAGCTCGGCCTTGGAGAGTTCCTCCACGCCGAGGCCGCGCAGCAGCGTCATGAGCTGGAACGCCTTGGCGGTCGGGATCAACTCGCGGCCCTCGCGCAGCATGTACTTCTCGGCGATCAGGCCTTCGATGGTGGCCGCGCGCGTGGCTGGCGTGCCCAGGCCCTTCTCCTGCATGGCCTCGCGCAGTTCCTCGTCGTCGATGGTCTTGCCCGCGCCTTCCATGGCGCCGAGCAGCGTGGCTTCGGAGTAGCGCGCCGGCGGGCGCGTCTTCAGGCCCTTGGTGTCGACGGTCTCGGCCAGCACCATCTCGCCGGGCTTCACCGGCACCAGGTTCTTGCCGTCCTTCTCGTCGTCGTCGCTGACGGCTTCCTTGCCGTAGATCGCGAGCCAGCCCGGCTTGACCAGCACCTTGCCGTCGGAGCGGAAGGCGTAGTTCCTGCCGGCCTGCGCCACCGTGCTGATGCGGGTCGTGACCTGGTATTCGGCGCTCGGGAAGAACACCGACAGGAAGCGGCGCACCACGAAGTCGTAGAGGCGCTGCTCGGCTTCCGACAGGCCGCTGGGCGCCTGCAGGGTCGGGATGATCGCGAAGTGATCCGACACCTTCGCGTTGTCGAAGATGCGCTTGCTCGGCTTCACGTAGTTCTGGTCGATCGCCTGCTGCGCGAACGGCGCGAGGTGGCGCATGCCGCTGGTGGCGAGCATGCCCATGGTCTGCTTGACCACCGGCAGGTAGTCCTCGGGCAGGGCGCGCGAGTCGGTCCGCGGGTAGGTCAGCGCCTTGTGGCGTTCGTACAGGCTCTGGGCCAGCGCCAGCGTGGTCTTGGCCGAGAAGCCGAAGCGGCTGTTGGCCTCGCGCTGCAGCGAGGTCAGGTCGAACAGCTGCGGCGAGGCCTGGGTGGTGGGCTTGCTCTCCTCGGTGACGCTGGCGGGCTTGCCGCGCGCGGCCTGCGCGATGGCGAGCGCGTCGCGCTCGTTCCAGATCCGGTCGGCGCGCTGCTCGGGGTCGGGCTCGCCGCTGGGCAGCAGCGGGGCGCTGGCCTTCTTCCAGGCCGGGTCGAACCACTTGCCCGGATAGTGGCCGGCTTCGGCGAGAAAGCTGGCGTGCACTTCCCAGTAGTCGCGCGAGACGAACTTGCGGATCTGCTCCTCGCGCTCGACCACCACCGACAGCGTGGGCGTCTGCACCCGGCCCACGGTGGTGAGGAAGAAGCCGCCGTCGCGCGAGTTGAAGGCCGTCATCGCGCGCGTGCCGTTGATGCCCACCAGCCAGTCGGCCTCGGAGCGCGAGCGCGCGGCGTCGGCCAGGCCCTGCATCTGCTTCTCGGTGCGCAGCGAGTCGAAGCCGTCGCGGATCGCCTGCGGCGTCATCGACTGCAGCCACAGCCGCCGCACCGGCTTGTTCAGGCCCGTCTTGCCGCCGGCGTACTGCTCGATCAGGCGGAAGATCAGTTCGCCCTCGCGGCCCGCGTCGCAGGCGTTCACGAGCTGGGTCACGTCCTTGCGCTTGGCCTGCTTGACCACCGCGTTGAGGCGGGTCTTGGTCTTGTCCACCGGCTTGAGGTCGAAGTGCGGCGGGATCACCGGCAGGTTGGCGAAGCTCCACTTGCCGCGCTTGACGTCGAACTCCTCGGGCGCCTGGATTTCCACCAGGTGGCCGACGGCGCTGGTCACGACGTACTGGTCGTTCTCGAAGTGCTCGTCGTGTTTGTCGAACTTGCCGGCCACCGGCGTGAGCGCACGCACGATGTCCTGCGCCACCGACGGTTTTTCTGCAATAACCAATGTCTTCGTCATCTGTGCTCTCTCAACTGTTTCGCCAAGCCGGCTCGCGGGCCATGCGCGCAGTGCCATGGGCTCTCTCTATACTCGGCGGCTTCTCGCGTGCGCACACGCGCACGCGCATGTGTGCATATTCAAACTAACAGACTTCGGCGATGCCTTCCAAATCCCCACTTTCCAACGCCCGCCGAATTCAGACGCGGCGTTCCTCCGTCCATGGCAACGGCGTGTTCGCGGTGCAGGACCTGGCCGAAGGCGAGCGGATCATCGAGTACAAGGGCGAGATCATCACGTGGAAGGAGGCACTGCGCCGCCATCCGCACGATCCGGCCCAGCCGAATCACACTTTCTACTTCCATATCGATGACGGGCGCGTGATCGACGGCAACGTCGACGGCAATGCGGCCCGCTGGATCAACCACTCGTGCGAGCCCAACTGCGAGGCCGACGAGGTCGATGGGCGCGTCTATATCAAGGCGCTGCGCAACATCGCGGCCGGCGAGGAACTCAACTACGACTACGGCCTGATCATCGACGAGCCGTACACCGAGAAGCTGCTGTCCGAGTTCCCGTGCTACTGCGGCTCCGAGCAATGCCGCGGCACGCTGCTCACGCCGAAGGACGACGAGGAAGAGGACAAGAAGAAAAAGAAGAAGGCGAAGAAGAAGGAAGCGAAAAAGGCCGAGAAGGAGAAGGCCGAGAAGAAGGCTGACAAGAAGGCCGAGAAAAAGTCCGAAAAGAAGGCCGAGAAGAAGTCGGAAAAGAAGGACGGCAAGAAGAAGGACAAGGCGCCGAAAGCCGACAAGCCGGCCAAGGCGAAGAAGGCCGAGACGGTCGCCGAGGCGGCCCCGGCCGCGGCCGACAACGGCGGGCTCTGAACATGGCCGCCGGCGGCAGCGCCCTGCAGTGGCATGAGGAGCGGATCGCCGCGGCGCTCGCCCCCCTGCTGCCGGGCTTCGCGGCCGAGGTGGTCGGCGAGATCGATTCCACCAACACCGAACTCATGCGGCGCGCGCGCGCCGGGCGGACCGAGCCCGTGCTGCTGGTCGCCGAGCGCCAGACCGCGGGCCGCGGCCGGCTCGGCCGGCCCTGGCAGAGCGCGCAGCAGCCCGGCGACGATGTCGCGCCGTCGCTGACCTTCTCGCTGGGCCTGCCGCTCGCGCCGGCCGACTGGTCGGGTCTCTCGCTCGCGGTCGGGGTCAGCCTGGCCGAGAACCTCGATCCCACGGGCGCGGCGAAGCTCGGGCTCAAGTGGCCCAACGACCTCTGGGTCGACGAGCGCAAGCTCGTGGGCATCCTGATCGAGACCGCGCTGCCGCATGCCGGCGGTGCATCGTCGCCGCGCTACGTGGTCATCGGCATCGGCGTGAACATCGGCGCGCGCGATGCCGAGGGCATGCGCACGCCGCCCGCCTGGATGCGCCAATGGCGTCCCGACGCCACTTCGCCCGCGGTGCTGGCCGAACTGATCCCGCCGCTGGTGCGCGACGTGCTCGCATTCGGCGCGCGCGGCTTCGCGCCGTTCGCCGAGCGATTCGCGGCGCGCGACGTGCTGCGCGGGCGCGAGGTGGTGCTCAGCGACGGCCGCACGGGCCTGTGCGAGGGCGTCTCGTGGACCGGCGAGCTGCAGGTGCGCACGGCCGAGGGCCTGCAGGCCATCGTCAGCGACGAGGTCAGCGTGCGGCCGCGCGGCATGGCCCTCTGAGACCGGACGCCGCGATGCCGCTGCGCCTGGTCGTGATCGCCCTGCTGGTCCTCAACGGCGGCTACTGGCTGTGGTCGCGCGGCGACCTCGCGGGCTTCGGGCTCGCGCCGGCGGGGCTCGACGAGCGCGATCCGCAGCGCCTCGCGCGGCAGATCCATCCCGAGTACCTGCAGATCCGCGCCGAGCCGCCGAAGGCCGGTGCCTCGGGCCCCGGCGCCCGATGAGCCGGCCGCTCAGGCCGGCGCGCTCTCGAAACGCACCGTGAAGCGCGCGCCCGGCGGCTGCCGCTCGGGATGCGCGTCCTCGAGCGTCACCTGCGCATGGTGCTGGTTCGCGATCTCGCGCACGATCGGCAGCCCCAGGCCCGAGCCGTCGGCCTCGTTGCCCAGCACGCGGTAGAAGGGCTCGAACACGAGCTCGCGGTCGGCCTCCGAAATGCCCGGCCCGTTGTCCTCCACCTGCAGCAGCAGCACCCGGCCGAAGGGATCGGCCAGCACCCGCGCGGTGATCACGCCGGTGCGTTCGGGCCGCGAGGGCGTGTAGTTGATGGCGTTGTCGACCAGGTTGCGCACCAGCTCCTTGAGCAGGGTCGGGTTGCCCTCGAGCACCACGCCGCGCGAGCCGGGATCGAGGCCGTCGTAGCCGAGGTCGATGCGCTTCTCGATCGCGCGCGGCACCGCCTCGCGCACCACCTCGATCGTGAGCCGCGCCAGGTCGCAGGGCTGGCGATGGGCGCCGGCGCTGTTGCCCTCGGCGCGCGCCAGCGACAGCAGCTGGTTCACCGTGTGGGTGGCGCGCACGCTGGCGCGGCCGATCTGCTTGAGCGACTGCTTGAGCTCGTCGGCATTGGCGTTCTCGCGCTGCGCCAGGTCGGCCTGCATGCGCAGGCCCGCGAGCGGCGTCTTGAGCTGGTGCGCCGCGTCGGCCAGGAAGCGCTTCTGCGTGTCGATGGAATCGTTGAGCTTGTCGAGCAGCTCGTTGACCGAGGACACCAGCGGCACCACCTCGAGCGGCACCGAGGACTCGTCGAGCGGGCTCAGGTCGCCGGGGCGGCGCTCGCGGATGCGCGCCTCCACCACCGACAGCGGCTTGATGCCGCGCACCAGCGCCAGCCAGATCAGCAGCACCGCGAGCGGCAGGATCGCGAACTGCGGCAGCAGCACGCCCTTGATGATGTCGGCCGCCAGCAGCGACTGCTTCTGGCGCGTCTCGGCCACCTGCAGCAGCGCGGGCGGCGCATCGGGCGCGTCGCCGGCCAGCCAGATCCAGGCCACGCGCACCGACTTGCCGTTCATCTCGCCGTCGCGCAGCTGGACCTGGCCGATGGCCGGCGGCTCGTCGAGGCTGGGGTGCGGCACGTCGTGCTCGCCGCTGAGCAGCGTGCCGTGGCTGTCGAGCACCTGGTAGTAAACGCGGTCGGTGTCGTCGCCGCGCAGGATCTCGCGCGTCGGCTGCGGCAGCACGAAGCGCGGGCTGTCCTTCTGCAGCGAGACCGTGCGCGCCAGCGTCTCGATGTTGTGCGTGAGCACGCGGTCGAAGGAGGCGCTCGCGATGCCCTGCGCCACCAGCCAGGTCACGCCGATGCTGACCGGCACCAGCAGCAGCAGCGGCGTGAGCATCCAGTCGAGGATCTCGCCGAACAGGGAGCGCTGCGCGCGCTGGAAGAGTTTCATCGGACCGGACCCGCCGCGCCCGGCGGCCGCACGCGCGTCACTGGATCTTTTCGAGGCAGTAGCCGAGCCCGCGCACGGTGGCGATGCGCACCGGGCCCTTCTCGATCTTCTTGCGCAGGCGGTGGATGTAGACCTCGATCGCGTTGAGGCTCACTTCCTCGCCCCATTCGCACAGGCGCTCCACCAGCTGGTCCTTGCTGACCAGCCGGCCGGCGCGCTGCAGCAGCACCTCGAGCAGGCCCAGCTCGCGCGCCGACAGCTCGACCATCTTGCCGTCGAGCGTGGCGACGCGGCCGGCCTGGTCGTAGATCAGCGGGCCGTGCTTGATCGCGTTGCTGGTGGTGCCCATGCCGCGGCGCGTGAGGGCGCGCACCCGCGCCTCGAGCTCCTGCAGGCTGAAGGGCTTGGCCATGTAGTCGTCGGCGCCGTTGTCCAGCCCCTTGACGCGCTCCTCCACGCTGTCGGCCGCGGTGAGCACCAGCACCGGCAGCTGCGAGCCGCGCGCGCGCAGCCGCTTGAGGATCTCGATGCCGTGCAGGCTGGGCAGGCCGAGGTCGAGGATCAGCAGGTCGAACTCGCTGTGCGTCATGAGCGCGGTGTCGGCCTCGGAGCCGTTGGCCACGTGATCGACGGCGGCGCCCGAGGTGCGCAGGCTGCGCAGCAGTGCATCGGCCAGCACCTTGTCGTCTTCGGCAATCAGTATCCGCATAGCCACCTCCAGCCCGGTTCGCGCCGTGGGCGGCGCCGTTGCACGTTGTCTCCGCTCGGGGGGAGTCTAGCCCGCCGTATAGGCTTCCAGACCGATGGTTACCACGGTGGCGACATCGTCGCCCACGCTGGCGCGGAACTCGCGCTCGGCCTGCGTCACCGCCTGGCGGAAGGCCTCGAGCCAGGCCAGGCCGTCGGCCGTGAACAGCACGCGCCGCGCGCGCGCATCGAGCGGATCGGGCCCGCGCGTGACCAGCCCCCAGGCCTCGCACTGGTCGACCAGCGCGCCCATGGCCTGCTTGGTCATGCCGGCGCGCTCGGCGAGTTCGGTCAGGCGCGAGCCCTCGCGCGCGAGGTGGCGCGTGATGTGCACGTGGGCCGCGCTCACCTGCGCGCGCGCCGCGAGGTTCGACAGCGCCAGCGGCACGTCGACGTCGTGCGCCATCAGCGCGAGCACGCGCTCGTCGAAGCGCCGCATCGCATGGCCGAGCAGCCGGCCCAGGTGGGTCTGGCGCCAGGCATCGGGATCGAGGGGGAAGGGGGTGTCGCTCACGGCGCCAAATGGTAAAGCAAACTGACCAAAAAACGGGTTTACTCAAATCCATCCGCCCCTACACTACTGTTCAAGCATCCAGGCTGTAGTTAAAAGCAGATGGATCCGACCGTACACAACCCGTTGATCTTCAAGGAGTTTTTCACATGGACGCAGTCGTCAAGGGCTCGAGCATCGCAGGCGCCAACACCGAAAAGGCCAAGGCCCTCCAGGCCGCGCTGGCCCAGATCGAAAAGCAGTTCGGCAAGGGCACGATCATGCGGCTCGGCGAAGGCGAGGCGCTCGAGGACATCCAGGTGGTCTCCACCGGCTCGCTGGGCCTCGACATCGCCCTGGGCGTCGGCGGCCTGCCGCGCGGCCGGGTGGTCGAGATCTACGGCCCTGAATCCTCGGGCAAGACCACGCTCACGCTGCAGGTCATCGCCGCCATGCAGAAGCAGGCCGGCACCTGCGCTTTCGTCGACGCCGAGCACGCGCTCGACGTGCAGTACGCCCAGAAGCTCGGCGTGAACCTGTCCGACCTGCTGATCAGCCAGCCCGACACTGGCGAGCAGGCGCTCGAGATCGTCGACTCGCTGGTGCGCTCGGGCGCCGTCGACCTGATCGTCATCGACTCGGTCGCCGCGCTCACGCCCAAGGCCGAAATCGAAGGCGAGATGGGCGACTCGCTGCCCGGCCTGCAGGCCCGCCTGATGAGCCAGGCGCTGCGCAAGCTCACGGCCACGATCAAGAAGACCAACTGCATGGTCATCTTCATCAACCAGATCCGCATGAAGATCGGCGTGATGTTTGGTTCGCCCGAAACCACCACCGGCGGCAACGCGCTGAAGTTCTACGCCTCGGTGCGCCTGGACATCCGTCGCATCGGCACCATCAAGAAGGGCGACGAGGCCATCGGCAACGAAACCAAGGTCAAGGTGGTGAAGAACAAGGTCTCGCCCCCGTTCAAGACGGCCGAGTTCGACATCCTGTTCGGCGAGGGCATCAGCCGCGAGGGCGAGATCATCGACATGGGCGTGACCGCCAAGATCATCGACAAGTCGGGCGCCTGGTACGCCTACAACGGCGAGAAGATCGGCCAGGGCCGCGACAACGCGCGCGAGTTCCTGCGCGAGAACCCCGAGCTGTCGCGCGAGATCGAGAACAAGGTGCGCGAATCGCTGGGCATCCCGCTGCTGGCGGCGGACGCGGCCGGCGCGGCCGAATAACCGGCCGATGCATGCGAGCGGGGCGCCTGCGGTCGCCCCGCTTTCTTTTTCCGCCCCCGCATTTCCGATGGCATTCGATGCTCCTTCCCTGAAAGGCCGCGCGCTGCGCCTGCTGAGCCAGCGCGAGCATTCCCGCAGCGAACTCGAGCGCAAGCTGGCGCGCTACGAGGAAGAGCCGGGCACGCTCAAGGCCGCGCTCGACGAGCTCGCGGCCAAGGACTTCATCAGCGAGGAGCGCGTGGTCGCCTCGGTGCTGCACCAGCGCGCGGGCCGGCTTGGCGCGGCGCGCGTGCGGCAGGAACTGCAGGCCAAGGGCATCGGCGCCGAGGCCATCTCGCAGGCGGTGGCCGGGCTGCAGGGCAGCGAGCTCGAACGCGCGGCCGCGCTCTGGCGCCGTCGCTTCGACGCCCCGCCCGCCGATCCCAAGGAGCGCGCCCGGCAGGCCCGCTTCCTGATGGCGCGGGGCTTTTCGGCCGCGGTGGCGGCCAAGGTGCTGAGGAGCGATATCGATGAGCTCGAATGAACTGTCTCGCGTGATCACGCAGCGCGTGGCCTGCGACTGGCGCGCGGCCTATGCACTGGCGGCCGATCCCGCGCGCCTGCCCGATTGGGCCAGCGGCCTGGCCGACGGCGCGCTGACGCGCGAGGGCGATCGCTGGCTGGCGACCACGCCCGGTGGCCGCGCGGTGCTGCGCTTCGCACCGGCCAACGAGCTCGGCGTGCTCGACCACTGGGTGTCGCCCGAGGGCGTGCCCGAGGTCTACGTGCCGTTCCGCGTCATCGGCGTGGCGCCCGGCGCCTGCGAGCTGCAGTTCACGCTGCTGCGCCAGCCGCACATGGACGACGCGGCCTTCGCGCACGACGCCGAGTGGATCGCGCGCGACCTGCGCGCGCTGCAGGCGCTGCTCGAGGCGCCGGCCGGCTGAGCGGCCAAGCGGCCAAGCCCGCGACGGGCCGATGGCATGATCCGCGGCTTCATACCAACAAGGAGGAGCGCGCCATGTCTTCGAAACCCATCGGTTCCGCTGAATCTCCCTCGCTGGTGCGCACAGGCGCCCGCGCCGGCGCCGCCTTCGTCGGTTCGGTCGCGAAGGGCGTCTTCTTCGGCGTGGTGCTCGGTGGCGGCGCCTTCGTCTATTACCTGAGCCGGTTGAGCGGCCCCGGCATTCCCGGCGCACGCGCGGGCGGCGCCGGCGCGGTGCTGGCGCTGCTGGCCTCGCCGCCGCTGCTGGTGGGCCTGCTGCTGGGGCTCTTCATCGGCGTCTACGTGCTGCTCGGCGTGTCGCAGGGCCGCACGCGCGCGATGCAGCACCTGGTGGCCGCGCGCGGCGAGGCCGTGTCGCAGCGCCTGGGCGATGCCATCGCCGGGCGCATCGAATCGATGCCGCGCACCCACGGGGCGCTGCAGCGCGTGAGCGACTGGCTCTCGGTCGATGCACTGAGCGCGCAGCTCGCGCCGGTGCTTGGCGAAGGCAAGGCGGTGCGGGCGGTGATCGCCTTCGTGGTCAACCGGCTGCCGCTCAACGAGCTGCTGGCCGAATGGCAGCAGGGCCGCGCCGCGCAAGGCGAGCCGGCACCGCTGCCCACGGTGCAGGGCGGGCCCGTCGCGACGCAGGACCCGGCCTTGCGCGCGCTGATCACGCGGCGCATCCACGAGACGCTGCAGGAGATGTCGACGCCCTCGCGCAAGCCGTTCTACATCGTGCTCGCGCTGCATGCAGCGCTGCTCGGCACCGGGCTCTGGCTGGTGGGCTGAAACGAAAAAGGCGCCGGGGAGCCGGCGCCTTTCGAGTGGTGGAGGCCGCGCCTCAGAGCGACAACATCAGCTTGAGGTTCTGCACCGCGGCGCCGCTCGCGCCCTTGCCGAGGTTGTCCAGGCGCGCGATCACCACGGCATGGCGATGGTCCTCGTTCGGGAACACGCGGATCTCGAGTTGGTTGGTGTCGTTGAGCGCCAGCGCGTCGAGCTTGCCGTCCGCGGTGGGCGGCAGCACCTTCACGAACTGCTCGGGCGTGTTGCTCTTCGCGTAGTGCGCGGCCAGTGCCTCGTGCAGGTCGCCGGCCTTCGGCTTGCCGGGCAGCAGGTCGAGGTGCAGCGGCAGCTGGACCAGCATGCCCTGCTTGAAATTGCCGACCGAGGGGATGAACACCGGGCGCTGCGTGAGGCCGGTGTATTTCATGATCTCGGGGATGTGCTTGTGCGTGAGGCCCAGTGCGTAGGTTTCGAACAGCGGCGCCTCGCCCTTCTCGTAGGCCTCGATCATGGTCCGGCCGCCGCCCGAGTAGCCGCTGACCGAGGGCAGCGCGATCGGGAAGTCGGCGGGCAGCAGGCCCGCGTCGACCAGCGGACGCACCATGGCGATCGCGCCGGTGGCGTAGCAGCCGGGGTTGCCCACGCGGTCGGCCTGGGCCACGGCCTGCCAGTGGCCCGCCACCAGTTCGGGAAAGCCGAACACCCAGCCCGGCGCCACGCGGTGCGCGGTCGAGGCGTCGATGATCTTGGGCTTCTTGCCGGGCAACTGGTCGATCAGCGCGACCGATTCGCGTGCCGCGTCGTCGTGCAGGCACAGCACGACGAGGTCGACGCCGGCCATGAGGTCGCGCTTGGCATTGACGTCTTTACGCAGCTCGGGCGCGATGCTCACGAGCTCGACCTGCGGCATGTCTTGCAGCCGCTCGCGGATCTGGAGGCCGGTGGTGCCGGCTTCGCCATCGATGAAAACCTTGGCCATGGTGGGGTTGCCTGATGGAAGGGCTGGAGGAAAGGGGGCGGAAGGAGACGGGCTAGAAGAAAGTACGTATTGACCGCACACGCCCGTCAGTATTGATGCGGCGCACCATGATACAGTCCGCGATTGTCCGCCGCCCCCAGCCGTCAGGCTGCCGTCGCCTGTGGACAACAGAGCCAACACCAGCCTGCCTAGATCTCCCGTTTATTCAACCTCTTCCTTCCGAGAGACATCCCTCATGAAGATTCACGAGTACCAAGGCAAGGAAATCCTTGCCAAGTTCGGCGTGCCGGTGCCGCGCGGCATTCCGGCCTACACGGTCCAGGAGGCGGTCGAAGCCGCCCAGAAGCTGGGCGGCCCGGTCTGGGTGGTCAAGGCCCAGATCCACGCGGGTGGCCGCGGCAAGGGCGGCGGCGTGAAGGTCGCCAAGACCATCGAGGACGTGAAGAAGCTGGCTGGCGAGATCCTCGGCATGCAGCTCAAGACGCACCAGACCGGCCCCGAAGGCCAGAAGGTCCGCCGCCTCTACATCGAAGACGGCGCCGACATCCAGAAGGAATACTACGTTTCGGCCGTGACCGACCGCGCCACCCAGAAGGTGGCCTTCATCGCTTCGAGCGAAGGCGGCATGGACATCGAGGAAGTGGCCCACTCCTCGCCCGAGAAGATCATCACGGTGTTCGCCGACCCGCAAGCCGGTCTGACCGACGAGCAGGCCAAGCAGATCGCCGACGGCATCGGCATCCCGGCCGATTCGACCGCGCAAGCCGTCGACATCTTCAAGAAGCTCTACACCTGCTACATGGAGACGGACGCCTCGCTGGTCGAGATCAACCCGCTCAACCGTGACGGCAAGGGCAACATCATCGCCCTGGACGCCAAGTTCAACTTCGACAGCAACGCGCTGTTCCGCCATCCCGAGATCGTCGCGCTGCGCGACCTCGACGAGGAAGACCCGGCCGAAGTCGAAGCCTCGAAGTTCGACCTCGCCTACATCTCGCTCGACGGCAACATCGGCTGCCTGGTGAACGGCGCCGGCCTCGCGATGGCCACGATGGACACCATCAAGCTGTTCGGCGGCGAGCCGGCCAACTTCCTCGACGTGGGCGGCGGCGCCACCCCCGAGAAGGTCACCGAAGCCTTCAAGATCATGCTGAAGAACAAGAATGTCGAGGCCATCCTCGTCAACATCTTCGGCGGCATCATGAAGTGCGACACCATCGCCACCGGCGTGATCGCGGCCTGCAAGGCCGTGAACCTGCAAGTGCCGCTGGTCGTGCGCATGAAGGGCACCAACGAAGCCGAAGGCAAGAAGCTGCTGGCCGACTCGGGCCTGCCGATCATCAGCGCCGACACCATGGCGGACGCGGCCCAGAAGGTCGTGGCAGCAGTCAAGAAGGCCTAAGGAACAGAGTCATGTCGATCTACATCAACAAAGACACCAAAGTCATCACCCAAGGCATCACCGGCAAGACGGGCCAGTTCCACACCGAGAAGTGCCAGGAATACGCGAACGGCAAGAACGCCTTCGTGGCCGGTGTGAACCCGAAGAAGGCCGGCGAGTCGATCTTCAACATCCCGATCTTCGGTTCGGTGAAGGAAGCCGCCACGCAGACCGGCGCCACCGTGTCGGTGATCTATGTGCCGCCGGCAGGCGCCGCGGCCGCGATCTGGGAAGCCGTCGAGGCCGACCTCGACCTCGCGATCTGCATCACCGAGGGCATCCCGGTTCGCGACATGCTCGAAGTGCGCAACAAGATGAAGGCCAAGGAAGCCGCCGGCGGCAAGAAGACGCTGCTGCTCGGCCCGAACTGCCCCGGCCTGATCACGCCCGACGAGATCAAGATCGGCATCATGCCCGGCCACATCCACCGCAAGGGCCGCATCGGCGTCGTGAGCCGCTCGGGCACGCTGACCTATGAAGCCGTGGCGCAACTGACCGAGATCGGCCTGGGCCAATCGTCGGCGGTCGGCATCGGCGGCGACCCGATCAACGGCCTCAAGCACATCGACGTGATGAAGGCCTTCAACGACGACCCCGAAACCGACGCCGTGATCATGATCGGCGAAATCGGCGGTCCCGACGAAGCCGACGCCGCCCGCTGGTGCAAGGACAACATGAAGAAGCCGGTGGTCGGCTTCATCGCCGGCGTGACCGCGCCTCCCGGCAAGCGCATGGGCCATGCCGGCGCGCTGATCTCGGGCGGTGCCGACACGGCCGAAGCCAAGCTCTCCATCATGGAAGAGTGCGGCTTCACCGTGACGCGCAACTTCTCGGAACTGGCCAAGCTGCTCAAGGGCAAGCTGTAAGCCACGGCGTTCGCGCCCAGCAAGGTCCGTAAAGAGACCTCATACGCGCAAGAAAGAACAAGACGCCCGCAATCCGATTGCGGGCGTTTTTTTCACAAAAACAAAGCGGGATCAGAGACATGGAACTTCTTCAAAGCACGGACTTCTGGATCGGCCTGATCAAGATCGTCTGGATCAACATCATCCTGTCGGGCGACAACGCCGTGGTGATCGCCATGGCGGCGCGTTCGCTGCCGCCCGAGCAGCAGAAAAAAGCGGTGCTCTTCGGCTCCGGCGCGGCCGTCGTGTTGCGGATCGTGCTGACGGTGGTGGCGGCCAAGCTGCTGGCGCTGCCGTACCTGCAGATCGTCGGCGGCCTGCTGCTGCTGTGGATCGGCCTGCAACTGCTCGGCGAGGAAGACGAGGGCGACGGCGACTCCAAGGAGTACGGCAGCATGATGGCGGCCGTGCGCACCATCCTTTTGGCCGACCTCGTGATGAGCCTGGACAACGTGATCGCCGTGGCGGCTGCCGCGCAGGGCAGCATGGTGCTGCTGGTGCTGGGCCTGGCGATCAGCATCCCGCTCGTGATCTTCGGCAGCACGCTGATGATCAAGTTGATGGAGCGCTTCCCCATCATCGTGATGCTGGGCGCGGCGCTGATCGGCTGGGTCGGCGGCGAGACCATCGTGAGCGACGTGTCGCTGCGCGAGGTGCTGGCGGCCAACCCCTGGCTGCACTACGCCGCCGCCGCGGCCGGTGCGCTGTTCGTGGTGGCGGTGGGCAAGCTGCTCCAGCGGCGTGCCCACGCGGCCGCGGCGCAGCACTGACAGCGGAAGCCACCACCGGGCTGCCGCTTCGCCGACACTTGCGACCATGGTAGGTGTCGGCACTTCCCTCTTCTCGACCCGTCCCCCGCTCTCGTGGGAGTTCGCGGCGCTGACCGACGTCGGCCGCGTGCGCGCCCACAACGAGGACGCGGTCCATGTCGATCCCGTGCTCGGGCTGGCGGTGCTGGCCGACGGCATGGGCGGCTACAAGGGCGGCGAGGTCGCCAGCGCGATGGCGGTGTCGCTGGTGCATGCGAACTTCCGGCGCTGGTACGTGCAGGCCGGTCCGCAGGCGCCGGCCCGCGTCGTGCGACGCGCGCTGCAGGCCGCGACCGACGAGGCCAATGCCGCCATCTTGGACGGCAGCCTGACCAATCCCAACCTGCAGGGCATGGGGACCACGCTGGTCCTGGCCGCCTTCGGGCCGCATCGCGTGATGGTGGGCCACATCGGCGACTCGCGCTGCTACCGGCTGCGCAACGACAAGCTCGAGCAGCTCACGCGCGACCATTCGCTGCGCCAGCAGCAGCTCGATGCCGGCGCCATCACGGCCGAGGAAGCGCTGTCCTCGCCCAACCGCAACCTCGTGACCCGCGCCGTCGGCGTCGAGGCCCAAGTCTTGCTGGAAATGCATGAACACACGGCCAGGCCCGACGACCTCTATATGCTGTGCTCCGACGGGCTCAGCGAAATGGTCCCAGACGCCCAGCTTTTCACGCTTCTGACGAGACAAGACGGTGGTATTGAGTCCAAGGTATCACTTTTGGCAAACATCGCCAACGAAAATGGCGGACGGGATAACATTTCTGTCATCCTGGCCCGGGCCAGCCTGCCACGCGCGGCGGCCTGACGCAGGCGATGGGGCGGCGGATGCATCCGCCGCGTCGTCGTCGGCCCCGCGACAATTGCAATCAGGGAGTCGGCAGTGCCGAGAATGAGTATCTCGATCGATGGTGTCGTCATTCGGGAAGTGACGCTCGCGAAGGACCGTACCACCCTCGGGCGGCGCGCCTACAACGACATCGTGGTCGACAATCTCGCGGTGAGCGGCGAGCATGCCGTTCTGACCCTGCGCGGTGGCGATGTCCAAATTGAAGACCTCAACAGCACCAACGGCACCTACGTCAATGCAGTCGCCGTGCAGAAGCGGACGCTCAAGGACAACGATGTCATCGAGGTCGGCGGCTGCCGCATCCACTACCGCGCGCGCAGCGTCGCGCCCGCGGCCGGCACGCCGGTCCAGGTCGTCGTCGGCACCGAGTCTTCCGCTCCCATCCCCCTGTCCGCCGCGCCCACCGAATCGGGCGCGCTGGTCGAGCTCGGTGTGCCGGTGCTGCGCGTGCTGGCCGGCGAGAACGCCGGGCACGACCTGCCGCTGCAGAAGGTCGTCACCACCGTCGGCAAGCCCGGTGTTGCCGTCGCGGTCGTCACGCGCCGCCGCCAGGGCTACGTGGCGGCGAGCGTCATGGGCGCCGTCCTGCTCAACGGCGAGCCGCTGGGTGTCGAGGCCGTCGCGCTGCACGAGCGCGACCTGCTCGAGCTCGGCACCCTGCGCCTGCAGTTCGCACGGGTCTGAGCCGCGGGTCTTCCGTCGGCGAACCGGCCCCGATTCCGACCCCGGTTCCGGTCGATCATGAGTGCATTGCGGCGCCATTGGGCGCGCATCGCCGTCACCCTGCTGCCCGTGCTGCTGGCGCTGGCGCATGCCACCGGGCTCTGGCACGCCGGCATGCTCGAGCGCCTCGACCACCTGATCTACGACGTGCGCCTGCGCGCCACCATGCCGGGCACCTTCGATCCGCGCATCGTGATCGTCGACGTCGACGATGCGAGCCTCGCGCGCCAGGGGCAATGGCCGTGGCCGCGCGACAAGGTGGCGCGGCTCGCGACCGAACTGCTGTCGCACCAGCAGGCCAAGGTCGTGGGCTTCGACGTCATGTTCGTCGAGCCCGACCGCAGCTCGGGCATCGACCGGCTGCGCGAGCTGGCGGACGGCCCGCTGCGCGGCATCCCGGGGCTCGCCGGCGAGGTCGAGAAACTCGCGCCCTCGCTCGACAACGATGCCGTGCTGGCGCGCACGCTCGCCGGTAGGCCCGTGGCGCTCGGCTACTACTTCACGCAGGCTGAAACGCCGCGCGCCCGCGGCGCCTTGCCCGCCACGCCGCTGTGGCCCGCCGACGCACTGCCCGCGAAGGAGGGCTACACCACGCACTGGAACGGCTTCGGCGCCAGCCTGCCGGTGCTCGCGCAGGCCGCGCCCAGCGGGGGATTCCTCAACACCCTGGTCGGCGAGAGCGATGACGGCGTGATCCGCAGCGTGCCGCTGATCGCACGCTACGACGGCGACCAGGCCCGGCCCGGCTACTACGAGTCGCTCGCGCTGGCCGTCTACCGGCTCGCCAACGGTTCGCCGCCGGTGGTGCCCGCACTGGTGCCCGACAGTCCGGTCGCGCAGCTCGAGTCGTTGCGCATCGGCGAGCTGCGCGTGCCAGTCGATCGCAACGCCAGCGTGCAGGTGCCGTTCCGCGGCCCGGGCGGAAGCCGCGGCGGCTCGTTCCGCTACGTGGCGGCCGCCGACGTGCTCGAAGGCCGGCTCGCGCCCGAGGAGCTGAAGGACAAGATCGTGCTCGTCGGCGCCACCGCGCCGGGCCTGCAGGATCTGCGCGCCACGCCCGCGGCACCTTCCTTCGCCGGCGTCGAGGTGCATGCCAACATCGTCTCGGCGCTGCTCGACGACCGCCTGCTCGCCGTGCCCGACTACGCGCCGGGATACGAGGTGCTGACCGTGTTCATCGCCGGCATCGCGCTGGCCATCGGCCTGTCGCTGCTGCCCGCGCTGCGCGCCGTGGCCTTCATGCTGGCCGTGGCCGCGCTGCTGGTCGGGCTCAACACCTGGCTCTACGTCGCCCACGGCCTGGTGCTGCCGCTGGCCTCGACGCTGGCCATGGTCGCGCTCGCCTTCCTGCTCAACATGAGCTGGGGCTACCTGGTCGAATCGCGCGCGCGCCGCGGCCTCGTGCAGCTCTTCGGCACCTACGTGCCGCCGCAACTCGTCGACGAGATGCTGGAGCGCCCCGGTCACTACAGCATGCGCGCCGAGAGCAAGACCATGACCGTCATGTTCTGCGACATGCGCGACTTCACGCGCTTCTCGGAGCAGATGTCGCCGGCCGAGCTGCAGGCCTTCCTCAACACCGTGTTCAGCCGCCTCACCGACGTCATCACCGCGCACCGCGGCACCGTCGACAAGTACATGGGCGATTGCGTCATGGCCTTCTGGGGCGCGCCGCTCGAGACGCCCGACCACGCCAGCCTCGCCGTCAATGCGGCGCTCGACATGGCCGAGGCCGTGCAGGACCTCAACCGCATCCACCGCTCCCTCGGCCGGCCCGAGATCAGCATCGGCATCGGCCTCAACAGCGGCGTCATGAGCGTGGGCGACATGGGATCGGCCGCGCGGCGCAGCTACACCGTGGTCGGCGACGCTGTCAACCTGGCCTCGCGCCTCGAGGGCCTCAGTGGCCACTACGGCGTCGAGATCGTCGCCAGCGGTGGCACGCGCGAGTTCGCGCCGGCCTATGTCTGGCAGGAGCTCGATAGTGTGTTCGTCAAGGGCCGGGCCCAGGCCGTCGCCGTGTTCACGCCGCTGGCCGTCGCCCTGGACGAAGCCGACGTCGTCGCCGTGCGCGAGGCGCACCGGCTCGAGCGCTGGGCCGAGGTGCTGGCCGCCTACCGGCGCCAGGACTGGGCCTTGGGCCGAAACTTGCTGGACCCCCTCCTCGTGGCCGATGCCAAAAAAGTCCTTTACCAGCTCTACGCGCAGAGATTAGCCTCGATGGCGTTGCGTCCCCACGACCCGTCGTGGGACGGTGCGACCCGGTTCGAAACCAAATGACAGACACAGACAAGGGGTCTCTCACAATGCAGGTTCGTGTGCTGGGTTGCTCGGGCGCCATCGCCAAAGACTGCCGCACCACCTCCTTCCTGGTCGATACCGACCTGCTCGTCGATGCCGGCACCGGCGTCGGCGATCTCACCCTCGAAGAAATGGCCGGCGTCGACGACATGGTGCTCACGCACTGCCATCTCGACCACATCGCCGCCCTGCCCCTGATGCTCGACGCCGTCGGCGGCCGCCGCACCAGGCCGCTGCGCGTGCATGCGCTGCGCGCCACCATCGAGGCGCTGCGCGCCCATGTGTTCAACAACATCATCTGGCCCGACTTCGAGAGCATCCCGAGTCCCGAGGCGCCCTTCGTCACCTTCCACGACATCGCTGTCGGCCAGACCCTGCTGCTCGGCAGCGCCACGCCCAAGCGCATCGAGGTGCTGCCGGCCGTGCACACCGTGCCCGCCTGCGGCTTCGCCGTGAGCCGTGCCGACGGCGGTGCCCACTGGGTCTTCAGCGGTGACACCGAGCGCAATGCGCCGTTCTGGGACCGCGTCAACGCGCTCGAGGTCGCGATGCTCGTCATCGAGACCGCGTTCAGCAACCGCGAACAGGCCCTGGCCGAACGCAGCCTGCACCTGTCCCCCACCATGCTGGCCGACGAGCTGGCTCACATCGAGCCCGGCAAGGACTACCCGATCTACATCACCCACACCAAGCCGGCCGAAACCGAGGAGATCATGAGCCAGATCGAATCGCTGGCCGGCCGGCAGGTGCCGGGGTTGGCGCAGCGGGACATCCGCTGGCTCAAGGCGGACGGCATCCTGACCTTCTGAGCCCGCCGCGGCGGCACGGATGGCATGACAAATTTGTCACCATGTGTCGCATCTTGATACATCTTCTGTCACATGCAGTAACGCCAATGTGGTCAGGGGTGACGCGTTAGGTCGCTGACGGGACGTCAAAACGGGTGGCACGGATGCTGCGGAAGGTTCTTCGCTCCGGGGGGAGGACTCCCGGGAGTGACAACCAACCCAACCAACCTGGAGTTAGTGAAATGAACCGTCGTTCCATCGCACGCAATGTGCAGAAGGGTTTCACCCTTATTGAATTGATGATCGTTGTGGCGATCATTGGTATCTTGGCGGCTGTGGCGTTGCCGGCTTACAAGGACTACACCGTCAAGGCTCGCATGTCTGAAGTGGTGCTAGCTGCATCGCAGTGCCGCACGACCATCAGCGAAACGGTTCAAAGCATGGATCCAGCCAAGACGTTTGGCGCGACTGATTCAAACGTCTACGGATGCGACGCAACGGCCCCGACCAAGATGGTCGCCTCGATCACTACGGATGCTGTGACTGGCACGATCACCGTCGTTCCGCATGCGACCAATTTGGGACAGGCAACAGCCTTTGTTGCCGCAGACGACAAGATTATCCTTACGCCCTACCGCAACACGGGCACGGCTGGCACCCCCGTTTCGTCCGTTTATGCTCTGGGAACGGCGACCACTGGTGGTCAAGGCACGCAAGTGTATGAGTGGAAATGCACCTCGACAAACAACGCCGCAAAGTACGCTCCGGGTTCGTGCCGCTAAATCCAGCGTAGCTTCGAAAATCTCACCGCAAAGGGCCGCCTTCGGGCCAATGCCAGTCAGTTAGAACTGACTGGCATTTTTTTCGTCGGGAATTTGTGGGCCCGTTCTTGACGACCCTGGGGAAGTAGCGCCCGGTGCGCCGAGGCGGCAGCACGAAGTAGCGCGACTGCGCCAGCAAGGCCTCCAACTGCTTGGGCAACGTTCCCGCAGAGTCAAGACTGGGGATGGCCAGTAAATTCACGATGGCATAGCTGGCCGTGTGGAAGCTGATGCGCTGGGGTTCGACCTTCACATGCTCGGCCATCTTGCCCATCCAGCGGCGCAGCAGCGTGTAGGCGATCAGCACGCCCCACAACTCCTGGCGCACCAACTCGGGCTGCTCGCTGCGCAGCACCGGTTCTGCGTCCTGCAAGGACTGCTTGATCTCCCTGAACCCCAGCTCGATCTCCCAACGCTGGCGGTACAGATCGGCCCATGGGCGCGCAGGATGCGCCCGAGCGTCCTGCACGAGGTGATGAAGCGCCGACGTCGCCCGCCCACGCTGACCTCGATCAGCCGGGCCTGCCAGTGGCTGGGCAACTGTGGGCGCAGTTGGCGCGCGCGCTGCGATTCGGGCATGCGGATCAACGAATCGCCCTCGGCGAGTCGCTCGACGACTCGTGGCGCAAGTTGTCCTTGGCCCGCATCAGCCAGTGGCGCTGTTCGCCCGCGGCCTGCCAGTCCAGCAGGAACGCGGCCGAGAAGTACCCTCGATCGAACAGGGTCACGGCGTGATCCACGCCCTTCAATTGCGCCGCCAAGCTCAGCTCGCCGCAGTCCATGCCGCCGATCCTGGCGTCCAGCAGTTCGTGGCTGTGAGTGTCCATCAGGCAGGTGGCGCGGATCTGCGGCCAGGGCAAAGGTCCATGCCGCGTGCTGCAGCTGCCCAATTGCTGGCGGTTGTCGGGCGTGTCCGGGGCTGACCACACCACGCCGTCCACGGCCAGCACCCGCAGCGCCTGCTCGCGCTGTGGCGAACGGCCCCAGGCCTGGGTCCGCAGCTCAAACAGCCGCTGCAGCGGTTCTTCGCCCAGGCGCTGACGGGCTTGCACGCTCACGCTGGGCGCGGGCAGCACCTGCCCAGCCAGGCTCAACTCCAATTGTTGGACCCCCTGCCATAGCGGTCGCTTGCGAAACAGCGCCAGTCCAGTCACCAGCCACACCGCATGCTCGGCGGGCAACTTGCGCTTGCGGATGGAGGTCTTGCCGCTGGCCTTGAGCGCTGGTCTATCCAGGCTGAATCTATCAGTGCACTGAGTTCATCAACCCGATCGAGCACTCGCGGTAGCGTCTCGCGCAGGGCGCTCTATAGCAGGCTCATCAAGAAAAAAGGGGAACGTGTTCAACACGCTCCCCTTGTACTGGATCAGCTCGTCCCCGGGCTTAACTAACTGGTATTGGGGCTCTGGGCCGCAAGTTCCCCACGGTGGTGGCTGCTTGGCGTCGGGCCTGGGGTCGGGTGATCCCGTTCTTCGCGTTCGCACCGCCCATTCGCCGGGTGATCTACACGACCAACGCCATCGAGAGCATCAACGCGCGGCTGCGCAAGATCATCAAGACGCGGGGTCACTTCCCCGGCGACGACGCGGCTGCCAAGCTGATCTGGTCGGCGCTGTTCAACATCACGGCCGACTGAGAGCGTGCCGCCAAGGAGTGGCGAGAGGCGATGAATCAGTTTGCCATCGCCTATGGCGATCGGTTCATTTGAAGCGCCGCCCTGTAGCATGAGAGCGACTTGCACACAAAAATTCGGACAAGCCCCAGGACACCTGCCCTCTACTCGATATGGTCGACTCAACATATGCTCCTCCGATCACTCAATCTGTAGATCGATCGCGTTAGTCCACTGTTGGTACCTCACGCCAATTCAGCAGACGAAGGCCAAGCACGCCAGGCAATTTGATTGGGTTGTTTTTCATCTCACCTCTTACATCGCCGCTCACCAACCGTGTAGTTCCATCAACGCTCAAGAATCGCAAATCAGTCACAGCCGCTCCCACCGCATTAAATGCAACTATGTTTCCCGAACCATCAACAAGCGTTGATTTTCCAGTGCCGAAGTCGATCGCATAAACACGACTGTTACCCGAAGGCGAGCACGCGTCGCCTGTAGTCTGAAGCGTGGAGAAGGCCACCGCTCCGCTGTTGGATGTCGATGCATTGATCACACGCCAGCCCACGTTGCTGGTCACCCCGAGATCCGTGTACCACCCGCGACTGGTCGCAGACAGCGCGATGCCCTCGGTCAAGTTCGTTACCGCTTGCAGGTCATTTCGAACGATCGAGAAAGTCCCAGAGCTGAACGCGCTGGCCGTGCCATCGATCACGGCGTAGTAGCTCTGCTGTTGAGATGATTGAATATCGCTCGAATCCAACAATCGTCCCGTGCCGACCAGAACAAAGCGCTTCTTGCTCAACGGCTGAATCTCTATCAAAGGCTGTGTGGTGACCGGCTGGGCCCGATCGGAGCCATCTGTAAACTTGGCGATCAAGGTGGGAGCTGGATAGTTCGCAGTACTTCCTTTCGCAAGCGTGAGATCGAACCGCCACATCTGGCCGTTGAGATCGCCCGCATAGACGGCGTCCGCCGTGCCATCGGTGAAATCCTGGACATATGCGGCCGCCTGCGCCATGCCTTCCGACTCTGAAGGAGTCGCGATCTTCTGGAGAAGCTGACCATTGGTCGGATTCACGATGTAAAGATAGCTACTCGTTCCGCCACCGTTGTAGCCGCTCGTGAGGATCGCAACCCAGCCATATTTGCGGGTCTTCACTACGACCGGCGCGCCATAGCTATACCCCATGTCCGAATCGGTGAACTCCCAAAGTACCTTGGCTGCAGCTTTTGCCTCTGTATTCATACTTGCAGGATTTGTCACATCCAGGGCATAAAACCCTTTCCCGCCCTTGCCGAGGCCGCCGATCAAGACGGTGCGCCAGTCCGAAGTCGCGGCGGATGTGGTCGTGAACGTACCCCCTGCAGATTTGAAGTCGATATCGAAGGTATATGGTGTCGCATCGACGTAAAAACGATGCTGATAATAGGGATTGCCGAGCTTGGCCAGCAACCCGTCGTTGCCCGCAGAATTGCTTCCCCCAAACAGCAAGCTTGGAATGTAGGCAAACTGTTCATTGCCCGCATCCGTTCCAGTGAGCGCGCCATTGAACGCATGCACCATTCCGTCGTTCGCGCCGGTGTAAACCATCACCGGCCGATCCTTCCAAGTGGTCTTGAAGGCGGCATAGCCAGGATTGACCGAATCCGAGAAGTTGAGTGAGGGCGGGCCTGCGGGCGTAACCTTGGCATTGACTATGTCACCGAGCAGCAGATCGCGTTGACGGTAGGACTTGCTCGAGTCGCTGGACGTACGCTCGTTGGTTCTGTCTCCACGCAGCCAATTCAGATACTTCTGGCTATCGTTGCCGACGAAGGCCGTATTGAGAGATCCCTTTTGAGCCGCCGTCAGACTGTTGTATCGAAAAGGAATTCCAGCGCTCGCACTCCGTGTTATGACGCGCCGCGCGGTATCCCATCCGGTGCCGGAAAGCTGAGCTTCCAGCTTTGTCTTTGTGTCCCACTTCAGAGTACTTGCTGGATTTCCGCTGGCGTCGAAGGTGATCTGATTCGCGCTCAAAAGGCCAGTCCAACTCTTCGAGTCGTATTGCGCGGCGTAGGAGGCGACACCTGTCGAAGATACCTGTGCGCTCGAAAGTGAAAAAGATGTCGTGTATGCGGAAATCTCGTTGGAGATTCGCTCGAAGGCTTGTTTGAGGCCCGCGACCATCGTGTCGGGACGACCCGCGGCAAAATAATTGTCTGGACGATTCCAAGTCGAGTTGTTTCTGGCGTCCTTGAGGGTCTCTCCATTGGTCGACCACCAATCCAATGGAATGGTGCCGTCGAAGGTATAGGGATCGAAACCAGCGGGAATCTTCTTTTGATTGAGTCCGCCGAACTTTGCGGCCATGTAGAACTTGTTGTTTCGCGAGAAAGACTGCTCCAGAACGTCGACCCAATAGGTCTGCACTGTTTGCTTTCCCGTCAGGTCCGGACGGATATCCTTGGTGTTGGCCTCGAGTGCAAGACCCGCCATGTAATCTGTCGAACTCGATGCTCCCGTGAGAACCGTGGCTTGATTCGGTCCCATTCCTTGCAGCGACTTCACGTTGTTGGTGCTGCGGATGGCATCGAACATGGTGTCCGCCGAAACCTCCGTTGGCAATGAGGGCTCTCTGTCCGTCACAGTATTGCCAGGCACATTCTTGTCGCCGTGCGTGTAGATGTCGCCAATACCGAGCACGAAATTGCGCTGGCAGGTGTACTGGATCGGATCCGTCCAGTTTGTGATCACAGGAAAGCCATCCGCCCAAGTGGTCTTGGTAGGAGCATCCGCGCCATCCATGGCGCTCCATGTTGGCACGTTACCCAGATTTCGGTAGTACCGCAGCGCCGCATAAAACAATTCGTTCACCGGGTCATTGCTTTTGTAGCTTCCTGGAACGAGTTGCCCGAACTTGTTGAGATAATTCATTACCCCGCTGTCCGAGATGGTTACGCTGGTATTGGAGGTAGTAGCAGTGGCGTCGGTCGGGTCGGGATTGCGAATAAAGATACCGGTGGTCGAGTCCCATTCTCTGTTGTCATTGGTCGTGGGGCCCTGGCCTGGCACGGGGTAGGTCGGACCGACGAATTTCTGACGAGCGCGAAGCACGCCGCCATCCCGGGTATAGGTACTGTCGTTCAGATATCCAAATGCGCTGAACCGCATCTTGTCGGCATATTGCTGAATCAGCCCCTCGGGTTTGTAGTTGCTACCGTATGCCTTGCAGTTGGTCTCCAGGCCGCCCGCTGCCGTGGACGCATCGCACACCTTGACGCGCACGGTGAAGTCGTAACTTCGAGTGCCATCGCTGAAGCCCACGAAGTCAGAGGCTGAAGGTGTTTTCCAGAGCAGTTGAAGTTGCGCGCCGCCTGAGCCTTCGTAGTAATCCAGTCGCACTTTGAAGGATTGCCCCTTCGTCATGCTTATCGTTGTCGTGGTATCCGTAGTGGGACCGTGATCTGTCCAGTTATTAATGACGCAGTTGCCACTCAAGCCGGTGGTGCCGGAGCAGGTACTGAAGCTGTTATTGACATTAGTTGCAACCCAAAGCCTTACGCCATCGTCTGAAATGGTCCGAAATGTGTAGTTCCCTGCTTCCGGGGCAGTAAACGTGCCATCGTAGCGAGCAGAAAAATTGTCTTCATTAACGCCCGACGCCGGCGAGCCGGAGCCCCAATCGTGATAAGCGTTGTCATTGCTGACGGTTGCGGCGGCATTGCCGCTGACGGTCTTGTTGTTGTAGTACTTGACCGAAAACCCGCGCGACAATCCATCGTTCATCCCGAGTCGCATCTTGAACCCAAGGCCGTTGATGCTGATGCGAAGCGTACTTGCGGTGTAGGGCGTTGCGCCTGTGATCTCCGTCGCTGGGAGGTTGCGGTCATCGAAAAGCCCTTGTCCCGAATGCCATCCTTTTTCCAGAATGGTTTCGGTGGTCGTGTCGACGACGCGGCGTCCCCCGGTCATTGCCCATCGGAATGGATCGATGGTGGCCGTGGTGGCCCAGTTCAGAAAGTTGCCACTCCATTTTCCGGTGCAGGTGCGATTCGTTGCCTTGCCTTGGGGGTAAAAATAACTCAGATCGCCCTTGTCGGTCGAGCTCACGCCATTCGATGCGGTGTTCGCCTGATAGACATAGCATTTATCCGGATCGAAGTAGCCCAGAAACGTCGCGCCACTCGAATAGGTGTCCGTATGGGCCATGCGCGAGGCTGTCGGCCATTCAACCGACAAAGCCAATGCCAAATTACCGGGGACTTCGGAGGTCGAGAAGATCGGCTGATCGGCAAGTGTCGTTGCCAGCGAAACCGGCGAATGGGTTGCCAGTAGCGCAAATGCCAGCACACTGCACGTGAAAGCGCGGAGCCGGGGATATCTGAAGGAGTGATTCATGGCAATGCTTCTCGTGAGCTTCTTACTGTTCAGGCCGCGCAAAGGAGGCTTGCAAAAACACTTGCGTGTCTCGCGGACCCGTGACTCGCATGCTCAAGCGGTACGTGGTCGAAGGCGGAGGAGGCAGGCGAGTGCTCATCTCCTGGCTGCTACCGCCCCGCACGTCATTGACCGATGGCGGAAAAACGCAGCCGCTGGCGCCCAACGTGCCAGGTGAAGCCGCGGTATTGCAGAGTCGGTCGATGACATAGCGGATCGTGACTTTCGCAGTGTCGTCCTTGATGTCGTTGGCATCGGTGCCGACCGCATTGAATGCCGTGTTGCTGAGCAGCGCCGTTGGCACGCCGCGATCATTGGTCGCAAGCGCCGTGGCACTGTAGTTCGCCGATTTGAGGTTGCTGTTGCGTGCTGCGGGCGTGACAAGGGCACCGCTTCCGCTGAACTTGACCAGCACGGCATCGATGGCCTGCTCGCCTTGATTGATCAGATCCCGCTTGAAGGCGAGGTTGCCTGCACTGGCGAGCGAGGTGTTCATCGAGCGCACGACCGCGACCCCGCCTGCGAGCAGGATGACGAGGACAATGAGCGCGAACAGCAAGACGACTCCCTGCTGACGGGAGCGCGGCGAGAAAGAGCGAGATTTCATGATGTCGGCAACAAGAGCATGTTGCGAAGGGGAACGGTGAACTCCACCACGCGATGCCGGAAGTGGCGGTCGTCGCTGGAGATGGCATAGCTCTCTTGCAAAGCCGTGCCCAGATCGCTGAACAAGGCGAGGCTGCTTGGGGCCACGACATCCTTCTCGTAGTTTGCGCTCCTCACGACCATTGCGACTCGGACCGCCATGACGCGACGCACCTTTGCAGGAGTACTCATCATGGTGGTGATGTCGTACCCGTCCGCGTCGGGGGCCTCCCATGAATCTCCTGCCGAGGCGTTGAAGTTCCCATCTTCGTTCTTGTCGATGGCGTAAAGAGCGCGCAATTCGATCACTCCATCCGCAATGCCCTGCTGCGCTCGCTCGTCGAGTTCGGTTGCACTGGCTCCGCCAGCCATTTGCATGAAGTCATAGCTGACCAGCGTGCGGTTGGCATTGACGCCGAACATCTGCAATTGCAGATTGGATGCCTTGAAGTTGCCGATCGGCGTGAAGAAGGCGTTTCCACCAGAAACAAGCGTGCTCAAACTTGTGTCCGTGCCACTCGCGGCGTAGTAGGTGCTCCCGAGAGGGAGGTTGTCGTTGCCGGCGGTGTCCGCGAAGTCGGGGCTTGCATGGACTTGCTCGAGCAGGCAGTCGTCGGTTCCGCTTCGGCTCACGAGGCCGATATCGCCCTGCCGCAGTCCAATGGTGTTGTCGAGCCGTAGTGCGCCGGTGCCAGTGCCAGCAGATCGCACCGGCCGCGCGATGTCGCCCGCCGAAGAATTGCCACTCATCACCATCAACACGTCGGAGCCCGAGGCGGGGCGATAGATGAGCACCGGGGCAACGCGTACTTGCTGCGGAAATCCATTGAAGGGCGCGGGGAAGTCGGTCGTCCTCGGCAAGGTCGCAGTGCCTGCGCGCGTGATGTTCAGGCGACAACCGAAGATGCCCAGATCCCATGCTTGGGTGAAGCCGGAGCCCGCACTGCGCAGCGCACGATCGAGCACGTAGGCGGCGTAGCTGCCGGATTGATTGGCGTCATTGACGGCCGTGGTGCTGCGTTTCTGGCCTTCGCCGACGATGATCACGCTGGTGACTGCGAGCGTCACCACGAGGCCGATGACGATGGCAATCAGCAGTTCGACGAGCGTCACCCCGCTGTTGGGGTTGATCCGACGGGTCATCGTCTTCATGGCAGCACCACCCGGGTCGTCAGCTTGCTTTGAGCGGCGGCGCCGGGCGACTGCCAGGTGATCGTGACATCGGCCTGTCGGCCGGTCACTTGGTAGTTGCCATCGCCGTTGGGCAGCCCTCCTTTGTTGGGTCCCATGTCCGCCACCTTTGCCCGCCAGGCTGTTTTAAATTCGGCCGGCAGAGAAGGCGTGCGCCGCAGCCACATCTCGCTGATCAATTCATTGGCAAGCAAGGCTGCTCGGTTCCGGTCTTCGGCGTCTCCGGAGAGTTGGATCGCGCGCGACTGCAGCCCGATCAGGCCGAGGATTCCGACGGAAAAAATGAGGATCGACACGAGAACCTCGATGAGGGCCATGCCTTTCTGCGGTCGCGAGCGGAGAGCGGAAGTCATGCGGGGCATCCATCGGGGTGGGAGTCCGACATCGTCTTCTTCGGGTCGCACAGGCGCACTTGGCCACCCAGATTGACAAGAACACGCAATGAGCGATCTGCCCCAGGGAGAGTGATGTCATAGGCAGGCGGAGATGTGATATCCGCGCTGCAGGTCGCGCTTCCGGTTAAGCTGGTCAGCGCTGTGCTTGAGTTGGCAATCAGGCGCCCAACCGAGTTGAAGCAGATCGCGGCGGGGCCGGTGATCTTCACGCCTGCGCCGATGTCGGACAGGATGCCCGATGAGATGAACACACTGCTTTCTTCGCTGCTCGAACTCATCGATGGCAAAGAGCGGACTGTCCAATAGTTGCCATCGGCTTTGGCAGTAAACGTCGGACTGCTGGAAGTCGGTTTGCTGTCTGTCAGGGCGAAGACGACCTGGCGGCTGCGCCGCAAGGATTCGCTCCGTGCTTCGCGCAAGCCGTTTTGTAACGCCTCCGCGACGGCACGAACCTTGCCATTGCGTACCCAGTCCATCATCGACGGAGCGGCGAGCATCATCAGGATGGCCAAAAGGGTGATGGTGACCATGAGTTCCACCAGGGTGAATCCCGAAAGACGTTCGACCGACGGTCTCTCATGGCATGCTTTCAGCACGACTGGCCTTTCTTCAAGACCCAGGCGCTCGTACATGTGCCCCAACCCGAAGAACCGGTGCCTGTGGTCGACCGGTCGCCGGCCTCATTGATCGTGTAGACGAAGTCGGTGGTCGGCCCGCTTCCCGTCGCCAACAACACGTACGTCGTGTCCGTTGGGGTGCCTGCCTTGCAGCTCAAAGTGAAGTTGCCGACCTTTCGCTTCGATTCATCCACCGCACAAGGGGTGGTGAAGTCCCCCGAGGTCTTGTAGGTGCGGTTATCCTGGAAATGCCGCTCCATGTTGGCGCGCATGGCCGCCAGCCCATTCGTTGCGTCGACCACCTGCCCGCGGAGGATGTAGTCGCGGTAGCTTGGCAATGCGATGGCTGCGAGGATCCCGATGATCGCGACGGTGATCATCACTTCGATGAGCGTGAAGCCGCGTAAGTGGCGCCGGGGAAGTGATAGGGATTGCAAGGCCGGACCTTTCGTAGAGACGAGACAGTCAATCTCGGCGATGAGCTGACGGTTGGAAACAATGAGTGACAGATTGTCTCCATTGGTGTGCGGAGGGAGGTTCCGCCTGTCCTGGAAAATTTGCCGCTTGTCGGTGCAGAGAGGTAGATCGTCCAGGACCTCCTGCGCGAGCGGCGCAACAATCCCTCCGAATGACCTTTTCGGCCGCTTCGGGCTCAACGCCTTTTCTTGCCCCAAACCTCGGGCGATTTCGCTCGTGCTTGATCGCCGGGCCATTTCTCTGCCCGCTCGTGGCGGGCCCCTCCGCCAACGCGTGGCAACTGCTCGCCTCCGGGCTGTGCGCGGCCCTGCTGTTGCTGTCGGCGCGTGGCGGTGCCGTCGATCGGCGCTTGGCCGCTTGGCTGGCTTGTTGCGTCGCGGCGCTTGCGCTTTCGTTCTCAGGCTTCGCGGACCTGCGCTTCATGGCCTGCGCGGCGTTGGCGGGCATCGGGTTGTCGGCGCTCGCCGGAGCCGGCAAAGAGGACCGGGTCGTGTCTATCCCGGCGGCGTTGGCCTGGGGCGTCCTGGCGGCCGGCGTCATCAACGCACTTGTCGGGCTGCTCCAGTACGGCAACCTGGCTGGAGATCTCCTTCCCTGGATTACCTCCCCCACCGCCGGCCGCGCCTGGGGCCTGCTGCGCCAGCGCAACCAGTTCGGCACGTTGATCAGCCTGGCCCTGGTCGCCGCCCTGTGGTTCTACGCGAAGCGGGATTCGCGCCGCATGCGGGCCGGCCTCGTCGCAGCCGCGGTGATGCTCATCGCGGCCACTGCCGCATCGGGTTCCCGCACCGGCGCGCTCCAACTCGCACTGATCGCGGTCGCCGCGGGAGTCGTGGCCTGGAAGGAGCGCCGCTCTACTTCCGATCCAATCCCGGCTCGCCGCCTGCCGCCACCCCTGGCATTGCTGGCCATCCTTCCCCTCTACTTCGCCCTGAATTGGCTGCTACCCCAACTCGCAGCCATCGGCACGAGCAGCAAGGCCCTCACTTCCGCCGGCGCCCTCGTCCAACGTCTCCAACCCACGGCCCTCGGCAACGAAAGCCGCCTCACCCTCTGGCACAACGTTCTCTCCCTCATCGCCGAGCGCCCGCTCACTGGCTGGGGCTGGGGCGAACTCAGCTACGCCCACTTCATGGCCGTCTACCCGGGCCCGCGTTTCCCGGTGCTCCTCGACAACGCCCACAACCTCCCCCTGCATCTCGCGGTCGAACTCGGCATCCCCGCCGCCGTGCTGATCTGCGGCGGCTTTCTCTGGCTGGTGATCTCCGCGCGCCCGTGGCGCGAGTGCGACCCGAACCGGCTCATGGCCTGGGGGCTGGTGGGCGTGATCCTCGTGCACAGCCTGCTCGAGTACCCGCTGTGGTACGGCCCCTTCCAGCTGGTCTTCGGCCTGTGTCTGGGGATGCTGTGGCCCGCGCGCGCCAGCAGCGATCGAGCGTCGCCGCCATCGAAAAAGACAAAGGCATGGCTCCCCGACGGCCGAAAGCTTTCGGCCCTGGCAAGCATCGCCCTGCTCTCGTTCGTCGTCTACGCCGCCTGGGACTACACCCGCATCAGCCAGATCTACCTCCCGCGCGACGAACGCCTACCGCCCTGGCAGGACGACACGCTCGCCAAGGTCCGGGATTCCTGGTTGTTCGCGCGCCAGGTCGATTTCGCCGAACTGACGTTGACGCCGGTCACGCACGAGAACGCGGCGCGGATGCATGCGCTCGCCGAGCGGACGCTGCATTTCTCGCCGGAGCCGCGCGTGATCGTCAAGCTGATCGAGAGCGCCGAACTCTCGGGCCGCGAGGACGAAGCGCGCCTGATCGCCGAACGTTTCAGGGTGGCATATCCGGGCGCCTACGCCCACTGGCTCAGGCACAACCCGGGTGACAGGGCCCCGGCTCCCTAGGCTGCAGGAGCCGTCCAGCTCCCCGACTTCCCGCCACGCTTCTCCACCACATGCACCCCGGTGACCGTCATCCCGCGGTCCACCGCCTTGCACATGTCGTACACGGTCAGGAGCGCGATCTGCACGGCGGTCAGCGCCTCCATCTCGACGCCGGTCGGCCCGACGGTCTCGACCGTGGCGGTGCATTGCACATGCGGCGTCGCGTCACCGGCGTCCGACAGCGCGAGGTCGACCGCCACCCGGGTGAGGGCCAGCGGATGGCACAGCGGGATCAGGTCGCTGGTCTTCTTCGCGGCCTGGATGCCGGCGATGCGCGCGATGCCGAGCACGTCGCCCTTCTTCGCGCTGCCCGAGGCGATCAGCGCCAGGGTCTCGGGCCGCATCTCGATGCGGCCGGTGGCCACGGCCACGCGATGGGTGGCGGGCTTGGCGGCGACGTCGACCATGTGGGCCTGGCCCTGGGCGTCGAAATGGGTGAGTGAGCTCATGGTGAACGTTCAAGAGGGAGGTGCATCATACGAGCCCGAGTTCTGGACAAGCCATGCCACGCTGGACCCCACCCCCTCGCAAGAAACGACCCTTTGTCCCCGCCCTGCGGACGGTTTGCGCTAGCGTTTTAATAGCGTCCCAGGTGCTGATGCCGCCGCTGGCGCGCGCGCAATTGCTGCCGGGGCTCGGCGACGGCGGCGAGATGACGGCGACCGCCGAGCGCCACCTGGGCGACCAGATCGCGCGCGAGCTCTACCGCGACACCGACTACATCGACGACCCGGTGATCGCCGACTACGTGCAGGAGATCTGGCAGCGCCTGCTGGCCGCGGCGCGGGTGCGCGGCGAACTCACGCCCGAACTCGACGAGCGCTATGCCTGGGTGGTGATGCTGGGGCGCGATCGCAACATCAACGCCTTCGCGCTGCCGGGCGGCTACCTCGGGCTCAACCTCGGGCTGGTGGCGGCGGTGGGCAGCCGCGACGAACTCGCGACGGTGCTCGGGCACGAGCTGTCGCACGTCACGCAGCGGCACATCGCCCGCATGATGGACAAGCAGAACAAGCAGTTCCCGCTGATGCTCGCAGGCCTGATCCTCGGCATGATCGCCGCGGGCAAGAGCCGCAGCGGCGGCGACGCGGGCCAGGCGATGGTCCTGGGCAGCCAGGCAGCGTTCATGCAGAACCAGCTGAACTTCTCTCGCGACATGGAGCGCGAGGCCGACCGCGTGGGCTTCGGCGTGATGACGCAGGCCGGCTTCGCGCCGCAGGGCGCGGCCACGATGTTCGAGAAGCTGCAGTACGCCTCGCGGCTCAACGACAACGGCTCCTTTCCCTACCTGCGCAGCCACCCGCTGACGACCGAGCGCATCTCCGACATGCAGGGCCGCTTCCAGTTCCGCATGGACACGGTACCGCCGCCGGTGCTGCTGATGGACCATGCGATGGTCTCCTCGCGCGCGCGCGTGCTGACGCGCCCCGGCGTCGACGTGCTGCGGCAGTGGGTCGATGCGGCCTCGACCGGCGAGTTCGCCAAGAGCACGCCGGCCCAGCAGGCGGGCACGCTCTACGCGGCGGCGCTGTCTGCCAAGGAGTTGCGCGATTACAAGGCCGCGCGCGCGCTGGCGCAGCGGCTGGTCGAGCGCACGGCGGAAGACGTTCCGGCCGCGCGCCAGGCGCGCTGGCTGCAGGCCGAGATCGAACTGGCGGCCGGCGGCGCGGGCGTGGCCAAGGCGGCCTCGCTGCTCGACGGCAAGGCCAAGTCGCGACCCGAGATGCTGCTGGCGGCCGATGTCGCGGTGGCGAGCCGCCAGCCGGCGCCGATGATCCCGGTGCTGCGCGATTGGGTGGCGGTGAACCCGCGCGATGCCACGGCTTGGCGCACGCTGGCCAATCTCTACGGCGCGCAGAACGACACGCTGCATGCGGTGCGCGCGGACGCCGAGTCGAACGTGGCGATCCTCGACTATCCGGCGGCGCGCGACCGTTTCAAGGCGGCGCAGGAACTGATCCGCCAGAGCCAGAGCGGCCGTCCGGGCGCGGTGCCGATCGACCACTTCGAGGCGTCGATCGTCGACACCCGCGCGCGCGAGATCGAGGTGCTGGTGAAGCGGCAGGCCGAGGAGCCGGCGCTGCGTTGAGCCAGGGGGAGGTGGATCAGGTGGATCAGCGGCGCGTCAGCAGCCCGCCGAGCGCGCTCTCGATCAGCAGGCTGAGCACCGAGTAGAGCAGCGAACCCACGAGCGCGGCGAGGAAGCCGTTGACGTGGAAGCCCGCCAGCAGGCCGGACGCGGCCCAGAACATCAGCGCATTGATCACGAACAGGAACAGCCCGAGCGTGACGATGGTGACCGGCAGCGTGAGCACCACCAGCACCGGGCGCACGATCATGTTGAGCAGGCCGATGACCACGGCCGCGATCAGCGCCGAGCCGAAACTGCTGACCTGGACGCCGCTGTAGAGGTAGGCCACCGCAAGCAGCGCCACCGCGCTGAGCAGCCATTTGAGGAGGATGCGCATGCGGCCCAGGATACCGCAGCACCGGGGCGGCGGCGAGACGGACATGCCCGCGAACCCGCGTGGGACGGGGCGTCGGCCTCGCGATGCCCATCGGCATGGGCACAAAAAAACGGCTCCCGAAGGAGCCGTCGTCTGGGCGGGAAGGCGCGGCGCTGACGCCGCGGTCCTCTTATTCCGCCAGTTCGTTCGCCAACACCAGCAGCGCGCCCATGCCCATCACGGCACCGGGAAAGGCCCAGCCTTGCTGGCCGGCCGGCTTCTGCTCGGGCGTGACCGGCTCGAGGTCCACGCCGACCTTCGGACGGCGGGCGTCGACCACGTGGACGGCCATGTGCTCGCGCTTGAGCTGCTGCGTGAGCTCGGTCAGCGGACCCTTGGCCAGCACGGCCGTGACCTGTCCACCGTTGCGCTCCAGCAGCGGCAGCAGCTGCGCCTGCAGCTTGCTGAACCACTTCGCGCGCCAGTTCTCGCGCGCGCTGTGGCTCACCCACTTGCTGATGCGATGCGTCATGCGCGGCGCGCAAGCCACGAGCACCCAGTGACGCGCCACGACGGTGTCGGCGTCCGGCGCCAGTTCGGCGAACTGTTCGCAGGCGTAGACGACGTCGTCGACGTAAAGAATGATCTTTTCCATAGGGTGCTCCTTCAGGTAGTTAGAGTGGCAGAGACGGGTCGAAATGGATAGGGGACTTTCGTGGGGCGGGCAACGGGCTCAGCTCGCGGTGGCCGGCGTCGACGCCTTGGCGCGGGCCTGGCGCGAAGCCACCCACTTGCCGATGGCCAGCACCAGCAGGGCACCAGCGATGCCGGCGGCGTACTTCACGACATCGGTCTGCGGCACCTTCGGCACCCAGGTCCAGGCGGCGGCGTTGGCGAGCGCGGGGTCGGACACGGCCATGGTGCCGGCGATCCAGCCCAGCAGCATGCCGCCGAGCG
Organism: Variovorax sp. PDC80; assembly: GCF_900115375.1. Lineage (NCBI taxonomy): Bacteria > Pseudomonadati > Pseudomonadota > Betaproteobacteria > Burkholderiales > Comamonadaceae > Variovorax > Variovorax sp. PDC80. Next base: position 233,623 of record NZ_FOWG01000012.1, on the reverse strand, counting down.
TGATGATCATCGGGAAGCGGTCCATCAGCTTGATCACGAGCTGGCTGCCCCAGACGATGATCGGGATGCTCACGAGCAGGCCGAAGATCACGAGCGGCATCTGGTGGCCTTCGCCGGCGCCTTGGGCGGCACCCGCGATGGCGATCACGTTGTCGACGCTCATCACGAGGTCGGCAATGATCACGGTCTTGACCGCACCCCAGAGCCTGTCGCTGCCGGCGATGTTGCCGTGTGCGTCGTCATGCTCGGGCGCCAGCAGCTTGATGCCGATCCACAGCAGCAGGATCGCGCCCACGAGCTTCAGGAACGGAATGGCCAGCAGGGTCAGCGCGAAGAAGATCAGGATCACGCGCAGCAGGATGGCGCCGGCGGTGCCCCACAGGATGCCCTGCGTGCGCTGGGCCGGCGGCAGCTTGCGGCAGGCCAGCGCGATCACGACGGCGTTGTCGCCGCCAAGAAGGATGTCGATCATGATGATCTGACCGACGGCGACCCAGAATTCCGGGGTCATGAACTGTTCCATAGTTTCCTCTGTGTCTTGTGACCGTCCCGCCCCACCGTTGCGTGGTGGCCGCGGGCATGGCACATGCGATGCGTTTCGATTCATCCCGGGCGGGCTGATCGAAGCGAGGAAATGAAACCGGGTGACACCGGGGGATCCAACGACGCTTCGACCAAACCTGCACAGGTTCAAATCGAAGGTCTGGCTCGGCACGCGCACGGCCGTTCGCCGACATGCGCAATGCCCGACAGGCCGGAAGTGTTGTGCTTCGTATTGACGACCTGGCGATGTCCGTCGTGGGTGCGACGGCCGGGAGCTACTCCCCTTCGTGGGCGCGATTAGAGCATCGGCGCTCGCGCGCTGGCAACCGAAAGTTTCAAGCCTTCAAACCGAAGGCGCTCAAAACCTGCATCGCAGCAAGGTCTATTGCTACAAGTTTGGTAGCACCTATAACCTTCGAGGGTCTCGGGACATTGGCGGACTATGATCGCCCGCCCTGCCGATCTTTCTGCGTTCATGGCCGCCATCCACATCACCGACATCGAGGCCGCCATCAATCACTGGCGCGAGAAGAGCCCCTCGCCCGATGGCGTCACGCTCGCGCCCGAGCTGCGCGCGCTGGCCGAGGTCTATGCGCTCATGGTCTATCACCACGAGGACGAGGTCGACGAGGTCGGCTTCCCGGCCAAGGCCTGGGCCGCCTGGCTGGACTGGTACCAGAGCACGCCCGACACCCCCTGCATCGCGATCTGTTCCACCAGCCAGGGCGACGACCAGTGCAAGGGCTGCGGGCGCAGCTTCGACGAGGTGCAGCACTGGCCCGCGATGACGCCGGCCGAGAAGCGCGTCACCTGGCGCCGCATCACCATGGAGGATTCGGCTTGGCGCTTCAACCGCTATGCCGAGCGCGCGCGCGAGGCCGAGCCGCCGAAGTGGCCCGACGAGCCGGACGATCCCGCCGTGCCCACCGGGCCCGAAGACGCGAACTGAGCGGCCGGACCGATGCGTCGCCTCGCGCAAGCGCCCAACCTCGCCATCGCGACGCTGTGGGTGCACGCTCTGCGCGAGGACGGCGTGGCCGCGACGGTGCAGCGCGAATACCTGGGCGCGGCGGCCGGCCAGCTGCCGCCCGACCAGTGCCTGCCCGAGATCTGGATCGACGACGAAAGCCAGTTCGAGCTCGCGCAGCGGCTGCTGCATGCGCTGCAGCACCGGCCGCAGCGCAGCTGGCAGTGCGTCTGCGGCGAGCAGATCGAGGGCGGCTTCGAGCAGTGCTGGCAGTGCGGCGAGATGATGCCGCTCTGAGATTCCAGGCTACTTCCAGCGCAGCAGCTCGATGTCGACGCTGTTCGCGCCGTCGCCGAGCGTCAGCGTGTTCTCCTGGATCGTCGCCTGCAGCTGCATCGAGCGCTGTGCCAGTGCCGCGAGCGCCTGCGAGGCGGCGGTGGGCACGCGGTAGACGCTCAGGTTCTGCGGCCGCGAGAGCTTGTTCTCGATGCCGCGCCACCAGATCTCGGCCGCATGGTTGAAGCAGTAGACGATCACCTGGTCGGCCTTGCCGCAGGCCTTGATGACGGGCTTGTCCTCGGGCTGGCCGACCTCGATCCACAGCCGGGTCTGGCCCGTGAAGTCGCGCAGCCAGACATCGGGCTCGTCCACGTTCGACAGGCCGGCGCCGAAGGCCAGCGTGCCGTCGCCGTTGCAGATGTCCTGCAGCTGGTGCGCGTTGAGCGCCAGCGCGACCAGCCGGATCATCATCCGCTCGTCGGTCTCGCTCGGATGGCGCGCCAGCGTGAGCGCGTGGTCGGCGTAGTAGCCGTGGTCGATGTCGGCCACCGCGAGGCTGGCCTTGAAGATGGTGGATTTGAGCGCCATGGGTGCGCGAGTGTATGCGCGCGCTCCCGGGCCGGCGCCGGCCCGGGAGATGCCCGCCGCCCGATCAGTAGGCGACCGAGGCCTGCAGGTACACCGTGCGCGGCTGGCCCACGTACTTGCCGCCGTTGTTGTCCACCGAGCGGTTGAAGTAGCGGCGGTCGAACAGGTTCTTCACGCCCACGGCCAGCTTGAGGTTGCGCATCGTCGGGCCGAAGTCGTAGCCGGCGCGCACGTTCATCACCGCGTAGCCGGGGATGTTGCCCAGGCGGCCGGTGCTGTCCTCGAGCGTGACGTAGCGCGCATTGGTGTCGGGCGAGCCCGGCGAGCGCTGCTTCGACTGCGCGTAGACGTCGGCGTTGAAGGTCCACGGGCCGCGCTCGTAGCGCGCACCCAGCGTGGCCACCTGGCGCGAGTAGAACGGCAGGTCGCGGCCCGCGAAGGCGCCGGCCTTCTGAATCGCCTGCGTGTAGGTGTAGGTCGCCGACACCGACAGCCCCTTGAGGGCCGGGCTCAGGTCGCCGAGCTCGTAGCGCAGCGCCGATTCCAGGCCGCGGTGGCGCGTGGCGCCCAGGTCGGTCCACTGGCCGACGTCGCCCGTGATCGAGCGCGCGAGCTGCAGCTCCTTGTCGAAGTTGATGTTGAACAGCGTGAGCTCCGAGCTCCAGGCCTCGCCCTTGTAGTGCGTGCCGATCTCATAGGTCTTCGCCTTCTCGGGATGCAGGCCGTCGGTGGACTGCGCGAGCTGCGCGTACTGCTGCGGCCCGAAGGACACGCCGGCGTTCGCGAACAGCGACCAGCGCTCGTTCATGCGGTACATCACCGACACGGTCGGCAGCCATTCGTTGGAATCGATCTTCGGCGCGATCACGCTGGTGATGCGGCCGTTGGTCAGGCCCACCACGTCGTTGTGCGAGCGGATCGCCTCGTAGCGCACGCCCGGCGTCACGGTCCAGTTGCCGAAGTCGATGCGGTCGTCGATGTAGAAGGCGTTGGCGGTGGTGCCGCCGGCGCTGGTCTGGTAGGCCGGCTGGGCCAGCGTGCTGGCGTCGAAGCCCAGGCGCGGGCGGTAGTAGCTGCTGCGCGTGGCCACCTCGGAGCTGGCCTCCTTGAGGTAGCGGTAGCCCACGCTGACTTCCTGCACCACGCTGCCCGAGTCGATCAGGCGCGAGTAGCGCGGCTCGATCGCGAAGGTGTGGTACTCGCGGGGCGCGGCGGTCAGGCGGCGCTGGTTCGCGCTGCTGCCCGTGCCTTCCTGCTCGAGGTGGCTGCCGCGGAACGAGTCGGTGTAGTAGGTCAGCAGCTCGAACTTGTTGATGCCGTCGTTGTGCGTGTAGCGCAGCGAGCCGTCGGTGCGCCGTCCGGTGAACTCGTCGAAGGGACGGTCCGACTGGAACGGGTTCAGCGCGTACTGCGCCGTCGTCAGGCCGCCGGGCATGCGGCCCTGGCCTTCGAAGTGGTGCAGCGCCACCGCGATGTCGTCGGTCTTCGAGAAACGGTAGCTGCCCTTGAGCATCACGTCGTCGATGTTCGTCTTGTCGTTGCTCTGGCGGAAGCCCTCGCCGTGCGTGCCCGAATACAGCAGCGCCAGGCCCAGGCCCTTGTCGTTGGTGCCGCCGACGAACACGCTGGGCGTCGACTTGGTGCCGCCGCCATGGCCCGCGCTCTCCACGCCGATGCTGGCCTCGGCGGCAAATTTCTCGGGGATCGAGCGCGTCACGAAGTTGATGATGCCGCCCACGTTCTGCGGTCCGAAGCGCACCGAGCCGGCGCCGCGCACCACGTCCACGGTCTCGATGTTGCCCAGCGACAGCGGCGCCAGCGACAGCTGCGGCTGGCCGTAGGGCGCGTAGGCCAGCGGCACGCCGTCCATCAGGATGGTGGAGCGCGGCGACAGGCGCGAGGTCAGGCCGCGCACGCCGACGTTCAGCGAGATGTCGCTGCCGCCGGTGCCGTTGCTCTCCTGCACCTGCACGCCGGGGATCTGGCGCAGCACGTCGCGCACGCTGGACGAGCCGCTCTCGCGGATCTGGCGCTGTTCGACGATGGTCCGCGCGCCGGGGTGCTCGACGACCTTCTTCTCGGTCGGGCTGCCGAGCCAGTCACCGGTGACGGTGATGGCCTCGAGCGCCTTGCCGTCGGCGCCCGCGGGCGCATCGCCCTCGGCGGCGAAGCCGGGCAGGCTCAGGGGAAGCAGGGCCATCGCGATGGCGGTGCGTTGGAAGGGGGACACGGGAACTCCTCGGGTTTTTTAAATTGAAAAAGGAACGGGCGGGCGTGGGGCGCGTCGTTCGGGCAGGCCGGCGTCGTCGCGCCGTCGTCGTCGAATCGCTTGGCGTGGGGCTCAGGACGAGGGGCGCGCGACCGCGACGCTGCGCCGGGCCGCCTCGGCGGCCGTGCGGCGGCGCCGCCACCAGAGCCAGATGCCGCTGAAGCCCAGGCCACCGAGCGCGAGGCCCAGCAGCGCGGTCACGATCTCGTGGACCACGCCGCCGAGCTCGCCGGTGTGCAGCGGAAAGATCACCGCCACCGAGCCGTTGCCGGCATCGAGCTCCTGCCACTTGCGCGCGGCCAGCACCTCGCCGGTGATCGGGTGGAGCCAGGCCGAGCTGATGCCGTTGGGATGCGGGTCGTCGGGCAGCTTGAAGCGAACGCGCACGGGCCGGTCGGCCTTGCCGGGCACCGCCACGTAGCCGATGGGCTGGCCCGGATGGACCTGCTGCGCGCGCGCCACGATCTCGTCCAGCGGCAGGCGCGGGCCGTGCGCCGCGCCCTTGGCGATCGTCGGCGCCTTGACCGGCTTCTGCCCCATGGCGGCGGAGATGAAATCGCCCAGCGGCCGCCAGGCCATGTAGGCGCCCGTGGCGACCGACACCGCGATCAGCAGGCCGAGCACCGCGCCGCCCGTGCGGTGCAGGTCGAACAGCCCGCGCAGCAAGCCGCGGCTCAGCACGATGCGCAGCGAGGGCGGCCAGCGCGTCGGCCACCACAGCACCAGGCCCGTCACCAGCAGCACCAGGTAGGACAGCGCGACGAAGGCCAGGATGCCCTTGCCGGTGCTGTCGAGCAGCAGGCTGTTGTGGATCTTGTAGATCAGGTTGTAGGCACCTTCCTGGGTGCCGCGCCGGCCCTGTTCGGCGCCGGTGAAGGGGTCGAGGTAGACCGTGCCGTCCCAGCTGCCGCGCACCAGCACCCAGTAGCTGTCGCCGGGCTGGCGCGGCGGGCGCAGGGTCAGGTTGGTGTCGGGGCCGAACTCGGCCAGCAACCGCTGGCGCAGCGGTTCCAGCGGCAGCCGCGCCGCGGTGGCGTCGCCGGCCGTGCGCGCGACGAAGAGTTCAGGGTGGGCCTGGCGGTCGAGGGGCTGGCCCACGACCAGTGCCGCGCCGAGCAGGGCGGTGACGGCGAGGATCGGGCCGAGCGTGAGGCCGACCCAGCGGTGGATCTTGAGCCAGAGACGTCGCAGGGAAGCGCGCAGCATGGACAACGGGGACGCCGAGGCGTCCCGCACGGAAGTGTTGCTGGCTGGCGCACGGCCGGCATGCGGCGTGCGTTGGCTAGGAAATTGGAAGGAAACCGGAAAGGGCGATCGAAACGAATCGGCCGCCCTGGACGGCTTCAGGCGGCCTCAGCGAACGAACCAACCGCTTAGAAAAGAGGTTGGTGCATCGATGCACAGGGCGTCAGATTCTACCGGCGAGTTCGGCCGCCTTGCCCACGTAGCTGGCCGGTGTCATGGCCAGCAGGCGGGCTTTTTCCTCTTCGGGAATCGCGAGCGAACGGATCAGGCCATGCAGCGCCTCGGCCGTCACGGTCTGGCCGCGCGTCACTTCCTTGAGTTGCTCGTAGGCGCCCTGCACGCCGAAGCGGCGCATCACGGTCTGGATCGGCTCGGCCAGCACTTCCCACGAGGCGTCGAGGTCGGCCGCGAGCGCGTCGCGGTTGAGCTCGAGCTTGCCCAGGCCGGTGGCCAGGCTGGCATAGGCCAGGGTCGCGTAGCCGAAGGCCACGCCGATGTTGCGCAGCACCGTGCTGTCGGTCAGGTCGCGCTGCCAGCGGCTGATCGGCAGCTTCTCGCTCAGGTGGCGCAGCAACGCATTGGCCAGGCCCAGGTTGCCCTCGGCGTTCTCGAAGTCGATCGGGTTGACCTTGTGCGGCATGGTCGAGGAGCCGATCTCGCCCTTCTTGAGCCGCTGCTTGAAGTAGCCCAGGCTCACGTAGCCCCAGACGTCGCGCGAGAAGTCGACCAGGATGGTGTTGGCGCGCGCCACGGCATCGAACAGCTCGGCCATGTAGTCATGGGGCTCGATCTGGATGCTGTAGGGCTGGAAGCTCAGGCCCAGACCCAGCGGCGCCGGGGTCTCGACGACCTTGCGGCTGAAAGCCTCCCAATCGAAGTCGGGCCAGGCGGCCAGGTGGGCGTTGTAGTTGCCGACCGCGCCGTTCATCTTGCCCAGCAGCTGCACCGAGGCGATCTGCGCGCGCGCCTTCGACAGCCGCACCGCCACGTTGGCGATTTCCTTGCCGACCGTGGTCGGGCTGGCGGTCTGGCCGTGGGTGCGCGAGAGCATCGACACGTCGGCGAACTGGTGCGCCATCTCGCGCAGCTTGGCGATCAGGCCGTCGATCGCGGGCAGCAGTACGGTGTCGCGCGAGGCCTGGATCTGCAGCGCGTGGCTGGTGTTGTTGATGTCCTCGCTGGTGCAGGCGAAGTGCACGAACTCGGCCGCGGCCAGCAGCTCGGGGCGGGCCTCGAACTTGGACTTGATCCAGTATTCGACCGCCTTCACGTCGTGGTTGGTGGTCTTCTCGATCTCCTTGATGGCCAGCGCGTCGGCCTCGGAGAAGTGCGAGACCAGGCCCATCAGGTACTTGCGGGCGCCGCCGGTCAGGGGCTTGAATTCGGCGAAGCCGCAGTCCGACAGCGCGATGAACCACGCCACTTCGACCTGCACGCGCCGGTGCATGTAGCCCTGCTCGCTCATCAGGGGGCGCAGGGCCGCGAGTTTGGCCGCGTAACGGCCGTCCAGGGGGGAAAGGGCGGAGACGGTGGAGAAGCTCATGCCCGAATTTTAGGCGGGCCGCCCGGGGACGAACCCGGTACACCGAAAGCCGGGCTTTGGCGTTCCCCTAAAATGATTATGAACAAACGTTATCAATGTCGAGGGAGAGAGCCTTCATGAAACTGATCGGATCCGCCGCCAGTCCCTATGTGCGCAAGGTGCGCGTGGTGCTGGCCGAGAAGCGGCTCGACTACCAGTTCGTGATCGAGGACGTCTGGTCGCCCGACACGACCATCGCCAATTCGAACCCCCTGGGCAAGGTGCCGTGCCTGATCATGGAAGGCGGCGAGGCGATGTTCGACTCGCGCGTGATCGTCGAATACATCGACACCCTGTCGCCGGTCGGCAAGCTGATTCCCCAGCAAAGCCGCGAGCGCGCCGAGGTCAAGACCTGGGAGGCGCTGGCCGACGGCGTGATGGACGCCGGCGTGCTGTGGCGCCTGGAGCGCACCTGGTCCGGCCGTGCCGACGGCGAGCGCAGCGAGGCCTGGATCGACCGCCAGCGCGCCAAGGTCGAGGCCGGCGTGGCCGCCATGGCCAAGGGCCTGGGCGACAAGCCCTTCTGCAGCGGCATCCACCTGAGCCTGTCGGACATCGCGGTGGGCTGCACCCTGGGCTGGCTGAACCTGCGCTTCCCCGAGATCGAATGGCGCGCCGAGCACGCGAACCTCGCGAAGCTCTACGACAAGCTGATGCAGCGCCCGAGCTTCATCGACACCCAGCCCTGAGCCGCTGAACGGCTTTCGCCCATGAAAAAAGCGCCTTCCGGCGCTTTTTTGCCGTGGGCCCGGCCTCAGGGTTTGCGCAGCGTGTACTGCACCACGTCGATGCTGCGCTCGGCGAAAGCGGCCTCGCAGTAGGCCAGGTAGAACTCCCAGATTCGCATGAAGCGCTCGTCGAAACCGAGCTGCAGCACCTGGGCGCGCTGCGCCAGGAAGCGCTCGCGCCAGCGCCGCAGGGTTTCGGCATAGTCGGCGCCGAAGGCGAATTCGTCGACCACCTCGAGGCCCGCGGCCTCGGCGGCACGCCGGAACTCGCGCGGGCAGGGTAGGCAGCCGCCCGGGAAGATGTACTGCTGGATGAAGTCGGTGGCGTCCACGTAGCGCTCGAACAGCCCGTCGTCGATCACGATGCTCTGGATGCAGGCGCGCCCGCCCGGCTTGAGCAGCCGGCTCACGCTCGCGAAGTAGGTCGGCCAGTATTCGCGGCCCACGGCCTCCACCATCTCGATCGAGCAGATCGCATCGAAGGGCGCGTCGTTGGTACTGCGGCCGATGTCGCGGTAGTCCTGCAGCCGCAGGTCGACCGGCAGGCCCTCGGTGCGCTGGCGCGCGTGGGCGAGTTGCTCGTGCGAGAGCGTCACGCCGGTCACGGCGGCGCCGAATTCGGTCGCGGCCTTCTCGGCCAGCGCGCCCCAGCCGCAGCCGATCTCGAGCACCCGGTCGCCGGGCCGCACGCCCGCCATGGCGAGCGCGCGCCGCACCTTGGCGTGCTGCGCCTCGGGCATCGGCCGCGTCAGGTCGCCCTCGAACCAGGCCGACGAGTAGTTCATCGTCTCGTCGAGCCAGAGTTCGTAGAAGGCATTGCCCAGGTCGTAGTGCGCCTGGATGTTGCGCGCGCTGCCGGTCCTGCTGTTGCGGTTCAGCAGCAGGTGGCGCAGGCGGTAGAGCAGGCGGCCGGTCCAACTGCCGTAGAACACGTTCTCGATCGCGCGCCGGTTCGCCACGAACACGCGCAGCAGCTCGACCAGGTTCGGCGTGGTCCAGTCGCCCGCGATGTAGCTCTCGGCGAAACCGATGTCGCCCGACTTCAGCGCGGCGCTGCACACCGTCCAGTTGCGCAGCGTGAGCGAGGCGGTCGGGCCCTCGCCCGGCGCGGCGCCGAAGTGGCGCACCGAATCGTCGGGCAGCCGCACGGTCAGCGAGCCGTGCGCCAGGCGTTGCAGCAGGCGCAGCACGCTGCGGGCCGCGCGCGGCGCGTCCTGCGGCAGGTGGAAGCCCGAGGCGGGCGAGTCGGCAGTGGTCGTCGTCGGGGTCATGGATTCGCCTGCGGCTGGCGCGGCTCGCCGCGCGACACGGAATGAAGCGGCGGGGCCGGCTTGTGGACGAAGGGCACGCGCTTGAGCCACAGCCGCGCGGCCTGCCAGTGGATGCGCGCGATCAGGCCCAGCGTCATCGCGGGGTAGCGCCAGAGCGCGCGCCGGAGGCTGGCCGCGTCGAGCGCCTGGAGTTCGCCGCCGACGCTGGTCTGCAGCAGCGGGCCGTCGGCGTCGTCGTGGTCGATGCGCACCAGCGTGCGCGTGCGTTCGTCGTTGGTGAAGAAGCGGAAGCGGTAGCTGCCGTCGATGCGGCAGAACGGCGAGACGTGGAAGGCCTTGGTCGCGCGCAGCTCGGGGCCGAAGGCCGGCCGGTCGAGCAGGTAGCAGTGGCGCTCGCCGAAGGTGTTGTTGACCTCGACCACGATCGCGCGCAGCGCGCCCGCGCGGTCGTGGCAGTACCAGAAGCTGACAGGCTTGAAGGTGTAGCCGAACACCCGTGGGTAGCAGTGCAGCCAGGCCTCGCCGTCGGCGTCGTCGATGCCGTGCGACGCCAGCAGTTCGTCGAGCCACGCCAGCGCGCCGCCGGCATCGGGCGCGCGGCCGTCGCCATGGTCGACATCGTGGAAGGACAGTGCGCCGCGGCGGTTGAACGCGAGCGCCGGGCTGCCGTCGCGGCGCAGGGCGCGCATCGGCAGCAGCAGGAAGAAGGTGGGGTAGGCGAAGGCGTTGCGGGCCGGGCGCAGCCGCGCATGCCGGACCTCGCCGAAGCCGATCAGCGGCAACGGCCCCGCCGTGGTCATGGGGCGGCTTTCCCGGTCGCCAGCTGCGCCTGCAGGCCGCGGGCCGCGGCCAGGCCGGCCTTCAGGCCGTCCTCGTGGAAGCCGTAGCCCATCCAGGCGCCCGCGAACCAGGTGCGGCGCTGTCCCTGCAGCGCGGGCACCCGCGACTGGGCATCGATCGCTGCTAGATCGAGCACCGGGTGGGCGTAGTCGTATTCGGCCATGACCTCACTACGCGCGATCTCGCGAACCGGATTCAGCGAAACGATCACCGGTTGCGACCAAGGCAGCGGCTGCAGCTTGTTGAGCAGGTAGTGCAGGCAGACGCCGCCCGATTCCCGCGCGCCGTCCGCGCGCTGGTAGTTCCAGGCCGCCCAGGCGGAGGGCCGCTCGGGCAGCACCGAGGCGTCGGTGTGCAGCACCGCGTGGTTCGGCTGGTAGCGGATGGCACCGAGCACCGCGGCTTCGGCGGCGCTGGGCTCGGCCAGCAGCGCCAGGGCCTGGTCGGAATGGGTGGCGAGCACCAGGTGGTCGAAGGCCTCGGTGCCGGCATCGGTGGCGACGCGCACGCCGTCGGCGTCGCGCTCGATGCGCCGCACCGGCGTGTTCAGCCGCGCATCGGACAGGCCCGCGACGATCTTCTCGACGTAGCGTTGCGAGCCGCCGCGCACGGTGCGCCACTGCGGCCGGTTGGCGATCTGGATCAGGCCGTGGTTGTGGCAGAAGCGAATCATGGTCGCGACCGGAAAGGCCAGCATCTGCGCGGTCGGGCAGCTCCAGATGCAGGCCATCATCGGCAGGAAATACCAGTCGCGGAAGGCCGGGCCGAAGCGGTGGGCATCGAGGAACTCGCCGAGCGGCTGGGAGAGCTCGCCCTCGGTGCCGGCGAGCGCGATGCGGGTCGTCAGCCGATTGAAGCGCATCAGGTCGGCCAGCATGCCCAGGAAGCGCGGATCGACGAGGTTGCGGCGCTGCGCGAACACGGTCGCCAGGCTGCTGCCGCTCCACTCGAGCCGGCCGCCGCCGGGCCGCGTGGCCTGGACCGAGAACGACATGTCCGAGTCGGCGGTCGCCACGCCCAGGTCGGCGAACAGGCGGATCAGCTCGGGGTAGGTGCGGTCGTTGTAGACCAGGAAACCCGTGTCGACGCCGTGCGCGACGCGTTTGCCCGAACCGGGCGAAACCGGCAGCGAGACCGTGGCCGTGTGGGCGTGGCCACCGAAGTAGTCACTGGCTTCGAAGAGGGTGATGCGGGCCGAATCGCGCAGCGCGTGGGCTGCGGCCAGTCCCGAGATGCCAGCGCCGATGATGGCGACCCGGGTCGGCGGCCTCATGGCACCGCCCCGGGTTGGCTGGAAGACAAAAATGCTGCGAGGCGCCCCGACGCGAAGGAGGGAGGGAGGGAGGAGGAGAAGAATCGCCTCGGGATTTCGACCAGACGGCAAGCGCCCGGAAGACCTCGCAACATGAAAACCGTGGGGCATTCACTGCCCACGCGAGTTATGAGCGAGGACTTTGCCGCACGGTTCCCACCGCAGTGGTAAGCATTTGTGACGATCCGTTCACAATCTAATTGACGCATCGGTAAATAATATTACCGATACGTCTTCGTGTGAACTGATCAGTTTCGAATTCGATCGCTGGTGCGAACCTGCCGGCATCAGCCCGGATTGGCCGCCAACTGCTTCTCGATGATCGCGATGAAGGCGTTCTCGTCGGGTGCGGTCATGCTCGACCAGGCCTGCACCACCTTGCCGTCGCGGCCGATCAGGTACTTGTAGAAGTTCCATTTCGGCGTCGTGCCCGAGGCCTGGGCCAGCTGCTTGAACAGCGGATTGGCGTCCGAGCCGCGCACGGAGGACTTGCCGAACATCGGGAATTTCACGCCGAAAGTGCTTTCGCAGAAGTCGGCGATCTCCTTGTTCGAGGCCGATTCCTGGGCGAAATCGTTCGACGGGAAGCCGAGCACCACCAAGCCGCGCGCGCGGTACTTGCTGTCGAGCGCCTCCAGTCCCTTGTACTGCGGCGTGAAGCCGCAGAAGCTGGCGGTGTTGACCACCAGCACCACCTTGCCCGAGTACTGGCACAGGGACTGTGGTTTTTCGTCCTGCAGCCGTGGGAAGGTGTGCTGCAGTATGGCGGGACAGCCTGCCGCCGCCTGGGGCGCGGCAGCCGGTGCGGGGGCCGCGGGTTGCTGGGCGAAGGCCGGTGCTGTTGCGGTCAACAGGCCGGCCATCAGGGCCATTGCCGACGTACGGAGCATCGGGACCGACAATGGGGTGGGGGTTCGCATGGCGGGCTCCTGGTTCACAAAAAGGGGGGCGCATCCGTGCCGCGACGGCGCACGTATTCGCATCATCGCGCGCCTGTCATGGATGCGCCAAACGTGCCGTTTAAAATCGGCGGCCTTAGAAAGATATAGATGCTCTATCCGGAACTCTTCAGACAGCTCGAATCCGTCCGCTGGGACATGGACAAGGACATCCCGTGGCAGTCGTTCGACGCTTCGCTGCTGTCCGAAGAGCAGGCGCAAACCATCAAGATGAACGCCATCACGGAGTGGGCGGCGCTGCCGGCCACCGAGATGTTCCTGCGCGACAACCGCCACGATAGCGATTTTTCCGCTTTCATGTCGATCTGGTTCTTCGAGGAGCAGAAGCACTCGCTGGTGCTCATGGAGTACCTGAAGCGCTTCAGCCCCCAGCACGCCCCCACCGAGGCCGAGCTGCACGAGGTGCGCTTCGACTTCGACCCGGCGCCCCCGCTCGAAACCCTGATGCTGCACTTCTGCGGCGAGATCCGCCTCAACCACTGGTACCGCCGTGCCGCCCAGTGGCATACCGAGCCGGTCATCAAGCACATCTACACCACGCTGAGCCAGGACGAGGCCCGCCACGGCGGCGCCTACCTGCGCTACATGAAGCGCGCGCTCGAAAAGTTCGGCGACGAGGCCCGTTCGGCCTTCACCAAGGTCGGCGTGCTGATGGCGAGCGCCCGGCGCACCGCCCAGGCGCTGCACCCGACCAACCTGCACGTGAACAAGGCGCTGTTCCCGAACGACACGATCCAGAGCCGCATGCCCGATCCGGACTGGCTCGAGCACTGGCTCGACAAGCAGATCAAGTTCGACGCGGTCTGGGAAACCAAGGTCGGCGAGCGCATCCTGCACAACCTGAGCCTGCTGATGAACCGCAGCTTCAAGACGGTCCAGGAACTGAACCGCTACCGCAAGGAACTGGCGGCCAGCCTCGGCCCCAAGCCCGAGTACCAGGGCGCGTAAGCAAGCAAAGACAGCAGAAAATCGCCCCGCACGCCGGGGCGATTTTTTTGGGGCCCCGCGTCACAAACCGGCAACCCCAGCCGTCTTGCCTTCATGGACGCCGCCACCCTCGCCTTCGACCGCCACCGCCCGCGCCTGCAGGGCATTGCCTACCGCATGCTCGGCTCCGTGGCCGAGGCCGAGGAGGTCGTGCAGGACGCCTGGCTGCGCTGGCACGAAACCGCCACCGAGGCGCTCGACAGCACCGAGGCCTGGCTGGTCACGGTCGTGACCCGGCTGTCGATCGACCGGCTGCGCGCGGCCAAGGTGCAGCGCGAGCACTACAGCGGCCACTGGATGCCCGAGCCGATGCTCACCGAGTCGCCGGCCACGCCCGAGGAAGTGCTGGCGCGCGCCGACGACGTCTCGGTGGCCTTCCTGACCGTGCTCGAGCGGCTGGCGCCCGAGGCACGCGCGGCCTTCCTGCTGCGCGAGGTGTTCGACACCGACTACGACGAGATCGCGCGCATGCTCGGCAAGAGCGAGGCCGCCTGCCGCCAGCTCGTGCACCGCGCCAAGACCCAGGTGCAGGAAGGGCGGCCGCGCTATCGCGTGTCGCGCGAGACCCAGATGCGGCTGCTGCGCAGCTTCGCCGAGGCCTCGGCCAAGGGCAGCGTGCGCGAGCTCGAGGCCTTCTTCACCGAGGAGGCCGAGCTGGTCGGCGACGGCGGCGGCAAGGTCCAGACCTTCACGCACGGGCTGGTCGGCGCGCGCCGCATCGCGCAGCTCTACTTCGCCGTGCAGCGGCGCCACGCGGGCGGCGAGCCGGAACGCAGCGTGCGCACCGAGCTGGTAGACCTCAATGGCGAGCCGGGCCTGCTGCGCTTCATCGGCGGCGTGCTCGAGTCGGCCCAGACCTTCGAGTTCGACGGCGACCGCATCGCGCGCGTGCGCGCACAGCGCAATCCCGACAAGCTCGCGCGCATCGCCGCGGCCTTCGCGCGCTGATTTTTTTTCCGACTTCGTGTCACAGGCCGGCGGGCCGGCGCGTCTTCAGTGTGTATCCCGATTTCATCGTCAACCACTGGAGAACATCGCCATGAACACCACCCCCCGCCTCAACTGGTTCAAGACCGTGCCCAAGGCCTTCGAGGCCCTGCTGTCGGTCAACACCGCCATCGCCGACACCACGCTCGAGAAGAAGCTGGTCGACCTCGTGTTCGCCCGCGTCTCGCAGATCAACGGCTGCGCCTACTGCCTCGACATGCACGTGCGCGACCTGCGCAAGGAGGGCGAAGGCTGGCAGCGCATCAACAGCCTCGCGACCTGGCGCGAGATGAGCTTCTACGACGCGCGCGAGCGCGCCGCGCTGGCCTGGGCCGAGTCGCTCACGCGCATGGCCGACCGCCACGATGCGCGCGATGCCGAGTACGAGGCGCTGAAGGCCGCCTTCAGCGACCTCGAGATCGCCGAGCTCACGGTCGCGGTGGCGCAGATCAATTCGTGGAACCGCATGAACGTCGCGATGCACGTGCCCGCGCCGGTCAAGCCGCTCGAATGAGCGCAGCGGCCGGACGCTCCTAGCGCCGCTCGACCACCATCGGCGAGATGCGCAGGCTCTCGCGCACCTGCGACACCGCCTCGCCCGCTTCGCCGCGCGAGGCGAAGGGCCCGGCCTGCAGCCGGTGCGTGCCGGCCTCGCTGAACACGCGCAGTTGCGGTGCGAGCGCAGGCAGGCCGCGCGCGGCCTGGGCGCGCAGGGTCTCGGCGCCGCCGCGTTCGCGGAAGGCGCCGAGCTGGACCCAGAAGCCGGCCGACGGCGTGTCGGGCCCGGCCAGCGAAGCCGCTGCGGCGGCAGCCACCGCCGCGGGCGTGGGCCCGCTCGGCGGCGCGGCCGCGGCCGGTGCCAGCGGCGGCAGGGCATTCACTACCATGGGCGGGCGCGGTCCCGGCGGCGGCTCGACCTCGTCGTCGGCGCCAGGGGCGGGCCCGGCCGCGGCGGGCGGTGCCACCGGCATCGTCGAAGCTTCGGGCGCGTTCGTTCCCACCGTCGAGACCCAGGCCGAGGGCACGGCCACCGGCGCGGCGGCCGCGCGGACCGGCATCGGCGGCGGCGGCGGCACGTAGACCGGTGCCGCGGGTGCGGGTGCCGTGTAGACAGGCGCCGCCGCCAGCATCGTGTCCGACCCGCGCCGCCAGGCGCCGGTGCGGATGTCCTCGTTCGTGATGCGCTCGATCTCCACCGGCGCCACGCCGCGCAGCAGGTCGAGCTTGAGCGCGGCCGTGTAGCTCAGGTCGATGACGCGGCCGTCGACGAAGGGCCCGCGGTCGTTCACGCGCACGATCGCCTCGCGGCCGTTGGCCGGGTTGCGCACGCGCACGTAGCTCGGCAGCGGCAGCGTCTTGTGGGCCGCCGTCATCGCGTACATGTCGTAGGGCTCGCCGCTGGCCGTCGAGCCCGCGTGGAACTTGCGTCCGTACCAGGAGGCCAGGCCCGACTCGCGGAACGGCCGGTCGTCGGTGATCGGCGTGTAGCCGCGGCCGAGCACGGTGTAGGGCTTGCTGGTGCCGCCGCTGCCGCGGATCGGCTCGATACGGGGCTCGGCGTCGGGCACGCGCTCGAGGTTGGAGGGTGGACTGGCGCCCGGGCCGTCGCGGCCAGCGCCGCCACCGCTGCGCGGCCCGCTCGCGCAGCCCGCGAGCAGGACGGCGACAGCCACCGCACAGGCGGCGCAGGCCGCGCTGGGTCGGCGGGCGCCGCGCGCCTCAACCAAACACGGCCCTCCACAGCGCCAGCATCGCTTCGCGCTGCGCGGCCAGCGCGGGTGGCGTCACCTGTGTCGGCTCCTCGTTGAGGCGTGCGCGGTGCTGCACGCGCCGCAGCTCGCGGTAGGCCGCGGCCGCGTTGCGGCCCACGCCCGCGGGCAGCAGGCCGGCGTCTTCCGCGCGGATCAGCAGCGCGATGTTGCCGAGGTTGGGGATCAGCCCGGGATGCTCGCTCGAGGCCGACAGCACCAGGAACTGCACCGCGAACTCAGCATCGACCATGCCGCCGGGGCTGTGCTTGACGTCGAAGCGGTCGGCCTTCACGGGCCGCGCGCCGCGCAGCTTGTCGCGCATCGCGATGATCTCGGCCTTCAGCGCCTCGCGGTTGCGCGGCGCCACCAGCACGGCCTCGCGCACCTGGTCGAAGCGCGCGCCGAGCTCGGCGCCGTGGTCCTCGCTGCCGAGCACGAAGCGCGCGCGCGTCATGGCCTGGTGTTCCCAGGTCCAGGCGGTGTTGCTGCCGCGACCGAGCTGGTACTTCTCGTAGGCCTGGAAGCTGGTGGTCAACAGGCCCGAGTTGCCGTTGGGCCGCAGCGCGGTGTCGATCTCGAACAGGTCGCCCTCGCGCGTCTTCACCGTGAGCCAGTTGATGAGCTTGCGCACGTAGGCCGCGTAGACCTCGCCGGCGCGCTCGTCATCGTCGTCGTAGACGAACACGATGTCGAGGTCGCTGCCGTAGCCGAGTTCTTTGCCGCCCAGCTTGCCGTAGCCGATGATCGCGAACTGCGCCACCTCGCGGTGCCGGTTGCGCACGTGCGGCCAGCACCAGCGGGCGGTCACGCGCAGCGTGGTGTCGGCCAGCGCGCTCAGGTCGTCGGCCACCTGCTCGACGGTGATGCGGCCGTCCACGTCGCGCGCCAGGGTGCGGAACACCTCGGCATGGTGCGCGTGGCGCAGCAGGTTCAGCAGGCGCTCCTCGTCGGCCTCGCCGGTGCGGCTCAGCGAGGCATGGCGCGCCTCGAGCTCGCGCTCGAACTCGGCGGCCACGAAGCGGCCCGACAGCATCTCGTCGCTGGCCAGCTCGTCGATCACGCCCGGGTGCTGCATCAGGTAGCGTGCCGGCCAGCGCGCCGAGCCCAGCAGCCGCAGCAGGCGTTCCTGCACCGCGGGCCGTTCGACCAGCAGCGCGAGATAGCTCTCGCGGCGCAGCAGCGGCTCGATCCAGTCGGCCCAGCGCAGCGCGGCCTCGACAGGGTGGTTGGTCTGGCCCTGGCCGTCGCCGTCGGGCTCGCGCAGCCACTGGCCGGTGCGCTGCACCAGCTGGCGCAGCCGCGCGCGCGTTTCGTCGCGCAGCGCCATCATGCGCGGCGTCTCGCACCAGTCCTTGATGCGCTCGGCGAAGGCCGGCGGCAGCTCGTCGAGCAGGTCCGACAGCTCGGCCGGCGCGGCCGCCTTGCGCGCGCCGTTGCACTTGCCGTTGCAGGGCTTGTCGCCGCCCAGCAGCTTGTCGAACTCCTGCGCGACGAACTCGCGATGGGTGTCGAGCTGGGCCAGGAACGGGCAGCAGTCGGCATAGCCGAGCGTCTGCGCGATCCAGCGCAGGTCCTCGTCGGCGACGGGCAGCGCATGGGTCTGCTGGTCGTCCAGGTACTGGATGCGGTGCTCGACCCGGCGCAGGAACTCGTAGGCCGCGGCCAGCGCGTCGGCGGTTTCCTGCGGCATCAGGCCGGCGCGCGCGAGCCGCTGCAGCGCATCGAGCGTGGGCCGGGTGCGCAGCTCGGGGAACTGGCCGCCGCGCACCACCTGCAGCAACTGCACGGTGAACTCGATCTCGCGGATGCCGCCGCGCGACAGCTTCACGTCGTTGGCGCGCTCGGGCCGGCCCGCGCTGCGGCGCGCCGACTGCTCGCGGATCTGGCGGTGCAGCACGCGCAGCGAATCGAACACGCTGTAGTCGAGGTAGCGGCGGAACACGAAGGGCAGCACCGCGCCGCGCAGGCCCTGGGCCTGGCCCTGCGCGACCACCTCGGTGGGCGCGACCACGCGGCTCTTCATCCAGGCGAAGCGCTCCCATTCGCGGCCCTGCACCTGGAAATACTCCTCCAGCGCATCGAGCGAGACCACGGGCGGCCCCGAGTTGCCGTTGGGCCGCAGCGCCAGGTCGACGCGGAACACGAAGCCGTGCTCGGTGGTGTCGCCCACCAGCGCGTAGATGCGCTTCACGGCGCGCGCGAAGTACTCCTGGTTCGCGAGCTTGCCGCGGCCCTGCGGGTCGCCGGCGGTGTCGCCGTCCTGGTCGTAGAGGTAGATGAGGTCGATGTCGCTCGACACGTTGAGCTCGCGCGCGCCGAGCTTGCCCATGCCCACGATCCACAGCTGCGAGCGCTGGCCGTCGGCGCCCAGCGGCGCGCCATGCGCCGCGTCGAGCTCGGCGCAGGCCTCGCGGCAGGCGGTGTCGAGCGCGAACTCGGCGAGCTCGGTGACCGCGGTGGTCACCACGGCCAGCGGCGCCTGTCGGTCGCAATCGAGTGTGACAAGGCGTTCCATCACCAGCTGCCGCACGATGCGCAGGGCATCGCCCACGCCGTCGCCGCGCGCGCGCAGTGCCTCGTAGGCCTGCGTCATCGATGCGCGGCGCGGCTCGCCCTCGGGCAGCAGCGCGAGTTCGCCCGCATAGCGGCGGCGCAAGCGCTGCACGAAGCGCGAATAGGAGGACAAGGCGGGCTTGTCCGCGTCGGGGTTCGTCGATGCTGTAGCTGACAACTGATTCAAACTGGTGCTGGTTGCGGCGGAACCCGTCCCGATGGTGGCGGTCATAATTCCCGGCACAGCGCGATCCTCAATGAACGACACGGTGTCTTCCCCTTCACGTCTGCTCAAGATCACCGCTGTGACGGCGCGCTGGCTCCTGGGTCTTCTCGTGGCTGCGTGGCTTCTCCTGGCCCTGGCAGTCGTGGTCCTGCACGCGTGGATTGTGCCGCGAATCGGCGATTACCGTGGTGCGCTGGAGGCGCAGGCCAGCAAGGCGATCGGGGTGCCGGTGCGCATCGGTTCGATCACGGCCCGCTCGGGCAGCCTGTTCCCCGCCTTCGAGTTGCGCGACGTGGTGCTGCAGGACGCGCAGCAGCGCGAGGCGCTGCGCCTCGTGCGCGTGGTGGCCAGCGTCTCGCCGCGCTCGCTGTGGCGCTTCAATTTCGAGCAGCTCTACATCGAGGGCCCGGCGCTCGACGTGCGCCGCGACGCTCAGGGAAAACTCCATGTCGCGGGCCTGCACATGTCGACCGATACGACCGGAGAAACCCGCGCCGCCGACTGGTTTTTCGCGCAGCGCGAACTGGTGATCGAGGGCGGCACGGTGCGCTGGACCGACGAGCAGCGCCAGGCCGAGCCGCTGATGCTGACCGACGTGCGCTTCGTGGCGCGCAACGGCGGCCGCCGCCATGGCCTGCGGCTCGACGCCACGCCGCCGGCCGGCTGGGGCGAGCGCTTCACGCTGCGCGGCCAGTTCCGCCAGCCGCTGCTGTCGGTGCGCACCGGCCGCTGGCAGACCTGGGACGGCCAGATCTACGCCGACCTGCCCTACATCGACGTGACCCGGCTCGGGCGCTACGTATCGATCGACGCGCGCATCCGCGAGGGCAACGGCGCGCTGCGGCTGTGGGCCGACGTGGACGACGGCCAGATCGTCGGCGCCGCCGCCGACCTCGGGCTCGACCGGGTCGATGCCTCGCTCGGCAAGGGGCTGCAGCCGCTGGTGCTGCGCGCGGTCACGGGCCGGCTCGCGGGCCGGCTCACGGTCGACACGATGGAGTTCTCGACCACCGCGCTGCAGTTCGACACCGCCGACGGCCTGCGCTGGCCCGGCGGCAACCTCTGGCTGCAGCACACGCCCGCCAAGGGCCGCACGCCCGAGCACGGCGCGCTGCGCGCCGACCGGCTCGATCTCGCGGCGCTGGCGCTCATCGCCGACCGGCTGCCGCTCGGAGACGCCACCCACCGCGTGCTCGATGCCTACGGCCCGCGCGGGCTGGTCGAGCGCATCGACCTGAACTGGCAGGGCTCGCTGGGCGCGCCCGACCGCTACCAGGCCAAGGGGCGCGTCAGCGGGTTGCGCATCGCCTCGCAGGCCGGCGCGGCGCCGGCCGAGACCCCTGCTGCCGCGCCCGCCGCCAAGCTGCCCGCCCCGACACCTTCCGCACCTTCGGCGAGCACCACGGCCACCGCGGCCGTCCCCCCGCGCGTGCATCCCGGCTCCCCCGGCCTCAGCGGCGCCACGCTCGACTTCGACGCCACCCACGCGGGCGGCAGCGCCACGCTCGCGATCGCGCAGGGCGGGCTCGAATTCCCCGGCGTGTTCGAGGAGCCCGCGATCCCGGTCGACCGGCTCTCGGCCCAGCTGCAATGGAAGATCGACAACGGCAACACGCAGCTGCAGGTGTCGAAGCTGCGCTTCGCCAACGTCGATGCCGAGGGCGATGCCGAGGCCAGCTGGCGCACCAGCGACCCGGCCACCTCGAGCAGCAAGGCGCGCTTTCCCGGCGTGCTCGACCTGCGCGGCAAGCTGACCCGGGCCGACGGCACGCGGGTCTTTCGCTACCTGCCGCTCGACATCCCGCAGCACACGCGCGACTACGTGCGCGACGCGGTCACCAAGGGCGTCGCGAGCAGCGTCGACTTCCGCGTGCGCGGCGACCTGCACGACATGCCGTTCATGGATCCGCGGCTCGGCGAGTTCCGCATCGCGGCCAAGGTGCAGGACGTGCACTACGCCTATGCGCCGCCGCACGTGCCCGCGGCCGCCACTGCTGCGGCCGCCGCGCCGGCACCCGCGCGCGGCACCGCGGCCTCCCGCGTCGCCGCCGCGCCCACCCCGCCGACCGTCGCTCCGCCCGCCGCGCCCAGCGTGGCCCAGTGGCCCGCGATCACCGGCCTGTCGGGCGAGCTGATCTTCGAGCGCGCCGGCATGCAGGTGCGCAACGCGCGCGGCCGGCTCGCGGGTGCCACCGCCATCGAGGTGTCGAAGGCCGAGGCCCAGATCCCCGACATGTCGCACCACGCCGCGCTGCTCAAGGTCGATGCGCAGGCGCGCGGGCCGCTGGGCGAGCTGCTGCGCGTGGGCGCGCCGCTGGCCGGCGATGCCGGCGAGTTCCTGCGCGGCGTGCGCGCCAACGGCGTGGCCGACTACAAGCTGCATCTCGAGCTGCCGCTCGAGGCCATGGACAAGGCGAAGGTGCAGGCCAGCGTGGCCTTCGGCGACAACAACGAGGTGCAGCCGGTGCCCGAGGCGCCGCTGCTGACCCAGACCAAGGGCACGCTGAACTTCACCGAGACCGGCTTCGCGCTGGCCGGCGTGCAGGCCCGGCTGCTCGGCGGCGACGTGCGCATCGACGGCCGCGGCCGCTACACCGGCCCGGCCGCGAGCCACGAGCTCGCGATCCGCGCGCAGGGCAACGTCAGCGCCGACGGCATGCGCGCCGCGCGCGAGGTCGACTGGCTCGCGCGGCTGGCGAAGAAGGCCACCGGCAGCGCGCCCTACACCGCGAGCTTCTCGATGCGCGAGGGCGCCTCCGAGTTCTCGGTCGCCAGCAGCCTGCAGGGCCTGGCGCTGCAGCTGCCGGCGCCGCTCGCGAAGAGCGCCGAGGAGCAGATGCCGCTGCGCATCGAGAAGAAGATCGTGCAGCGCGAGGCGCGCGCCGGCACGGCGGGCAGCGCGGGCGCGGCCAGCGTCGCCACGCAGGACCAGATCGGCCTGGAGATCGGCCGCGTCGGCTCGGTGCAGTACGTGCGCGACATCTCGGGCAGCGAGCCGCGCGTGCTGCGCGGCGCCATCGCGGTCGGCCTGGCGGCCAACGAGACCGCGAGCGTGCCCGAGCGCGGCGTGCTCGCCAACATCAACCTCGCGCGGCTCGACATGGCGGCCTGGCAGGCGGCCTTCGGCGAAGCCGCCGGCACCGGCCCGGCCGACATGCAGGCCGCGGCCGGCGACGAGGCCTCGCCCTACCTGCCCACGCGCATCGCGGTGCGCGCGCAGCAGCTCAGCGTGGCGGGCCGCACCCTGCACGAGGTGGTGCTCGGCGGCACGCGCGACGGCGCGCTGTGGCGCGCCAACATCGACGCCACCGAGCTCAGCGGCTATGCCGAGTACCGCCACACCCAGGCCGGCCGGCTCTATGCGCGGCTCGCGCGGCTGAAGATCGCGCCGAGCGAGGCGACCCAGGTCGAGGCCCTGCTCGACGAGCAGCCCAGCACCCTGCCCGCGCTCGACATCGTGGTCGACGACTTCGAGCTGCTCGGCAAGCGCCTGGGCCGGGCCGAGATCGATGCGGTCAACCGCGGCGGCGTGGGCCGCGAATGGCTGCTCAACCGGCTGAGCTTCACCATGCCCGAGGCCAGCTTCGCGGCCAAGGGCACCTGGGCCGCGGTCCCGGGTTCGGGCGGCGGCGGCCGCGCCGAGCAGCGCCGCACCGCCATGACCTTCCGGCTCGACATCAACGATGCCGGCAGCCTGCTCGGGCGTTTCGGCATGCCCGGCGTGCTGCGGCGCGGCAACGGCCGGCTCGAGGGCAACGTCGACTGGCGCGGCTCGCCGTTCTCCATCGACTACCCGAGCCTGGGCGGCCAGCTCGGCGTCAACGTCGAATCGGGCCAGTTCCTCAAGGCCGACCCGGGCCTGGCCAAGCTGCTCGGCGTGCTGAGCCTGCAGGCGCTGCCGCGCCGGCTCACGCTCGACTTCCGCGACGTGTTCAGCCAGGGCTTCGCCTTCGACTTCATCCGCGGCGACGCGAAGATCGCGAACGGCACCGCGAGCACCAACAACCTGCAGATGAAGGGCGTGAACGCCGCCGCGCTGATGGACGGCTCGGCCGACATCGTCCACGAGACGCAGAACCTGCGCGTGGTGGTGGTGCCCGAGATCAACGCCGGCACCGCCGCGCTGGTCGCGACCGCGATCAATCCGGCCATTGGCCTGGGCACCTTCCTCGCACAGTGGGTGCTGAGCAAGCCGCTGTCGAGCGCGGCCACGCAGGAGTTCCAGATCGAGGGCACCTGGGCCGACCCCAAAATAGCGAAGGTGGCGCGTCCGCTGCTGCCCAACATTTCGAACAACCTGCCGCACCTGCCGGCGCTTCCCAGCCTGCCGGGCATCCCGGGGCTGCCGGCCGCGGGCGAAGGCAGGAGACCGGAGACCACGCAATGAAAGTCGCAGCCATCCAGATGGTGTCGGCCATCGCCCGCGAAGCCAACCTGGCACGCGCGCACGACCTGCTCGCGCGCGCCGCCGCCGAGGGCGCCGAGCTCGCGGTGCTGCCCGAGTACTTCTGCATGATGGGCGCGCGCGACACCGACAAGCTGGGCCTGCGCGAGACCGCCGGCGCGGGCACGGTGCAGGGCTTCCTGGCCGACGCGGCGCGCGAGTTCGGCCTGTGGATCGTCGGCGGCACGCTGCCGATCGAGAGCACCGATGCCGACCATGTCTTCAACAGCTCGCTGGCCTTCTCGCCCGAGGGCAAGTGCGTGGCGCGCTACGACAAGATCCACCTGTTCTTCTTCGACAACGGCCGCGAGCGCTTCGACGAGCGCCGCGTGATCGCGCCGGGCGCCGAGCCGGTGCTGTTCGAGCTGCCCTCGCGCGACGGCCATGCCTGGCGCATCGGCCTGAGCGTGTGCTACGACCTGCGCTTTCCCGAGCTCTACCGCGCGCTCTCGCGCCAGGGCGCCGACCTGCTGCTGGTGCCCAGCGCCTTCACCCACACCACGGGCGCCGCGCACTGGGAGGTGCTGCTGCGCGCGCGCGCCATCGAGAACCTGGCCTGGGTGGTCGCGCCCGCGCAGGGCGGCACGCACGAGAACGGCCGCCGCACCTGGGGCCAGTCGCTGATCGTCGATCCCTGGGGCACGGTGGTGGCGCAGCAGGCCAGCGAGGAGGGCGTGGTGCTGTTCGACATCGACACCGCGCAGGTCGAGCGCGCGCGCACGCAGCTGCCCGCGCTGTCGCACCGCATCCTCTAGGGGCGCGGCATGGCGGTGGATGCGGCCGATCTCGCGGTGCCCGGCGCGCCGGAGCCGGCCTATGCGCCGCCACCGCTGCCGGTGCCGCCCTACCGCCGCCTCGTCGTCGGCTTCGCGCGGCTGCGCTCGCTGTGGCAGCGCTGGTTCCTCTGGCTGCTGCTCGCGATCCTGGTGCTGGCGCTGCTGGTCACCGTGGTCTGGCTCGCGGGCAAGCACGAGGTCGAGCAGGTGCAGGCCGCGCTCGACCGCGACACCGCCGATGCCGTGACCGACCTGCGCAGCGGCCTGCAGCGCAATGCCCAGAGCCTGCGCGCCACGCAGGCGCCCGGCCCCGACCGTTCGCACTGGCCCGAGGCCGCGGCCGCGCTGCTGCGCGAGCACCGCGAATGGCTGCGGCTCGAGTGGCGCGACGCGCGGCTGCGCACGCTCGACGCGGTCGACACGCCCTACCGGCTGCACGTGCTCGATCCCGCGAGCCGCACGGCCGAGCAGTCCGACGTCTCGCTGGCCTGCGCCGCCGCGCGCAAGCTCGGCACGCCGGCCTATTCGCCGAGCCACTACGTGCCGCTGGGCGGCGGTGGCGGCATGGAGGTGATGGAGCTGTGCGTGCCGATGGACACCGGCGGCGGCTTCCTGGTGGCCAGCTACTCGCTGCGCGACACGCTGGCCGAACTGGTCGGCCCCACACTCACGCGCGGCCAGGAGGTGGCCTTCACCGAGACCGACGGCACGCGCCTCGTGGCCATCGGCACCGCGCGCCGCGTCGGCACGCGCGTGTTCACCTCGCAGCAACTGATCGACCTGCCCGGCGCCGCGCTGATGCTGCGCGTGGACGGCTGGCGTTCCGCGCCCGACCTGTTCCCGAACGTGCTGACCGCGCTGGTCACGGCGATCTCGATCGCGCTGGTGTCGGTGCTGGTGCTGCTGGCGCGCGACACGCGGCGGCGCCTGCGCGCCGAGCGCGATCTCGCCGATTCGCTGGCCTTCCGCAAGGCGATGGAGGACTCGGT
This sequence comes from Variovorax sp. PDC80, assembly GCF_900115375.1. Lineage (NCBI taxonomy): Bacteria > Pseudomonadati > Pseudomonadota > Betaproteobacteria > Burkholderiales > Comamonadaceae > Variovorax > Variovorax sp. PDC80. The sequence goes on along the minus strand of NZ_FOWG01000012.1, from coordinate 208,327 downwards.
CATCACCGGCCTGCGCGCGCGCGACCTGCAGGGCCGCATCACCTACGTCAACCCGGCCTTCTGCGAGATGGTGGGCTTCAGCGCCGAGGAGCTGATGGCGCGCGAGGCCAACGACGCGCCCTACTGGCCGACCGAACTGGCGCACGAGTACCAGCAGCGCCAGGCGCGCCGGCTGGCCGGCGGCATGCCGCCGCGCGAGGGCTTCGAGTCGGTCTTCATGCGCAAGGACGGCACCCGCTTCCCGGTGCTGATCTTCGAGGCGCCGCTGCTCAACGCGCAGCGCGTGCAGACCGGCTGGATGAGCGCCTTCATCGACGTCAGCGAGCAGCGCCGCATCGAGGAGCTCTCGCGCGCCAGCCAGGAGCGGCTGCAGGCCAGCGCGCGGCTGGCCACCGTGGGCGAGATGGCCTCGCTGCTGAGCCACGAGCTCACGCAGCCGCTGGCCGCGATCGCCAGCTACGCCACCGGTTCGCTCAACATGCTCGGCCCCGACGCGCGCGGCGAGCAGGGCGAGGTGGCGATGGCGGTGCGCCGCATCGCCGAGCAGGCCGACCGCGCGGGGCAGGTGATCCGCAGCGTGCACGACTTCGTGCGCCGGCGCGACCGCACGCGCGAGGCGGTCGCGCCGCAGGCGTTGATCGACGCCGTGCTGCCGCTGGTGCGGCTGCAGGCGCGCAAGCTCGGCGTGATCATCGAGGTGGTGCTCGAGGACCGGCTGCCGGCCGCGATGTGCGACCGCACGCTGGTCGAGCAGGTGCTGCTGAACCTCGCGCGCAATGCGATGCAGGCCATGGACACGGCCGACAACATCGGCAACCGCGTGCTGCGGCTGCGCGTGGCGCGCGCGGTGGCGGTCGGCGGCAGCGGCGTCGACGACGCGCGGCGCTGGCTCGAGTTCTCGGTGGCCGACCTCGGCAGCGGCATCGGCGAGGAGGTCGCCGCGCGCCTGTTCACACCCTTCTTCACCACCCGCGCCGACGGCATGGGGCTCGGCCTGAGCCTGTGCCGCACCGTGGTCGAGCAGCATGGCGGCGCGCTGATGTTCGAGCCGAATCGGCCGCGCGGCACCGTGTTCCGGTTTACCCTCCCGGCCGCGGCCTGACGCCGTCGCCCCCGCTACCTTTTCGATTTCCTTCCCGACCGATATGCAACCGCTGATCGATGGCCTGATCTTCATCGTCGACGACGACGCCAGCGTGCGCGAGGCGCTGGCCTGGCTGCTGCGTTCGCGCCGGCTCGCGAGCGAGCACTACGGCAGCGCCGAGGCCTTCGAGCAGCGCCTGGCCGAAGGCCCGCTGCCCGAGCAGCCGCTGTGCCTGCTGCTCGACGTGCGCATGCCTGGCACCAGCGGGCTGGTGCTGTTCGACCGGCTGGTCGAGCGCGGCCTGCTCACGGCCCTGCCCGTGATCTTCCTGACCGGCCATGCCGACGTGCCGACCGCGGTCGATGCGGTCAAGCGCGGCGCCTTCGACTTCTGCGAGAAACCCTTTTCCGACAACGCGCTGGTCGACCGCATCGAGCAGGCGCTGCTGCTGTCGCAGGACGCGCTCGAGGCGCGGCGCGCGCGCCGCGGGCTGTCCGACCGCATCGCCGAGCTCACCGAGCGCGAGCGCGACGTGATGCGGCTCGTGATCGAGGGCCTGCCGAACAAGCTGATCGCCGACCAGCTCGCGATCAGCGTGCGCACGGTGGAGGTCCACCGCGCACGCGTGTTCGACAAGATGGAAGTGAAGTCGGCGGTCGAGCTCGCGAACAAGCTGCGCGGGCTCTAAGTCGCGCGTAAAAAAGCCCTCCGCGTGGGGAGGGCTGGCGATGCGATGACCGGGCCGGTGCTCAGGCCTTCTCGGCCACGAACAGTTCGACGCGGCGGTTCTGCGCGCGGCCGGCCACCGTGCCGTTGTCGGCCACCGGCTCGCGCGAGCCGCGGCCGTCGGTGGTGATGGCGGTGGTCGACACGCCGCGGCCCACCAGGTGGTTGCGCACGCTGTCGGCGCGGCTCACCGAGAGGCGCTCGTTGCCTTCCTCGCTGCCGGTGTTGTCGGTGTGGCCGATCACGCGCACGCTGGCGGCGGTGGCGCTCTTCAGGCCGTCGGCGACCTTGTCGAGCACCTGTGCCAGGTTGCGCTTCACGTTGGCGCGGCCGGTGTCGAACGACAGCTCGTTCGGGATCACGAGGTGCAGCTGGTTGTCGGCCGTCTGCTCGATCACCACGCCGGTGCCCTTGGTGGCGGTTTCCAGGTCGGTCTTCAACGTGGCCAGCCGCGCGGTCCAGCTGTTGCCGGCGGGGGCCTCGGTCTTGGCGGCGGGCGCGGCCCCGTCGGCCGGTGGCGTGGACGACTGCGAAGCGCAACCGGCGACGAACAACAGCACGGCCGCGGCCGCGCTCGAAACAACGAGCTTCCTCATGAATATTCCCTCGGGTGAACCATTGGACAAGACGTGGATGTGGGTGCCGGTGGTCCGGCACGCCTGCCTTCCCTGCGGGTGATCGGCCGCCTCGGCGGCCGATCGGTGGTCAGCCGCGCGGTCCGCGCTCGCCGACGTAGATCTCGACGCGGCGGTTTTGCGCCCGGCCCGCGTCGCTGTTGTTGTCGGCGATCGGCTCGTGCGAGCCGCGGCCCTCGATGCGGAAGATGGCCGCGTTCACGCCGCGCGCCACCAGGTAGTCGCGCGTGCTCGCGGCACGGTCGACCGACAGCGGGTTGTTGATGGCGTCGGAGCCGGTGCTGTCGGTGTGGCCGATGATGCGCACCTCGGCGGCCGGGTTGTTGCGCAGGCCGCTGGCGAACTGGTCGAGCACCGGTGCGAAGTTGGGCTTGATGTTCGAGCGGCCCACGTCGAAGGAGACGTCGCTCGGGATCGCGAGCTTGAGCTCGTTGTTGGGGGTTTGCGTGACGGCCACGCCGGTGCCCTGCGTGGCGGCTTCCATCTGGCGCTTCTGCGCTTCCATGCGCTGCGACCACAGGTAGCCGCCGAGCGCGCCGGCCGCCGCGCCGACCACGGCACCGGTGCCGATCGCCCCGCGGTTGCCGCCGGTGGCCGAGCCGATGACGGCGCCACCCAGTGCGCCCGCGCCCGCGCCGATGGCGGTGTTGCGCTGCGTGTCGGACATGCCGCCGCCCGCGCAGCCCGCGAGAACGATGGCGAGCGAGGTGGTGGCGAGTACGAGTTTCTTCATGGCGATCCCTTTCGAGGTTGATTCAAAGCGGGCACAGCTTAGCCTTGCGGCGGCTGAGATGGTACGGCTTCCGAGGCCTCTCTGAAACACCGGAAGCCGTGATAGGGCCCGTGATTGCTCGATAGGTTGCTACCAAAGTAATAGCCCGAAGGGCGTTCTCCGACAGTGCGCGTCGACCCGGGACTGCACGAGCAATTCACGGATGCGGCGGCGGGTCTTGTTCGTCCTTCGCGTCCCCCGTCTTGGGCTCGTCCTCCTCGTGCAACTCGCCCTTCTTGCGGCCCGAGAACATGGTCCACCAGACGATGCCGATGAACAGGAGTCCGGCCGCGAGGGCTTCAAGCAAAATCAAACCCATGAGAAATGGACTCCAGTGGCTGGTTGGGCTCGCGATCGTAGCAACGCTGGCCGGCTGCTCCGTCGGGCCGCGCGTGCCCGACACCCCCGCCCGCCCCCCCGTCGTGCAGCCGCCGCGCGACCTCGGCCCCCTCACCGGATCGATGGCCCATCCCAAGAGTCGCTGGGTGCCCGTCGGCTGGGCCGAGCTGCCGGGCTTCGGCGAGGACCCGCTGCACGAGGCCTGGATCGCGCTGGTGGCGAACTGCTCGCGGCCCAACGCCGCCTTCGCGCCGCTGTGCCGCGAGGTGCGCCAGCTCGCGATCGCGACCCTCGACGAGCAGCGCCAGTGGATGACCCAGCGGCTGCAACCCTACCGCGTCGAGTCGCTGGCCGGTTCGAGCGAGGGCAAGCTCACCAGCTACTACGAGCCGGTGTACGAGGCCTCGCGCGTGCCGACCGCGCAGTTCAACGTGCCGCTCTACCAGGTGCCCGCGGGCTTCGTGCCGCGCCGTCCCTGGTACACGCGCCAGGAGATCGAGACCCTGCCCGAGGCCCAGGCCGCGCTGCGCGGCCGCGAGATCGCCTGGATGGCCGACCCCATCGACGCGCTGATGCTGCACATCCAGGGTTCGGGCCGGCTGCGCCTGACCGAGCCCGACGGCTCGCAGCGCACCGTGCGCATGGCCTTCGCCGGCACCAACGAGCAGCCCTACCGCAGCGTGCAGCAGTGGCTGATGTCGCAGGGCGTGAGCCGGGTCAGCCGCTGGCCCGACGACACCAAGGCCTGGGTGGCGCAGAACCCGCAGCGCGTGTCGCAGCTCTTGTGGAGCAACCCGCGCTACGTGTTCTTCCGCGAGGAGGACCTGAGCGAGGTCGACGCCGCCTTCGGCCCGCGCGGCGCCCAGGGCGTGCCGCTGACCGCGGGCCGTTCGATCGCGGTCGACCGCGAGAGCATTCCCTACGGCACGCCCGTGTGGCTGGCCTCGGCCGGCCCGTCGGCGCAGCTGCAGAAGCTGGTGGTGGCGCAGGACACCGGCAGCGCCATCGTCGGCGCGGTGCGCGCCGACTACTTCGCGGGCACCGGCGCCGATGCCGGGCGCTTCGCGGCGAGCATGAACCAGTCGCTGCGCCTGTGGGCGCTGTGGCCGAAGCAGCTGCCGCCGCCTTGAATCGCCGATCGAATCCACGAAGGGGGCTCGCAGCCCCCTTTTTTTCGTCCCGGCTGGCGCCGTCGCATGACGGCTTCGTGACAACCTCAAAAACGCATATCGATTGAACCTGACCGGAGGCTGAGTAATTCACGGGACTGTCATCCGTTCTGCCTAACTTCGCGGGCTGGCTACTTTTCAACCCACGAGAAAGACAGCGCGCATGACCGCACCTACCCGCGACGACCCTTCGTACGATCTCGACGACGTCGGCACCAATCCCAGCAAGAACCCGTCGTTCAACGACCTGATCGCTTCGCGCCTGAGCCGCCGCCATCTGTTCGGCCTGGGCGTCGGCACCGCCGGCACCGCGCTGCTGCAGGCCTGCGGCGGCGGTGGCAGCAGCGGTGGGTTCCTGCCCATCGTCCCGCCCCCGCCCGCGCCGGCACCCCCGCCGCCCGCGCCCCCGGCACCGCTGAAGCTCAACTTCAACCCCGTGGCCAAGAGCCTGGCCGACGTGGTCACCGTGCCCGCCGGCTACACCGCCAGCGTGCTCTTCCGCCTGGGCGACCCGATGGCCGCCGGCGTGGCCGCGTACAAGAACGACGGCACCGACGATCCGGCCACCTACGACCGCCGCGCCGGCGACCACCACGACGGCATGACCTTCTTCGGCATGAACGGCTCGAACAAGTGGGACGCCGCCAATGCGACGCGCGGCCTGCTGGTGATGAACCATGAAGCGATCACGCCGCTGTTCCTGCATCCCAACGGCCAGACCGTCGTCGGCGGCGTGCGCACCGTGGCCGACGAGGTCAAGCGCGAGTTCTACCTGCACGGCGTGAGCGTGATCGAGGTCGTGAAGAACGGCAACGCCTGGAGCTACAAGCAGGACTCGAGCTTCAACCGCCGCGTCCACACGCTGACCGAGATGACGTTCTCGGGCCCGGCCGCCAAGACCGACTACCTGAAGACCAAGTTCTCGACCGACGGCAGCAAGACCCGCGGCACGGTCAACAACTGCGCCAACGGCACCACGCCGTGGGGCACCTACCTGACCTGCGAAGAGAACTGGGCCGGCTATTTCCGCCGCGACGCGAGCACCGACGAGGCGAACCGCAGCCTCAAGGAGCGCAAGTCGTTCAGCCGCTATGGCGTCTCCGGCACCGGCCGCGAACTCTGGGCCACCGTCACGCCCGACACCGCCGACAACCAGTACGGCCGCTGGAACACCGAGTTGCTCGGCGCCAGCGCCACCGTCGACTACCGCAACGGCCACAACACCTACGGCTGGGTGGTCGAGATCGACCCCTTCAACCCCTCGAGCACGCCGAAGAAACGCACCGCGCTCGGCCGCTTCGGCCACGAAGGTGCCTGCCTCGGCCCGGTCGTCGTTGGCAAGCCGCTGGTCTGGTACATGGGCGACGACTCGCGCAACGAGTACATCTACAAGTTCGTCTCGACCAAGAACTGGGATGCGGCCGACGCCGGTGGCGGCCTGGCCGCCGGCGACAAGTACATGGACGACGGCCGCCTCTACGTGGCGCGCTTCGATGCCGACGGCACCGGCAAGTGGCTCGAGCTCAAGCTCGGCGTCAACGGCATCACCTCGAGCAACACCAACTACGCCTTCGCCGACGCGGCCGACGTGCTGATCAACGCGCGCCTGGCCGCCGATTCCGCCGGCGCGACCAAGATGGACCGTCCCGAGTGGACCGCCGTGAACCCGAAGAACGGCGACGTCTACGTGACGCTGACCAACACCAACGCGAGCTCGCGTCCGATCGGCAGCACCGATGGCGCCAACCCGCGCTTCTACAACGACAAGAAGAACAACGAGACGACGAACCAGATCGGCAACCCGAACGGCCACATCGTGCGTTTCGCGGACGACAACGCCGACCCGGCGGCGCTGAGCTTCAAGTGGGACGTTTACCTGTTCGGCGCGCGCTCCACCGCCGCGGTCGATGTCAACGTGTCGCAGCTCTCGGCCGACAACGACTTCTCGAGCCCCGACGGCATGTGGTTCAGCCACGCCGCCCCGGGCCTGCTGTGGCTGCAGACCGACGACGGTGCCTACACCGACATCACCAACTGCATGCTGCTGGCGGCGCTGCCGGGCAAGCTCGGCGACGGCGGTGCAAAGGTGATCACCAACACCGACGGCACGAAGACGCTGACGCAGAACACCTTCGTGGGCAAGGCACCCGGTACCGACGGCCTGCGTCGTTTCCTGGTGGGACCGAAGGACTGCGAACTGACCGGCATCGCCGAGTCGGGTGACGGCCGTGCGCTGTTCGTGAACATCCAGCATCCGGGCGAGACACCGCCCGCCACCGGCACCACCGACCCGAGCAAGTACGGCAGCCACTGGCCGCAGGGCGGCAATGCCCGCCCGCGCTCGGCCACGCTGGTGATCACGAAGGACGACGGCGGCCTGATCGGCCTCTGAAACCCCGTACCGCGGACCGGCCTCGCCGGTCCGCGGATGGGGCTCCCGAGTGGGAGTGACACGCGGATGTCGTCACATCCGCGTGCGCGGTGTCATGGCCTTGTCATGTGCGATGCACGTCGTCGTCACAGTAGTTAACTAAGGTTCGCGACTGACCGGCAGCGGAGAGAAACAGAGGCTGCACGGTCATCCCACGACACCCCACGACAACTCGGGAGAAATCCATGTCCGATTCCACCAAGGCGCAGTCCGGCGCCTCGCGCCGCCACGCCCTCAAGCTGCTGAGCGCAGCACCGATGCTGCCGCTCGGCGGCGTTGCCTTCCTGACCGCCTGCGGCGGTGGCGGAGGCGGCAACGGCTTCCTGCCCATCGTTCCTCCGGCGCCTGCACCAGCACCGGCTCCGGCTCCGGCCGTGCAGTTCAAGTCCGCCGAATTCACCGGCATGGCCGCGCCCACGCTGGCCGACCCGGCCGCCATGGCCACCACCACGGTCGGTTCCACGCTCAAGATCTCGTTCGACAACGGCAGCTCGACCGAATACCGCCTCGCCTACCAGCCCTTCTTCCTGACCGGCGACCTCGTGCCGGACGGCAAGGGCGGCCGGATCCTGGCCGGCGGCTACTACGACATCAAGAACCAGCCGATCCTCGACAAGTCGGTGCCGATCAACACGCGCCAGTTCTATTCCGACAGCCCCGACGGCACCTCGCTGCTGACCGTGCCGAATGCCAAGGTCGACGGCGTCAAGGGCAAGCCGGTGTTCGCCGTGGTCCAGTTCGAATACACCACGCGCGACCTCGCCGGCGGCAACACCTACGGCACGCTGCCCTCGCCGATCGCGGTGCTCACGCTCGACCAGGACCAGACCACCGGCAAGCTCAGCCTGGTGAAGTACCACAACGTCGACATGTCGAGCGCGCACGGCCTGTGGATCACCTGCGGCGCGAGCCTCTCGCCCTGGGGCACCCACCTGTCGAGCGAGGAGTACGAGCCCGACGCGGCCAGCATCTCCACCAACACGATGTTCAAGGCCTACAGCAAGAACGTGTTCGGCGACGAGACCACGGCCAACCCCTACCACTACGGTCACCTGCCCGAAATCACCGTCAATGCCGACGGCACCGGCAGCGTGAAGAAGCACTACTGCCTGGGCCGCATCTCGCACGAGCTGATCCAGGTCATGCCCGACCAGCGCACCGCCATCATGGGCGACGACTACACCAACGGCGGCTTCTTCATGTTCGTGGCCGACAAGGAGAAGGACCTCTCGGCCGGCACGCTCTACGTCGCCAGGTACGACGCGGGCTACTCGATCGACCCGGCCGCCGCCGCCACGAAGATGTCGTGGATCAAGCTCGGCCACGCCACCAGCGCCGAGATCGAAGCCCTGGCCAACACGCTCAAGGCCTCTGACATCCTCGACGTGGTGTACGCCGTGCAGAACGGCAGCAATGACGCCACGCCGCTGACCCCGGCGACGCCGGTCGACGCCAGCTACACGCTGATGTACTGCGACGGCAAGGCCAACTGGGTCCGCCTGAAGCCGGGCATGGAGAAGGCCGCCGCCTTCCTCGAGACGCACCGCTACGCCAACCTCAAGGGCGCGAGCATGGCCTTCACCAAGATGGAAGGCACGACCGTCAACATCAAGGACAAGGTCGCCTACTCGGCACTGCAGAACATCCAGGATTCGATGGTCAGCGGCGGCAAGGGCTGGACTGCCGCCACCAACATCGCGCTGCCGAAGAAGCTCAGCGCGGGTGGCGTGATGGCCCACAACCTCGCGGGCGGCCAGAAGGACGGCGACGGCGCCGCGATCGTCAGCGAATGGGTGCCGACCCAGACCCGCGCGCTGATCGTGGGCGAGGACATCACGTCCGACCCGCTGGGCAACACCTCGAACCCGGACATCATCGGCAACCCCGACAACCTGAAGTTCTCCGAGAAGATGCGCACGCTGTTCATCGGCGAGGACAGCAGCAGCCACGTCAACAACTTCCTGTGGGCGTACAACATCGACACCAAGAGGCTGGCGCGCATCATGTCGATCCCCGCGGGCGGCGAGTCGACCGGCCTGCATGCCGTGGACGAGATCAACGGCTGGACCTACATCATGAGCAACTTCCAGCACCCGGGCGACTGGGGCGGCATCCACTCGAAGGTCCAGGCCACGCTCGATCCGTACGTGCGCGCGAACTACAAGGAACGCTACGCTGCGGCCGTCGGCTACCTCACGGCCGACCCGATCCAGCTGAAGCTTTCGAAGTAATCGGCCCTGCCGAAGTGATCAGGACGGCGCTGTCGGCAACGGCAGCGCCGTTTTGTATCGCACCTGCTTGAGCGCAAAGCTCGAGCGGATCTTCTCGATCCCCGGGATCGGCGTGAGCTGCTCGAGGATGAATTTCTCAAGCGCCGCCATGTCCGCCACCGCGATGCGGATCAGGTAGTCGCTGTCGCCGGTCATCAGATAGCACTCCATCACCTCGTCGTGCTCGGCGATGCGCTGCTCGAAATCGGCCAGCGACTGCTTGCTCTGCGTCGTGAGGCTGATCGAGATGAACACGTTGAGGCCCAGGCCCAGCGCCTTGGCGCTCGCAAGCGCCACGTAGCGGTCGATCACGCCCTCGGTCTCGAGCAGCTTCACGCGCGCGAGGCAGGGCGAGGGCGACAGGTGCACGCGGCGCGCGAGCTCCACGTTCGACAGCGCGCCGTCGCGCTGCAGTTCGTCGAGAATGCGCAGGTCGATGGCATCGAGTTGCATGAAATGCCGTGATATGAAGGATTGGCGGCATTTTATGCTGGGGAGCCGTCAAGCTGCGGGCTGCAGCAGTAGCCAATTCTTTTCATGGCGGCTTAAAGTGCCGGCATGAACGCCCCGATTTCCGCCGACCAGATCCGTGCCCTGCTGCTCGACGAGGCAGCGCTGTCGCACGACCCCGATCCCGCCGAGACCGCCGAATGGCGCGAGTCCTTCCTCGCGCTGGCGCAGGTCCATGGCCCGCAGCGCGCGCGCCAGATGCTCGACGAACTCGCGCGGCTCGCGCGCCAGCAGCGCATCGGCTGGCAGCCGGAGCTGTCGACGCCGTACGTCAACACCATCGCGGCCGAGGACCAGCCGCCGTTCCCGGGCGACCTCGCCGTCGAGGAGAAGCTGGCCTCGCTGATGCGCTGGAACGCGCTCGCGATGGTGGCCAAGGCCAACCAGGCCTATGGCGAGCTCGGCGGCCACATCGCGAGCTATGCGAGCGCGGCCGACCTGTTCGAGACCGGCTTCAACCATTTCTTCCATGCGCGCAGCGCGGCCCATGGCGGCGACCTCGTGTTCTTCCAGCCGCACAGCGCGCCGGGCGTCTATGCGCGCGCCTACCTCGAAGGGCGCCTGAGCGAAGGCGACCTCGCGCACTACCGCCAGGAACTCACCGCGCCCGCCTTCGTCGACGGCAGCGGCGCGCGCGGCCTGTGCAGCTACCCGCATCCCTACCTGATGCCGGACTTCTGGCAGTTCCCCACCGGCTCGATGGGCATCGGCCCGATCAGCTCGATCTATCACGCGCGCTTCATGCGCTACCTCTCGCACCGCAACCTGCTGAACTGCGAGGAGGGCCGCAAGGAGGATGGAACACCCGTCGACAAGCGACGGGTGTGGGGCGTGTTCGGCGACGGCGAGATGGACGAGCCCGAATCGATGAGCGCGCTGACCCTGGCCGCGCGCGAGAAGCTCGACAACCTCGTGTGGGTGGTCAACTGCAACCTGCAGCGCCTCGACGGTCCGGTGCGCGGCAACGGCCGCATCATCGACGAGCTCGAGAAGCTGTTCGCGGGCGCCGGCTGGAACGTGATCAAGCTGGTCTGGGGCAGCGACTGGGACGGCCTGTTCGCGCGCGACACCAGCGGCGCGCTGGCGCGCGCCTTCGCCGCCACCGTCGACGGCCAGATGCAGACCTTCGCGGCCAAGGACGGCCGCTTCAACCGCGACAACTTCTTCGGCCAGAACCCCGAGCTCGCGCGCCTGGCCGAGGGCATGACCGACGAGCAGATCGACCGCCTCAAGCGCGGCGGCCACGACCTCGTGAAGATCCATGCCGCCTATGCCGCGGCCGCCGCCCACAAGGGCCGGCCCACCGTGATCCTGGCCCACACCAAGAAGGGCTACGGCATGGGCAGCGCGGCCCAGGGCAAGATGACCACGCACTCGCACAAGAAGATGGGCGAGGTCGACCTGATCGAGTTCCGCGACCGCTTCGACCTGCCGCTGAGCGACGCGCAGGCCGCCGCCATGGACTTCTACCGCCCGGCCGAGGACAGCGCCGAGATGCGCTACCTGCGCCAGCACCGCGAGGCGCTCGGCGGCGCCATGCCGCGCCGCGAGACCGCCTGTGAAGCGGTGGCCAAGCCCGACATCGCGAACTACGCGCAGTTCGCGGTCGCGGCCGCCGGCAAGGAGATGAGCACCACCATGGCCTTCGTGCGCCTGCTGGGCAACCTGCTCAAGGACAAGGCGCTGGGCCCGCGCATCGTGCCGATCGTGGCCGACGAGGCGCGCACCTTCGGCATGGCGAACCTGTTCAAGCAGGTCGGCATCTATTCGAGCGTGGGCCAGCGCTACGCGCCCGAGGACATCGGCTCGGTGCTCAGCTACCGCGAGGCCACCGACGGCCAGATCCTCGAGGAAGGCATCAGCGAAGCCGGCGCCATCGCGAGCTGGACCGCCGCGGCCACCAGCTACAGCGTGCACGGCCTGGCGATGCTGCCGTTCTACATCTACTACTCGATGTTCGGCTTCCAGCGCGTGGGCGACGCGATCTGGGCCGCGGCCGACCAGCGCGCGCGCGGCTTCCTGCTCGGCGCCACCTCGGGGCGCACCACGCTTGGCGGCGAGGGCCTGCAGCACCAGGACGGCAGCAGCCACCTCGTGGCCGCGACCATTCCCAACTGCAAGGCCTACGACCCGGCCTACGCGGGCGAGATGGCCGTGATCGTCGACGCGGGCATCCGCGAGATGATGGTCGAGCAGCAGGACGTGTTCTATTACGTCACGCTGATGAACGAGAACTACGCGCAGCCCGACGTGCCCGCGGGCGCCGAGGCCGACATCCTGCGCGGCTGCTATCGCTTCGGCACCTACGCGCCGGCCTCGGGCAAGGCGAAGAAGAAGGTCACGCTGATGGGCTCGGGCGCGATCCTCACCGAGGTCGTGAAGGCCGCGCAGCTGCTGGCCGACGAGGGCATCGAGGCCGAGGTGTTCAGCGTCACGAGCTGGAGCGAGCTCGCGCGCGACGGCCTGGCCTGCGAGCAGCGCGCGATCTCGGGCGAGGAGGCGGGCGAGGAAGCCGGCGAGTCCTTCGTCGCGCGCCAGCTCGGCCAGGGCAAGGCGCCGATCGTCGCCGCCACCGACTACGTGCGCGCCGTGCCCGAGAGCATCCGCGCCTTCCTGCCCGCGGGCCGCCGCTACCTCACGCTGGGCACCGACGGCTTCGGGCGCAGCGACACGCGCGCCGCCCTGCGCGGCTTCTTCGGCGTCGACGCGCAGAGCATCGCGAAGGCCGCACGGCACGCGCTGGGCTGATCCCGCCACACCGGCCGGCCACGCCGAAAGTGGCCGGATCCGTGGGGTCGTTGTCGTTGCAGCCAATCGCGGCGCGCATGACACTGCCCGCATGCAAACACCGCGCGCCATCGCCTGCACGATCTACCCCGATGTCCAGGTGCTGGACGTCACCGGTCCGCTGCAGGTGTTCGCCTCGGCCAACGTCGAGCTGCAGCGCCAGGGCCGCCCCGCCGGCTACTCGCTGCACCTGCTGGCCGACGCGGCCGGGCCGGTGGCCTGCTCGGCCGGCTTCTCGCTGCTGGCCGAGGCCGCGCGCGAGGATGAGGACCCTGCGCGCTTCGACACCGTGCTCGTGCCCGGCGGCTGGGGCGCCGAGGCCCAGTTGCGCAACGCGCCGCTGCTGGCCTGGCTCCAGCGCGCCGAGCCGCGCGTGCGGCGCCTCGGCTCGGTCTGCTCGGGCGCTTTGATCCTCGCGCAGGCCGGCCTGCTCGACGGCCGTCTCGCCACCACCCACTGGGACAGCGTCGAGGCGCTGCGCACGCGCCATCCCGCGGTCGAGGTGGCGGCCGACCGGCTCCATACCTACGACCCCAGCGGGCGCGAGGGCGACGGCCATGTCTTCACCTCGGCCGGCGTCACCACCGGCATCGACCTCGCGCTGGCGCTGGTCGAGCACGACCTCGGCCGCGCGATCGCGCTGGCGGTGGCGCGCCGGCTCGTGATGTTCCTGCGCCGACCCGGCGGGCAGGCGCAGTTCAGCCGCTTCCTCGCGCCCGAGGCCACGCATGCGCCGCGGCTGTCGTCGCTGCTCGAATGGATTCCGGGCCAGCTCGCGGGCGATCTCTCGCTCGAGGTGCTGGCCGAGCGCGCCTGCATGCCGCCGCGCACCCTGAGCCGCGTGTTCCGGCGCGAGCTCGGCATGACGCCCGGCCACTATGTCGAGCGGGTGCGCGTCGAGGCCGCCTCGGCATTGCTGGCCCATGCGCAGACCTCGGTGTCGACCGTGGCGCGGCTGTGCGGCTTCGGCCATCCCGAGACGCTGCGGCGCAGCTTCCACAAGCACCTCGCCGTGAGCCCGCAGGCCTTCGCCGAGCGCTTCGGCGCGGGCGCGCCGCGCGCCGGGAGTTGAGCGATGCAGCTGCTGCGCAATCCCGCGATCCGCCTGCTGTTCCTGGGCCAGGCGCTCTACTGGTCGTGCTCGATCATCGGCATCACGCTGACCTCGGTCGCGGGTCTGCGGCTCGCGCCCTGGCCCGCGCTGGCCACCCTGCCGCTCGCCCTGCTGGTGCTCGGCAACCTCGCGGCCGTGTCGCCGCTGTCGATGTTCATGCAGCGACGCGGCCGCCGCCACGGCCTGATGGGCGGCGCGCTGCTCGGCGTGGTGGGCGGGCTGGTCTGCGCCACGGGCCTGGGGCTCGGCAGCTTCGCGGTGTTCTGCCTCGGCGCCGCCTGCATCGGCGGCTACCAGGCCTCGGCCGGCTTCTACCGCTATGCCGCGCTCGAGGCGGTCGAGCCGCGCCACAAGGGCCGCGCCGCCGCGCTGGTGGTCGGCGGCGGCGTCTGCGCGGCGGTGTTCGCGCCCGCCATCGCGGTCTGGACGCGCAATGCGCTGCCCGTGCCCTTCGCGGGCGCCTACCTCGCGATCGCGGTGCTCGCGCTGTGCGGCGTGGCCGCCATGTCGCGGCTGCGCGAAGGCGCGGCGCCGCCGGCCGTGGCGCGCGGCTGGGCCCAGATGCGCGCGCTGTTCGCGCGGCCGATGCTGCGCGCCGCCATCCTCATGACCGCCATCGGCCACGGCCTCATGGTGCTGGCGATGAACGCCACCCCACTCGCGATGGACTTCTGCGGCTTCTCCGCCGCCGCGGCCGCCCAGGTGATCCAGTGGCACGTGCTCGGCATGTTCGCTCCGGCCTTCTTCGCCGGCGCGCTGGTCGACCGCTGGGGCAGCCGCCGCGTCGCGATGCTGGGCTCGGCGATCCTCGCGACCAGCGCCGCGGTCGCGCTCTCGGGCCAGGACTTCGCGCACTTCCTCGCGAGCTCGCTGCTGCTGGGCCTGGGCTGGAACCTGATGCTGATCGCCGGCACCACGCTGCTGGCCGAGGCGCACGCCGAGCACGAGCGCGGACCCGCGCAGGCGCTGATGGAGCTGAGCAACGGCACCACGGCCGTGCTGATGTCCTTCGGCTCGGGCGCGCTGCTCGCGGGCGTGGGCTGGATCGCGATCAACCTCGCGATGCTGCCGCTGCTGGCGTTCGCGCTGACGCTGTTGTGGCTCAACGCGCGGCCGGTGGCGGAGCGGGCCTAGATCGCTTGTTGGACCGGTCTCGCGGGCCAGTCCGCGGGCGGCGCGATGACTTCGAGCGCCTGCAAGGCGAATGTCTTGCGCGGCGTGCGGTTGCGCAGCCGAGCTTCGCGCACCTTGACCCTGGCGCGGACATGCCGATGCAGAGGCGCCAGTCCCTCTTGAAGCGAGTGCTCCATGGCGGAACGCGTCACCGTGCCGACCACCACGCTCCGATCGCCATGCAGGCGCAGTTCGAAGCGCGACGAATACTCGGCCCAGCCGATGACCTCGCCTTCGAGCATCTCGACGCGGTCTTCGATGGTCATCGCCTCGGCGCGTTGGCGTGCGCGTCGAACGGCTTGCGTCGAGAGTTCGAAGTCCCGCTCGCCTTCGACGAGGCGAAGACTGGCGCCCTCGTCGTCGAGCAGCTTGAAGAACTCCTGCAAGGTTCCGAGCTGGCGGTTGTCCACGTCCGCCGAGGCTTCGTCGAACAGGGCGTCGTCCGCCGCCGCCATGCGGGACAGGGTATCGGCCACGTGATCCACCGCGTCCTTGAGCGGTGCATCGCTGCTGGCAGGTTCGCTGCCCTGCAGCACGAAACCGAACGAGCCGCGTACGACGTCGGTGACCAGCAACTGGGTGTCGTCGCTCATCGGCACGCGGCCACGCGAAGAGAGCGGACCTGTCTCGGCGGCCGCATAGCGCTGACTCACGAGTTTCTGAAACTTGCCGATGGCCTGCGTCCCGAACGACGCCTTGATGCCATTCGAGCCCACGACCGGGCGCCCCCCGAAGAACAAGGCCACGCCGACGGGTGCGTTCGTGCCTGCTTCCGACAATTCGGTCAGTTCCTTTTCGAGGCGCGCGACGCGCTGGGCATATTGATGCACCGCGATCGGATCGTCGTGCGCCTGCCCGTCCGCCAGCAGCTGACGAACCTGCGCCAGGTCAGCCTGCAGGAATTGCTTCTCAAGTTGAGCCAGCATTCGGTTCTCCTTGGTGCATGAGTCGATCGAGCATCACTCGGGCGGAGTGATCGTCGGAATCCATGGGCAATTGCAGCATGCCTTTCCACAGGGCATCGCCGCGGCGATGAGAAAACAAACCATACCAATAGCGCGTCTGCTGCACCAACCGCTCCGGTGAGGTGGTCAGGTTGATGATGCTGGTGTCGCAGTGAAACCCCTGCTTGCAGCGCTCGTGATCGAAGAGATCGGGGCGCTCGTCCATTATCCGATTGATCTCCGTCTTGCTCATTCCCTGCGGCGGGTAGGCGAAGCTCACGACGTCGATGTCCCGAGGTGGGCGACCTTCGCGTGCCTCGATATCCTCGACGAAACTGCCATCGAGCCACTGAAAGCCTTCGACGAACCCGATGTCGCGGAGTTCGGCGCGATAGCGCAACAGGCCGTCGAGGATGGTGCACCGCGCCGTGCCGATCGCGAAGCGCTGCACCATTTCGCAGGCCGACACCAAGTAAGGCGAGCTGTGCGCGCCACTCAACCGCTCGCCCTCGAACGGCGGCAGCACGTGCGAATGATTGAAGGTCGGAATCACGAGCGGCAGCATAGCGAGCGGGCCCCACGGCGCCACTCGACGTGCAGGAAATGCCCGCGGGAAATGCGCCGAACTGCGCGCTTGCCTTCATCCGCATGCGATGGCATCCCGCCAGCGGGCCTGCGTTAGAGTCGCAGCCCATTCATGACCGCCCGCTTCCAATCGCTCGCCCCCGCCGTCCGCCTGGCCGATCAGGTGGCCGATGCGCTGGCGGCCGAGGTGCGCAGCGGTCGCTTGTCCGAAGGCGACCGGCTGCCGACCGAGTCCGCGCTGGCCGAGCAGTTCGGCGTCAGCCGCACGGTGGTGCGCGAGGCGGTGTCGCGGCTCAAGTCGCTCGAGCTGGTCGACTCGCGCCAGGGCAGCGGCGTGTATGTGCGCGCGGCCGGGGTCGAGCCGTTGCGCTTCGAGATGCCGCACGTGGCCTCGCGCGAGGCGGTGATCCAGATGGTCGAGCTGCGCCGCGCGCTCGAGGCCGAGGTGGCGGCGCTGGCGGCCGAACGCCGCACCGACGAGGACGTGCGCCGCATCCGCGACGCGATCGCGGCGCTGCATGCGGCCGTGGCCGTGGGGGGCAACGGCGCCGAGGAGGACGTGCGCTTCCACCGCGCCATCGCCGAGGCCGCGCGCAACCCGTTCCTGATCGGCACCCTGCAGTACCTGCGCCAGTTCCTGCACGGCGCCACCCGCGTCACGCGCGCCAACGAGGCGCGCCGCGCCGACTTCGCGCGCGAGGTGGCGCAGGAGCATGCGCGCATCGTCGAGGCGATCGAGGCCGGCGATGCGCTGCGCGCGCGCGAGGCCGCCAAGACCCACATGGACAACGCGATCCGCCGCATCGAGCAGGCCGACCCGGCCTTCTGGCAGCAGGAGGGCGCGCAGCTCGCGCGGCCGCTGGTCGAGGGGCTGCAGGAGAGCGGCGCGGCCGGCAAGGGGCGGCGCAAGAAGGCCTCCTGAGGGGCGGGCTGGAATTCGGTGCGAGACAAAGTCATCTCAAATTTGTATGATGACCTGACAAATCATCCAGTCCCTTCCTTCCATGACCACTTCCTCCCCTCCCGTCGTGGGCCTCGTGGGCCTCGGCGCCATGGGCGCCGGCATGGCGCAGTCGCTGCGCCGCGCGGGCCATGCGCCGCACGTGTTCGACCTGCGCCGCGAGGCCGCGCAGGCCTTCGCGCGCGACGGCGGCACCGCCTGCGACACGCTGGCCGCGCTCGGTGCCGCCAGCGATATCGTGATCTCGGTCGTCGTGAACGCGCAGCAGACCGAGGCGGTGCTGTTCGGCGACGGCGGCACGCCGGGCTGCGCGGCCTCGATGAAGCCCGGCAGCCTGTTCGTGATGTGCTCGACGGTCGACCCCAACTGGTCGGTGGCGCTCGAGGCGCGGCTCGCGACGCTCGGCCTGCTCTACCTCGACGCGCCGATCTCGGGCGGCGCCGCCAAGGCTGCGAGCGGCCAGATGACGATGATGACCGCCGGCACGCCCGCGGCCTACGCCAAGGCCGGCGGCGTGCTCGACGCGATGGCCGCCAAGGTCTACCGGCTCGGCGACAGCGCGGGCGCGGGCAGCAAGGTGAAGGTCATCAACCAGCTGCTGGCCGGCGTGCACATCGCGGCCGCGGCCGAGGCGATGGCGCTGGGCCTGCGCGAGGGCGTGGACCCGGCCGCGCTCTACGAGGTCATCACCCACAGCGCGGGCAACAGCTGGATGTTCGAGAACCGCATGGCGCACGTGCTCGCGGGCGACTACACGCCGCTGTCGGCGGTCGACATCTTCGTGAAGGACCTGGGCCTGGTGCTCGACGTGGCGCGCGCCAGCAAGTTTCCGCTGCCGCTGTCGTCCACCGCGCACCAGATGTTCATGCAGGCCTCGACCGCGGGCCATGCGCGCGAGGACGACAGCGCGGTGATCAAGATCTTCCCGGGCATCGAGCTGCCGGCCGCGAAAGGAAATGCCTCGTGAGCGAACACAGGACCGTCGACACGCCGCTGCTGCGCATCGGCTACGAGGAGTGGAACGCCGCCGGCGCCGCCACCGTGGTGCTGGTGCACGGCTGGCCCGACAGCCCGCGCGGCTGGCATGGCGTGGCCGCGCGCCTGGCCGCTGCCGGCTGGCGCGTGCTGCTGCCCGCGCTGCGCGGCTTCGCGCCCACGCGCTTCCTGCATGCGGACACGCCGCGCAGCGGCCAGCTCTCGGCGCTGGGCCGCGACCTGCTCGACTTCATCGATGCGCTGGGGCTCGAGCGCCCCGCGCTGGTCGGCCACGACTGGGGCGCCCGCGCGGTGGCCAATGCCTGCGGGCTGCGCCCCGGCGTGGCGAGCGCGCTGGCGCTCCTGTCGGTGGGCTACGGCACCAACGCGCCGGGCCAGCCGGTGCCGCTCGAGCAGGCGCGCAACTACTGGTACCACTGGTACATGGCCACGCCGCGCGGCGAGCGCACGGTGCACGACGACCGTCTCGCCTTCACGCGCATGATGTGGCGCACCTGGGGCCCGCCCGGCTGGTACGACGAGGCCGAGTTCGACACTACGGCCGCTGCCTTCGAGGGCGAGGACTGGGCCCGCGTGGTGGTGCATTCGTACCGCCATCGCTGGGGCTACGCGCCCGGCGATCCGCACTACGCGGCCGACGACGCGGCGCTCGATCCCGCGCCCGTGCTGTCGGCGCCCGCGCTGGTGCTGCACGGCGCGGCCGATGCGTGCAATCATCCGGACAGCTCGGCGGGCAAGGAGCGCTTCTTCAGCGGTCCCTACCGCCGCGAGCTGCTGGACGGCGTGGGCCACTTCCCGCAGCGCGAGGCGCCCGAGGCGGTGGCCGATGCGCTGCTGCGCTTCCTGCCGGCCCTCTGACCCACTTGCGAACGACCACCGAGACAAGACGACCATGAACATCCTCATCACCGGCGGCTGCGGCTTCCTCGGCGCGCGCCTCGCGCGCACGCTGCTCGCCCAGGGACCGCTGGCACTGGCCGGCGCCGCGCCGCAACCCATCGAACGCATCGTGCTGGCCGACCGCGTGGCGCCGCCGGCCGACCTCGCGGCCGACGCGCGCGTGCAGTTCCTGCAGGGCGACCTGCTCGAGCAGGCGCACAGCGGCACGCTGCCGATCGCGGGCAGCCAGCTCGTGTTCCACCTGGCGGCCGCCGTCAGCGGCGAATGCGAGGCCGACTTCGACCTCGGCATGCGCAGCAACCTCGACACCACGCGCGCGCTGCTCGAGGCCGCGCGCCGCGCCGGCCATGCGCCGGTGTTCGTGTTCTCGAGCTCGGTCGCGGTGTTCGGCGATTCGCCCGAGCAGCGGCTGCCGGCGCTGATCGAGGACACGACGCTGCCCACGCCGCAGAACAGCTACGGCATCCAGAAGTTCGTCGGCGAACAACTGGTGGCCGACTTCACGCGCAAGGGCTTCGTGCAGGGCCGCAACGTGCGGCTGATGACGGTGTCGGTGCGCCCGGGCCGGCCCAACGGCGCGGCCTCGAGCTTCCTCAGTGGCATGCTGCGCGAACCACTGGCGGGCGAGCGCGCGCGCTGCCCGGTCGCGCCCGACACGCCGGTGGCGCTGGCCTCGCCCGGCAACACCATCGCGGGCATCGTGCGCGCGGCCACGGCCAGCGGTGCCGAATGGGGTGCACGCACAGCGGTCAACCTGCCCGCGCTGACCACCACCGTGCGCGAGATGGCGCAGGCGCTCGAGCGCATCGCGGGCACCGAGGCGACGAGCCTGATCGACTGGGAGCCCGACGCGGCGATCGCGAAGATCGTCACGAGCTGGCCCAGCCGCGTGCATGCGGCGCGTGCCGAGGCGCTGGGCCTGAAGGCCGATGCCAGCTTCGACGCGATCCTGCGCGACTACGTGCGCGAGAACCCGCAGGCGGTCAAGCTCGCGGTGAAGGGCTGAGCGATGGCGAAGCTGCTGCTCGGCTGCATCGCCGACGATTTCACCGGCGCCACCGACCTCGCCAACAACCTGGTGCGCGCGGGCATGCGCGTGGTGCAGACGATCGGCGTGCCCGAGGGCCCGCTGGCCGTCGAGGTGGATGCGGTGGTGGTCGCGCTCAAGTCGCGCACCATCGCGCCGGCCGAGGCCAGCGCGCAGTCGCTCGAGGCGCTGCGCTGGCTGCAGGCGCAGGGCGCGCAACAGATCTACTTCAAGTACTGCTCGACCTTCGACAGCACGCCGCAGGGCAACATCGGCCCGGTGACCGAGGCGCTGATGGAGGCGCTGGGCTGCGACTTCACGATCGCCACGCCGGCCTTCCCCGACAACAAGCGC
The DNA here is from genome assembly GCF_900115375.1 of Variovorax sp. PDC80. Classification (NCBI taxonomy): domain Bacteria; kingdom Pseudomonadati; phylum Pseudomonadota; class Betaproteobacteria; order Burkholderiales; family Comamonadaceae; genus Variovorax; species Variovorax sp. PDC80. Next base: position 187,550 of record NZ_FOWG01000012.1, on the reverse strand, counting down.
ACGGTGTTCAAGGGCTACCTGTTCGCGGGCGAGGTGCTGCTCAACGAGAGCGGCATGCAGAACCATCCGCTGACGCCGATGACCGACCCGAACCTGGTGCGAGTGCTGCAGGCGCAGTGCCGGCGCAAGGTGGGGCTGATCGATCACGCGGTGGTGGCGCGCGGCGCGCAAGCGATCGAGGCGCGCATCGCGCAGCTGAAGGCCGAGGGCGTGTCGATCGCGATCGTCGACGCGGTGTCGAACGACGACCTGCTGCGCATGGGCCCGGCGCTCGCGAAGCTGCCGCTGGTCACCGCGGGCTCGGGCGTGGCCATCGGCCTGCCGGCCAATTTCGGGCTCACGCCCTCCTCGCAGGCCAGCGCGTTGCCGAAGGCCGGCGGCCGCACGGCAGTGGTGTCGGGCAGCTGCTCGCTGGCCACCAACCGGCAGGTGCTCGACTTCATCGGCCGTGGCGGCGCGGCATTGGCCATCGATCCGCTGCGCATCGCGGCCGGTGTCGACGTCGCGGCCGAGACGTTGGCGTGGGCCGCGCCGCTGATCGACAAGGGGCCGGTGCTCGTCTACTCCACGGCCGAAGCCGGTGCCGTGAAGTCGGTGCAAGGCCAACTGGGCGTGGAAGAGGCCGGCGCGATGGTCGAGCGCACCATCGCCGCGATCGCGCGCGGGCTGGTCGAGCGTGGTGTGCGCCAGCTCGTGGTGGCGGGCGGCGAAACCTCCGGGGCCTGCGTGCAGGCGCTCGGCATCGCGCAATTGCAGATCGGGCCGCAGATCGATCCGGGGGTGCCGTGGTGTCATGCGCGTTCCTCGTTGTCGCCGGACACTGGGGTGCATATCGCCTTGAAGTCGGGGAACTTTGGGGGGGATGATTTCTTTACCAAGGCGTTTGCGGTGTTGGGGTGATCTTGGGGTGTCGACAGGCCGGGGCGGGCGTGCGCCGATGGGGTACTCCCCTCCGCGAATGTCCCCCGCCTTCGGCTCCTCCTTAATTTCGCTGCGGGGAGTACCCCATCGACGCACGCCAGACGCGCTGCGCTCGATCGGCCGGCACAACCCGAGCGCCTCCGTGCACAGGGCAGTGGGTGCTTCCCGCAGCGAAATCAAGGAGGAGGCCGAAGGCCGGGGGACATTCGCGGAGGGAAGTACCCGCTGTCCTGTGCACGCGCCCCGACCGATCCAACCGCAGCAAACAACCATGACCGAAACAAAAGCAAGAGAAGAAATCTGCCGCACAGCCAAAAGCCTGTTCGATCGTGGCTACGTCCACGCTACGGCCGGCAACATCAGCGTGCGCCTGGAAGACGGTGGCTTCCTCATCACGCCGACCGATGCCTGCCTGGGCTTCCTCGACCCCGCGCGGCTCGCGAGGCTCGACGCGCAGGGCCAGCAGATCAGTGGCGACCGTGCCAGCAAGACCATCGCGCTGCACATGCGCATCTACGAAGCAGCGAGAGCTTTCGATGCCGATACCGCCTGCGTGATCCACACCCACAGCAGTCACTGCGTTGCACTCACCTTGAGTGGAACCAGCGACGAACTGCTGCCCGCCCTCACGCCTTACTTCGTGATGAAGGTCGGCCACGTGCCGCGCATCCACTATCACCGCCCGGGTGCGCCCGAAGCGGCGGCCGAGGTCGCGCGGGTCATCGCGCAGCGCGGCACGGCCGGTGTGCCGATCCGCGCCGTGATGCTCGACCGCCTCGGCCCCAACGTGTGGCACGACACCCCCACCGCCGCGATGGCCGTGCTCGAGGAACTCGAGGAGACCGCCAGGCTCCACCTCATGACGCGCGACCATGCCACGCCACCCGCACCGCTGTCGCCCGAACAGATCGCCGAACTGCGCGCGACCTTCGGCGCGCGCTGGTGACTCCGTTCGAGACCACAATCGCCAGAACCTACAAGAGACACGCCATGCCACGCTTCGCCGCCAACCTCTCGATGCTCTATCCCGAGCTGGACTTCCTCGACCGCTTCGATGCCGCCGCGAAGGACGGCTTCGAGGCCGTCGAGTACCTGTTTCCCTATGCCTTCTCCAAGGAGGACATCGTCGCGCGCCTCCAGCACAACGGCCTGCAGCAGGTGCTCTTCAACGGCCCGCCCGGCAATTGGGAGGGCGGAGAACGCGGCCTGGCCTGCCTGCCGGGGCGCGATGCCGAGTTCCGCGAAGGCATTGCCAAGGCCATCGACTACGCGGTCGCGCTCGACTGCCCGCGCATCCACGTCATGGCCGGGCTGGTGCCCGAGGGCCTCACGGCCGATGCCGTGCAGCAGGTGTACGTCGACAACCTGCGCTGGGCCGCCGAGGAGGCCGCGAAGGCCGGGCGCGACGTGCTGATCGAGCCGATCAACACGCGCGACATCCCGCGCTTCTTCCTCAACCGCCAGGACCATGCGCATGCCATCGTCGAAAGCATCGGCGCGCCCAACCTCAAGGTGCAGATGGACCTCTACCACTGCCAGATCGTCGAGGGCGACGTCGCCATGAAGCTGCGCCAGTACCTGCCCACCGGCCGCGTCGGCCACATCCAGATCGCCGGCGTGCCCGAGCGGCACGAGCCCGACATCGGCGAGCAGAACTATCCCTACCTGTTCCAGGTGATCGACGAGGTGTCGTCGCAATCCGGCTGGCAGGGCTGGGTCGGCTGCGAATACCGGCCGCGGCGCGGCAGCGAACCCGGCGGCACTTCGGCCGGGCTGGGCTGGCTGCGCGCGTGGCGCGAGGCGCAGTGAAGCTCGAGGCACTGCGCATCCCGAAGCCGTTGCGCGGCTTCGCGTCGGAGGCCGAGCTGTTCGACCTGGTGCTGGACGGCGATCGCGTGGCCTCGGTCGCGCCGAGCGCGCGGCAGGATTCGGCGCGCGGCATCGTGCTGAGCGCCTGCGTCGACGCGCATGCGCACATCGACAAGAACTACACCGTGCAGGAAGTGGGCGCGGCGCAAGGCAACCTGTTCGCGGCCATCGAGCGCATGAACGGCCACCGCGCCGGCTGGACCGCCGAATCGCTGCGCCCGCGCATGGAGCGCGCGCTCGAGGACGCCTGGCGCAGCGGCACGCGCGCGCTGCGCACCCACCTCGACTGGGTGCAGCCCGAGGCGCCGGTCTCGCTCGCGGTATTCGAGGCGTTGCGCGAAGCCTGGCGCGGCCGCGTCGAGCTGCAGTTCGTCTCGCTCACGCCGCTCGACCTGTTCGCCGATGCCGAGGCCGGCGAGCGCATCGCGCGCGAGGTGGCGCGCGCGCGCGGTTCGCTCGGCGCCTTCGTCTACCGCAACGAGGCCCTGCTGCCCAAGCTCGACCGCGTGTTCGAGCTCGCGCACAAGCACGGGCTGTCGCTCGACTTCCATGTCGACGAGGGCCTCGATGCCGACGCCAGCGGCCTGCGTGCCATCGCGCAGCTGGTGCGTGCGCGCGGCTTCACGGGCCGGGTGGTCTGCGGCCATGCCTGCTCGCTCTCGGTGCAGGACGATGCCGTGGCGCACGAAACCCTGGCGCTGTGCGCGGGCGCGGGCCTGCACCTGGTCGCGCTGCCCACCACCAATCTCTACCTGCAGGGCGCCTGGGACCGCACGCCGGTGCCGCGCGGCATCACGCGCATCCGCGAGGCCGCGGCACGCGGCTTGCGTGCGAGCCTGGCCACGGACAACGTGCAGGACGCCTTCTATCCCTACGGCAGCTACGACCTCGTCGAGACCTTCGGCCTCGGCGTGCAGGTCGCGCACCTCGCGCCGGCGCTCGACTGGATCGACAGCATCACGCTCGCGCCGGCGCAGGCGCTCGGGCTGGCCTGGGACGGTCGCATCGCCGCGGGTTGTCCGGCCGACCTGGTGGTGCTGGCCGCCACCGACGAACACGAACTCATCGACCCGCGCGGCCGCCGCCGCAGCGTCATCCGCGCGGGCCGGATCCTGGAGCACACCGCATGAGCATGGGCAAGCCGATGGCCAACTATGCCGCCGCCAAGCGCGTCGGCGATTTCGTCTACATGAGCGGCGTGGTCGCCGTCGACCCGGCCACGCGCCGCGCGGTCGCCGGCTACGACGCCATTCCCGAGGCCGGGCGCAGCGCGCTGCAGGGCCTGGGCTACGCCACCGGCCAGATGTCGGTCGACGTGTTCGAGGCGCCGATCGTGGCGCAGAGCTGGTTCGTGCTGGAGCGCATCCGCCAGATCGCGGCCGAGCACGGCGGCACCATGGAGGACGTGGTGAAGCTGTTGCAGTACTTCCGCCACCTGCCGCATTACGCCTTCTACAACCGCGTGCGCGGCCTGTTTTACCCGGGCGAGCCGCCGGTCAGCACGGTGGTGGAGGTGTCGCGCTTCCTGCCGGGCGACGAGGTGCTGGTGGAGGTCGAGGCCACCATGTACCTGCCGGTGCGCGCTACCTGACGCCCGCGCCCTTGAACAGGAACGCCGTCACCTGCTCGACCAGGTAATCGCGGTCCTGCGCGTCGCCGTGCTGCGCGGTGTTGCGGAAGTACGCGGCCTGCGTGGCGTGGTCGGCATAGAACTGCGTCACGGCCCAGATGTGGAACAGCACCAGCATCGGGTCGGCCTCGTCCATCAGCCCCTGGTCCATCCAGTTGCGGATCACGGCGGCGGCCTGGTCGGTGCGCTGCTTGCTCGTGTCCATCAGGGTGTTGAGCACCGGCGCGCCGCGCAGCATCTCGGCCGTGAAGATGCGCGAGCGCAGCGGGTGCTCGAACGAGAACGCCATCTTGCGGCGGATCAGGTCGCCGAGCACCTTGCGCGGGCCCAGGGCCTCGTCGTCGAAGCCGAAGACCACGATCCAGTCGGTGAGGATGTCCTGCAGGATCTGCCGGTACAGCGCCTCCTTGCTGTCGATGTAGTAGTGCAGCTGCGCCTTCGAGAGCCCGGCCTTGTCGGCGATCGCCTGCGTCGAGGCGCCGGCCAGGCCCTCGCTCGCGAACACCTCGATCGCGGCCTGGTTGATCACGCCGAGCACCTGCGCGTACTTGCGCGAGCGCCCGCGCGTGGCGGGGCCCTCGGCGTCCTCGGCGGTGTCGACGGCGGTGGTCCTGGCCATGCGCGGTCTCAGAGCTGCACCACCAGCTCGGCCCCCTTGGCGCGCGAGCAGCACAGTGCCACCTTGTGGCGCCGCTCGCTGCCCGTGAGGCAGAAGTCGCGGTGCTCGGCGCCCTCGCCTTCGGCGCCGACCACGCAGGTGCCGCACAGTCCCTGCTCGCACGACACCGGGATGTCGATGCCGACCTCGTGCAGCGCGTCGACCGCGGTCTGGTCGGCCGCCACCGGCACCACGATGCCACGCTGCGCGAGCCGCAGCACGAAGGGCTGGCCCGCGGTGGCGGCGGCATCGGTGGGCGCGGCGAAGTACTCGGCGTGGATCGCGTCCTCGGGCCACTGCGCGGCGGCGGCCGCGTCGCGCACCGCCTGCATGAAGCCGCCGGGGCCGCAGACATAGAGATGCGCGGCGCCGGCATGCGTCGCCAGCAGCGCGCGCAGGTCGATGCGCTGCGAGGCGTCGCCCTGGTCGAGGTGCAGCCGCACGTGCGGCGCCAGCGCCGGATCGCGCAGCGCCTCGGCGAAGGCCAGGTGCTCCTCGGCGCGCGCGAACACGCACAGCGTGAAGCCCTCGCCGCGCGCGGCCAGCGCCTGCGCCATCGCCAGCAGCGGCGTCATGCCGATGCCGCCGGCCAGCAGCAGGTGATGGCGCGCCCGCGCCTGCAGCGGGAAGGTGTTGCGCGGCGTGCTGATCGGCAGCAGGTCGCCCTCGCGCACGCGCTCGTGCATCGAGGCCGAGCCGCCGCGGCTCGCGGCCTCGCGCTTCACGCCGATCAGGTAGGACGAGACGGCGCCCGCCGAGGGCGCGCGCGCCAGCGAGTACTGGCGCGAGAAGCCGCCGGGCATGTGCACGTCGATGTGCGCGCCGGCCTCGTAGCCGGGCAGCGCGCGGCCCCAGGGATGGGTCAGCTCGAAGGCCAGGATTTCGGGCGTCTGGCGCGCGATGCGCGTCACGCGGACGGTGAGCGTGCGTTCGAGGCTCATGGTGTTTTCTCCCGGATCGTTGGGGTCGTGGTCACAGCGTTTGCAGCTTGCGCGCCACGCGCTCGATGAAGCGCGTGCGGTCGAGCGCGGTCACGGCGTTCATGTCGTGCAGCTGCAGCCAGGTCACCTTGCAGCGCCAGGCGAACAGGGCGCGCAGCGCGCGCGTGAACAGCCGCCGCCCGGGGTCGCCGATGATCATCACGAACCAGCGCGGCGAGCCGCCCGTGGTGACCACCGTGAGGCGCTGGATGTGGCGCATGCCCGAGCGCGCGGCCTGGCCCTTGCGCTCGGCCGGCAGGAAGGCCACGCCGGGCAACCACACCCGCTCCAGCCAGCCCTTGAGCATCGAGGGCGGTCCGTGGAACCAGGTGGGATAGACGAACACCAGGTGCTCGGCCCACAGCAGCGCCTCGACGTGGGGTTGCACGCGTTCGCGGATCAATTGGGTGTTGTCGAGGTACGCGATGCGTTCCTCGCGGGTCAGCGTCGGGTCGAAGCCCTCGGCGTACAGGTCGATGGCCCGGACCTGGTGGCGGGGTTCGAGGGCGGCGAGCGCCGTGCGGTAGAGCGCGTGGTTGAAGCTGTCAGGGTTCGGATGGCAATGAACGACGAGCGTTTTCATGAGAGGGCCGGTTCGCCGATAGGACCTGTTAACGCTATGCAAGGGGTCGCGAAGCTCGCCAGAGCCCGCCCATCAAGGCGCGCGACGACGCGTGTGCGTCCGCACACGCTAGGAGCGCAACGCCGAGGGGCGGGCTCTGGCGAGCTTCCCTCCGGGTTGCCCCGCAAAGGGGCCGTCTGCGGCGTTGCCCGCGCTTGCAAGGCGCCAGCCTTGCTGCGCGCGGGCGCCTTGCATCCAGCCCCTTTGCGGGGCAACGCGACCCCTTGCATAGCGTTAACAGGTCCTAGGCGGCAATACGGGGTCAGAGCCCAGCGAATGAAGAGCCGCACGGTGCCTTATGGCATCCCAGGCGCCGGCATCTGACCCCGGCGCAAGCACCGCGCGGCCCGCGGAGAAATCGGTGTGGTCGTGGATCGGAGCCTTGGTCGCGGCTTACTTGCCCGTGAGCTTCTTGCGCACGTCCAGGCCCACGCCCTTGTTGACGAACTGGGTGGTGACCACCTTCGACAGGTCGACCTCGCCGGGTTTGTAGAGGCCGGCCTTGACCATCTTGTCGTAGAAGTCCTTCACGCGCGCCTCGTCCATCGCGCCGATGCCCTTGGTCAGCGACTCGCCGCTGTCGACGATGCCCATCTTCTTCATGAGCTCGATCGAGCCCTGCAGCGCGGCCACGGGCGAGTCGGGGTTGGTCTTGGCGATCAGCTCGTTGGCGGCCTTGTTGTCGCCGTAGAGGTAGTTGTTCCAGCCGATGATCGAGGCCTCGACGAACTTGCGCACCGTCTCGGGCTTGGTCTTCACGAGGTCGGCGCGCGTCTCGATGGTGGTCGAGTAGGTCGAGAAGCCGTTGTCGGCCAGCAGCTGCACCACCGGGTCGAAGCCGGCCTGGGCCTTGATCGACAGCGGCTCGGAGATCGCGTAGCCCTGCTGGATCGACTTCTTGTCGGCCAGGAACGGACCCACGTTGAAGGTGTAGGGCTTGAGCTGCGAATCCTTGAAGCCGTGCTCCGACTTCATCCACTGCCAGAAGCTGAACTGGCCGTCCTTGCCGATGAAGGCCACGGGCGCCTTGGTCATGTCCTTGAAGGTGTCGAAGCCCTGGCCCGGGTGCGCGAACATGGCCTGCGGGTCCTTCTGGAAGAAGGCCGCGACCACCACCGTGGGCACGCCGTTCTTCACGTTGTCGAAGGACTGCAGCAGGTTGCCGGTCATCAGGAAGTCGATCTTGCCGGCCGGCAGCATCGGCCGGTTGTTGACCATCGGGCCGCCCTGCTGGATCTCGACGTCGAGGCCGTACTTCTTGTAGGTGCCGTCCACCAGCGCCTGGTAGAAGCCGCCATGGCCGGCCTGCGCCTTCCAGTTGGTGGCGAACACGACCTTCTCCTGCGCCTGCGCGGCGAAGGCGGCGGTCAGCGCCAGGCCGAGGGCCAGGCTGCCGAGCGGGCGGATGCGGAAAGCGGGGATGCGCATGAGGACGTGCTCCTGTGGAGGTTTCTTGAAAAAGGACGGGACGCGAAGCCTAAATCTTTTCAGCCCTCGGTGGCCATGTCAGGGGTCCAGCCGCGCGTCTTGCCGGGGTTCATCAGCCCCATCGGGTCGCTGCGCTTCTTGAACTCGATCTGCTGCGTGTCGATGGTCTTCATGCCGCCGTCCTCGATGGTCACCACGTGCGGGTTGAAGATCTTGCAGCCGCCCTGCGACTCGATCTCGCGGATCAGCTCGTACTGGCGCGCCTCGCCGGTCCAGCGCACCAGAAGGATGCCGAAGGTGCCGGCCTCGCCGCCCGCGCGCGCGAAGTCCTGGTGCTGCAGCACCTCGTCGCCGAAGATCTCGAGGTGGCGCTCGACCACCGCGGGATCGAAGGGCTGCGCATAGGCCACCTGCAGGTAGGTCCAGCCGCGGTCCATCTTGAGCGCCTGCAGCGTCGTGTGGTTGAACGCGCATTCGTAGGCCGGCGGCAGGCCGGCCGCGAGCAGCTCGGCCTCGGTGCCGGCCAGCGCGATGTGGCCGCCGTGCGCGGCCGCGAGCGCGCGAAAGTCTTCCATCGACCCGGGCGCGACCATCGTGAAGACCGCATGCCGGTCGGCGGGAAAGTGCTCGCCCATCGCCGTGTAGTAGGGCGAGAAGCGCGCCTCCACGGTCGACAGCAGGAACAGGTCGAGATCGGGCGTGCTGGCCGCAATGCTGAAATCGAGCGCCGCGCGGTAGCGCTCGAACAGCACCGTGCAGTGCACCCAGTCGACGGCCGGGCTCAGCGCCACCTCCACGTCGAGGATCACGCCGTTGGTGCCGTAGGCATGGTGCACCTGCTGGATCTCGTCGCCCGCCAGCTCGATCACGCGCGGCTCGCGCTCCACCGTCATCACGCGCGCGCGCAGCAGGTTGCCGGGGTCGCGCAGGATGCCGTGTCGGAACGAGCCGATGCCGCCGAAGCCGCCCGCGATGAAGCCGCCGATGCTGGCCACGTGCCAGGTCGAGGGCCACATGCGCAGCGCCTGGCCGGTCTCGCGCGCGGCCAGGTCGATGTCGTGCATGCGCGCGCCGGCCTCCACCCGCATGCGGCCGTCGCCGATGTCGAGCACGCGGCACAGCTGCGTCACGTCCATCACCAGGCCGCCCTCGAGCGGCACGCACTGGCCGTAGTTGCCGGTGCCGCCCGCGCGCACCGTGAGCGGCAGCTTCCACTTGGCGGCGGTGGCGCAGACCTGGCGCACGTCGTCCTCGGTGCCGACCTTCACGACCAGCTCGGCCACGCAGCCCGAGAGCTGGGCCGTGAGGATCGGGCTGTACCAGAAGAAGTCCTTCGACAGCTGCTTGCGCTGGCCCGGCGCGGTGACCAGGTTCAGGCCCGCGAGGTCGCGGCGCACCGCGTCCCAGTCGATGGCCGGGGCGAGCGAGGTCCTAGCGTTCACGGCGCATTTCGCTTTCATGCCAGTGGCCCAGCACCAGGCGCGACAGCGCGGCGAAGACGATGAAGATCACGATCCCGAGCAGCGACACCAGCAGCAGCGCCGCGAACATCATCGGGATCTCGGTGCGGAAGCTCGACTCGAGGATGCGCGAGGCCAGCCCGGTTTCCTTGCCGGCCGTGCCCGCGGTGAACTCGGCCACCACCGCGCCGATCAGGCTCAGGCCGCCCGCGATCTTCAGGCCCGCCATGAAGTAGGGCAGCGCGCTGGGCGCGAGCAGGTAGCGGAAGGTCTGCCAGGGCGAGGCCTTGTAGAGCTGGAACAGGTCGCGCAGGTTGCTGTCGGCGCTCTTGAGGCCCACCACCGTGTTCGACAGGATCGGGAAGAAGGCCACGATCCAGGCGCACAGCAGCAGTGCCGCGGTGGTGCTCGAGACGTAGATCAGGATCAGCGGCGCGATCGCGATGATCGGCGTGACCTGCAGGATCACGGCGATCGGGAACAGCCCGATCTCCACCCACTTGAACAGCGCGAAGGCGATCGCCAGCAGCACGCCACCGACGATGGCCGCGGCCAGCGCGAGCAGCGTGAGCCGCACGGTGAACCACAGCGCGCTCGACAGCGTGTCCCAGTTGTCGAACAGCGTCTTCAGGATCAGCGAGGGCGCGGGCAGGATGTAGTGCGGGATGTTGTTGGCGCGCACGGTCCATTCCCACAGCAGCAGCAGCGCGCCGACCACCACGGCAGGCACCACGATGCGCAGCAGCGATTCGCGCCGGCGCTGCCGGTCCTCGTGGGCGCGCTGGGCGTCGGCCGAGGGCGTGGCGAGGTCGTCGTCGTGCAGGGCGGGAGCAGCGGACGCAACGGGGACCGCGGTCTCAGTGATCGATGTCGACGCCATGCAGGGCTCCATGCAGGGATTGGGACACCGCGGTGCAGTGCGCGTTGTAGCGGCTCGAGGTGCGGAAGGCCTCGCCGCGCGGGTAGGGCTCGTCGATGCGGATCTCGTCGATCACGCGGCCCGGGCGCGCGGCCATCACCACGATGCGGTTCGAGAGATAGACCGACTCGTAGACGCTGTGCGTGACGAACACCACCGAGAAGCGGTGCTCGCGCCAGATCGCGAGCAGGTCGTTGTTGAGCTTGATGCGCGTCATCTCGTCGAGCGCGGCGAAGGGCTCGTCCATCAGCAGCAGGCGCGGGTGCGTGACCAGCGCGCGTGCGATCGACACCCGCATCTTCATGCCGCCCGAGAGCTCGCGCGGATAGACGTCGGCGAAGCGCGAGAGCCCGACCATCTCGAGCACCTGCTGCACGACGGGCGCGGCGGCGTCGCGCTTCATGCCCGCGAGCTTGAGCGGCAGCCAGACGTTGTCGAACACCTTGGCCCAGGGCATCAGCGTCGGTTCCTGGAACACGAAGCCCAGGTCGCGGTCGGTGCGCGCCGCGGCGCCGCCGGTCCAGGCCATCTCGCCGCTGCTGGCGCGCGTGAGGCCGGCGATCAGCCGCAGCGCCGTGCTCTTGCCGCAGCCCGAGGGGCCGAGGAAGCTGATGAAGTCGTGCGCGCCGATGTCGAGCGACATGCCCTGCAGCGCGAGCGTGCCGTTGGCGAAGCGCTTGCCGACGTTGCGCAGCCGGACCAGCGGCGCTTCGGCATCGGGGGTGGATGGCGTGGTGCTTTCCATGGGGTGTTCCGGAGGGCGTGGCGGGGCGCGAGCCTAGCGCCAGGCCGGCTCGTTGGCCAGGCGCGACAGCGGGAAGCGGTCGACCTCGTGCAGCAGGTCGACGAAGCGCCGGCCCACGTGGTCGAGCACCGCGGCGCCCTTCTCGGCGGTGGCGCGGGTGGCGTCGCCGGCCGCGCCCATCGGGTTGATGTCGTGCATCTGCCAGCCGAGCTTGCCGCTGGGCGTGATCGAGAGGTACTTGTTCTCGGCCGCCAGGTCCTCGGTCATCGAGTGGAAGTTGCGGAACTGGTCGGCGCGCACGTAGTCGGGCGTGAGGTGCAGCATCACCGAGCTCTCGAGGTCGCCGGCGTGGATGCCGTGCCTGCCCTCGTGCGCGGTGAACAGGCCCTCGGGCAGGCCCAGCGTGTACCAGTTGGCGGCCACGACCATCATCCCGTGCGCTTCGCGCAGGTCGCGCGCCACGATGTCCATCACGCTCATCTGGCCGCCGTGGCTGTTGTAGAGCACCAGCTTGCGCACGCCGGCGCGCGCCACGCAGGCGCCGATGTCGGTCCACATCGCGATCAGCGTGCTGGCCGAGACCGTCAGCGTGCCCGGGTAGCGCGAGTGCTCGTTGCTCTTGCCGTAGGGCACCGTGGGCAGGAACAGCACGGGCAGGTCGTCGGGCAGGTGGGGGAGCGTGGCGCGCACCATGCCGTCGATGGTGGCAGTGTCGGTCGACATCGGCAGGTGCGGACCATGCTGCTCGGTGGCGCCCACCGGCAGCACGGCGATCAGCCGTTCGCGGTCGAGGCGGGAGAACTCTTCGCTGGTCAGGTCCGACCAGAAGCGGCTGCGCAGGGTGACCGGGTTCATCGGGGTGGTCCTCGTTCGTGGCGACGGCGCGGATGATGACCTAAATTATCCGAATGGTCAAAAAAAGTCGCGTCAGGGTTTTCCTCGGCCTGCCGCCCCGCGCTCGGGTCGCCGCGCTCAGGTCGTCGCCACCCCGGACTTGCGCCACGGCCACGGCAGCAGCAGGCAGGCGCCGACCAGCGTCACGCCGCCGGCCAGCGCGCAGAACACCTCGACCGGGAAGCGCGGCACCACGCTGCCGAGCAGGAACGAGACCGAGAAGATGCCGAGGTTGAGCAGGCTCGCGTGGTACGAGTTGATGGTGCCGCGGTAGCGCTGCGACAGCGCGCTGAGCCGCGCATGGTGCAGCGGTCCCGCGCAGCCGTAGCCGAAGGCCCAGGGCAGGCCGAGCAGCACCAGCTGCGTGGTCGAGCCCACCGGCAGCGCCAGGCCCAGCAGGCCCGCCGCCGCGGCCAGCGCCGCCAGCGGCAGCGCGGCCTCGCCGAGCGCGCGCTGCAGCCGGCCGCTGGCCAGGTTGCCGGCGATCACGGCCAGGCCGAACAGGCCGGCGATCAGGCCGGTGTCGGTCGACGACAGCACCAGCTTGCGCGCCGCCACTTCGGCCACCACCGCGCCGAAGCCCGCCACCCAGCCGAGCCAGAGGTAGCTGACTGCGAGCCGCCGCCGCACGCCGGGCGTGCGCAGCGCCTGCGCGTGCGTGGCGAGAAAGCCCGCATGCGACGCGGCCGCGGGCACGCGCTGCACGAAGGCGCGCGTCACCGCGAGAAAGGCCAGCGCGGCCATCGCCGCCAGCGTGTAGTAGGCCGAGCGCCAGCCCGCGGTGTCGCTCAGCCAGCCGGCCGCCACCGGCGTGAGCACGAAGGCCAGCATCAGGCCGACGAAGACATGGCTGAGTCGGCGGCCGATCTGCTCGGGCGGCGATTCGTCGGCCACCAGCGACAGCGCATTGGGCTGGATCAGACCCGCGCACAGCCCGGCCAGCGCCGACAGCACAATCGCCACCGCCAGGCTCGGCGCGCTCGGGAGCGCGGCGCTCAGCAGCGCGAAGCCCAGCAGCCCGGCCTGCAGCGGCCGCCGGCGGCCCCAGCGGTCCGACAGCGGCCCGGCGATCAGCGCGAAGGCGCCGTAGGCGAGCCCGTAGGCGGCCGGCAGGTAGGCGATGGCGCTCGAGCGCACGCCGAGGTCGGCGCTCATCGCGCCCATCATCGGACCGGCCACCACCTCGGCCGAGCCGATGAGGAACAGGCAGCAGAACAGCGTGGCGACCTGGGTCGTCTTCATGGCGTCAGGGGGCTGCGTGGATCAGCGGCGCACGACGTAGCGCGTGACCACCGGCGGCGATTCGCCGAGGTGGAAGGCCAGCCGGCGCTCGCGCAGCGCCATGTCGGCGGCGGTCGCGCGGTTGAAGCGGCGCAGGTGCTCGGTCCAGCTCTCGTCGACGATCTGCTCGACGTAGCGGCCCGGCTCGCCGATGTCGTGCAGCAGCTCCCAGCCGATCGCGCCCTGGCTCAGGCGCGCGCGGCGCGTCTGCTGCATCACCAGGTGGAAGGCCGCGGCGCGCGCCGGGTCGATGATGAACTCGACGTTGATCACCACGCGGCCGTTCTCCTGCGGCGCCTCGGTCGGCGGCCCCGAGGCCCAGCCGGCCTTGGCGGGCGTGGTGTCGTCCTCGCCCGAGACATCGGTGACCCAGCGCAGCGCCGCCAGCATCAGCAGCGTGCCGGTGACCGAGGCCACGACCAGGCTGACCTGAAGGTCGGTGACCGTGGCGACCTGGCCCCACAGCGCGGCACCGATCGCGCTCGCGCCCATGATCGCCATCTGGTAGGTCGACATGCCGCGCGCGCGCACCCAGTCGGGCAGCGCGAGCTGGGCCGACACCGACAGCGAATTGGCCACCGTGATCCAGGCCATGCCGCCGAAGAACATCGCCGGCACCGCGACCCAGGCGTTGGGCGCGAAGGCCATCACCGCCGTGGCGGCCGACTGCAGCGCGGTGCCGCGCAGTACCAACTGGTCGCGCCCCAGCGCCTGGCGCAGCCGCGGCAGGAACAGCACCGCCACGATCGCGCCCGAGCCCATGGCCGCCAGCAGCAGGGTGAAGGTGCCGGCACCGCCGCCCTGGAGGTTGCGCGCCAGCAGCGGCAGCAGCGCCAGCAGCGCCGTCGAATGGAAGAAGAAGATCGTGATGCGGCTGAGCACCGCGCGCATGCGCTGCGACTGCCAGACGAACTGCACGCCCACGCGCATCGCGCTGATCAGCCGCTCGCGGCCCAGCGGATTGGGCGTGTGCTCGCGGCGCCAGCGCAGCACCACGAAGCCCGAGGCCACCGACAGCACCGCGTTGAGCGCGAACACCCAGACGCTGCCCGCGCTCGCGATCAGCATGCCGGCCGTGAGCGGGCCGATGATGCGCGAGGCATTCATCGCGATGCCGTTGAGCCCGAGCGCGGCCGGCAGCTGCGGGCGCGGCACCAGCTCGGGCACGATGGCCGAGAACACCGGCCAGCGCAGCGCCAGCCCGATGCCGTTGGCGAAGGTCAGCGCCAGCAGCAGCGGCGCGGTCATCATGTCGAGCGCGATCGCGGCGCACAGCACGATCGCCGTGCCCGCGAGCCAGAACTGCGTGGCCATCAGCCAGCGCCGGCGGTCGAGGATGTCGGCCAGCGCGCCGCTGGGCAGGCCGAGCAGGAACACCGGCAGCGTGGAGGCCGACTGCACCAGCGCGACCCAGATCGGCGAGGTGGTCAGCGAGGTCATCATCCACGCCGCCGCCACGTCGTTCATCCACATGCAGATGTTGGCGATCAGCCAGGTGCTCCACAGCATGCGGAACACCGGCAGCTTCAGCGGCTCGAGCGCGGCGAGCTTGGGCGGCTTCGGCCGCGCGGGCGGGATGGGCGTCTCTTCGGGCGATATCGGGGGCATGTGGGGCTATTGTCGCCGCGAGGCCCCGAGCTGGTCAGTTCGTGGTCAGCCGCGGTCGCTGCGCGCGAGCCGGTGCTCGAGCCGGCGCAGCAGCGTGGTCAGCACCAGCGTCATCACCCAGTAGATCACCGAGATCGCGAGATAGGGCTCCCAGTAGCGCGCATAGGCACCGGCCACCGTGCGCGCCGCGTAGGCCAGCTCTGCAAGGCCGATGGCGGAGACCAGGGAGGTGTCCTTCAGCAGCGCGATCGCGTTGTTGCCCAGCGGCGGCAGCATGCGGCGGAAGGCCTGCGGCAGCACCACGTAGCGCATCACCTGCGCCGGGTTGAAGCCCAGCGAGCGGCCGGCGTCGAACTGGCCGCGCGAGATCGACTGGATGCCCGCGCGGAACACCTCGGAGATGTAGGCCGCGGAATTGAGCGTGAGCGCCACCACGCCCGAGATCAGCGCGCCGTGCTCCTGCTTGAGCGTGCGCGCGAGCTCGCCGTCGATCAGCAGGCCGGACGTGGGGTGGATGAACACCGGCATCACCGCGAAGTGGATCAGCAGGATCTGCACGAACAGCGGCGTGCCGCGGAAGAAGCTCACGTACACCGTGGCCGGCCAGCGCAGGAAGAAGCGCGCCACCCAGGTCCAGGGTGCGTGCCGCGGTTGCGCGAGCCGCGCCAGCGCCAGGCACAGGCCCCAGCTCGCGCCCAGCAGCACGCAGACCACCGTCATGCGCAAGGTCATCCAGGCGCCCTGCCAGAACAGGTCCTTGTATTCGACCAGGATGTCCCAGCGGAACCATCCGAACAGCAACACCGGTTGTTCCATGGCGGCTTCCTTCAATGCAGAGAAACGAACGAAAAGAAAAACGAAACGGCCGCGAAGCGCGGCCGTGGGAGCAGAACGGGGGCCGTGCGGCTCAGCGCACGTTCGGGTCCTTGTTGAACCACTTCTTGTAGATCGTCACGTAGCTGCCGTCGGCGCGGATCGCCGCCAGACCGGCCGAGAGCTTGTCGAGCAGCGCCTTGTCGCCCTTCTTCACCACGATGCCGAAGCCTTCCTCGGGGAAGGACTTGTCGTCGACGGTCTTCAGATCGGGGTTCTGCGACACGCGGTAGGCGATCACGCCGTTGTCGCCCATCGCCGCGTCGACGCCACCGCCGGCCAGCTCGGAGATGATCAGCGGCGTGCTCTCGAAGCGGCGGATGTTCGGGCTGGTCTTGCCGAACTCGCGCGATGCGATGTCGTCGGCCGTCGAGGCGCTCACCACCGCGATCTTCTTGCCCGTGAGGTCCTTGAGCGAGGCGACCGTGCTGTTCTTCGGCAGCGCGATCAGCTGGCGCGCCGCGAAGTAGGGTGGCGTGAAGTCGTAGCTCTGCTTGCGCTTCTCGTTGATCGTCACGCCCGAGATCACGAGGTCGACGTCGCCGTTGTTGAGCGCGCCGAAGATGCCGGTGAATGGCGTGTTCACGATCTTGATCTTCAGGCCCTGCTGCTTCGCGATGGCGTTGATGATGTCGATGTCGAAGCCGACGATCTGCTTGTCCTTGTTCTCGAACGCGAACGGCGCATAGGTGGCGCTGGAGGCCACGGTCAGTTCGCGGTTCTGCGCCTGGGCGGGCGCCAGGGCGCCGAAAGCCAGCACGGCGGCGGCAAAGCCAAGCGCCAGGGCGCGGCGGGTGGGGGTCATGCGGAGTCCTCGGGTGCGCCGGGTGGCGGTTGGGGTGGGCGAGGATTTTAGGCTGGCGGGCGGCGGGTTCCGTCGCCCATCGGCGCCGGTCCCGTCGGGCCCTCGCGGCCGCTACTTCGCCAGGTGCCCCAGCGGCAGCGCGCTGCTCGCCTTCACCTCGCCGAGCGAGAAGCTGGTGTGCAGGTCCTTCACGTTCGGCAGGTTCATCAGGTGCTGCCGCGCGAAGGCGGAGAAACCGTCGAGGTCGCGCGCCACCACCTGCAGCTCGAAGGTGCCAGTGCCGCTGATGTAGTGGCAGGCCACGACCTCGGGCATCTTGCGGATGGCGTCCTCGAGCTTGCGGGTCGCTTCGTTGGTGACGCGCTCGGTGTCGACGCGCACGAAAGCGAGCACGCCCAGCCCTATCTTGTGCCGGTCGATCTCGGCGCGGTAGCCCTTGATGAAGCCGGCCTCTTCCAGCGCGCGCACGCGGCGCCAGCAGGGCGCGGCCGACAGGCCCACGCGCTGCGCAAGCTCGGCGTTGGTGAGGCGGCCATCGGTCTGCAGTTCTTGCAGGATGGCAAGGTCGAACTTGTCAATGCTTTCCATAAGCCTCGATATTAAGCAATCTTCTTTCTGGAAGTGGCTTTTTGGGGGCATGGAAAGCAAACACCTGTCGCGGACCCCGGCATACACTTTGCGTGATCATGGGCTCGCGCCCGACCGGGCACAGACCCGCACCTATCAGCCAGGCCCACAAGGCCCTGCCACCACGGAGACGACAGACATGAATGCCCCGCTGCCCGAGCACATCCGCCGCGCGCTAGAAACCGTCACGCTCGACGACAACCCGCAACGCGGGTTGCGCCGAAGGCACAAGTACGGCGCGGACGGCGTCGCCGGACGCACTGGATTTGGCGGCGAGCATGTTTGCGAAGGGAGTACCGTATGAACGCCCCGCTGCCCGAGCACATCCGCCGCGCGCTAGAAACCGTCACGCTCGACGACAAATACAGCCTCGACTACGGGCGCGCATTCATGAGCGGGGTCCAGGCCCTGGTCAAGCTGCCGATGCTGCAGCGCCTGCGCGACAAGCAGGTCGGCAAGAACACGGCCGGCTTCATCAGCGGCTACCGCGGCTCGCCGCTGGGCGGCTACGACCAGGCGCTGTGGAAGGCCAGCAAGTTCCTCAAGGAACAGAACATCGTCTTCCAGCCCGGCGTGAACGAAGAGCTCGCGGCCACCGCGCTGTGGGGCACCCAGCAGCTGGGCTTCTCGCCGCAGGGCACCAACAAGTTCGACGGCGTCTTCGGCATCTGGTACGGCAAGGGCCCGGGCGTGGACCGCTGCTCCGACGTCTTCAAGCACGCCAACATGGCGGGCACCACCGCCTGGGGCGGCGTGATCGCGGTGGCCGGCGACGACCACATCTCCAAGAGCTCGACCGCGGCGCACCAGAGCGACCACATCTTCAAGGCCTGCGGCACGCCGGTGTTCTTCCCGGCCAACGTGCAGGAAATCCTCGACCTCGGCATCCACGCCTTCGCGCTGAGCCGTTTCTCGGGCGTGTGGTCGGGCATGAAGACGATCCAGGAGATCGTCGAGTCGAGCGCCACGGCCATGATCGACCCCGAGCGCGTCGACATCGTGATCCCGACCGACTTCGAGATGCCGCCCGGCGGCCTGCACATCCGCTGGCCCGACCATGCGCTGGAGCAGGAAGCCCGGCTCATGCACTACAAGTGGTATGCCGCGCTGGCCTACATCCGCGCCAACCGCCTCAACCACAACGTGATCGAGGGCCCGAACGACCGCTTCGGCATCATGGCCAGCGGCAAGGCCTACAACGACACCCGCCAGGCGCTGATCGACCTGGGCCTGGACGACGCGGCCTGCCGCCAGCTCGGCATCCGGCTGCACAAGGTGGGCGTGGTGTGGCCGCTCGAGGCGCAGCTGACGCGCGAGTTCGCGACCGGCCTGCAGGAAATCCTGGTGGTCGAGGAGAAGCGCCAGGTCATCGAATACCAGCTCAAGGAAGAGCTCTACAACTGGCGCTCCGACGTGCGGCCCAACGTGGTCGGCAAGTTCGACGAGGGCGAGGTGCACGCGGCCGAGGGCTACTCGGGCGGCGAATGGTCGATGCCCAACCCGACCGCCCACACGCTGCTGCGCGCCAACGCCGACCTGAACCCGGCGCTGATCGCCAAGGCCATTGCCGGGCGCCTCAAGAAGACGGGCCTGCTGCCCGCGGGCTCCGACATGGCGGCGCGCATCGACGCGCAGCTCGCGATCCTCGAGGCCAAGGAGCGCTCGATGCAGGTGATCCAGGCCGAGGGCGTGAAGGACGCGCGCCAGCCCTGGTTCTGCTCGGGCTGCCCGCACAACACCAGCACCGTGGTGCCCGAGGGCTCGCGTGCCATGGGCGGCATCGGCTGCCACTTCATGGCGACCTGGATGGACCGCTCCACCATCGGCTTCACGCAGATGGGCGGCGAGGGCGTGCCATGGGTGGGCCAGCAGCCGTTCACGACCGACCAGCACATCTTCGCCAACCTCGGCGACGGCACCTACTTCCACAGCGGCCTGCTGGCGATCCGCCAGAGCATCGCGGCCGGCGTGAACATCACCTACAAGATCCTCTACAACGACGCGGTCGCGATGACCGGCGGCCAGACCGTGGGCGAGCGCCCCGAGGGCCATTCGGTGCTGCAGATCGCCGAGAGCCTGCATGCCGAGGGCGCCAAGAAGGTCGTGATCGTGACCGACGAGCCCGAGAAGTACGAGGGCGTCAGCATCCCGGGCGACCACGTGCAGGTCAAGCACCGCGACCTGCTCGACGAGATCCAGCGCGAGTTCCGCGCGATGCCCGGCACCACGGCCATCATCTACGACCAGACCTGCGCCACCGAGAAGCGCCGCCGCCGCAAGCGGGGCACGGCCGTCGACCCGGCCAAGCGCGTGGTCATCAACGAGCTGGTCTGCGAGGGCTGCGGCGACTGCGGCGTGCAGAGCAACTGCCTGAGCGTGGAGCCGCTGGAGACCGAGTTCGGCCGCAAGCGCACGATCAACCAGAGCACCTGCAACAAGGACATGAGCTGCCTCAAGGGCTTCTGCCCGAGCTTCGTCAGCGTCGAGGGCGGCCAGCTCAAGAAGAAGGCGAAGAACAAGGCGGCCACGCCGGCCGAGTTCGGCCTGCTGCCCGAGCCCGCGATCCCGTCGCTGGCCGGCGGCAAGGTCTGGGGCGTGGTGGTGGCCGGTGTCGGTGGCACCGGCGTGATCACCATCGGCCAGCTGCTGGGCATGGCCGCGCACATCGAGGCCAAGGGCATCGTCACGCAGGACGCGGCCGGCCTGGCGCAGAAGGGCGGCGCCACCTGGAGCCACGTGCTGATCGGCGACACCCAGGGCGACATCCGCACCACCCGCGTGGGCACGGCGGCGGCCGACCTGATCCTGGCCTGCGACCCGCTGGTGTCGGTGAACGGCGAGACCATGGCGCGCATGCGCGAGGGCCGCACCCACGTGGCGCTCAACACGCACAGCGCGCCCACGGCCGCCTTCGTGCGCAACGCCAACTGGCAGAACCCCGAGGACGCCTGTGCCGCCGAGATCGCGCGCGCCGTGGGCGCCGAGGGCGTGGGCGCCTTCGATGCCGACGCGGCCGCGACCGCGCTGATGGGCGACACCATCTACGTCAACCCGATGATCCTGGGCTACGCCTGGCAGAAGGGCTGGATCCCGCTGGCGCACGAGTCGCTGATGCGCGCGATCGAGCTCAATGCCGTGGCGATCGAGAACAACAAGGCCGCCTTCGAATGGGGCCGCCAGGCCGCCGTGCGGCCCGACGAGCTGCAAAAGCGCGTGCGTCCCGGCCAGGTGATCGAGTTCAAGAAGCGCGAGAGCGTCGACAGCCTGGTGGCGCGCCGCGTCGAGTTCCTGACCGGCTACCAGAACGCGGCCTATGCCGACGAGTACCGCCGCTTCGTCGCCAAGGTGCAGCAGGCCGAGAGCAGCCTGACCGGCAAGACCGCGCTGACCGAGACGGTGGCGCGCTACCTGTTCAAGCTCATGGCCTACAAGGACGAGTACGAGGTCGCGCGGCTGCACACCGACCGCGCCTTCCTCGAGCGCATCGAGGGCATGTTCGAGGGCGACTTCAAGCTCAACTACCACCTCGCGCCACCGCTGATCGCGAAGAAGAACGCCAAGGGCCAGCTGCTGAAGCAGAAGTTCGGCCCCTCGATGCTGACGGGCTTCAGGCTGCTGGCCAGGCTCAAGGGCCTGCGCGGCACCGCCTTCGACGTGTTCGGCCGCACCGAGGAGCGCAAGACCGAGCGCGCGCTGATCGGCGAGTACCGCGCGAGCATCGACGAGGTGATCGGCGCGCTGCGCGCCGACAACCATGCGCTGGCGCTCGAGATCGCGGCGCTGCCCGAGCAGATCCGCGGCTATGGCCACGTGAAGGAACGCAACCTCGAGGCCGCGCGCCTGCGCTGGAACGAGCTGCTGGCCAAGTGGCGCCAGCCCCGCGCCGAGCGCGCGGCAGCCTGAGCGCTGGCCCGGCCGCGCCGGCGCCGGGCCCGCGGGCCTGGCGCCGAAACCGTGCTGTCACAGGCACCGCTTAGGATCGATGCTATTCAAAACATAGCAATCCAGGAGCGCCTCCCAAACACCGAATGCCCACCGCCCCGCGCCGGATAAGCGCGCGGAGCGGCGCTTCGCCACGAATACAATGCCCGGTGCTGTGCGGCGGCCAAGCCCCGCCTGGCTTCGATTCGCGGCCCGTGCCCGTTGACCCTTGGCCCGTTCGAAGGCCCTGGTGCGAAGGCCCTGGTGCCGCCGAACCCCGAGCGCGGCTCGCGCCGGAGTCATTACCTCTTCCCTCTGTTGGAGACTTCCTTGTTCATTTCTACCGCTTTCGCCCAGACCGCCGCTCCCGCTGCCGGAGGTGGCGACATGTTGTCCTCGCTGGGCAGCATGCTCCCCCTGGTGCTCATGTTCGTGGTGCTGTATTTCGTCATGATCCGCCCGCAGATGAAGCGCCAGAAGGAAGCCCGCGCGATGATCGAGGCGCTGGTCAAGGGCGATGAAGTCGCCACCGCCGGCGGCGTGCTCGGCAAGATCACCTCGGTCGGCGACCAGTACCTGGGCCTCGAGATCGCCAACGGCGTCGAGATCAAGGTGCAGCGCAGCGCGGTGGTGCAGGTGCTGCCCAAGGGCGCCGTCAAATAAGAAAGAAAAGCGTGGCCCGGTCTTGCGCTTCGTTGCCCCGGACCTCAAGTCACGCCGTGTCCCGTTCCTGCCGTCTCTGAAAAGCGCGATCTCATGAACCGTTACCCGGTCTGGAAGTACGCGATCATCGTGATCGTGCTGCTCGTGGGGCTGATCTATGCCCTGCCCAATTTCTTCGGCGAGGCACCTGCGGTGCAGGTCTCGTCGGCCAAGTCGACCGTCAAGGTCGACAGCGCCACCCAGACCCGCGTCGAGGAGGCCCTGAAGGCGGGCGACCTCGTGCCCGATCTGATCACGCTCGATGGCGGTTCGCTGCGCGCTCGCTTCGGCAGCCCCGACGAGCAGCTCAAGGCGCGCGACCTGATCCAGCATGCGCTGGTGCCCGACGCCGCCGACCCACCCTACACGGTGGCGCTGAACCTGGTGTCGCGCTCGCCCAAGTGGCTCACGGCGCTGCATGCCTTCCCGATGTACCTGGGGCTCGACCTGCGCGGCGGCGTCGACTTCCTGCTGCAGGTGGACATGAAGGGCGCCATCGACAAGAAGGCCGAATCCTTCGCGAGCGACCTGCGCACCAACTTCCGCTCGAAGGACATCCGCGGCACCCAGGTGAGCCGCAACGGCCAGGCCGTCGAGGTGAGCTTCCGCGACGCCGCGGCGCTGGAAAAGGCCAAGCAGCTGATCCAGGACCAGTTCCCCGACCTCACGACCACCGACGGTCCGGACGGCAGCAACTGGCGCCTCGTTGCCACCATCAAGCCCGAGGCCGCGCGCCGCCTGCAGGACGCCGCGCTCAAGCAGAACATCACCACGCTGCACAACCGGATCAACGAACTCGGCGTGGCCGAACCCGTGATCCAGCAGCAGGGCATCGACCGCATCGTCGTGCAGCTGCCGGGCGTGCAGGACACGGCCAAGGCCAAGGAAATCCTCGGCCGCACCGCCACCCTCGAGATGCGCCTGGTCGACGAATCGTCCGAAGGCCGCGCGGCCGAGCTCAGCGGCGGGCCGGTGCCCTTCGGTTCGGAGAAGTTCTTCGACCGCGCGGGCCGCCCGGTGATCGTCAAGAAGCAGGTGCTGGTCACCGGCGAGAACCTCACCGACGCGCAGCCCGGCTTCGACCAGCAGAGCAACCAGCCCAAGGTCGACCTGACGATGGACGCCAAGGGCGGCAACATCATGCGCGACGTCAGCCGCGAGAACTACAAGAAGCGCATGGCGATGATGATCTTCGAGAAGGGCAAGGGCGAAGTGCTCACGGCTCCCTCGATCAACGGCGAGCTGGGCAACCGCTTCCAGGTCTCGGGCTCGATGAGCGTGACCGAGGCCAACGACCTCGCGCTGCTGTTGCGCGCCGGCTCGCTGGCCGCGCCGATGGAAATCATCCAGGAACGCACCATCGGCCCGACGCTGGGCGCCGACAACATCGACAAGGGCATCAAGTCCGTGATGTACGGCTTCCTGGCGATCATGGTCTTCATGTGCGTTTACTACGCGCTGTTCGGCCTGTTCTCGTCGATCGCGCTGGCGGTCAACCTGCTGCTGCTGGTGGCGCTGCTGTCGATGATCCAGGCCACGCTCACGCTGCCCGGCATCGCGGCCATGGCGCTCGCGATCGGCGTGGCGATCGACTCCAACGTGCTGATCAACGAGCGCGTGCGCGAGGAACTGCGCAACGGCGCCTCGCCGCAGGCGGCCATCCACGCCGGCTACGACCGCGCCTGGGGCACCATCCTCGACTCCAACGTGACCACGCTGATCGCGGGCATCGCGCTGCTGGCCTTCGGCTCCGGCCCGGTGCGCGGCTTCGCGGTGGTGCACTGCCTGGGCATCGTGACCTCGATGTTCTCGGCCGTGTTCTTCTCGCGCGGCATCGTGAACTTCTGGTACGGCGGCAAGAAGAAGCTCAAGAGCGTGTCGATCGGCACCGTCTGGCGCCCCAAGACCGATACCGCCGACGGTACGTCCGTGGCCGAAGCCAAGTAAGGAAAGAAGGCCATGGAGTTCTTCCGCATCCACCGCACCATTCCGTTCATGCGCCATGCCCTGGTGCTGAACATCATCTCCTTCGCGACCTTCGCGCTGGCGGTGTTCTTCCTGATGCACCGCGGCCTGCACCTGTCGGTCGAGTTCACGGGCGGCACCGTGATGGAGGTGGCCTATTCGCAGCCCGCCGACGTCGGCAAGATCCGCGATGCCGTGAGCAAGCTCGGCTACCAGGAAGTGCTGGTGCAGAACTACGGCAGCTCGCGCGACGTGCAGATCCGCCTGCCGGCGCGCCAGGGCATGAGCGCCGAGCAGCAGAGCGTGCCGGTGATGGCCGCGCTCAAGGCCATCGACCCTTCCGCCACGCAGCGCGGCATCGAGTTCGTCGGCCCGCAGGTGGGCGAGGAGCTCACCACCAATGGCCTGAAGGCGCTGGGCATGGTGGTGGTCGGGATCATGATCTACCTGGCGTTCCGCTTCGAGTGGAAGTTCGCGCTCGCCACCGTGCTGGCCAACCTGCACGACGTGGTGATCATCCTGGGCTTCTTCGCCTTCTTCCAGTGGGAGTTCTCGCTCGCGGTGCTGGCGGCGGTGCTGGCGGTGCTGGGCTACTCGGTGAACGAGTCGGTCGTGATCTTCGACCGGATCCGCGAGAACTTCCGGCGCTACCGGAAGATGACGACCACCGAGATCATCGACAACGCGATCACCTCGACCATCAGCCGGACCATCATCACCCACGGCTCCACGCAGCTGGTGGTGCTGTCGATGTTCTTCTTCGGCGGCCCGACGCTGCACTACTTCGCGCTGGCACTCACCATCGGCATCTGCTTCGGCATCTATTCGTCGTGCTTCGTGGCGGCGGCGATCGCCATGTGGCTCGGCATCAAGCGCGAGGACCTGATCAAGGGCCCGGTCAAGCGCGACGGCGATCCGGACGACCCGAACGCCGGCGCCGTGGTCTGAAGCGGCGCCCCTGCGGCATCCGCTGGGCAAGGTAAAGTCGGGCCCGTCCCTCGCCGCGAGGCGCCCATGCAACGCGACAGGAAGCGCACCCTTGTGCGGATGCGCTTCCCGATGCAAGCTCGCGTCTGTCGGGTGAAACCGGTACCTGCCCCCTGATCTTCCTCAATGAGCATTGCGCGATCAGCCTCGTCCCTGCAGCTCGCGCGCGAGACGCGTGAGCGTTTCGTGCTGGCGACGGAAGGCGCCATCGTTCCGCTGGCCCGTGCCATCCGCGACCGCCTGACCCAGCTGGCCTCCGAGGTCGGCAGCGCGCGCGCCATGCAGGAGCACCGCGACGACTTCGTGGCGTTCCAGGGCAATGCCTCGCAATGGGTGTCGCTCGCGCAGACCGGCTGGCGCAAGGCGCTCGGCGAGAGCGGCGCCAGCGGCTTCCACACCTCGACCTCGCACACCCAGATGCTGCGGCTCGAGCTGATCGGCGACGAGGTGGTGGAAAGCAACATCCTCTCCTCGCGCCTGGCGCAGATGATCCATGACCGCGCGAGCTTCGAGCTCAGCGACCTGCGGCTGCGCATCCAGCACCTCGAGGGCACGAGCGAGCTCGACGGCAAGGACGTGCTCAAGCCCGAGACCCTGGCCAAGCTGCTGGTCGAGCAATGGCTGGCCGCCGGCCTGAGCCGCCAGCTCTGGACCCGCGTGCAGGACACGGTGCAGGCGCAGCTGGTCGACGTGGTCGCCAAGGCCTACGAGGACGCCAATACTCACCTGGTCGCCCACGGCGTGATGCCCGAGATCGACCTCAAGAGCTTCGTGCGGCGCACCGGCGGCGCGGCCTCGGGCGGCGCGACCGGCCCGGGCGCGCCAGGCGCCGCGCAGCCCGGCGGCCATGTGGCGCCAGCCGGCGCGGCGGGGGCGACGGCGTCCGTGCCCGGCACGTTCCAGCGCGGCGGCGGCGGTGCGCCCGCTGGCGGTTCGCCGCTGGCCACGGCACGCCAGCGCGCCCAGACCGCGCTGCTAAACCTCAAGCGCTTCGTCACCGGCCGCATCGGCGGCGACACCGGCAACAGCACGCAGCCGGCCTCGTCGATCGGCGTCGACGGCCGCGGCAGCGCCGGCGGCGTCGACTTCGGCGCGCCACGGCCTTTCTCGCGCACCTTCGCGGGCGCCATCGCCGACGCCGAGGCCGCCTACCGCGCGGCCGCCACCCAGTACCTGGAAGCCGCGGGCGAGCAGGCCACGATGATCCAGCAGAGCGCGGTCGACCTGCGCCGCCGCAGCACCGAGCTCAAGAAGCGCGCGCCGACCACCGCCGACAAGGCCACGGTCGAGATCGTCGCGCTGATGTTCCAGGCCATCCTGGCCGAGGAGCGCATTCCGTTCTCGGCGCGCGTGTGGTTCGCGCGGCTGCAGATGCCGGTGCTGCGCGTGGCCATCGCCGAGCCCGAGTTCTTCGGCACCTTGCAGCATCCCGCGCGCATGCTGATCGACCGCATGGGCTCGTGCGTGATGGGCTTCGACGCGGCCGCGATCTCGGGCAGCGCGCTCGAGAACGAGATCAAGCGCGTGGTGCAGGTGATCGAGCAGTACCCCGAGACCGGGCAGCGCGTCTTCAAGCTGGTGTTCGACGAATTCGTCGCCTTCCTCAACCGCTACCTCACGCAGAGCGACACCGCGCAGCGCGTGATGAGCGTGGCGCAGCAGGTCGAGCAGAAGGAGACGATGGCGATCCAGTACACCATCGAGCTGCGCAAGATGCTCAACGACATGCCGGTGCGCGACGAGATCCGCGAGTTCCTGTTCAAGGTCTGGGCCGAGGTGCTGGCGATCGCCGCGCTGCGCTACGGCGGCCAGGACGAGCAGACCGTGACGCTCAAGCGCGCCGCCTCCGAACTGGTATGGGCCGCGAGCGCCAAGCCCAGCCGCACCGACCGCGCGCGCGTGATCCAGGACCTGCCGCAGCTGCTGCAGCGCCTGCGCCAGGGCATGGCGCTGCTGGGCATCGTCGGCGAGCCGCAGGAGGCCTACATCAAGACCATCGGCGCGACGCTCTCCGATGCCTTCATGCTCAAGACCGAGGCCATCCCGCAGGCCAAGATCGAGGCCATGGCCGAGCGGCTGGCGCACCTCGAGGACTTCGTGAGCGACAGCGGCGGCGACGCCGACCTGCCGCTCGACGCCACCAACATCGAGCTGCTGCTGGGCGTGGACGCGAGCACCATCGAGGTCGTGGCCGACACGGCGGGAGCGCGCGCGACCGAGGACATGCTGGCCTGGGCCAACGAGCTGCAGGTGGGCACCTGGTTCATGCTCGACCACAACGACCGCGTGAGCCAGGTCCAGTTCGTCTGGCGCAGCGACCGCAAGCAGCTGCACCTGTTCGCCTCGGCCGACGGGCGCAGCTTCCTGATCCAGGCCGGGCGGCTCGCGTCCTACCTGCAGGCGGGCCTGCTGGTGCCGGCCGAGGAAGAGACGCTGACGGTGCGCGCCACGCGCGAGGCGCTCGCGAAGCTCGATGCGAACCCCGAGCGGCTGTTGAACTAGCGAGAGGTCGTCTCGCGAAGGGCTCAGTGCGCGAGCCGGCCTTCGTGGTTCTCGCAGAGCTCGTCGAGCACCAGCGCATCGGGCTCGATGCCGGTGCTCCAGTGCACCATCAGCACGATGATCTTGAGCTCGTCGAGCGCCACCGGCGCGCCGGGCGCGGCCATCGCGCGTTCGACGACGATCTCGCGCATGTCGCAGGGCAGCACGTTCGAGCCTTCGAGGAACTGGATGAAGCCCAGGCATTCGGCGCCCAGGTGCTCCTGCTCGGCTTGCGAATACACGCGCATCGAATCGGGCGACTGCGGCCGCGTGGCCTCGGCGCTGCTGCGCAATGCGACCGTGACGCTGCGGCCCTCCTCGTCGTTGCGCGTGAGCTGCACGCCTTGCGTGGCGAGGCTCAGGCCATCGAGCCATTGCAAGGCATCGCGTATCTCCTCGGCCTCGAAGCCGTGGGCGCTGAGCTTGCGGCTCAATTGTTCGGGTTCAGGGCAGGCATCGCTGCGCCAGTAGTTTTCGTAGACAAACACGAGCACTTCGAACATGGGCCCAATATAGCCCACGCCGATGGATGCGGCGCGACGCGTGGTGCAAATGCAAGGATCGGCGTAAATACCGATGGCCGCTCGCGAGGCCGTGCGCGACGGTGGCGGGTGGTGCGCGTTCGTGTGCTCAGGCCGCGCCCATGCGCTGGAACAGCCCGCCCGGCAGGCGCGCGACCTGGCCCTCGAGTTCGAGCTCGAGCATGCGGGCCTGCAGCGCCGCCGCACCCCAGCCGGTGCGCGCACCGAGTGCATCGAGACTCACCGGATCGAAACCCAGCGCCTCGAGCAACGGATCTCCGTGGTCCGTGCCGCCGGTCCACGGCCTGAAGGCGTCCGGCGATGGCTGCTGCGCGAGCGGGTGCAATTCCTCGAGGATGTCGGCCACCGACTCGACCAGCTTCGCGCCCTGGCGGATCAGCGCATGGCAGCCGCGCGACTGCGGCGAGTGGATCGAACCGGGGATCGCGAACACGTCCTTGCCCTGCTCGGAGGTGAGCCGCGCCGTGATCAGCGAGCCCGAGGCGAGCGCCGCCTCGACCACCAGGGTGCCGCGCGCGAGTCCCGCGATCAGCCGGTTGCGCTTCGGAAAGTTCTGCGTGAGCGGCGGCGTGCCGAGCAGGAACTCGCTCACGATCAGGCCCTGCTGCGTGATGCGCTGCGCGAGCTCGCGGTGCCGCGCTGGATAGACGCGGTCGAGCCCGGTGCCGACCACCGCCACCGTGGCGAGCCGCGGCCCGGCGCCCGCGGCATCGGCCGCGTCGAGCGCGCCCTGGTGCGCGGCGCCGTCCACGCCGAGCGCCAGGCCCGAGATCACGGGCAAGCCGGCCTCTCCGAGCGCGCGCCCGAAGGCGCGCGCATTCGAGGCGCCCTGCGGCGTGGGGTTGCGGCTGCCGACCACGGCGAGGCTGTGGTCGAGCTGGGTCAGGTCGAAGGCTTCGGCGCCCAGCACGTGCAGCATCAGCGGCGGGTCGGCGGTCTCGAGCAGCGAGCGCGGATAGCCGGGGTCGCCGAGCGTGACGATGCGGCGCACCACCGCGCCCTCGCCGTCCTCGCGCTGGCGCAACCATAGCTGGGTCTGGTCGATCAGCGCCTGCAGGTTGACTGGCATCTGCCGCAGCGCCGCGGCCTGGGCCTCGCTCACGACCTGCTGCAGCGCGGCCTCGGTCTGGGCGAATATGTCTGCGGGCAGGCCGAACGCGGCCAGCAGGCGACGGGCGGCGCCGTCGCCGATGCCCGGCGTCATCGACAGCCGCAGCCAGCCCGCGAGTTCTGCGCGGTCCACGCGGGAACCGGGTGGGTCAGGGGTTGACGATGAAGTCGCCGGCGCGCGGGGTGTCGTTGATTTCGAGCACCAGCGCGTACGAGACCTTCTCGAAGGGGCGGAACACCATCAGCAGGCCGATGCGTTCGTTCGGCAGCTTGATGGTTTCCTTCTTCTCGCCGGTGCGGTCGAGGATGGTCTCGCCGTTCTTGAGGATCGCCAGCACGTGGCCGCTGTCGATGCCGTCGCGCGTGCCCTTGTTGATGGCCACCACCTGGTTCTGCGCCGCGAACTGCACCGCGTTGCCGTAGACCGACACGATGCGGCCCTCGACCTGCGTGGAGGGCGCGCGCGGCGCGTAGCTCAGCAGCTGGCGCGGCGGCTCGGGCAGCAGGCGGTCGCCGGCGCGGATTTCCTCGCGCGCCGCGATCACGTCGACGGTGGCGGGCACGACCGTGATGTAGTCCTTGTCGTCCTTGGTCTCGACCGTGGTCGATTCGCCGCGCTGCAGCCGGACCTTGCCCAGGTACTGGGCTTCGTAGCCGAGGATCTCGCCGGTGCCGGGGTCCTTCAGCGGCGTGGCATTGCGGAACACGCGGTAGTTCTGGAGCGGGCCCGGCACCTCGACCAGGGGCGAATCCTTCTCGCCGCGCGCATAGGCGCGGTCGCCGCGCGACAGCAGCACGCGGCTGTCGTTGCCGGCCACGATGCGCGGCGCGGCTTGCAGCGTGTTCTCGTCGACCACGATCGGCTCGCTGAGGAAGGGCTCGATCAGGCTCGGGTTGAGCGTGGGCAGCGCCATGCCGGACAGCGAATCGAAACGGGTGCGCGGTGTCAGCTTGATGGTGCCGCCCTCGCCGCCGGCGCCGCGGCGCGTGGTGAGGCGGGCGCGGCCGCCGCTCTTGTCGAGGTAGAGCACCTGGCCCGGGTAGATGCGGTGCGGGTTCGCGATCTCGTTGATGTTCATGCCCCAGAGCTCGGGCCAGCGCCAGGGCCGCAGCAGGTACAGGCGCGAGATGGCCCAGAGGGTGTCGCCGGGCTTGACCGTGTACTCGTCGGGCGCATTGGGTGCCAGCTCGCTCAGCGGCACGCCGGCCTGGGCGGTCTGCTGGGCCGTGGCGCGCTGCTGGGCGGTGATCGGATAATTCTGCGCCCAGGCCGCCGTGGTGCCGACGCCACCTGCCGCAACGACCGCGAGGACTGCCAGGGAGGCGGAGAGGTTCGTGCGGCGGGCCGGGGTTGGGAGCTTTTTCATGTCTGGATGGGTGAGCGCACGACGTATCGTGGCGCATACGAATCTCACAATTTGCTACGAATTCTGGCGCCAAGCCCCCGGAAGGGCAACGTTTATCCGGCAAACGCGCGGCCCGCGGCCGCCGAATTGGCGAAAATAGCCACAACTTCCCCCCGATTTCATGGCCAAACGAATCATTCTGAGTTACCCGGACAAGCGCCTGCACACGGTGGCCAAGCCCGTGCAGGGCGTGGACGCGCGCATCAAGACCCTGGTCGCCGACATGCTCGAGACCATGTACGACGCCAATGGCATCGGTCTGGCCGCGACCCAGGTCAACGTGCACGAACGGATCGTGGTCATCGACGTCTCCGAAGAGCGCGATCAGCCGCTGGTGCTGATCAACCCCGAGATCACCTGGGCCAGCGACGAGAAGGTCATCAACGAGGAAGGTTGCCTCTCGGTGCCCGGCATCTACGACGGCGTCGAGCGTTCGACCGCGGTCAAGGTGCAGGCGCTCGACCTCGACGGCGAACTGCGCAGCATCGAGGCCGACGGCCTGCTGGCCGTGTGCATCCAGCACGAGCTCGATCACCTGCTGGGCAAGGTCTTCGTCGAATACCTGTCGCCGCTCAAGCGCAACCGCATCAAGAACAAGCTGCTCAAGCAGCAGCGCGAGGACGTGCGCGAAGGCAGGGCCTGACCGATGGCCGTTGGTGCCTTGACCCGCCTGCCCCTTCTTTGCGCCGCCGTCCTGCTGGTGCTCGCCGGCTGCGCCAGCGAACCCACCCGCATCGTCCCCGGCACCTCGGCCGCCGAAACCCTGCAGCGCCTGGGCGAGCCCACGGGCCGCTATCCGCTGAACGGCGGCGGCGAGCGGCTGCAGTACTCGCGCACGCCGGCCGGTTTCGAGGTCACCGACATCGACCTCGATGCCGCGGGCAAGGTGGTCTCGGTGACCCAGGTGCTCGACGAGCGCCGCTTCGACCACGACATCCAGGTCGACAAGTGGCGCCAGAACGACGTCATGGCCTTCTACGGCCGCCCCTATGAGATCCGCCGCGTGACCTCCTTCGACGGCAATGTCTGGACCTGGCGCTACAAGTCGGTGAACGAGCGCCGCCTGCTCCACATCTACATCGACCCCGCCGGCGTGGTGCGGCGCTACCACACGGGCGACGACCTCGACTTCGATCGGCTGCGCCGGTGAGCCCGTTGCGCGTCGTTTTCGCGGGCACGCCCGAGTTCGCGCGCGTCGCGCTGGAGGCCATCGCGGCCGCCGGCCACGACGTGGCGCTGGTGCTGACCCAGCCCGATCGCCCGGCCGGCCGCGGCATGAAGCTGCAGGCCTCGCCGGTCAAGCAGTGCGCGCTGGCCAAGGGCTGGCCCGTGGCGCAGCCGCGCAGCCTGCGACTGGACGGCAAGTACCCCGACGAGGCCGCCGCCGCGCGCGAGGCCCTGCTGGCGGCGCGTGCCGACGTGATGGTGGTCGCGGCCTACGGCCTGATCCTGCCGCAGTGGGTGCTCGACCTGCCGCGCCTGGGTTGCCTCAACATCCACGCCAGCCTGCTGCCGCGCTGGCGCGGCGCCGCGCCGATCCACCGCGCCATCGAGGCCGGCGACGCGCGCACCGGCATCACGATCATGCAGATGGATGCCGGCCTCGACACCGGCGACATGCTGTCGGTCGAGGCGCTCGAGATCGGCGAGGACAACACCGCCCGCCTGCACGACCGGCTGGCCGCGCTCGGCGGCCGCATGATCGTCGAGGCGCTGGCCGGCGCCGCCGAGGGCCGGCTGGTGCGCACGCCGCAGCCGGCCGAGGGCGTGACCTACGCCAACAAGGTCGAGAAGCAGGAAGCGCTGATCGACTGGCAGCGGCCCGCCGTCGAGATCGTGCGCCGCATCCGCGCCTTCGATCCCTTCCCCGGCGCCAACAGCCCGCTCGAGAACGAGACCATCAAGCTCTGGGCCGCGCATGCCGTGGCCGGCACGGTGTCGGACGCGCCCGGCACCATCCTCGCGGTGACCGGCGACGGCATCGCGGTGGCGGCCGCCGATGCGGTCGTGACCGTCACCGAGCTCCAGCGACCGGGCGGCAAGCGCCTGGGCGTCGCCGATTTCCTGCGCGGCTTCGACCTGAAGACCGGCCAGGTGTTCGGGTGAGCGCCTGATGTTCCTGTCGGCCGCCATCCGGCGCCGCCCGCAGTTCCGCGTGGGCGTGCGCGACATGACCCCCGTGGCGCTGGGCATCGGCGCCTGGGGCCTGATGACCGGCGTCGCCATGGTCAAGTCGAACATGAGCGTGCTCGAGGCCGTGGCGATGACCCTGCTGGTCTACGCGGGCAGCTCGCAGCTCGCGGCCATTCCGCTGCTGTTCGCGGGCGCGCCGGCCTGGGTGATCCTGGCGACCGGCTTCTGCGTCAACCTGCGCTTCGTGGTCTTCAGCCTGCACCTGCGGCCCTACCTGATGCACATGCCGCGCTGGCGCCGCATGCTGCACGGCTACCTCACGGCCGACATGAGCTATGCGCTGTTCACCAAGCAGTACCCGGCGCCGCCGGTCACCGACGAGGAACGGCTCGCGCAGGAGGCCTACCTCACGGGCAACTACGCCGTGACCTGGTGCGCCTGGATGGGCATGAGCCTGCTGGGCATCGCGCTGGCCAACCTGATCCCGCAGAGCTGGGGCCTGGGCTTCGCGGGCGTGCTGAGCCTGGTGGCGATCGTCTGCTCGATGGCCACGACGCGGCTGCGCATCCTCGCGGCACTGATCGCGGGCGCCACGGCGGTGGCGGCCTATGCGCTGCCGCTCAAGCTCAACATCGTGGTCGCCATCGGCGTGGCGGTGCTGCTGTGCTTCTGGCTCGAGAAGCAGTTCGGCCTCGACCCCGAGGCGGAGGACGACAAGTGAAGGGCGAGACCGATTTCTGGACGCTCGCCGTGATCGTCGGCCTGGCCGGCGTCACCGTGCTCACGCGCTGCTTCTTCTTCATCCTCGACCGGCCCTGGGGCCTGCCCGAGTGGGCGCACCGCGCGCTGCACTACGCGCCGGCCGCCGCGCTGGCCGGCGTGATCGCGCCCGAGATCGTGATGACGCAGGGCCACCTGATCACCTCGCTGCACGATGCGCGCATCTACGCGACCGTGGTCGGCGCGGCCTATTACTACTGGCGCCGCGGCGTGCTCGGCACCATGCTGGCCGGCATGGCGGTGTACCTGCCGCTGCACCTCATCTGGGGCTGGTAGCCGAGCGGATCTCGGTGCCGGCCTCGGTCTCGACCCAGCGCACCAGCTCGCTCACGCTCACGCCGGGCCCGCGCGCCGCATCGGCCTGCTGCCACAGCCGGCGGCCCTCCTCGCTGATCGGCGCCGGCATGCCGAGCTCTCGCGCCAGGTCGACCGCGATGCCCATGTCCTTGAGCATCAGCTCGAGCTTGAACGGATCGTCGAAGCTGCGGCTGATCACGCGCTGGTGGATGTGCGTGCGCGTGATCCACGAGCCGCCCGTGGCCTCGTTGAGCACGTCGGTCATCACGGCCGGATCGAGCCCGGCGCGGGTGCCGATCGCCAGCCCCTCGGCCGTGGCCGTGAGCGTGACGGCGGTGATCAGGTTGTTGAGGCACTTCATGGTGTGGCCGGCGCCGAGCGCGCCCAGGTGGAACACCGCGCGGCCCATCGCGTCGAGCAGCGGCCGCGCGCGCGCCACGTCGTCCGGCGCGCCGCCGACCATGAACACCAGCTCGGCCGCCTGCGCGCCCCAGGCCGCGCCCGAGACCGGCGCGTCGACCATCGCGATGCCGTGCTCGGCCAGCCGCGCGGCGGTCTCGCGCGTGATCCACGGTTCGGCCGAGGAGGTGTCGAGCAGCAGGCTGCCGCGCGCCCAGCCCGCGAGCAGGCCGTCGTCGGCGAACACCACCTCGCGCACCACGCGGCCGTTGGGCAGCATGGTCACGATGACGTCGCTGTGCGCGGCCACCTCGCGCAGGCTGGTGCGCGCCGTGATGCCGGGCTGCGATTCGGCGAGCCGCTGCGCCGCGCCGGGCGCGAGGTCGTAGACCGAGACCGCGTGACCGGCGCGCGCGAGGTGGCCGGCCATGGGCGCGCCCATGACGCCGAGGCCGATGAAGCCGACGCGCTCGCGCGCGGTCGAAGCGGGGGATGGTTCGTTGGACATGAGTGAAAGCGGAAACGGTCGGATGAAAAGGGTGCTCAGTCGAGCTGCACGCCCGAGGTCTTGATGACCTGGCCCCAGTACGCGCTCTGCGAACGCGCCATCTCCTGGAACTCCTTCGGCGTACCGGGCAGCGCCTCGAAGCCGAACTCGCTGAACACCTGCTGGATGCGCGGCGTCTGCAGCGCCTTGTGCAGCTCGGCGTTGAGCCGGTTCACCACCTCGGGCGGCATGCCGGCCGGGCCGATGAGGCCATGGAAGGCGAAGGCATTGACTTCCGGATAGCCGAGCTCGGCGAAGGTCGGCACCTCGGGCAGGCCCTTGGCGCGCTGCGGCAGCGCGATCGCCAGCGCGCGCAACTTGCCGGTCTTGAGATAGGGCAACGCGGCCGTGAGGTCGAGCATCATCATCGGCACCTGGCCGCCCATGATGTCCTGCAGCGCCGGCGCGCCGCCCTTGTAGGCCACGTGCGTGATCGACAGGCCGGCCTTCTGCTTGAACAGCTCCATCGCCATGTGGTGCGGCGTGCCGATGCCCGGCGACGCGTAGTTGGTCTTGTCGCCGTTGGCCTTCACGTAGGCGACGAAGTCCTTGAGGGTCTTGGCCTGGAAGTCGGGCCGCACCACCAGCGCCAGCGGAATGCGGCCGATGGCGCCGATGTAGGTGAAGTCGCTTGCGGGCTTGTAGGGCAGCTTGGCGAACATGTGCTCGTTGAACAGCAGCGCCGCGTTCTCGGCCTGCATGATCGTGTAGCCGTCGGGCTTCGACTGCATCAGCAGGCCGACCGCGATGTTGGTCGAGGCGCCCGGGCGGTTGTCGATCACCACCGGCTGGCCCAGCGAGGGCTGCATCGCATCGGCGAGCTGGCGCGCGATGTTGTCGGTGCCGCCGCCCGCGGCATAGGGCACCAGCCACTTGATCGGCTGGTTCGGATAGGGCCCGCTCTGGGCCGACGCGAGGCTGGCGCCGGCCAGCGCGAAGGCGGCGAGCACGGGGGCGATCAGGGGCAGGAAGCGCTTCATCGGTTTGTCTCCGGGGTGGTTTTCTTCAGGGAAATCGGGGCGGCGGCGCGCCTTCCTCGTCGCGGGAAGATCGCGCGCCGCGCGGCGGCCTATGCGTGCAGCGTCTGCCAGAGTTCGCGGTCGCGCTCGGCGGTCCACACCACCGGGTGCTCGATGCCGCGCAGCTCGTCGTAGGCGCGCGAGACGTCGAAGGGCAGCACGTGCTGGAACACCGGCCACTGGCCGAAGCGCGGCTTCATCGCGGCCTCGGCGCGCGCGAAGCAGCCCTTGAGCGCCTCGCCCGCGGCGATGCCGGCGCGCACGCTGTCGAGCAGGGTCGAGAGGAAGGCCTGGGTCAGGTCGATCGCCTCGGCGCAGGCGGCCTCGCCCTGCAGCACCGCGCCGCGGCCCGGTACCAGCACGCGCGGGCGCAGCGCGCGCACCGCGTCGAGCGTGCCGGCCCAGTCGCCGATGTAGGCGTCGCCCGCGTACACGCCGCAGTGGTTCTCGACCACGTCGCCCGAGAACAGCAGGCCGCAATCGGGCAGCCAGGCGACGGTGTCGCCGCTCGAATGGCCGCGGCCCAGCGCCATCAGTCGCAGCTCGCGGCCGATGCCGGGGCGCGGGCCCAGCCACAGGCTCATCTCGTTCTGGAAGCTCAGGGTGGGCCAGGTCAGGCCCGGGATCTCCTCGAGGCCCGCGAACAGGCGCGGGAAGCGCCCCACCTCCGAATCGAAGTCGGCCTGGCCGCGCGTGCGGATCCAGTCGAGCGTGCCCGCGCTCGCGACGATCTGCTCGACCTCGTCGAAGGCGCTCGCGCCCATCACGCGCACCGCGTGGTAGTGGGTCAGCACGATGGTCCGGATCGGCTTGTCGGTCACCGTGCGGATGGCCGCGAGGAAGTCGCGCGCCATGCGCGGCGTGGGGCGGGTGTCGATCAGCACCACCTGCTCGTCGCCGACCACGAAGCCGCAGTTGGGATCGAAGTCGCTGATGTAGCCGAAGGCGCCGGGCGCGAGCTCGCGCAGTTGCGGCTTCTGCTCGCGGGTGTCGGAGGCGGAGGCGAAGGAAACGGTGGCGGTCATGCGGGGTGGGGGCTCGTGGAGTGTTCTTCTTCGGCGGCCGCGCGGATGCAGGCCAGCAGCACCGCCTGGTCGGCGCACTGGTTGGCCAGCAGCAGCACGAGGCGGGCGTTGAGGTCGGCGCTCTGCGCCTCGCTGCGACCTTCGTGCGCGGCCAGCAGCGCGGCATAGAAGCCGTCGGGATCGGGGATGCGGAGTTCGGTGTTCATGGCGCGGGATCGAGGGGGAGGGCCAGGGCGGTGCGGACGGCTTCGGCGATGGCTTCGGGCGTGGCCTGCGCGAGCACGCGCGCGCGGTAGGCATCGGGGCGCACCAGCACGAAGCTGCCGGGCTCGCCCGCGCCGACATGGGCCGCGAGCCGCTCGTCGGGCTGCAGCGCGGGCAGGCCGTGGTCGGTGCCACCGACCGCGAGCAGGCGCAGCGGCAGTCCTGCCGTCGCATCGAGCGCGGCCCGTGCCGCATCCGCCGTCGGCGCGAACCACAGGCCGATGCAGCGCGTGTCCTCGGCCAGCAGTTGCATCAGCGTGGTCTCGCGGCCGTCGGTCCGGCGCAGCGGCAGGTTCTGCACCGTGCGGCCGCCCGCGGGCAACTGCGGCGCGGCGGGGTAGTCGTTGGCGACCGACATGCGCCCGGTGTTC
Organism: Variovorax sp. PDC80; assembly: GCF_900115375.1. Classification (NCBI taxonomy): domain Bacteria; kingdom Pseudomonadati; phylum Pseudomonadota; class Betaproteobacteria; order Burkholderiales; family Comamonadaceae; genus Variovorax; species Variovorax sp. PDC80. The sequence continues at coordinate 150,221 of NZ_FOWG01000012.1, read as the reverse complement.
ACCAGGGCGCGCGCGAACGGAAAGCGCGCGGCCAGCGCGACCACGGCGCGGCGCAGCGTGTGCTCGGCCGGCGAGCGCGGCGCGAGGAAGCGCGCCGAGCGGCTCGTGACCCGAAGGTTCTCGCGCGCGGCCGGCTGGCGCTCGGCGTCGTAGCTGTCGAGCAGCGCGTCGCCGGCCTGGCCCTGCGCCACCAGCGCGAGCTTCCAGCCGAGGTTGGCCGCGTCCTGGATGCCGCTGTTGCCGCCGCGCGCGCCGAAGGGGCTCACCACGTGCGCGGCATCGCCGATGAAGAACACGCGGCCATGGCGGAAGCGCTCGAGCAGGTGGTCGCGGTAGCCGTAGGGGCCGATCCAGACGAATTCGAACTCCACGCCCGGCCCGAGCTGCTCGCGCAGCCGCGCGCCCGCCACCTCGGGCCGGCTGATGTAGGCGGTGTCGCAGTCCTCGGGCATCTGGTAGTCGATGCGCCAGACGCCGTCGGCCATCAGGTGCTGCCAGACGCCGCGGCCCTCGTTGAAGGGCGCGTCGACCCAGGTCCAGCGCTCGGTCGGCAGCGGCTTGCGAAAGCGCACGTCGCTGATGCACCAGCGGTCGGTGCTGCGCGAGGCATGGGCCTCGATGCCGAGGCCGGTGCGGATCGCGCTGTTGGCGCCGGTGGCGTCGATCAGTCGGTCGGCCTCGATCGTGTAGCGGCCCGCGGGCGTCTCGACCTCGAGGCGCACGCCGTCGGCGAGGGGCTCGACGCGCGTCACGCGGCTCTTCCAGCGCAGGTCGGTCAGGCCGAGCTCGAGGATGCGCTCGACCAGGAACCACTCGATGTAGAACTGCTGCAGGTTGATGAAGGGCGGCTGCCGCGAGACGCTGGCCGCCTGCAGGTTGAAGTTGTAGACCTCCTGCTCGCCCGAGAAGGTGCGCCCGAAGGACCAGGTGATGCCCTTGGCCGCGATGCGCTCGAAGATGCCCAGGCGCTCGAAGATCTCCAGGCTCTTCTGCGCATAGCAGATGCCGCGCGAGGAGGCGCCGCGCACGCCGACGGTGTCGTCCTCGTCGAGCAGCACGGCGCGCACGCCGCGCTGGGCGAGGTCGCAGGCCAGCGTGAGGCCCGAGGGGCCGGCGCCGACGATCACGAGCGGGTGGCGCACCACCTGGCCGCTGGCCAGCTCGGGCGGCGGCACGAAGGGCCAGCTCGGCAGTTCGTAGGCTGGCGCGAAAGCGAAGTTTTCTTCCATGGCTTGCCTGCGTGACTAGAGCGAATGCGCGAACTCGGCGATCGCGTCGGCGGCCTGCGGCACCAGCTCCGGCTGCCCCGCGAGGTAGTGGTTGCCGCCGACGATGTCGACGTTGCGGATGCGCGCGCCGCCCGCGGCCAGCCAGGCATCGCGCGTGCTCGGGAAGGTCGACTGGTCGCCGGTGTAGGTCAGCAGCAGCTTGGGCACCGTGGTGCGCGCGAGGTTGGTGGGGCCGTCGGCCTGCGAGCGCGAGGACCACTGCGAGAGGAAGGCCGTGAGCGAGGTGGTGCGGCCCATCGCGTTGGCCGAGTAGTTGACCTGGCGCGCGTCGCCCCAGACGCTGCCGGGCAGGCGGTCGTTGGGATCGAGCGAGAGGTCGACGCAGCGCGGATCGGCATGGGTGCGGTAGACGATGAAGGTCTGGTCGCGCGGCGCGCCCTCGGTGCCGCGCAGCAGCGCGAGCCGGTCGAGGCACCACTGCTCGATGCGCGCGAGCCGCGCCTGCTGCGCGGTGGAGAAGCGCGCGAGGAAGTCGGCGTCGTAGGGCACGCGGTGGCGCGCGTCGTACATGTCGAGTTCGGGGTCCACCGACAGCGGGTCGTGCTCGTCGGTGACCGAGGGATCGATCCAGTCGCGCATCAGCCGCGTGCGGCCCAGGTGCGCGGCGCACAGCGCGATGCCGTCGACCGGCGGCAGGTCGACGGGGTGCAGGTGGGTGGGGTCGCCGTCGGCGAAGTGCGTGGCCGTGAGCCGCTCGGCCTGCGCCTGGTAGAAGGCCGCGAGCGCGGCGCCGCCCGAGTTGCCGATCAGGAACACCTTCTCGTAGCCGGCCGCGCGCAGGTACTGCACGCCGGCGCCCAGGTCCTGGATCGCGCGCTCCATCAGCAGCACCGTGTCGTTGCCGACGTAGCGCGAGTTGAGCCCCATGCAGCAGATGCCGCGCTCGGCCAGCGGCGCGATCAGGTAGTGGCCCATGAAGTTGCTGGTGGGATGCATCACGATCGCCGCGATGCGCTTCGGCCCCGCGGGCGCGCGGTAGGCGCCGTAGATGCGCGGGCGCAGCATCTGCAGGCCCGACTGGCTCTCGAGCGCCGCGCCCGGCTTGACGTCGATGACGGCGAGTTGCAGTTCAGGCATCGGCCGTGCCTTTCGCGGCCAGCAGCTGCGCCTTGCGCGCGGTCCAGGCGTCGAGGTCGGCATGGGCGCGCAGCGCGTGCGCGTCCATCTCGGCCTGCGGCACCGTCGGCGTGGTCAGTTCCACGCGGATGCCGTTGGGGTCGAAGAAGTAGATCGACTCGATGATGTGGTGGTCGGTGATGCCCAGCACCTCGACGCCCGCGGCCTCGAGCCGGGCCTTGGCGGCCAGCAGGTCGGGCACGCCGTCCACGCGCAGCGCGATGTGGTTGACCCACGAGGGCGTGTTGGGCGAGGGCAGCGCGGCGATGTCGTCGCCGAGGTCGAAGAAGGCGATGAACGAGCCGTCGCGCATCCGGAAGAAGATGTGGACGTAGGGGCAGTACTCGCCGGTGCTCGGCACGTGGTCGCTCTTGATCACGTGCACCAGCGGCAGGCCGAGCAGGTCCTCGTAGAAGCGGCGGGTTTCCTCGCTGTCGCGGCAGCGCCAGGCGAAATGGTGCAGGCCCCGGATCGGGGGCGCGGCGGATGGGGTCGGCATCGGGTTTGTCTCCGGGACGGCCATCGGGGCCGTCCGAGCCGCTATTGGGCGATGGCTGGACCTATGATGCAATCGAAATTAATTCATCGATTGATGAAATAGCCATATGAATCTGACCTTGCGCCAGCTGCGCGCCTTCGCCGCCGTCGCCGAGACCGGCAGCTTCACCGCCGCGGCCCAGCAACTGCACCTGACGCAGTCGGCGCTCAGCGTGCTGGTGCGCGAGCTCGAGCGCGAGATGGGCGTGCAACTGCTCGACCGCCACACGCGGCGCGTGCTGCTGTCGGAGGCCGGGCGCGAGTTCCTGCCCTCGGTGCACCGGCTGCTCGGCGACCTCGCGGGCGCGGTGGCCGGCGTGACCGAGCTGCGCGACAAGAAGAAGGGCCTGCTGCGGCTGGCCGCGCCGCAGCTCATGGCCTGCACGCTGATGCCGCGCGTGATCGCCGTGTACCGCGCGCAATACCCCGACGTGGAGGTGCGACTGGCCGACACCCTGCCCGAGCACCTGCTCGACGGCATCCTCGCGGGCGAGGTCGAGCTGGCCGTGGGGCAGGACCTCGAGGTCGACCCGGCGCTGATCGAGCGCCGCACGCTGCTGCGCGACCGCCACTGGCTGATCTGCCCACCCGGCCATGCCTTCGAGGGGCGGCGCAAGGTGCGCTGGGCCGAACTGGCGCCCTACACCTTCATCGCGCCCACGCGCGACTTCCGCCAGCGCGTGCTGCCCGAGCTCGCGAGCGCCGAGCGCGCCTGGATGCAGCGCCCCGGCACCCAGGAGGTGTCGTACATGACGACCGCGCTCGGCATGGTGGCCTCGGGGCTCGGGCTGACCGTGTGCCCGACCTACTCGGCGCCGCTGGTGCAGGCGCACGGGTTGCGCATGGTGCGGCTGGAGGCGCCCGACTTCCACCGCGAGGTCTGCGTCTACGGCGCGGCGCGGCGTTCGCTGTCGCCCGCGGCGGCCAGCTTCGTGCAGATTCTGGAGCGCTTCGCCAGCGAGCGGGGCGAGGCCTGAAAAGCATCGGCCGGCGTCACGAGACGCACAGTCGCGCAGTGAGGCCCTACCTACAATGCGGGGCGACCCGTATCCATCCCATCCAGACCATGAACGTTCTTCGATTCACCGACCTCTGCGCCCAGGGCAAAGCCGCCGGCCAGCGCGTCTTCATCCGTGCCGACCTCAACGTGCCGCAGGACGATGCCGGCAACATCACCGAGGACACCCGCATCCGCGCCTCGGTGCCCTGCATCCAGCTGGCCCTCGACGCCGGTGCCGCGGTGATGGTCACCTCGCACCTGGGCCGCCCGACCGAGGGCGAGTTCAAGCCCGAGGATTCGCTGGCGCCGGTCGCCCAGCGCCTGGGCGAGCTGCTGGGCCGCGAGGTGCCCTTGGTCGCGAACTGGGTCGACGGTGTCGACGTGAAGCCGGGCCAGGTCGTGCTGCTCGAGAACTGCCGCCTCAACAAGGGCGAGAAGAAGAACGACGAGGCGCTCGCGCGCAAGCTCGCCGCGCTGACCGACATCTACGTCAACGACGCCTTCGGCACCGCGCACCGCGCCGAGGCCACCACCTACGGCATCGCGCAGTTCGCCAAGGTGGCGAGCGCCGGCCCGCTGCTGGCGGCCGAGATCGACGCCATCACCAAGGCCCTGGCCCAGCCCAAGCGCCCGCTGGTGGCGATCGTCGCGGGCTCCAAGGTCAGCACCAAGCTCACGATCCTGCAGAGCCTGTCGGCCAACGTCGACCAGCTGATCGTCGGCGGCGGCATCGCCAACACCTTCCTGCTCGCGGCCGGCCTGAAGATCGGCAAGTCGCTGGCCGAGCCCGACCTGGTCGACCAGGCGAAGTCGGTGATCGAATCGATGCGCGCGCGCGGCGCCGACGTGCCGATCCCGGTCGACGTGGTCACGGCCAAGACCTTCGCGGCCGACGCGCCGGCCACCGTCAAGGCGGCCAGCGAGGTGGCCGACGACGACCTGATCCTCGACATCGGCCCGAAGACGGCCGCGCAACTGGCCGCGCAACTGCGCGAGGCCGGCACCATCGTCTGGAACGGCCCGGTGGGCGTGTTCGAGTTCGACGCCTTCGCGGGCGGCACCAAGGCCATCGCCCAGGCGATCGCCGAAAGCAGCGCGTTCTCGATCGCCGGCGGCGGCGACACCCTCGCGGCGATCGCCAAGTACGGCATCGAGAAGGACGTGGGCTACATCTCGACCGGCGGCGGCGCCTTCCTCGAGGTGCTGGAGGGCAAGACCCTGCCGGCCTTCGAGATCCTGGCCAAGCGCGCCGCGGGCTGAGAGCGCGGAGGGATCGCGCGGATTCCATCGATCCGCGTGGTGTCTTCCACGCGACACATAAATTGTATACAGTAGCGGATACAAAAACGGAGATAGATCCATGAGCACCGACCGCCTTCCCCGCCACGCCACCAAGATCGTCGCTACGCTCGGCCCCGCGTCGAGCACGCCCGAGCTGCTCGAGCAGATGATCATCCACAAGGTGAGCGTGGTCCGGCTCAACTTCAGCCACGGGACGGCGCAGGACCACATCGACCGCGCCACCATGGTCCGCGAGGCGGCGCGCAAGGCCGGCCGCGAGGTCGCGATCATGGCCGACCTGCAGGGCCCGAAGATCCGCGTGGGCAAGTTCGCGCAGGGCAAGATCTGGCTCGAGCCGGGCGCGAAGTTCGTGCTCGACGCCTCGCGCACCGAGCCCGGCGACATCGATGCCGTGGGCCTCGACTACAAGGACCTGCCGCGCGACGTGCGCGCCGGCGACCGGCTGCTGCTCAACGACGGCCTGATCGTGCTGGTGGTCGACGCCGTGCGCGGCGAGGCGGTGCACACCACCGTCAAGCTCGGCGGCGAGCTCTCGAACAACAAGGGCATCAACAAGCAGGGCGGCGGCCTCACGGCGCCCGCACTCACGGCCAAGGACATGGAGGACATCAAGACCGCGATGAGCTTCCAGGCCGACTACGTGGCCGTGAGCTTCCCGAAGAACGCGACCGACATGGAAATGGCGCGCCAGCTGTGCAACGTGGCGGCCGCCGAATACGGCCACAAGCCCGGACTGATCGCGAAGATCGAGCGCGCCGAGGCGATCCCCCGGCTCGAGGAGATCCTGCGCGCCAGCGACGGCATCATGGTCGCGCGCGGCGACCTCGCGGTCGAGGTCGGCAATGCCGCGGTGCCGGCGCTGCAGAAGAGGATGATCCGCATGGCGCGCGAGATGGACAAGGTGGCGATCACCGCGACCCAGATGATGGAGTCGATGATCACCAACCCCGTGCCCACGCGCGCCGAGGTCAGCGACGTGGCGAACGCGGTGCTCGACGGCACCGACGCCGTGATGCTCTCGGCCGAGACCGCCTCGGGCCGCTATCCGCTCGAGACCGTGCAGGAGATGAGCCGCATCTGCGAAGCCGCCGAGGCCGCCGAAGACAAGCAGCTCGACGCCGACTTCAGCGGCCAGTCCTATGCGCGCATCGACCAGTCGATCGCCATGGGCGCGCTGTTCACCGCGCACCACCTGGGCGCCAAGGCCATCGTCGCGCTGACCGAGTCGGGCTCGACCCCGCTGTGGATGAGCCGCCACCGCGCCCACATCCCGATGTACGCGCTGACCTCGCGCCTGGCCACGCAGCGCAAGATGGCGCTCTACCGCAACGTGCGCCCGCTGCTGATGGATTCGGAAAGCGACCGCGACACCGCGCTCGAGCAGGCCGAGGCGCATCTGAAGAAGCGCGGCATCGTGCAGAGCGGCGACGTCTACGCGATCACCTGCGGCGAGCCGATGGGCGCGCCGGGCGGCACCAACATGCTGAAGATCTGCCGCGCGAGCTGATCCGCGCGCTGACAAAGACAAAGGCCGGCGCATGCCGGCCTTTCTTCCTGGCGCCGGCCTCCGGTCAGCCGTTGCGGAACAGGAAGCTGTAGGCGTTGAGCGCCGGCACGCCGCCCAGGTGCGCATAGAGCACCTTCGAGCCGGCCGGGAATTCGCCCAGGCGCACCTTCTCGATCATCCCGTGCATCGACTTGCCCTCGTACACCGGGTCGGTCAGCATGCCCTCGAAGCGCGCGCTCAGGCGGATCGCCTCCAGCGTGCCCTCGTTCGGCAGGCCGTACTCGGGGCCGCCGAAGCGGCGGTCGAGCACCACGTCCTTCTCGGTGATCTCGCGGCCCAGCTCGATCAACTCGGCCGTGTTGCGCGCGATGCGCAGGATCTGCTCGAAGGTCTGCTGCGGCTTGGCCGAGGCGTCGATGCCGATCACGCGATCGGCCCGGCCGTCGGCCGCGAAGCCCGCCACCATGCCGGCCTGCGTGCTGCCTGTGACCGAGCAGAGCACGATGTAGTCGAACTTGAAGTCGAGCTCGGCCTCCTGCTGGCGCACTTCCTCGGCGAAGCCCACGAAGCCCAGCCCGCCCAGCGGATGCTCGGAGCAGCCCGCGGGAATCGGGAACGGCTTGCCGCCGGCCTGGCGCACGCTGTCCATCGCGTCCTCCCAGCTCTTGCGGATGCCGATGTCGAAGCCGGCCGCGTCGAGCCGCACGTCGGCGCCGAGGATGCGCGACATCTCGATGTTGCCCACGCGGTCGTACACCGCGTCGGAGTAGTTGACCCAGTTCTCCTGCACCAGCACGCACTTCAGGCCCAGGTGCGCGGCCACCGCGGCCACCTGCCGGGTCTGGTTCGACTGGATGCCGCCGATCGACACCAGCGTGTCGTAGCCGCCCTCGAGCGCCTCGGGGATCAGGTACTCGAGCTTGCGCGTCTTGTTGCCGCCGAAGGCGAGGCCGCTGTTGCAGTCCTCGCGCTTCGCATAGAGCTCGACCTTGCCGCCGAGGTGGGCGCTCAGGCGCGGGAGCGGATGGATCGGCGTCGGGCCGAAGGTCAGCACGTGGCGGGGGAATTTCTTCAGGTTCATCGGCAAGACTCCAGGGTGAAGCACAGGGGAAGGGCGATGAAGCCGATGGTAGGAAGAAGGCCGAGCAACAGGGTTGCAAAATTCGGTGGCCTCGCAAATCAAAAGAAATCAAGATGCGGGGATCGAAGCCATTTGATGCGCCAAAGCCGCCATGAGCACAACAAAATTGCGTTCCTCGCCTGCGCGTTCCGCCAAGCCGCAGCAGGCCCCCACGCCCGCCGTTTCGGCGGCCGCCGCGCTCGACCGCACCGACCGCGCGATCCTGCGCGCGCTGCAGCGCGACGCCTCGATGTCCAACGTCGCGCTGGCCGCCAAGGTCAGCCTCAGCGCGCCGGCCTGCCTGCGCCGCGTCGAGCGGCTCAAGGCCTCGGGCCTGATCAAGGGCGTGGTCGCGCTGCTCGACGCGCAGGCGCTCGACATGGGCATGCTGGTGATGATCGGCGTGGTGCTCGACCGCTCCACGCCCGACTCCTTCGCCGACTTCGAGAAGGCCGCGCAGAAGGTCTCGGGCTGCCTCGAATGCCATGTGGTCACGGGCGAGTTCGACTACTTCATGCTGGTGCGCACGCGCGACAACGACAGCTTCAACCGGCTGCATGCCGAGCAGCTGCTCTACCTGCCGGGCGTGCGGCAGATCCGGACCTTCGTGGTGCTCAAGCAGGTGCTGTCGACCACACAGCTGCCTCTCTGACACGCGGCGCGCGCGCCATGCGCTGCAATCGGCGCTTCGTCGCGCCGCGAAACCGGCGCCCCTTCCCGCGCGTACCCCTTCGATGACCTTTCCCGTCCTTGCGTCGCTTCGCCGGCGCCGCCGTGCCCTGTCCACCGCTCTGGGCGTCGCCGCGGCCACCGCGCTCGCGGCCTGCTCGCCGATCAAGCTGCTCAACGGCCTGGTGCCCACCGACACCTACCAGTTCCAGGGCGACATCGCCTACGGATCCGCGCCGCGCCAGCAGCTCGACGTCTACCAGCCATTGCCCGACACCGCGCCCGCGCGCGGCCGGCGGCCGCTGGTGGTGTTCTTCTTCGGCGGCACCTGGAGCACCGGCGACCGCGCGAGCTACCGCTTCCTCGGCGAGGCGCTGGCCGCGCGCGGTGCGGTGGTGGTGGTGCCCGACTACGGCCTGTCGCCGCGCCATACCTATCCGGTGTTCGTGCGCGACAGCGCGCTGGCGGTGAAATGGGCGCTCGACAACGCGGCCCAACTCGGCGCCGACCCGAAGCAGGTCTACGTGATGGGCCACAGCTCGGGCGGCTACAACGCGGCCATGGTCGCGCTCGACGGCCGCTGGCTCGGCGAGCTCGGCGCCAGTCCGCGCCAGCTCGCGGGCTGGATCGGGCTGGCCGGGCCCTACGACTTCCTGCCCATCGGCGATCCGCAGACCCGCGTCGCCTTCGACTGGCCGCGCACGCCGGCCGATTCGCAGCCGCTCGCCCACGTCACGCCGGGCGCGCCGCGCACGCTGCTGATGGCCGCGGCCAAGGACAACCTGGTCTACCCCGAGCGCAACACCCTGCCAATGGCGGCCGCGCTGCGCGCCGCGGGCGTGCCGGTCGAGGTGCGGGTGTTCGACAACCTGAGCCACGTCACGCTGATGGGCGCCTTCGGCAAACCCATCCAGTGGCTGGGCGGTCCGGTGCTGCCGCCCGTGGTCGATTTCCTCGGGTTGCCGTCAGTCCCGTCCCACAAGGGCCCTCGGTAGAATCGCGGCAGTTTTCTCTCGTCTTCTCCCCGTCTTCTCACCCTATTTCCCGCGAGGTATTTCCCCATGGCACTCGTCTCGATGCGCGAACTGCTGGACCATGCAGCCGCCAACGGCTACGGCATTCCGGCCTTCAACGTCAACAACCTCGAACAGGTCCAGGCCGTGATGGAAGCCGCCAAGGAAGTCGGCGCGCCCGTGATCCTCCAGGCCAGCGCTGGTGCCCGCAAGTACGCCGGCGAAGCCTTCATCAAGCACCTGATCCAGGCCGCCATCGAGGCCTATCCGCAGATTCCGCTGGTGATGCACCAGGACCATGGCCAGAGCCCGGCCATCTGCCAGGGCGCCATCGACCTCGGTTTCTCGTCCGTGATGATGGACGGCTCGCTGCACGAGGACGGCAAGACGCCGGCTTCGTTCGACTACAACGTCGACGTGACCCGCAAGGTGGTGCAGCTGGCCCACAAGGTCGGCGTCACCGTCGAGGGCGAACTGGGCTGCCTGGGCTCGCTCGAGACCGGCATGGCCGGCGAGGAAGACGGCATCGGCGCCGAGGGCGTGCTCGACCACTCGGCCCTGCTGACCGACCCCGAGGAAGCCGCCCAGTTCGTCAAGGCCACGCAGCTCGACGCGCTGGCCATCGCGATCGGCACCAGCCACGGCGCCTACAAGTTCACCCGCAAGCCCACCGGCGACATCCTGTCGATCTCGCGCGTGAAGGAAATCCACGCCCGCCTGCCCAACACCCACCTGGTGATGCACGGTTCGTCGTCGGTGCCGCAGGACCTGCTCGAGATCATTCGCCAGTACGGCGGCAACATGAAGGAAACCTACGGCGTGCCGGTCGAGGAAATCCAGGAAGCCATCAAGTACGGCGTGCGCAAGATCAACATCGACACCGACATCCGCCTCGCGATGACCGGCGCGGTGCGCAAGTTCCTGGCCGAGAATCCCGAGAAGTTCGATGCCCGCGAGTGGCTCAAGCCCGCGCGCGAAGCCGCCAAGCAGATCTGCAAGCAGCGCTACATCGAGTTCGGCTGCGAAGGCCAGGCGCCCAAGATCAAGGGCGAATCGCTGCAGGTCGTCGCCGCCAAGTACACCAAGGGCGAGCTCGCGCAAGAAGTGGTCTGAGCCGCTTGCCGTGAATACCCGGCCACCGCTCGCGGTGGCTTTTTTCTGCGCGCACAATCCGCTTCACCGTCCCCCGTTTTTCACCGTTCGCTGTCCCTGCCCATGACCACCGTCCACACCTCCTCCATCCAGAGCCTGCCCCTGCTTGCGCGCGGGAAGGTGCGCGACAACTACGCGGTCGGCGAGGACCGCATCCTGATGGTCGCGAGCGACCGGCTCAGCGCCTTCGACGTGATCATGGGCGAGCCGATCCCCGGCAAGGGCGAGATCCTCACGCAGATGGCGCTGTGGTGGTTCGACCGGCTCGGCCAGCTCTGCCCCAACCACCTGACCGGCGACGCGCCCGAGAGCGTGGTCAAGCCCGAGGAAGTCGCCCAGGTCACGGGCCGCTCGATGCTGGTCAAGCGCCTGAAGCCGATCCCGGTCGAGGCCGTGGTGCGCGGCTACCTGGCCGGCAGCGGCTGGAAGGAATACCAGGAATCGCGCGCGGTCTGCGGCGTGCCGCTGCCCGAGGGCCTGACCAACGCGAGCAAGCTGCCGCGCCCGATCTTCACGCCCGCGGCCAAGGCCGCCGCCGGCGAGCACGACGAGAACATCAGCTACGAGCGCGTGGTCGAGATCGTCGGCCCCAAGCTCGCGCAGCAGATCCGCGAGACCAGCATCGCGATCTACGAGACCGCGGCCCAGATCGCGCTGACCAAGGGCATGATCATTGCCGACACCAAGTTCGAGTTCGGCCTCGACGAGGCCGGCACGCTGGTGCTGATGGACGAGGTGCTCACGCCCGACAGCTCGCGCTACTGGCCGGTCGAGGGCTACGAGGCCGCGCTGGCCGCCGGCACCAACCCGCCGAGCTACGACAAGCAGTTCGTGCGCGACTGGCTCGAGGCCACCAAGATCAACGGCAAGCCCTGGGACAAGACGCCGCCGGCGCCGCGCCTGCCGGCCGAGGTGATCGAGAAGACCGCCGCCAAGTACCGCGAGGCGCTGGAGCGGCTGACGGCCTGAGCGGGCCGGGGTTTCGTATCAAAGGGTCGGTTCTCCGGCCCTTTTCCTTTTCAGCGACCCGAACTCAGCGTTGCCACCGTGCGCCCGCCCGCGTCGAGCAGGGTCAGCCGTCCGGGCGCCAGCCGGTAGCTGGTCGTGCCCTGCAGCACCGCGAGGAACTGCGCCTCGGTCGCGCCGCGCACCGGGTCGGCGCAGGCCATGCGGGTGGCGGCGATCTGGCCGATGCGCAAGGCGCTGCCGGTGCGCGTGTACGAGCCCGAGATGCGGTTGCAGCCGCCCGAGCCGGTGACGCGGGCGTTGGCGCGGTCGAACTGCAGCTGCGCGTCGCTGCCCGGCGCGATCGCCTCCTCGCCCAGCTGCGCCAGGCGCCACACCGGGCCTTCGATCGGCTCGTCGAGGTTGATGCCGCTGCCGCAGGCGGTCAGCAGTGCCGCGAGCGCGGTGGCGGCGAGGGCGGGAAGCACGCGGAGGGCGGCAGGGCGGGCGGAGGAGCGCATGGCCAGTCTGTCCTTTTGACGAATCTGCAACAAGGTGAAATCGGCGTCATCGTATGCGAGCCGGCGTGGCTCGCCAACGCCGGGGGCCAGTGGGTGTTCGAGCCCCGCGCGCTCAGCGCGGCAGGTCGGCCGCGAGCGCCACGCCGCCATCGAGCCGCGCCTGCACGCAGCGCCGCACGGCCGGCGGCGTGGCGTCGTCGGCCAGCAGCGCCGGCCACTCGGCGCGCGCCTGGCGCACCGTGTCGCGCGCGATCGCCAGCAGCCGCGCGGGACGCAGCAGCCCGGCGTCGCGCAGCAGCGCCTCGAGCGCGGGCCAGCCGAAGGCGCGCAGCTTGGCGTCGATGGCGCGGTTGACCGCGTAGTCGCCGCCGGGCACCTGCTCGAAGAAGGCGGCCACGCAGACCGGGTCGTAGAGCGGCGCGAGCACCGGCGCCACGCCGTCGGGATAGCGCAGCGCCCAGTTCTTCAGGTGCGCGTCGCTGTTGCCCAGCAGGATGAAGGCGACGATGCGGCGCACGCATTCGCGCACGTCGGCCACCGGGTTCGGCGACAGCCGGTCGAGCACGCGCAGCATCGCGGGCCCGTCGATCGCGAGGCCGCGGCCGTACTTCTGGCGCGGCTCGTACTGCAGCACCTGCGCGAACTCCTCCATGTGGATGCGCCCGCCGTCGGGCGTGCGGTCGAAGCGGCGCACCGCGAGGATCTGCTCGAACGGCAACTGCTCGGGCAGGTCGGCGTCGGCGCGGCCGATCACGCTGGCCTCGGCGCAGTCCAGGCCGAGCGCGCCGCACAGGCGGTAGCCGGTGATCTCGTTGGCGACCAGGTCCGGATGGCGCGTGGTCGGCAGCTTGAGGATGAAGGAACCGGCCGCGCCGTGGCGCCGCACCACGTAGCGCCGGCCGTCCTGCACGGCCGAGAACTTGGTCACCACGCCGGGGATGGCGGCGGCGTCCTCCACCGGCATCTCGACGAAGCCGGGCTCGAGCACGTCGAGCCCGAGCGCGGTGTGCCAGTGCCGCACCGTGTCGGGAATGCCCTCGGCCCGGGGCACCGGCTCGACCTCGATCGCGCCCATCAGGTCGTGGCCGGCGGCGGCCAGCAGTTCGAACTCGTCGTCGGCGCGGCAGCCGCGCTGCTGCGCGAGGCGCTCGCGGTTGTGGCCCTCGGGCAGCAGGTTCTGGAAATAGCCGGGCCAGTGGCCGTCGCCGCGCGACACCCGTGCATCGCGTGCCGAGCCCAGGATGGCGCGCGTGGCGGCCTCGTCGGCGCCGCGGTAGGCCAGCGACAGCGTGGGGCGCGCCGGGTCGTCGACATAGCCGGGGTCGAAGGACACGCGCAGGATGTCGCCGTATTGCGAGAGCCAGCCGATGGCGCGCCGCCGCGAGGCATCGCCGCCCGGGGCGTGCAGGTACATCCGCAGGTAGCGGATGCTGGTGGTGAAGGCGGCGTCGCTCACGGTGGCGGGGCGCTCAGCGCGGGCCGCGCCCGGTCTCCAGGCTCTGCGCGATCGACGGCGGCGCCTCGATGCCGGCCGGCTGGCCGAGCAGCCGGCCGCCCGCGCGCACGAAGTCCTCGAGCGTGGGGCGCAGCGCCGCGGGCACCGGCATCAGGTCGAGCCCCAGCACGCGCGCCATCTCGAGCAGGGTCGACAGCCGCGGATCGATCTGGCCGCTCTCGATGCGCTGCACCGTCATGCGCGACAGGCCCGCGCGCGTGGCCAGCGCCTCCTGGCTCAGGCCAGCGGCCTTGCGCGCCTGTTCGAGTTCCTGGATCAAATGGATCATTGGAGCGATCTTTTCAGGAAAAAAGAGTATTAATAGTAGCTATGTGGGCGTGGCGAGGCAAATAAAAAAGCGACTCGTAAGTCGCTTTTTGATGAAATTGCGCATTCGGCTGCGCTTTTGCGGAAATCGCCTCAGCTCAACACCACGCTGCTGAGCCGGCGACGGTAGGTCGCCACGGTCGGATCGTCGGGCGGGATCTGGCCGTCGGCCACCTTCACCTTGGGCGGCTCGATCAGCTCGAGGATCGCCACGTAGGTCTTGCGCGCGAGCTCCTCGCTCCAGGCCTTGTCGCGCATCAGGATCTCGAGCAGCTCGTCCATCGCGGCGGTCCACTGCTGGTCGGCGACCAGCAGGCGGGCGCGGTCGAAGCGGGCCTGGAAGTCGCGCTTGTTGGCGGCGATCTTCGCGTCGAGCTCGGCCACGGCCGGTGCCGCACCCGTGGGCGGGGCGGCGAAATCGATGGCGTCCATCCAGCGCTGCAGCGCCTCGAAGCGGCGCACCGCCGCGGCCTTGGCGATCACCGGCGCGAACGCCACCTTGGCGTCGTCGGAACGGCCGAGCTGCAGCAGCAGCTTCACGTAGTCGAAGCGGGCATCGTCGTTGGCCGGGTCGGTGGCCACCGCGTGCTGCAGCTTCTCGAGCGCACCCTCGGTGTCGCCCTCGGCCAGCGCTTCCTGCGCCGCTTCTTCCTCGGCGGCCGCTTCGGCCTCGTCGGCGCCCGGCACGTGCTTGTCGAGGAACTCGCGGATCTTCTCGGCGGGGATGGCGCCGACGAAGCCGTCGACCGGCTGGCCGTCCTTGAACATCACGCAGAACGGGATGCTGCGCACGCCGAACATCTCGGACAGCTGCGAGGAGATCTGCGGCACCTTGTCGGCGTCGAGCTTGGCCAGCGTGAAGCGTCCGGCGTACTCCACCTCGAGCTTTTCGAGCACCGGCCCGAGCTGTTTGCAGGGGCCGCACCATTCGGCCCAGATGTCCAGCAGCACCGGCCGGGCGAGGGAGGCTTCGATCAGCTCGTCCTGGAAATTTTCGAGAGTGATGTCGATCATCGGGAACAACTGGGGGTGAAACGTAAAATTGAAACCATGAACGAAACCATTCAGGTCGGTGTGGTGATGGGCTCCAACTCCGATTGGGAGACGATGCGCAACGCGGTCGAGATTCTCCAGCAATTCGGCATCCGTCACGAAGCGAAGGTGGTCTCCGCCCACCGCATGCCCGATACGCTCTTCGCGTACGCCGAAAGCGTCGCCGGGCGCGGCCTCGCGGCGATCATCGCCGGCGCGGGGGGCGCGGCCCACCTGCCGGGCATGCTGGCCTCCAAGACCACGGTGCCGGTGCTCGGCGTGCCGGTCGCCAGCCGGCACCTGCAGGGCGTCGATTCCCTCTACAGCATCGTGCAGATGCCCAAGGGCGTGCCGGTCGCCACCTTCGCCATCGGCAACGCCGGCGCGGCCAACGCGGCGCTGTTCGCGGTCTCGATGCTGGCGGTCAACGACCCCGGCCTGCGCGCGAAGCTCGATGCCTTCCGCGCGGCCCAGACCGCCGCGGCCGAGGCGATGGCGCTGCCGCCCGTGGAACCGGCCCCGGTTTCTCCTTTCTCGCCGCAAGGCGGAGGTGCCCTGTGAGCAGCAACCACGGCGACCTGCCGATCCTTCCGGGCGCCACGCTCGGCGTGCTCGGCGGCGGCCAGCTCGGCCGCATGTTCGTGCATGCCGCCCAGCGCATGGGCTACTTCACCGCGGTGCTCGACCCCGACGCCGACAGCCCGGCCGGCCGGGTCAGCCACCACCACATCCACACCGACTACGGCGACGTCGACGGCCTCGCGCGGCTGGCCGGCCTGGCCGACGCCGTGACCACCGAGTTCGAGAACGTGCCCGCGCCCTCGCTCGAGCACCTCGCGGTGGCGCGGCCGGTGGCGCCCGCCGCCCCGGCGATCGCGATCGCGCAGGACCGGATCGCCGAGAAGGCCCATTTCGGCCGCTGCGGCGTGGCCTGCGCGCCCTACGCGGCGATCGAGACGGCGGCCCAGCTCGCGGCGGTGGACGACCGGCTCCTGCCCGGCATCCTGAAGACCGCGCGCCTGGGCTACGACGGCAAGGGCCAGCAGCGCGTGCGCACGCGCGCCGAGCTGGTCGATGCCTGGCAGGCCACGGGCTGCGTGCCCTGCGTGCTCGAGCAGCTGCTGCCGCTGGACTTCGAATGCTCGGTGATCGTGGCGCGCGGCCGCGACGGCCAGGTGGTGCACTTCCCGCCCCAGCGCAACCTGCACCGCGACGGCATCCTGGCCGTGACCGAGGTGCATCCGCAGAACATGCCCAAGACCGTGGCCCAGGCCGCGATCACCGGGGCGAAGAACATCGCCAACGGCCTCGGTTACGTCGGCGTGCTGTGCGTCGAGTTCTTCGTGCTGGCCGACGGCTCGCTGGTGGTCAACGAGATGGCGCCGCGCCCGCACAACAGCGGCCACTACACCATGGAGGCCTGCGACGTGTCGCAGTTCGAGCTGCAGGTGCGCACCCTGGCCGGCCTGCCGCTGGCCATGCCGCGCCAGCACAGCCCGGCCGTCATGCTGAACCTGCTGGGCGACCTGTGGTTCTCGGCCGGCGACGACACGCCGGTCTCGCCGCGCTGGAGCGAGGTGCTCGCGCTGCCCGGCGCCCACCTGCACCTGTACGGCAAGATCGAGCCGCGCCGCGGCCGCAAGATGGGCCACCTGACCTTCACCGGCGCCGACGCCGGCCAGGTGCGCGCCATCGCCTCGCAGGTCGCGCTGCTGCTCGGCCTGCCGCCGGTGGCATGAAGGCCGCATGATCCTCGACGGCCAATCGCCCGCAGCCATCGCCGAAGCGGCGCGCATCCTGCGCGCCGGCGGGCTGGTGGCCTTTCCCACCGAAACCGTCTACGGCCTCGGCGCCGACGCCAGCAACGACGCGGCCGTGGCCGGCATCTTCCAGGCCAAGGGCCGGCCGGCCGACCATCCGCTGATCGTGCACGTGGCCGCCGGCACCAAGGGCACCGAGGCGCTGTCGCGCTTCGCCCAGCCGCTGCCGCCGTTCGCGCAGAAGCTGGTGCAGGCCTTCTGGCCCGGACCGCTGACCCTGATCGTCACGCGCCAGCCCGGCGTGGGCGCCGCCGCCGCGGGCGGGCAGGACACCATCGGCCTGCGCTGCCCCTCGCACCCGGTGGCGCAGGCGCTGCTCGAGGCCTGCGCCGAGCAGGGCGTGCCCGGCCTCGCGGGCCCGAGCGCCAACCGCTTCGGCCGCGTGAGCCCGACCACCGCGCAGCACGTGTTCGGCGAGTTCGGCGACACCGTGCCGGTGATCGATGGCGGCGCCTGCGAGGTCGGCATCGAGTCGACCATCGTCGACTGCAGCCGCGGCGCGCCGGTGCTGCTGCGCCCGGGGCTGATCACGCGCGCGCAGATCGAGGCCGCCTGCGGCGAACGCCTGCGCGACCGCGAACTCATGGCCATGCCCGACCCGCGCGCCTCGGGCACGCTCGAGGCGCACTACGCGCCCGACGCCAAGGTGCGGCTGATGGACGCCAAGGCGATCCAGACCGGCCTCGACGTGCTCGGCGCCAATGCCGCCCACATCGCGATCTGGACCCGCAGCGCCGTGCGCAGCCGTTCGCAGCGCGTCGTGCAGCGGCGCATGCCCGACGACGCGGCCGCCAGCGCGCAGCAGCTGTTCGCGGTGCTGCGCGAGTTCGACGCCCAGGGCGTCAAGCTGATCTGGGTCGAGACGCCGCCCGACACGCCCGAGTGGGAGGGCGTGCGCGACCGCCTGCAGCGGGCCGCCGCGGCCTGAGCGTCGCGCACCATGAAAAAAGGCCCGGCAGTACCGGGCCTTCTTCTTGGGTGGAAGCCTCGACGGGCCTCAGCCCCCCGCCGCCAGCACGCCCTGGAAGAAGCCGCGTGCCGCCGCCAGGCAGAACGGCGGCGCCAGCGTGCCGTGGTAGGCCAGCATCACGGCGCGGTCCTTGTCGGCATCGCTGCCCTCGGTGCCCTGCTTGAGCACGTCCTTGGCCTGCGCGAAGCCGGCGCGCGCGGCCGAGTAGGCGTCGGTGGTCGCGCTGTCCTCGAGGTCGACCACGGTCAGCTGCTGCGCCGGCATGCCCTTGGCGCGGAAGTAGCCGGCGGTGGCGCGCGTGCTCAGGAAGTTGACGGTCGGGTCCTGCGCGCCGCCGCACATCAGCACCGGCTTGGCCGGCACCCAGTTGCGCAGGTCGTTGGCGCGCGCCGCCTTGCGGAAGCCCAGCGTGGGCGCGCAGTCGAGCGGCGTGGCCGAGTTCAGCGAGGCCGGCGTGGCCTTCAGCGCGTTGCCAGGGCAGCCATTGGCGTCGATGTCGCCGGAGGCGCGCGTCAGGTAGCTCTGGCGCACCAGGTTGCCGGCGCCGTAGAAGATCGACAGCGCCGGATCGACCGGACCGGGCGTGGCGCCGGCCGGGTACAGCGCGAGCTGCGGCAGCTTGCCCTGCGCGATCAGCGTGCTGGTGGGCGTGAGGCTCGGCAGCAGGGTGTCGATGCCGGTCGCGTACTGCGCCTCGTAGATCTCGCTGGTGCTGCCGTAGACGTCGCCGAACTGCTGCTGCCAGCTGGTCGACAGCAGCGGCACGAACAGCGTGCTGCCGAGCGCCGGCCAGCCCTTGAAGTTGTAGTCCACCAGCAGGCTGATGGCCGAGGGGGCCGACAGCGGCGCCGAGGCCGTCACCGTCTTGCCCGTGGCCTGCAGCTCGCGGTGCGCGGCCAGCGCCACGTAGCCGCCCTGCGAATAGCCGGTGACGAACAGCGAGCCCGCGTCCGCGGCGTCGATGTTGGCGAAGGTCTTGCGCGCGGCGGTCAGCGCATCGACCATGTCCTTGCCCTGCTGGTCGCCGTTGAGGTAGGGGTGGTAGGGCAGCGTCGACTTGTCGTAGCCCGCGTAGTTGGGCGCCACCACGATGAAGCCCTGCGCCGCCAGCATGGCCGCGACCACCACGCCTTCGCCGGCGGCGGGCTGGTTCAGGTCGGCCCACTTGGCGATGTTGTAGTCGCGCGCGGCATTGGTGCCGTGGGCGTACAGCACGATGGGCCGCGGGCCGCTGCAGGCCGCGTCGCCGCCGCGCGGCACCATGATGGCGGCCGTGGCGTTGGTGGCCTCGCCCTTGCCGCCGACGGTGCGGTATTCGAGGTAGCGCGTGTCGATGCCGCACTTGGGCTGGCCCGACACCTGCAGCAGTGCCTTGCCCTTGTCGTCGAGCTGCAGCAGCGCGCGGAAGTCGCCGGCCGACAGGCTCAGCACGCGCTCGGGCGGGTTGGTCACCACCGAGCCGCGGCCGGTGTCCTCGGGCGGCGGCGTGGTCGGCGGAAAGATGCCGATGCCGCCACCACCGCCGCCGCCACCGCAGGCCGAGAGCAGCAGCGCCGCGCCCGCGAGGGCGACGGCGAACAGGTTGCGGGAAGAGGCGGATGGCCTTGCGGGCGGCACGGGTCTTTGCACGTCTTTGTCTCCTGGATCGATGGGGTGCGCGATGCGCACCGTGGCCCGGCTCGGCGGGCGAACGAGCGTTCGATTCTGTCAGCGCCGCTGCGGCGCGCAAGCGGTGGCGGCCTACACAACGTTTTCAGTACAGGCCGCGCGCTTCGGCCTTTGGCCTTCAGTTGTCCTGCGCGGTCCAGTCGACCAGCGCGTCGAAGGCCGCGCGCGCCGCGCCCGCGTTCTCGGCATTGGCGATCGCCACCAGCACGTAGCGCCGGCCGCTCGCGCCATGCACGTAGCCGGCGATGCCCGAGGCGTCGCGCAGCGTGCCGGTCTTCAGGTGCGCGGCGCCGCCCGAGCGCAGCGTGCGCTTGCGCAGGGTGCCGTCCACCCCGAGCGCGGGCAGCGAGCCCACGAGCTCGGGCATCACCGGCGAGCGCCAGGCCACCTGCAGCATCTTGCCGAGCGCGGCCGCGCTGATGCGCTCGTCGCGCGACAGGCCCGAGCCGTTCTCGAACACCGGCGGCGCCTCGCCGGTGCCGATGCGCTCGCGCCACCACTGGACCAGCGCGCCGCGCGAGGCCTCGAAGGTGCCGCGGTTCTTCTGCGTGAGGCCGAGGGTCAGGAACACCTGCTGCGCCATCACGTTGTTGCTGTACTTGTTGATGTCGCGGATCACCTCGGGCAGCGGCGGCGAGGCGAACTCGAACGCCGGCTTGAGCCCCGCGGGCACGCGGCCCTCGCGCATCTGGCCGCCCACGCGCCCGCCCATCTCGGCCCACAGGCCGCCGATGGCGCGCAGCGCGTAGCTGCGCGGATCGGCATAGGCCACGGCCCAGCTCTTCTCGCCGCAGGCGGCGGGAAAGCCGCCGTTGAAGCGGATGCGGTTCGGATCGCCGTAGTCGGCGCGCAGCGCCGTGCGCCAGTCGCCGCATTCGCCGGGCGAAAGCGGCACCGTCTGCGGCATCGCCACGGCCGCCAGCGGCGGCTCGTAGCTCACGCGCGCGAACTGGCCGCCGCGGTCGGGAACGAAGGTCATGTTGACCGACTTGAAGTTCAGCAGCAGCGCGTCGGGCGAGGCGTTGTAGGGCCGCAGCGGCTCGCCGTCGAAGGCGCCCGGGTCGTTCTCGACCGTGTTCTCGAACGCGCTGCGGTCGATCACGATGTCGCCGCTCACGCTGGTGATGCCCAGGCCCTGCACGTGGCGCAGCAGCAGCCACATGCGCTCGATCACCAGCTTGGGATCGCCCTGGCCCTTGATGTAGAGGTTGCCGTTGAGCACGCCGTTGGCGATGCTGCCCTCGACGTAGACCGGCGTGTTCCAGGTGTAGGCCGCGCCCAGCAGGTCGAGCGCGGCGTAGGTGGTCACCAGCTTCATGATCGAGGCGGGATTCACCGGCACCTGCGTGCGCCAGGCCAGCCGCGGCGGGCGCAGGCCGTCGGCATCGGCGACCAGCATGGTCACGGCGTCGCGCGGCAGCTTGGCGCGCGCCAGCGCGGCATCGACCTCGGCCGGCAGCGGCTGCGGCTGCTGGGCGTGGGCGCCGGCGGCCAGGCACAGCGCGATGGCGCAGAGCGCGCGGGAAGGACGGGGAAAGGGAAGGCGTGCGACGGTGACAGCGGGCATGCGGCCCATTATCCCGGCGCGAAAAGATGCAGCCGCGCGTGGTACAGCAGCAGGATCGTCTTCGCGTCCGCGATGCGGCCGTCGGCCACCATGGCCAGCGCCTCGTCGATGCCGAACTCGAGCACCTCGATGTCCTCGCCCTCCTCGGCCAGCCCGCCGCCCGCGCCCACGCGCATCGAGGGCTCGTACTCGGCGACGAAGAAGTGCAGCTTCTCGGTCACCGAGCCCGGGCTCATGAAACATTCGAAGACCTTCTGCACCGCGCCCAGCCGGTAGCCGAGTTCCTCCTCGACCTCGGCGCGGATGCGTTCCTCGGGCGCCGCGTTGTCGAGCAGGCCGGCGGCGGCCTCGATCAGCAGGTCGTCCCAGCCGTTGACGAAGGCCGGGTAGCGGAACTGCCGCGTCAGCAGCACCGTGCGCCGCGCGCGGTTGTAGGCCAGCAGGGTGGCGCCGTTGCCGCGGTCGTAGGTCTCGCGGTGCATGCGCTGCCAGCTGCCGTCGCTGCGGCGCCAGTCGAAGGCCGTGGTCTTCAGCGTGTACCAGTTGTCGGACAGAAGGGTGACTTCGTGCACCCGGACGCGGTCTTGCAGGCTCATGGCGGCGAGCATAGGTGCGAATTCGTGCAATAACAAGAAAATTCGTGCAATCGCGTGAAGCCGCCGCTACCATCGGCCCATGCTCACCCGGCAGCGCAAGCAACACATCCTCTCGGTCCTGGCGCGCGACGGCCAGGTGGTCGCCAAGCCGCTCAGCGAAGCGCTGGGCCTGTCGGAAGACACGATCCGGCGCGATCTGCGCGAGCTCGCGGCCGAGGGCCGGCTGCAGCGCGTGCACGGCGGGGCGCTGCCGCTGGCGCCGGCCGAGGCCGACCTCGCGGGCCGCCAGCGCATCGCGCCCGGGGAGAAGGTGGCGATCGGCCGCGCCGCGGCGCGCATGGTGCGCCCGGGCCAGGTGGTGTTCGTCGACGGCGGCACCACCGCCGTGCAGCTCGCGCGCCACCTGCCGCTGGACCTGCGCGCCACCGTCGTCACCCACAGCCCGCTGGTGGCGGCCGAACTGGCCGGCCATGACCGGCTCGAGCTGCTGCTGATCGGCGGGCGGCTGTTCCGGCATTCGATGGTGGCGGTGGGCGCGGCCGCCATGGACGCGATCTCGCGCGTGCATGCCGACCTCTTCTTCCTGGGCGTCACCGGCGTGCATGCCGAGGCCGGCCTGACCACCGGCGACAGCGAGGAGGCCGAGATCAAGCGCGCGTTGATGGCCGCGGCCGCCGAGACCGTGGTGCTGGCCTCGTCCGAGAAGCTGGGCGCGGCCTCGGCCTGGGTCGTGAATCCGGTGCGCGCGGCCGCGCGGCTGCTGGTGTCGCCCGAGGCGCCCGAGAAGGCGCTGGCGCCGCTGCGCCGGGCCGGCTTGGCGATCGTGCGCAGTGACGCCGCGGCTGGCTGACCCCGCCGCGGGCCCCGATTCGCCCCCGCCGGGCGCAGTCCGCGGGGCCCCTCGATAATCCCGGGGATGCCCGCCGCGCCCCCGATGTCTCCCCCTGCCCGCCTGTCCCCCCGCGCCGTCGGCATCGGCGCGGCCGTGATCACCGTGCTGGTGTGGACCGCCTTCATCGTCATCGCGCGCGCCTCGGCCGGCCGCTCGCTGTCCCCGTTCGACATCGCCTTCGCGCGCATCTGCGGCGCCAGCCTGGTGCTGGTGCCCTGGGGCGCATGGCTGGTGCTGCGCGCCCGCGCGGGCGGCGCGCAGGCGGCCGCCTCCTTCTTCGGCCTGTCGCCGCTGTCGCTGCGCGTCACGGCCATGGCCGGCGTGTTCGGCGGCGTCGCCTATGCCGTGTGCGCCTACTGCGGCTTCTTCTTCGCGCCGGCCAGCCATGCCTCGGTGCTGCTGCCCGGCAGCCTGCCGCTGTGGACCACGCTGCTGGCCGCGCTGGTGCTGCGCGACCGCATCACGCCGGCGCGCGCGCTCGGGCTGGCGCTGATCGTCGCGGGCGACCTTCTGGTGGGCGGGCGCAGCCTGCTGCATGCCTTCGAAGGCGGCGAGGTCTGGAAGGGCGACCTGCTGTTCATGGCCGCGGCCTTCTGCTGGGCCTGCTACAGCATCGTGGTGCGCCGCCACGGCCTCGATGCCGTGCGCGCCACCATCGCCATCACCGTGTTCGCGCTGCTGAGCTACGTGCCGGTCTACAGCCTGCTGGTGGCCGGCGGCTGGGTCGCCAGCCGCATCGGCAGCGCGCCCTGGGGCGAGCTGGCGTTCCAGATGCTGTTCCAGGGCATCGGCTCGGTCGTGGTGTCGGGCATCACCTTCACGAAGATGGTCCAGCACTTCGGCCCGGTGCGCACCACCATGATCACGGCGCTGGTGCCCGGCCTGTCGGCGCTGGGCGCGGTGCTGTGGCTCGACGAGCCGCTCTACTGGAACCTGGTCGCCGGCCTGCTGCTGGTGACCGCCGGCATCCTGTTCGGCGTGCAGAAGCCGACGCCCGCGCGCGCCGCCGGCCTGGTGCCGGCCGTGGCCGCCGTGGCGGGAGGGCGTCGCGATGCCTGATGTGTTGGCCTTCGACACCAGCACCGAGCAGCTGTCGATCGCGGTGCGCCGCGGCGAGCGCGTCTGGACGCACGAGGGCGCGGGCGGCGCCCAGTCCTCGGCCACGCTGATCCCGCTGATCCAGCAGCTGCTGGCCGAGGCCGGCCTCGCGCTCGCGCAGCTCGATGCCATCGCCTTCGGCCGCGGCCCGGGCTCGTTCACCGGGTTGCGCACCGCCTGCGCGGTGGCGCAGGGCCTGGCGCTGGGCTCGGGCGTGCCGCTGCTGCCGGTCGACACCCTGCTGGCCGTGGCCGAGGAGGCGCGCCATGCCTTCGGCGCGCAGCGCACGGTGGCGCTGCTCGACGCGCGCATGGAGGAGATCTACGCCGCGCGCTACGACTTCGAGGCCCATGGCCCGCTCGGCGAGCCCGCCGCCGGCGCCGAGGGTCCGCTGCTGATGGCGCCCGAATCGCTCGCGGTGCCCGCCGGCTGGGCGCTGGCCGGCAATGCCTTCGCCGCCTACGGCGAACGCCTGCCGGCCGCGGCCGCGCGCCACGCGGTGCTGCCCACGGCCGCCGCCCTGCTGCGCCTGGCCCCCGCGCTGTTGGCGGCAGGCCGCACCGTGCCCGCCGCGCAGGCCTGGCCGCTCTACGTTCGCGATAAAGTGGCGCAAACCACCGAGGAGCGTGCCGCCATCAAGGCGGCCGCCGCCCACCACAACACACCGCCCGCGACCGCATGAGCGCCCTCCCGCAACCCGTGGAAGCCCGCCTCGAGCCGCTCACCATCGAGCGGCTCGACGCCGTCTGCGCCGTCGAGCAGACCGCCTACAGCCATCCCTGGACGCGCGCCAACTTCACCGACTCGATCGCCGTCGGCTACCACTGCCAGTGCCTGCTGGCGCCGGTCGCCGGCACCGGCATCGAGGCGGCGCGCTTCTCTCCGGTCACCAGCCTCGGCGAGATGCTGATCGGCTACTTCGTGGCCATGAAGGGCGTCGACGAGGTGCACCTGCTCAACATCACCGTGGCGCCGGCCTTCCAGCGCCAGGGCTGGGCACCGCTGATGCTCGAGGCGCTGACCGGCTGGTCGCGCGCCCAGGGCGCCCAGTGGCTGTGGCTCGAGGTGCGCCAGAGCAACCGGCGCGCGCTCGACATCTACCTGCGCCAGGGCTATCGCACGGTCGGCGTGCGCAAGGGCTACTACCCGGGCGCCGAGGGCGGCCGCGAGGATGCGATCGTCATGAGCATGCGCCTCAACGAAACCGGCAGTGCCTGGGGAGCCTTGCGATGAACGCCGCCGTGCAGACCCTGCGGCTCGATGCGCGCCAGCGCGCGATGCTCGACGAGATGGGCGTGAAGGTCTGGTGGCCGGTGCCCGAGGCGGTCGAGGTCCCGGTGGCCGTGGCGCCCGCGCCGGTGGTGGAGGACGAGGCCGAACCGGTCGACATGCCGCCGCCGGACGCCGGCCACGACACCCGTGACGACGCCGCGCCCGAACCCGAACCGGTCGCGCCGCGCGCCCCGGCCGCCGCGCGGGCGCCCGTGGCCGCGCCGCCGCCGCGCCCGGCGCCGGTTCCCGCCGGCCACGGCGCGGCCGTGCTGGTCGAGGCGCCGCGCCGCCTCTATGCCGACGCCGCCGAGGGCGTTGCGCCGCAGGGCGGCTGGCTGGTGCTGGCCGACATGCCGCCCGAGGTCGACGGCCGCCACGGCGAGCCTTTCGCGGGCGATGCCGGCCGGCTGCTCGACAACATGCTGCGCGCGCTCAAGCTGCACGAGGGCGGCGTGCCGGTGCACCTGATGCGCCTGCACCGCGGCGTGGCCTCGGGCCAGCCCGGCGGCCCGCGCCCGCTCGACGAAGCCTTCGCCGAACACGCCGCGGCGCTCGCGCCCCGACTGGTGCTGGCCATGGGCCCGCTGGCCGCGCAGGGCCTGATGCAGAGCGGCGAGCCGCTGGGCAAGCTGCGCGGGCGGGTCGGCCAGGCGGCGCAGCTGGCGGGCGTGCCAGTGGTCGCCACCTACCACCCGGCCTACCTGCTGCGCAATCCGGTCGACAAGGGCCGCGCCTGGGCCGACCTGTGCCTGGCGGCCGCGCAGCAGCAGCCCGAGGCGGGCTGAACCTGGGCGAGGCCGGGCCGGGGCCGTCGGGGGCCCCCTTTAAAATCGCCCCCATGACTTTCCTCGACAAGCTTGCCGCCGCGCAGCAAACAAACGGTTCGTTGCTCTGCGTGGGGCTCGATCCGGAGCCGGCGAAGTTCCCGGGGCAGTTCAAGGGCGACGCGCGCCGCATCTACGACTTCTGCGCTCGCATCGTCGACGCCACGGCCGACCTCGCCATCGCCTTCAAGCCGCAGATCGCCTACTTCGCGGCCCACCGCGCCGAGGACCAGCTCGAGCAGCTCATGGAGCACATGCGCCGCAACGCGCCCCAGGTGCCCACCATCCTCGACGCCAAGCGCGGCGACATCGGCTCCACGGCCGAGCAGTACGCGATCGAGGCCTTCGAGCGCTACGGCGCCGACGCGGTCACGCTCTCGCCCTTCATGGGCTTCGACTCGGTCGAGCCCTACCTGCGCCACCACGGCAAGGGCGCCTTCCTGCTGTGCCGCACCAGCAACCCCGGCGGGTCCGACCTGCAGGGCCAGCGGCTGGCGAGCGTCGAGGGCCAGCCCTTCCTCTACGAGCACGTGGCGCGGCTGGCGCAGGGCCCGTGGAACCTCAACGGCCAGCTCGGCCTCGTGGTCGGCGCCACCTACCCGGCCGAGATCGAGCGCGTGCGCGCGCTGGCGCCGACGGTGCCGCTGCTGATCCCGGGCGTCGGCGCCCAGGGCGGCGACGCGGTCGCCACGGTGCGTGCCGGCTGGCGCGCCGACGCGCCGATCGTCGTGAACTCCTCGCGCGCGATCATCTATGCCTCGTCGGGCGACGATTTCGCCGAGGCCGCGCGCGCCGCGGCGCGGACCACGCGCGACACGCTCGAAGCCGCCAAGGCCTGACCCGGGCGGCCCGGGCTCAGGCCCGCCGCAGCCGCGTGAACAGCTCGAACTCCCAGTTGCGCATCCCCAGCAGCAGCGTGTAGCCCTCGCGGTCCTTGGGCGACAGCTTCTGGTCGGTCTGGTGCTGCTGCGCGAAGTCCTGCGCCACGCGCTGCAGCCGCTCGAGGAAGGCCGGCGCCAGCGAACGGCTGATCGAGCCGTGCACCAGCAGCAGGCCCTCGGCCGGGCCGTCGAAGCCGCCGCGGTAGTAGTCGAGCACCACGTTCTCGCGGAAGAACTCCATCACCGGCCCGTGCGGGCGCCAGCGGAAGGTCTTGGCGAGCTTCAGGCGGTACCGGTTCAGCGGCCTCAGCTCGATGATCCCGATCCGGTCGAGCTGGGCCAGGAAACCGATGCACTCGGCCTCGCTGATCCGGTAGGCCGTCACGATCTGCTCCAGCGTCCACTGGCTCAGCACGCTGATCGCCACCAGCAGCAGCTTCTTGTCCTTGACCACGGCCTTCTCCTGCTCGTGCGTCAGTTCCTTGAGCAGCGGCTGGGCGTCGGCCACGCGCCGCGCCAGCTCGGCGAAATCGATCTTCAGCGCGCGGCAGATGGCGTCCACGCGCGACAGCGGCATGTCGCTCTTGGCCAGCATCCGCTTGACGCTGGACTCGGCCATGTCGAGCGAACGCGCCAGGTCGGCGTAGGTCATGCGGGCGCTCTTGAGTTCGTTCTTGAGGGCTTGGACGAGATCGACGGTGGTGCTCATGAAGGTGGCAGGGTTCCGGTTGGGTATCGGTTGGAGATACCGATGGGTGTGAAATAGTGCCTCGTATCGATTCTCGATGCCTGGGGAGAGGCTGGCAACTAAATTCCGCCCGCCAACCGATCGGCCATCCCGCCATCACCCAACTTCGAGAACAGACATGCTCCTCCACTCCCTGACACGCCGCGAACGTGGCCTGGCCTTCTTCCTGGGCCTGCTGCTCCTGATCGGCATCGTCGGCCCGGTGCTGCCGGCCGCCGAGGTCGCGATCGCCCTGGTCTTCGCCGACACCCGCGCCTGGCACGGCCTGCCCAACGCCATGGACGTGCTGAGCAACCTGCCCTTCCTGCTCATGGGCTGCTGGGGCCTGTACTGGCTCAACCGCATCGACCGCGCGCACCACGAGGCGCTGTCCGGCTTCCCGCTCGCGCCGCCGGCCAGCGATCCGCCCGACAACACGCTCGACTGCGCCTGGCTGTTCTTCGCCGGCCTGATCGCCACCGCCGCCGGCTCGGCCTTCTATCACCTGGCGCCCGACGCGCCGCGGCTGGCCGCCGACCGCGCCGGCATGGCGGTCGCCTTCGCCGGCCTGATCGGGATGGCGGTCTGCGAGCGCGTGAGCCAGCGCGCCGGCTGGCCGGCCGCCTGGTTCGTGCTCACCACCGGCCTGCTGTCGGCCGAGATCGCGCAGGAGACCGGCAACGTGCTGCCCTGGGCGCTGGTGCAGTTCGGCGGCATGGCGCTGGTGCTCACGCTGGCGCTGTCGCGGCCGATCTCCGGCGCCGTCGGCCTGCGCCTGGGCTGGGTGATCGCGGCCTACGTGCTGGCCAAGGCCTTCGAGCTGGCCGACCAGCCGATCTACGAGGCCACGCAGGGCGTGATCTCGGGCCACACGCTCAAGCACCTGTGCGCCGCCCTGGCCGCGCTGCCGGTGCTCACCGCGCTCCAGCGGCTCGACCGCGGCTGGCGCGCCGCGGCCCTGCGGCACAATCCCGGCGCGGCCGCCCTGACGGCCTGACGACAGCCCCCGGCCCCGCGAGCGTTCCCCGCCGGGGGCCGCGCGGAGCCGCCAAGAGGAGAAGCTTCCGAATGACAACGCCCGCCGCTGCCGCGCCCTCGTCCCCCGCCGACTCGCACGAAGCGAACGCGCACGCCAACCAGTTCGCGCTGCTCGGCCAGCGGCGCTTCGCGCCCTTCTTCTGGACCCAGTTCGCGGGCGCGGCGAACGACAACCTGTTCAAGTTCGCCTTCACCGTGATGGTGACCTACCAGCTGCAGCTCAGCTGGATGCAGCCCTCGATGGCGGGGCTTGTGATCGGCGCGCTGTTCATCCTGCCGTTCCTGCTGTTCTCGGCCACCGCGGGCCAGCTCACCGACAAGTTCGACAAGACGAAGATGATCCGCTTCGTCAAGAACCTCGAGATCGCGATCATGCTGATCGCGGCCTGGGGCTTCGTGCGCGCCGATGCGGTCGTCCTGCTGGGCTGCGTGTTCCTCATGGGCCTGCACTCCACCCTGTTCGGCCCGGTCAAGTTCGCCTACCTGCCGCAGGTGCTCGACGCGCGCGAGCTCACGGGCGGCAACGGCATGGTCGAGATGGGCACCTTCGTCGCGATCCTGCTGGGCCAGGTGGCCGGCGGCCTGCTGGTGGCCGTGCCGCAGATCGGCCACCTGAGCGTGGCCGTCGCCTGCGTGGCGGTGGCCCTGATCGGACGCGCCGTGGCGCAGGCGATCCCGCCGGCGCCGGCCACCGACCCGGGCCTGGTCGTCAACTGGAACCCGGTCAGCGAGACCTGGCGCAACCTCAAGCTGGCGCACGAGAACATCGTGGTGTTCCGCTCGCTGCTCGGCATCTCGTGGATGTGGTTCTTCGGCGCCGTGTTCCTGAGCCAGTTCCCGAGCTTCGCCAAGGAGGTGCTGCACGGCAACGAGCAGGTCGCCTCGCTGCTGCTGATGGTGTTCTCGATCGGCATCGGCGTCGGCTCGCTGCTGTGCGAGACGCTGAGCCGGCGTCAGGTCGAGATCGGGCTGGTGCCGCTGGGCGCCATCGGCATGAGCGTGTTCGCGATCGACCTGTACTTCGCCGCGCGCGGCCTGCCCGCGGTGCCCGAGATGGGGCTCGGCGCCTTCCTGCGCCAGAGCGCGCACTGGCGCGTGATGGCCGACCTGGCACTGCTGTCGCTGTTCGCGGGCCTCTACAGCGTGCCGATGTACGCGCTGATCCAGCTGCGCAGCCAGCCCACGCACCGCGCGCGCATCATCGCGGCCAACAACATCCTCAACGCCCTCTTCATGATCGGCAGCTCGGTCATCGCCGGCGCGTTGCTGGGCGCGGGCTTCAGCATCCCGCAGATCTTCCTGTTCACCGGCATCGCCAACGCGGTGGTGGCCTTCTACATCTTCATGCTGGTGCCCGAGTACCTGCTGCGCTTCGTGGCCTGGGTGCTGTCGCGCTTCGTCTACCGCTTCGACATCCGGGGCGACGAGCACATCCCCGTCGAGGGCCCGGCCGTGCTGGTGTGCAACCACGTGAGCTTCATCGACGCGGTGCTGCTGATGGCCGCGAGCCCGCGGCCGATCCGCTTCATCATGGACCACCGCATCTTCAAGGTGCCGGTGCTCGGCTGGCTGTTCAAGCTCGCCAAGGCGATCCCGATCGCGCCGCAGAAGGAGGACCCGGCGGCCTACGAGGCGGCCTTCGCCAAGGCGCTCGGCGTGCTGCGCGAGGGCGACCTGCTGGCCATCTTCCCCGAGGGCGCGATCACGCGCGACGGCGCGCTGCAGCCCTTCAAGGGCGGCGTGATGAAGATCGTGGACAGCGCGCGCGCCGAGGGCCTCGAGCCGCCCGTGATCCCGATGGCGCTGACCAACCTCTGGGGCTCGTTCTTCAGCCGCATCGAGCTGCGCGGCGGCGAACCGGTGGCGATGGTCAAGCCCTTCCGCCGCGGCTTCTTCAGCCGCGTGGGCCTCAACGTCGGCGCCCCGGTGGCGCCGGCCGAGGTGCGGCCCGAGCTGCTGCAGCAGCGCGTGGGCGGGCTGCTCCATCCCTGAGGCCGGGCGGAACGCACGGACCAGGCCGCCTTCGGGCGGCTTTTTCTTTGGGGGCGGGATACCCCGAAAAGTATCCGTTAGAGATACCGCCGGAGCCGAAACGCTGAACCGGTCGAATCATTCGAGTCCCGCGGCGCGGGGGCGGACCATCATCCGCCCACCTTCACTACGCCGCGAGGCACTCATGCAAACTCATATAGCCAACACCATCACCAACGCCCCGGTCCAGCGCGACACGCGGGCCTGGCAGTTCCAGGTCTGGGCGTCCTTCGGGATCGCCGTCTTCCTCTGCGCGACCGGCCTGAGCTGGCTGCCGGGCGAGGCACTGGACCGGGCCTTCATGGTGATGGGCTATGTGTTCTGCCTGAGTACCGCCTTCGTGCTGTCGAAGTTCGTGCGCGACAACCAGCATGCCGCCGGCCGCGACCTGCCGATGTGGAAGCTGGTCGTCTGGGGCAGCTTCTTCGTCGCGATGCTGCTGACCGGCTGGGGCCTGCTGCGCATGGAGGTCAACGACACCTACAAGGCCTTCCTCGGCGTGAGCTGGCTGTTCCTGATCAGCTCGGCCTTCACGCTGGCCAAGACCCTGCGCGACCGCCACGAGGCCGACCTCGCCGAAGCCCGCCTGCAAGGCCGCCACGCCGCCCGCGTCGAAGCCGCCCAGACCCCGGCCGCCGCCGAATGACCGCCCGCCCCCCCACGCAAGGAGCCCGATCATGAACACCGCTTTAGCCCGCAAGTCCCTGGCCACTGTCCTCGTGGCCGCCTGCACCGCCTTCGCCGCGCTCGCGGCGCCCGTGGCCCGCGCCCAGAGCGATGCCTCCATCGCGCTGTCGATGCTGCCCGTGGCCTCGGTGCTGGTCGGCGCCTCCGCGGTCGGTGCCGCCGGCGCCTCGGCCGCCAAGGCCAGCGAAGTGCCGGCCGCGCTCTCGGTCGGCGGCTCGATCCTGACCGTGGTCGCCGTCGAGGCCTCGGCCGACGGCACGGTCTACGTGCTCGAACGCGCCGCCGACGGCGCGCGCGCCAGCGTCAAGGTGGCGGGCCGCGTGGCGCAGGGCGCCTCGACCGCGGTCGGCACCGCCATCGTCGTCAGCGTGATCGGCACCGGCGTCGTGCTCTCGGCCGCGGGCGAGGTGCTGGCCTTCGTGCCCAACGCCATCGGCCGCGCGCTGCTGGCCAACGAGAGGCTGTCGTGAAACGCGCCGCCGTCGTCATGGCGCTGGCCCTGCTGACCGCGGCGGCCCTGCCGCTGCAGGCGCAGGCCGGCCGCTCGTGCGAGCAGGTCAAGCCCGGCGCCGCGCTGATCGCCAAGGGCATGGAGCTGGCCGAGCGCACCTCGCAGCAGCTCGACGCCAGCGGCGCGCGCGTCGTCGTGCTGGCGCGCGCCGGCCAGGACCTGAGCAAGTACGGCCTGCGCTACTCGCACTTCGGCCTCGCCTACAAGACCGACGCCGGCCCATGGCGCGTGGTGCACAAGCTCAACCAGTGCGGCACCGCGGTGGCGGCCGTCTACCGCCAGGGGCTCGGCGAGTTCTTCCTCGACGACCTCTGGCGCTACGAGGCCGCCTGGGTCGTGCCCACGCCGCAGGTGCAGGCGCAGCTGCTGGCCGCGCTCAAGGAGCCGACGCCGCGCCTGGTGCGGCTGCATGCCGCGCCCTACAGCATCGTCAGCTACGCCTGGGGCCAGAAGTACCAGCAGTCGAACCAGTGGGCGCTCGAGACGCTGGCCGCCGCGATGGAGCCTGCCACCATCGTCAACCGCTCGCAGGCGCAGGCCTGGCTGCAGTTCAAGGGCTACGAGCCCACCACACTGAAGCTCGGCCCGCTGACCCGCCTGGGCGGGCGCATCGGCTCGGCCAACATCGCCTTCGACGACCATCCCAACGACAAGCGCTTCTCGGACCGCATCGAGACCGTGACCGTCGATTCGGTGTTCGAATGGCTGCAGCGCGCGGGCCTCGGCGCGGCGCCGGTGGCGCTCAAGCTGTGAGCGCGGCCCGCACGAGAAGAATGGAAGGAACGACGACATGAGCAAATCCCTGCGCCTCTCCGAGAAATGGTTCCGCCGTGGCCTCTGGCTGGTGGCGCTGGTGTTCGCGGGCTTCCTGATCGGGCTGGGCAGCACCATCGTGGGCGACCTGCCGCAGGTCGAGCGCGTGCGCACCATCGAGGACTTCATCGACCACCGCGCGGCCGATCCGCTGCGCGCCACCGTCAAGGCCTCGGAGGCGGCCGAGCTGCAGGCCTCGCGCGACCTCGACCAGATCCGGCTGCAGCTGCAGGCCGCGCAGCAGGCCGGCGCCAATGCACGCGAGACCTTCGGCAACTGGATCGCCACGCGCCGCGCCACCGCGCAGCCCGACCAGGACCCCGAGCTGATCGCGCGCACCAAGGCGCTCGATGCCATCAAGCAGAAGGAGGAGGCGGTGCAGCGCCAGGTCAACGCGCAGCAGCAGGTCATGCTCGATGCGCGCCAGGCCGAGCAGCGCGCGCGCACCACGCTGGTCGAGCTGGAGCGCGACGCGCAGCTCAAGCTCGACGCCGAGTACCGCCGCATCGAGCTGCGCGTGTTCGCCTACCGGCTCGCGCTCACGCTGCCGCTCCTGGTGGTCGCGGGCTGGCTGTTCGTGAAGAAGCGCAAGAGCACCTGGTGGCCCTTCGTCTGGGGCTTCATCCTGTTCGCGCTGTTCGCCTTCTTCGTCGAGCTCGTGCCCTACCTGCCGAGCTACGGCGGCTACGTGCGCTACGTGGTGGGCATCGTGCTCACGGTGCTGGTGGGGCGCTACGCGATCGTCGCGCTCAACAACTACCTCGCGCGCCAGAAGCTGGCCGAGCAGCAGCCCGACCAGGTACGGCGCGAGGAGCTGAGCTACGACACCGCGCTGGCGCGGCTCGACAAGGGCGTGTGCCCCGGCTGCGAGCGGCCGGTGGACCTGAAGAACACGGCGATCGACTTCTGCCCGCATTGCGGCATCGGCCTGCACGACCACTGCGAGGTCTGCGAGACGCGCAAGAGTGCCTTCTCGCGCTTCTGCCATGCCTGCGGTGCCTCGGCCACATCGTCGGAGGCGGACGCGAAATCCTTCACGCCCCGGACCCCGCCGCAACCCGCGACCTGAGGAGGGCGGTCACGCGCTCGTGCTACAACCGCCCGCTGCGCCGCGTTCGCGGCCGCAGCCCCGGTCCGTTCCATGCCTCACCTCGAAGGAGTACGCGCAATGAGCATCTTCGGCAGCATCCTTTCCAAGATCTTCCCGTCCGCGCAGGCCGCGCAACCGCCGGCCGCGGCACCCGCTGCCCCCGCCGCGCCGGCGCCCGCGGGCGCACCGGCCGCAGCCGCACCGCCGCCGGCCATCACGGTGGTCGACGTCGAGGCCCTGCTCGACGGCATGCCGGGCGCGAAGCAGCTCAACTGGCGCACCTCCATCGTCGACCTGATGAAGCTGCTGGGCCTGGACAGCAGCCTCGACGCGCGCAAGCAGCTCGCGGCCGAACTGAGCTACGGCGCCGACACCAGCGACAGCGCCAAGATGAACATCTGGCTGCACCGCCAGGTCATGACCAAGCTGGCCGCCAATGGCGGCAAGGTGCCGGCCGAACTGCGCGACTGATCCGCGCTGTTTCCACCATGCAAACAGCCCGGCATTGCCGGGCTGTTTGCTTTGGAGGCGCGAAGAAGGGCTTCAGGTCCAGCCCGCGTCCACCACGTAGTCCTGCGCCGTGCACATGCGCGAATCGTCGGCGCCCAGGAACAGCGCCATCGCCGCGATGTCCTCGCCCATCACGCGGCCCGGCAGGCACTGGGCCGCGTCGATCTCCGCGCCCGACTCGGGCTTGACCCACAGCCGCAGTTGCCGCTCGGTCATCACCCAGCCCGGCACGATCGTGTTGACGCGGATGTTCTGCTTGCCCAGGTCGCGCGCCAGCGAGCGCGTGAGGCCGCGCACGGCCGCCTTGCAGGCCTGGTAGACCGGGTAGCCGCGGCCCTTCATCATCCAGCTGACCGAGCCGAAGTTGACGATCGAGCCGCCGCCCAGCGCGCGCATGTCGGGTGCCACCGCCTGCGCGGCGAAGAACTGGTGCTTGAGGTTCACGGCCACCAGCCGGTCGAAGTCCTCGTCGGTGACGTCGGCCATCTCGTGGCGGCGGTCGTTGGCCGCGTTGTTGAGCAGCACACTCACAGGCCCGAAGTGCGAGCGCACCGACTCGATGGTGGCGCCCAGCGCGGCCGTGTCGGTCACGTCGCAAGGCAGGAACAGCGCGGGATGCCCGCCGCGCAACTGGCCCGCGAGCGCCTGGCCCGCGGCGGCGTCGAGGTCGCAGAAGCCGACCTTCGCGCCCTGCGCATGGAAGGCCCGCACCAGCGACTCGCCGATGCCGCTCGCGCCGCCCGAGATGAAGACGGTGCGCTCGGCGAGCGAGGGATAGCGCGCGGTGTAGGGCGAGGGGGTGGATGCAGTGGTCATGAAAAAGGAAGACGACAGCGGTGAGGCGGGAAGGTTAGCGCGGATCGCCGGGCTCGCGCGCGCAGCGCCAGTTTCGCGATAAGCACATGCGAACTCGGTCGTTGTGGCCGGCCGCGGCGCTGCCCAGAATGGCCCGACGCCGATGGGTGCGTGTGAGCCATGGAGTCCGCCGATGTCCGTCCTGCAAGAAGTGCTCGAAGCCAACGAGTGATATGCCGCCGGGTTCGGCGAGAAATCGAAGCTGGCGCTGCCGCCCGCGCGCCGCTTCGCGGTGCTCACCTGCATGGATGCGCGCCTCGATCCCGCGGGCTATGCGGGGCTCGCCGAGGGCGACGCGCACGTGATCCGCAATGCCGGCGGCCGCGCCACCGACGACGCCATCCGCTCGCTGGTCATCTCGTACAAGCTGCTGGGCACGCGCGAGTTCTTCGTGGTGCACCACAGCGACTGCGGCATGGAGCTGTTCACCGACGACGTCATCTCGGGCCTGCTCGAGCAGAGCCTGGAGACCGCGAGCGTCGATGCCACGGGCTGGCACGACACGGGCCACGGCCCGGGCTCGTCGGCCGGGCGCTACATCAAGTGGCACACCTTCACGCACAACGCGCGCAGCGTGCAGGAGGACGTGGAGCGCATCCGCCAGCACCCGCTGGTGCCGAGGACGATCCCGATCTACGGCTACATCTACGACGTGCGCAGCGGCCGGCTGGTGGAGGTGCCCGAGGCCACCGCCGCGGGCAAGGCCGCCGGCTAGACGCCGCGCGCGCGCTCCGACTTGAAGCGCGCGCGGAATGCCGTGAACGTTCCCGCGTCGAGCGCCTCGCGGATCTCGCGCATCAGGTTCAGGTAGTAGTGCAGGTTGTGGATGGTCGTGAGCATCGGCCCGAGCATCTCGCCGCAGCGGTCGAGGTGATGCAGGTAGGCGCGGCTGAAGCCCTCGCGCCCGCCGTCGTTCCAGCTCACGCCCGAGCTGCCCGCGCAGGCGTGGCAGGTGCAGCTCGGATCGATCGGCTGCGGGTCGCTCTTGTGGCGCGCGTTGCGCATCTTGAGGTCGCCGAAGCGCGTGAACAGCGTGCCGTTGCGCGCATTGCGCGTGGGCATCACGCAGTCGAACATGTCGACGCCGTCGGCCACGCCCTGCACCAGGTCCTCGGGCGTGCCCACGCCCATCAGGTAGCGCGGCTTGTTCGCGGGCAGCCGGTGCGGCGTGTGGCCCATGATGTGCAGCATCTCCTCCTTGGGCTCGCCCACGCTCACGCCGCCGATGGCGTAGCCCGGGAAGTCCAGCTCGACCAGCGCCGCCAGCGATTCCTC
Source organism: Variovorax sp. PDC80 (assembly GCF_900115375.1). Taxonomy (NCBI): domain Bacteria; kingdom Pseudomonadati; phylum Pseudomonadota; class Betaproteobacteria; order Burkholderiales; family Comamonadaceae; genus Variovorax; species Variovorax sp. PDC80. The sequence continues at coordinate 114,071 of NZ_FOWG01000012.1, read as the reverse complement.
GCGCAGGTTCTCGAACATGCCGCCCTGCACGATGCCGAACAGCGCGTTCGGGTTCGACAGGCGCTCGAATTCCGTCTGGCAGCGCTTGGCCCAGCGCAGGCTCAGCTCCATCGAGATGCGCGCCTCGGCCTCGGTCGTGATGTGGCCCTTGGTGTCGTAGGGCGTGCACTCGTCGAACTGCATCACGATGTCGCTGTTGAGGATGGTCTGGATCTGCATCGAGACCTCGGGCGTGAGGAACAGCTTGTCGCCGTTGACCGGCGAGGCGAACTTCACGCCTTCCTCGCTGATCTTGCGCATCGCGCCCAGCGACCAGACCTGGAAGCCGCCCGAGTCGGTGAGGATGGGCTTGTTCCACTTCTCGAACTGGTGCAGCCCGCCGAAGCTCTGCATCACGTCCAGGCCCGGGCGCATCCACAGGTGGAAGGTGTTGCCCAGGATGATCTGCGCGCCCATCTCCTCGAGGCTGCGCGGCATCACGCCCTTGACGGTGCCGTAGGTGCCCACGGGCATGAAGATCGGCGTCTGCACCACGCCGTGGTTGAGCGTGAGCGTGGCGCGGCGCGCGTGGCTGTCGGGGTCGGTCTTGAGGAGTTCGAAGTTCAGCATGGGGGTCAGTCCTCTGTTCTCGGTTGGCGCGCGAGCAGCATCGCATCGCCATAGCTGAAGAAGCGGTAGCCCTGCGCGATGGCGTGCGCATAGAGCGCCATCACGCGCTCGTAGCCCGCGAGGGCCGAGACCAGCATCATCAGCGTGCTCTTGGGCAGGTGGAAGTTGGTGATCAGCAGGTCGACGTGCGCGAAGGCGAAGCCCGGCGTGATGAAGATGCGGGTGTCGCCCGCGGCCTCGCCGCTCTTGGCCCACGACTCGAGCGTGCGCACGGTGGTCGTGCCCACGGCCACGATGCGGCCGCCGCGCGCCTTGCATTCGGCGATGGCGCGCTGCGTGGCCTCGGGCACCTCGTAGCGCTCGGCGTGCATGGTGTGCTCGGCGATGTTCTCGGTCTTCACCGGCTGGAAGGTGCCGGCGCCCACGTGCAGCGTGACGTTGGCGCGCTGCACGCCGCGCGCCTCGAGCGCGGCCAGCAGGCCCTCGTCGAAGTGCAGCGCGGCGGTGGGCGCGGCCACGGCACCGGGCACGCGCGCGAACACGGTCTGGTAGCGGCGCTCGTCCTCGGCCGAGTCGTCGTGCGTGATATAGGGCGGCAGCGGCACGTGGCCGCAGCGCTCCATCAGCAGGTAGGGGTTCTCGCCCGTGTCGCTCTCGAAGGCGAAGCGGAACAGGGCGCCGTCCTCCTCGGGCCAGCGGCCGAGCAGGGTGGCGCGGAAGCCGCCGTCCATCTGCAGCGTGGTGCCCACGGGCGGCTTCTTGCTGACCTTCATGTGGGCCACCACCTCCTGCCCCTGCAGCACGCGCTCGACCAGCAGCTCGAGCTTGCCGCCGGTCGGCTTCTCGCCGAACAGGCGCGCCTTGACGACGCGGGTGTCGTTGAAGACCAGCAGGTCGCCCTCGCGCAGCAGCGAGGGCAGGTCGCGGAAGATGCGGTCGGCCGGGGCGGGGCCGGTGCCGTCGAGCAGGCGGGAGGCGGTGCGTTCGGTGGCCGGGTGTTGCGCCACCAGCTCGGGCGGCAGGGCGAAATCGAAATCGGAAAGCGTGAAGGCGCGCATGATGCTTGAGGGCCGGACGGGCCCGTTCCAAGAGGGGGCCGCGAGGGGCCGTTCGGAGAGCGAGGCGGCGATTGTCCCATGGCGCGAAAACCGGCCGCCGCCGCGGGGTCGGGCCAGGGCCGGCGAGGCAGAATCGCCGCATGGTCGATACACATGCAGCGCGCGTCACGCAGGAGTCCGGGTCCGCGCCCGGGCCCTCCGAAGGCGAGCTCTTCAAGAAGATCCTCGGCGCCGCCTGGCAGGGCCTGCATGCCGACATCCGCCGCCGCTTCGACAAGAACCCCTCGCCCGGCAAGGCGCTGCACTACAGCGGCCGGCTCAGCGAGCTGCGCTGCTCGCGCTTCGGCCGGCTGCTGGGCCACCTCACGCAGCCGCTGATCCAGGGCGCGCTGATTCCCTACAGCGACGCCGACTTCCCGGTCGAGATCCAGGTCTACGCGAAGCCCGGCGACCCCGCGATCTACAAGCAGCGCATCTACCGGCTGCACGGGCGTCGGCCGATCCAGTTCACCAGCTTCATGCGCGAGAGCGAACGCGGCGAGGTGCTCGAGTACGTCGGCATGGGGCTGGGCATGAAGCTGGTGCTCAGCGTGGAGAACGGCAGCCTGCATTTCCGCAGCGACGGCTATTTCTGGCAGCTGTTCGGCTGGCGCCTCCCGCTGCCGGGCCTGCTCACGCCCGGCAAGACCTTCCTCTGGCACCACAACGAGACGCCCGAGCGCTTCAACATCCGCATCGAGATCCGCCACCCGCTGATGGGCACCACCTTCACCCAGGTCGGCGTGTTCGAGGAAGTGTCCGCCCCCGCATGATCGACACGCACCTGCTGGCGCTGCAGCTGATGGCGGCCCAGGGCGCGCTCGGCGCCTTCGACACGCTCTACCACCACGAGGGCACCGAGGCCCTGCCGCGGCGCGCCTCGGCCGGGCGCGAGCTCGCGATCCACGCCACGCGCTCGTCGATCTACTGCCTGCTGTTCATCGGCCTCTCGTCCTGGGCCTGGCATGGCGCCTGGGCCTGGGTGCTGCTCGCCGTGTTCGGCGTCGAGATCGTGCTCACGCTGTGGGACTTCGTGGTCGAGGACCGCAGCCGCCTGCTGCCGGCCACCGAGCGCGTCACGCACACGGTGCTGGCGATCAACGCGGGCGCCTTCATCGCGCTGCTGGCGCTGGCGGCCGTCGGCTGGGCCGCCGAGCCGACCGCGCTCGCCTGGCAGCCGCAGGGCTGGCTCGGCGCCTTCCTCGCGCTGTGCGGCGTGGGGGTGGGCGTGTCGGGGCTGCGCGATGCCTTCGCGGCGCGCGCGCTGCTGCGGCGCCGGCGCCATGCGCGGGTGCGCGAGACCGAGGCGCCGGTGCGCTTCGGCGCGCGGCCGCGGCGCGTGCTGGTCACGGGCGGCACCGGCTTCATCGGCCAGATCCTCGTGCGCCACCTGCTGGCCGACGGCCATGCGGTCACGGTGTGGACGCGCGACGCGCGCGCGGCGGCCTGGAACTTCGGCGGCGCGGTGCGCTGCGTGCGGTCGCTGGCCGAGCTGCCCGCGGCCGAGGAGATCGAGGTGGTGGTCAACCTCGCGGGCGCGCGCATCCTCGGCGCGCGCTGGAGCGAGCGGCGCCAGCGCCAGCTGCTGGCCAGCCGCGAGGGCCTGACGCGGCAGCTGGTCGAATGGATGGCCGCGCGCCCGCGCAAGCCCTGGCTGCTGCTGTCGGGCTCGGCCATCGGCTACTACGGCGTGCAGCCGCAGGGCGATGCCACCGCGCTCGACGAGGAGGCGCCGCCGCAGGACATCTTCATGTCGCGCCTGTGCCAGCGCTGGGAGCAGGCGGCGCAGGCCGCGGTCGCGCTGGGCGTGCAGGTGGCCTGCATGCGCTTCGGCTTCGTGCTGGGCCACCAGGGCTCGCTGCCGCAACTGCTGCTGCCGGTGCGGCTCGGTGTCGGCGGGCGGCTGGGCAGCGGGCGGCAGTGGCTGTCGTGGGTGCATGTGCACGACCTGGTGCGCGCGCTCGCGCATGCCTGGAGCCGGATCGAACGCGAAGCTGGCACGCCGGCCGCGCAGGCCTTCAACGTGACCGCGCCGCAGGCGCTGAGCCAGCACGACTTCACGCGCGTCGCGGCCAGCGTGCTGCACCGCCCCTGCTGGATGCCCACGCCCGCGGCGCCCGTGAAGCTGCTGCTCGGCGAGCAGGCCGACCTGCTGCTCGAAGGCCAGCGCGTGGTGCCCGCGCGGCTGCTGCGTGGCGGCTTCGCGTTCACGTTCCCCGATGCGCGCAGCGCCTTGACGGACCTTTGCCGTCCGCGCTAGAAGACCTGTCCGTGCCCGCCAAGAAGAAAGCCTCCACACCCGCCGCCGCGCCGAGCGCACCGGGCGCCGCCACGCCTGCACCCGCCGCGCCCGCCGCTCCCGCCGGGCCACCGGGCAGCGGCCTCAGCGTGGTGCAGCGCGCGCTGCGCAAGCTCGGCCTGGTGCGCGACATCGACTTCGCGCTCTACCTGCCGATGCGCTACGAGGACGAGACCCGCGTGGTGCGGCTGGCCGACACGCGCGACGGCGACACCGCGCAGATCGAAGGCGTGGTGACCGAGGCCGAGGTGGCCTACCGGCCGCGGCGCCAGCTCATCGTCACCATCGACGACGGCGGCGAGACCTGCCAGCTGCGCTTCTTCAACTTCTATCCCTCGCAGCAGAAGCAGCTCGCGGTGGGCGCGCGGGTGCGCGTGCGCGGCGAGGTGCGCGGCGGCTTCGTCGGGCGGCAGATGATGCATCCCACGGTCAAGGCCGCGGGCACCGCGCTGCCCGAGGCGCTCACGCCCGTCTACCCGACCGTGGCCGGCCTCGCGCAGCCGGTGCTGCGGCGCGAGGTGCGTTCGGGCCTCGCGCGCGCGGTGCTCGACGAGACCATCCCGGTGCAGATCGGCCTGCGCGGCGCCTGGGACCTGCGCGCCTCGCTGAGCTTCCTGCACTACCCGACGCCCGACGTGGCGATGGCCACGCTCGAGGACCACAGCCACCCGGCCTGGCAGCGCATCAAGGCCGAGGAGCTGCTGGCGCAGCAGCTGTCGCAGATGCAGGCGCGCATGGAGCGCGCGGCGCAGCGCGCGCCGATGCTCGACATGGCGGCCGCGCCCGTCGGCGGCAAGGGCTCGCTGCACGACGCGCTGCTGGCCGTGCTGCCCTTCGGCCTGACCGGCGCGCAGGCGCGCGTGGGCGAGGAGATCGCGCGCGACCTCGGGCGCGAGCTGCCGATGCACCGGCTGCTGCAGGGCGACGTGGGTTCGGGCAAGACGGTGGTGGCCGCGCTCGCGGCGGCGCGCTGCATCGACGCGGGTTTCCAGTGCGCGCTGATGGCGCCGACCGAGATCCTCGCGGCCCAGCATTTCGGCAAGCTGGTCGGCTGGCTCGATCCGCTGCTGGCCGAGCGCGGCCTGCGCGTGGCCTGGCTCACCGGCAGCCAGAAGAAGAAGGAGCGCGACGCCATGGGCGCGGCGGTCGAGAGCGGCGAGGCCGCGCTGGTGATCGGCACCCATGCCGTGATCTCCGAGAAGGTGCGCTTCCACAACCTCGCGCTGGCGATCATCGACGAGCAGCACCGCTTCGGCGTGGCGCAGCGGCTGGCGCTGCGCGGCAAGGCGCGCGACGAGCTCGAGCCGCACCTGCTGATGATGAGCGCCACGCCGATCCCGCGCACGCTCGCGATGAGCTACTACGCCGACCTCGACGTCTCCACGCTCGACGAGCTGCCGCCGGGCCGCACGCCGATCGTCACCCGGCTGGTGGCCGAGCACCGGCGCGACGAGGTGATCGCGCGCATCCAGTCGCAGATCGAGCAGGGCCGGCAGGTCTACTGGGTCTGCCCGCTGATCGAGGAGAGCGAGGCGGTCGACCTGCGCAACGCCACCGCCACGCGCGACGAGCTGGCCGACCTGCTCGGGCCGCAGGTCAACGTCGGCCTGCTGCATTCGCGCATGCCCACGGCCGAGAAGCAGGCGGTGATGGCCGCCTTCACCGCCAACCAGATGCACGTGCTGGTGAGCACCACGGTGATCGAGGTCGGCGTGGACGTGCCCAATGCCTCGCTGATGGTGATCGAGCATGCCGAGCGCTTCGGCCTGTCGCAGCTGCACCAGCTGCGCGGCCGCGTGGGCCGCGGCGCGGCGGCCTCGGCCTGCGTGCTGCTCTATGCGCCCGGCGACAGCGGCCGCGTCGGCGAGGCGGCGCGCGCGCGGCTGCGCGCGATGGCCGAGACCAGCGACGGCTTCGAGATCGCGCGCCGGGACCTCGAGATCCGCGGGCCCGGCGAGTTCCTCGGCGCGCGCCAGTCGGGCGCGCCGCTGCTGCGCTTCGCCGACCTCACGACCGACACCTTGCTGCTCGACTGGGCGCGCGAGCTCGCGCCGCGCATGCTCGAGCAGCATCCCGAGCTGGCGCGGCGGCACATCGACCGCTGGCTCGGCACCAAGGCCGAGTACCTGAAGGCTTGAGAGGGCAGGCGTCGATCAACTCGGCCGCCGCGTCAACGCCAGCAGGCAGCCGAAGCCGATCATCATGCTGCCGCTCACGCGGTTGAACCAGCGCATCGCGCGGCTGCCGCCGGCCAGCCGGCGCATGCGCGCGCCGAGCAGCGCATAGAGCGCGATCGCCACCACCTCGAAGACCAGGAAGGTCAGGCCCAGCAGCAGGTAGCTCGATGCGTACGCGCCCGGCACCACGAACTGCGGGAAGAAGGCGGTGAACACCAGGATCGCCTTCGGGTTGCCCGCGGCGACGGTGAACTCCTGCCGCACCAGCACGCGCATCGGCGGCGGGCCCGCGAGCTCGCGCGCCTGCTGCGCCAGTTCGGGCGCGGGCGCGCGCAGCAGCCGGATGCCGATCCACACGAGGTAGGCGGCGCCGATCCACTTGACGACGTCGAAGGCCAGCTCGGAGGCGACCAGCACCGCGCCCATGCCCAGGCCGGCGATCGCGATCATCAGCGCGAAGGCGACCAGGCGGCCGGCCGCGGCGGTCACGGCCTGCGCGATGCCGTAGCGCGCGCCGTTGCTCACCGAGAGCAGGTTGTTGGGGCCGAACGCCATGTTGATGGCGAAGCAGGCCGGCAGGAACAGCAGGTAGGCGGACAGGGTCATGGCGTCTGCGGTGGGGGCGGGGGAGGCGACCATTATCCGCAGCCCCGCGGACCGCCCGTCTTCAGCCGAGCGCCTGGCGCCGGAAATCGCTCGGGCTCAGGCCCGTGTGGGCGCGGAACACGCGGCTGAAGTGCGAGAGGTTCACGAAGCCGGCCGCGAGCGCGATCGCGGTCACGGGCTCGGCGGCGCGCGCCGGGTCGCGCAGCGCGCGGATGCTGGCGGCCAGCCGCTGCTGCTGGATGTGGCCCGCGAGCGTGTCCTCGCCATCGGCGAAGGCGCCGTGCAGCAGCCGCTTGCTGCAGCGCAGCGCCTGCGCGATGCCCTCGACCGACAGGGCCGGGTCGTGCAGGTTCTGCGCCACGTGGTGGCGGATGCGGTCGGCCAGCGCCTCGCGCTGGGTCTGCTGCGTGTGCTGGCCGGCCAGCTCCATCAGCGACAGCCGCACCAGCTGGATCAGCAGCTCGCCCGCGCCGCGCGCGGCCGCCTCGCTCATCGAAGGCAGCTCCTGGTAGGTGCTGCGCATGGTCTCGAGCGCCACGCGCGAGATGCCGCTGGTGCCGCCGACGCGCCGCGCCACCAGCTGCGCGAGCGGCAGCGAGGGCAGGGCCAGCTGTTCCTTGGGCAGCATCACGATCAGGTGGTCGCTGCGCTCGGGGTTGGCCACCGTGTAGTCGAGCGTGGTGTCGTAGAGCGTCCAGCCGCCCGAGCGCACCGCCGCCGCGCGGCCCTTCTGCACCACCTCGGCCGAGCCCTGCCAGGGCGCCACGATCTTCAGGTAGGCCGCGTCGCTCAGGCGCGCCATCCGCGCGGTGCGCAGCACCCGGTGGCGGTTGGCCTCGAGCCGCGTGAGGATCACGTCGCCCGCGCGCGAGGCCGCCAGGTGGCCGTCGAACGGCACCTCGTCGCCGTAGAGGTCGGAGCCCAGGCCGCCGAAGTGGCGGTACACCCACTCGCACCACGCCGGGCCGCGCTCGCGCGGCGGCACTTCGTCGGTCGACAGCAACTGCGATGCGGTCATGGCGCGGCGGGAGGCATTGGGGGGTGGATGGGGCGCCCATTGTGGGCCGCGCGGGCGCCGCCTCGCCTTGCGGGTTAACCACTAGCCGGCTGCACGCTGGGACAAGCGCTTTGTGCACCGCCGGCACAGCGTCCGCGCGGTGCCGTTCCTACGATGCCGGCAGGGCCCGCACCGGGCGCCGCACGACCCGAACATCGAAGGAGACCGCCGTGTTCCACACCCCTCGCCGCCGCTGGATCCAGGGCGCCGCCGCGCTCGGCGCCGCCGCCATGGCGCCGCGCCTGTTCGCCCAGCAGGGCGCGCCGGTGCGCATCGGCTATGCCATCGCCCGCACCGGTCCCTGGGCCGCGGGCGCGCAGGTGAGCCAGGAGCCCAACTACCTGCTGTGGGCCGAGCAGGTCAACGCGGCCGGCGGCCTCGCGGTGAAGGGCGGCGCCAGGCGTCCGATCGAGCTGATCGGCTACGACGACCGCAGCGAGACCGAGACCTGCGTGCGCACCTTCGAGAAGCTCATGGGCAGCGACAAGGTCGACCTGGTGCTGCCGCCCTGGGGCTCGGGCGCCAACTTCGCGGTCGCGCCGCTGGCCAACCGCCTCGGCTATCCGCTGCTCGCGCCCACCGCGCTGTCGCGCAAGCTCATCGACATGCGGCTGCCCTACTTCTTCTCGCTGCTGCAGCAGCCCGACAAGATGATGGGCGCGCTGGTCGACCTGCTGGTGGCCCAGGGCGCGAAGACCGTGGCCATCGTCTACATGGACGACCTGTTCGGCCTCGAGAACTTCGCGGCGCTCAACAACGCGCTCAAGAAGACGCAGATCCAGGTGGTGGAGCGCAAGAGCTATCCGCTCGGCGTGAAGGACCTGGCGCCGGTGCTGCGCGGCATCAAGGACCTGAATCCCGACGCCTTCATCGGCATCACCTATCCGCCCGACACCATCCTCGCGAGCCGCCAGGCACGCGAGGTGGGCTTCAATCCGAAGTTCTTCTACGCCTCGGTCGGCACCGCCTTCCAGCTCTACAGGAACGTGATGGCCGCCAACACCGAGGGCGTGATCGGCATGGGCTCGTGGAACGGCAAGACCAGCCCCGGCGCCAAGGCCTATTTCGACGCCCACACGAAGAAGTTCGGCAAGGAGCCCGACCGCTGGGCCAGCGGCCATGCCTGGGCCGGCCTCGAGATCCTGCAGCAGGCCGTGGCCAGCGTGGGGCTGGACCGCAAGGCGCTGCGCGAGCACATCGCGAAGACCGAGTTCGGGACCATCCTCGGGCCGATCCGCTTCGAGGGCAGCGAGAACGCCTCGGTGCCCGGCACCGTCGCGCAATGGCAGGGCGGCGAGTTCGAGGTGGTGTGGCCGAAGGACCGCGCCACCGCGCAGCTCGCGCCCAAGCCGGCCTGGAAGTAGCCGCATGTCCTTCGGAGGATGGGCCGAGCTGCTGGCGGGCGGATTGATCTCGGGCGGCATCTACGCGTTGGTGGCCATCGGCCTGAACCTGCAGTACGGGCTGATGCGCATCATGAACATCTCGCACGGCGAGTTCCTGATGCTCGGCGCCTTCCTGACCTGGTGGGCCCACACCGCGCTGGGCATCTCGCCGCTGCTGTTCGTTCCGGTGGCCTTCGCGCTGCTGATGGCGCTGGGCATGGCGGTGCACTGGCTGTGCTTTCGGCAGGTGGCGGCGCGCGCGCCCAGCGTCGAGGTGTTCGAGGCGCGCAGCCTGATGGTGGGCTTCGGCCTGATGTTCCTGGTGCAGAACACCGCGCTGCTGGTGTGGGGCGGCGACCTGCGCGGCTACGACTACCTGGCCGAGCCGGTGCAGCTCGGCGCGATGCGCTTCACGGCCAACAAGCTGGTGCTGTTCGGCGTCGCGCTCGCGCTGAGCCTGGTGCTGGTGGCGCTGCTCAAGCGCACCCTGCTGGGCAAGGCGGTGCGCGCGCTGATGCAGTCGCCCACCGGCGCGCAACTGGTCGGCATCAACACGAAGCGGCTGCATCCGCTGATGTTCGGCATCGGCCTGGGCCTCTCGGGCGTGGCCGGCGCGCTGCTGTCGATGACCTACGAGATCTCGCCCTCGATGGGCGAGCCCTACACCGTGACCGCGCTGATCGTCATCACGCTCGGCGGCTTCGGCAGCATCGCCGGCAGCCTGGTCGGCGGCCTGCTGCTCGGCGTGGTCGAGGCGCTGGGCATGTACTTCACCAGCCCTTCGCTCAAGATGCTGCTGTCGTACGCCGTGTTCATCGGCGTGCTGATCTGGCGGCCCAACGGATTGTTCTCGCGATGAGTTCCCTGTCCTCTTCTTCCGCGCGGCCTTGGCTGCTGCTCGGCGCGGCCGCCGCGCTCGCCGCCTGCGTGCCCTGGATCGCCAGCGAGTTCCTGAGCTCGGTGGCGCTGGGCTGCCTGATGTACATCGCGCTGGCCACGAGCTGGTCGCTGTTCTGCGGCGCCACGCGCTACCTGTCGCTCGCCACCTCGGCCTTCTTCGGCCTCGGCGCCTATGCCAGCGCCGTGCTGCTCGACGTGCTGCCCTGGCCGCTGGTGATCCTCGGCGGCGCGGCCATCGCGAGCGCGGTCGCGCTGCTGATGGGCGCGGCCGTGCTGCACCTGCGCGGCACCTACTTCGCGGTGCTGACCTTCGGCATGACCGAACTGATCCGGCATGCGCTGACCTTCGTCGAGAAGCAGATCTCGGGCACGGTGGGCCGGGTGCTGACCGAGGTGCCGTCCAACGAGACGGTCTACCTCACGGTGCTCGCGATCGCCGTGCTGGCGATCGCCACCGCGATGGCCGTGAAGCGCAGCCGCTTCGGCCTCGCGCTCGCGGGCATCGGTGCCGACGAGCAGCGCGCCCAGACCCTGGGCGTGGACACGCGGCGCGTGAAGATCGCCGGCTTCGCGCTCACCGCGGCCTTCGCGGGCGCGGTCGGCGCGGCGATGGCGGTGCGCTGGACCTACATCGAGCCGGCCGCCGTCTTCAGCCCCTTCATCGGTTTCCAGACCGTGCTGATCGCGATGATCGGCGGCGCCGCCAGCATCGGCGGGCCGGTGCTCGCGGCCGTGGTGTTCAGCGTGCTGTCCGAGACCCTGCGGCTGCAGCTGCCCTACGGCTACATGATGGTGCTGGGGCTGCTGCTGATCCTGTGCGTGATGTACCTGCCCGAGGGGCTGGCGTCGCTGTGGCGGCGCAAGGCGAAGGGAGCGCGCCATGTCTGAGGCCGCGAGCCCCCTGCTGCTCGAGGCGCGCGAGGTCAGCGTGCGCTTCGGCGGCCTCACCGCCGTCGACGCGGTCAGCGTCGCGCTGCATGCCGGCGAGCTGGTCGGCATCATCGGCCCCAACGGCGCGGGCAAGACCACCTTCTTCAACGCCATCTCGGGCGTGGTGATGCCCACCGGCGGGCAGCTGCTGGTGGAGGACGGCATCGACCTCACGCGCCGCGGCCCGCACCGCTTCGCCGCGCACGGCATCGCGCGCACCTTCCAGACACCGCGCGTGATGGCCGGCATGAGCCTGGCGGACAACGTGCGCTTCGGCATGCAGTTCGCGGGCCGGCACCGCGCGCCGCTGCCGGGCCTCGCGAGCGTGGGGGAGATCCTCGACATGCTGGGCCTGGGCGCGCTCGGCGGGCGCTTCGCGGCCGAGGTCACGCCCTCGCAGCAGCGGCTGCTCGAGATCGGCATGGCGCTCGGCACGCGGCCGCGCGTGCTGCTGCTCGACGAGGTCGCGGCCGGGCTCACCGAGGCCGAGGTCGAGGCCATGGCGCAGCGCATCCGCCGGCTGCGCGACGCGCACGGCCTCACCGTGGTGTGGATCGAGCATGCGGTGACCACCCTGCTCAAGTACGTCGAGCGCGTGCTGGTGCTGCACCAGGGCCGCAAGATCGCCGACGGCACGCCCGCCGAGGTGGTGCGCAACGCGGAGGTGATCGAGGCCTACCTGGGCGACGAGATGGAGGCCACGGCATGAACGCCGCATCGAACGACGGCAGCCGCCTCGCCGTGCGCGGCCTGCGCGCCGGCTACCACGGCTTCGAGGTGGTGCAGGGGCTCGACCTCGAGGCCGTGCCCGGCGTGACCGTGGTGCTGGGTCCCAACGGCGCCGGCAAGACCACGCTGCTGAAGGCGCTGGCCGGCCTGCTGCCGCGCCGCGGCGAGGCGCTGCTCGACGGCGTGGCGCTGCCCGCGGGCGACGCCACCGCCTGCGTGCGCCGCGGCATGGCGCTGGTGGCCGAGGGCCGCCAGCTGTTCGCGCAGATGACGGTGACCGAGAACCTCGAGCTCGGCGGCTGGCTGGTGCCCGCCGCGCTGCGCGCCGAGCGGTTGGCGCGCGCCTTCGACGACTTCCCGCGGCTGCGCGAACGCGCGAGGCAACTGGCCGGCACCATGAGCGGCGGCGAGCAGCAGATGGTGGCGGTGGCGCGCGCCATGATGAGCGGGCCGCGCCTGCTGATGCTCGACGAGCCCTCGCTGGGCCTCGCGCCGCGCATGGTCGACGAGCTGCTGGCCATCGTGCGCCGCATCGCCGACCAGGGCGTGACCGTGCTGATGGTCGAGCAGAACGTGCGCAAGGCACTGCAGGCCGCCGACCGCGGCTACGTGCTCGAGCGCGGTCGCATCGTGGCCGCGGGCGAGGCCCGCGCGCTGCTCGATTCCGACGCGGTGCGCCAGGCCTACCTCGGCGTCGCCTGAACCTTCTTTCTTCCAGCCAAGGACTTCCTCATGACCGACATCCTCATGCGCATCGGCGGCGAACGCCGTCCGGCCGAAGGCGGCGCCGTCTTCGAGCGCCGCAACCCGCTCGATGGCGCCGTCGCCACGCGCGCCCCCGCCGCCACCGCGCGCGATGCCGTCGCCGCGGTCGAGGCCGCGCAACGAGCGTTCGGCGCCTGGTCGCAGACCGGCCCCGGCGAGCGCCGCGCGCTGCTGCTGAAGGCCGCGCAGGCGATCGAGGCGCGCCACGACGACTTCGTGCAGGCGATGGCGCGCGAGACCGGCGCCTCGGCGCTGTGGGCCGGCTTCAACGTGCACCTCGCGGCCGGGCTGCTGACCGAGGCGGCCGCGCTCACCACCCAGATCGGCGGCGAGGTGATTCCCTCCGACGTGCCCGGCAGCCTCGCGCTGGGCGTGCGCCAGGCGGCCGGCGTGGTGCTCGGCATCGCGCCGTGGAACGCGCCCGTGATCCTCGGCGTGCGCGCGCTCGCCACGCCGCTGGCCTGCGGCAACACGGTGGTGTTCAAGGGCTCGGAGCTGTGCCCGCAGACCCATGCGCTGATCGTCGATGCGCTGCACGACGCCGGCCTGCCGCCGGGCACGGTGAACTTCGTGACCAACGCGCCGGCCGACGCGGCCGAGGTGGTCGACGCGATCGTCGCGCACCCGGCGGTGCGGCGCGTCAACTTCACCGGCTCCACGCGCGTGGGCCGGCTGATCGCGCAGACCTGCGCGCGCCACCTCAAGCCCGCCGTGCTCGAACTCGGCGGCAAGGCGCCCTTCGTGGTGCTCGACGATGCCGACATCGACGCCGCGGTGGATGCCGCGGTGTTCGGCGCCTTCGCCAACTCGGGCCAGATCTGCATGTCGACCGAGCGCATCGTGCTCGACGCGCGCATCGCCGACGAGTTCGTCGCCAGGTTCGCGGCGCGCGCGAAGAGCCTGCCGCTGGGCGACCCGCGCGAGGGCCCGGTGGTGCTGGGCTCGGTGGTCGACATGGCGACCGTGGAGCGCTGCAACGCGCTGATCGACGATGCGCTGGCCCAGGGCGCGGTGCTGGTCTGCGGCGGCCGCGCCGAGAACACGCTGATGCCGGCCACCGTGCTCGACCGCGTGACGCCCGCGATGCGCGTCTACGGCGAGGAGACCTTCGGTCCGCTCAAGGCCATCGTGCGCGTGGCCGATACCGAGGCCGCGATCGTCACCGCCAACGACAACGCCTTCGGCCTCTCGTCGGCCGTGTTCGGCCGCGACATCGCGCGCGCCTGGAACGTGGCGCGTCGCATCGAGGCCGGCATCTGTCACGTCAACGGGCCCACGGTGCACGACGAGGCGCAGATGCCCTTCGGCGGCGTGAAGGCCTCGGGCTACGGCCGCTTCGGCGGCAAGGCCGGCGTGGAGGCCTTCACCGAGCTGCGCTGGCTCACGGTGCAGACCACGCCGCGGCACTACCCGTTCTGAGCCACCGCCCCGGCTTCAGCCGAAGGTGAAGGCATAGGCCTGCGCGCCGGGGTCGAGGAACTCGATCTCGAACAGCCGCTCGCGCGCGCCCTGCTGCTGGCGCACCAGCTGGTAGAGCCGCTGCGCGTCGACCGTGCCCACGCCTTGCGCGTCGGTGTCGAAGCCGTGGTCGGCCAGCGGCGGCTGGCCGTCGATGCGCACGCGGAAGCGCACCGGCTTGCCGTCGGCCGCGGGGCCGAGCACCAGGTGCAGGTCGCGCGCCTGGAAGCGGTAGGCGATGCGCCCGCCCGGGCGCGCGAGCACCGCGCGCTCGGCATCGACCGCCCAGTCGCCCGCCAGCGCCCACTGGTTGATGCGCAGCGCGGCCGGCACTTGGTAGGCATGGGTGCGGCCCGCGACCAGCCCGCCCGGCGAGGCGAAGCCCTCGGCGCGTTCCTGGCCGATGTAGGTCTCGCCCGAGCGCACGGGCTCGGTGCCGGGCGCGGCCTGCGTGCCCAGGCCCTGTGGCGCGACCAGTCCCGCGGCCACGCGCGACGGCCCGGCCTCGGCCAGCAGCTGCTGGATCACCTGCTCCGACTTCGCATACTGGCCCTCGCCGAACAGCTGGTGGCGGATGCGCCCCTGCGCGTCGACGAAGTAGAAGGCCGGCCAGGCCTGGTTGCCGAAGGCGCGCCAGATCGCGTAGTCGCTGTCGACCGCGACCGGGAAGCCGATCTCGAGGTCCTTGACCGCGCGGCGCACGTTGGCCGGGCGCTTCTCGAAGGCGAACTCGGGCGTGTGCACGCCCACCACCACGAGGCCGGCGTCCTTGTACTTCTCGGCCCAGGCGCGCAGGTAGGGCAGGGTGCGCAGGCAGTTGATGCAGGAGTAGGTCCAGAAGTCGACCAGCACCACCTTGCCGCGCAGCGCCTCGGGCGTGAGCGGCGGCGAGTTGATCCATTCGGTGGCGCCGGCCAGCGCGGGGAACGGGCCCTGGTCGCGCAGGGGGCGCGGCGTGAAGGCGGGCGCGGGCGCTTCGGCGCTGGTCAGCATCAGGCCGCCGCGGTCCTGGCGCGCGGACTGCGGCACGGCGGGCTTCGGCGGGCCGAGGCGGTCGAGCAGCGCCTGTTCGAGCGCGTTGGTGCCGCCGCCCGAGAGCTGGCTCAGCAGGCCGGTGTCCAGGCCGAGCGCGATCGCGCCCACGCCCGCGAGCACCGCGGCGCCGGCCGCGCGACGCAGCCATTCGCCGGTGCGCAGCGAGGCCTTCATGCGCGCGAACACGCGGTGGCCGAACAGCAGCGCGCCCGCCAGCGAGGTGCAGGCACCGGCCGCGTAGGCCAGCAGCAGCAGCGAGGTGCCGACGCTGGCGCCGTTGAGCGCGGCGCCGGTCAGGATCAGGCCCAGGATCGGCCCCGCGCAGGGTGCCCACAGCAGGCCCGTGCCCACGCCCAGCAACAGCGGCGAGAACACCGAGCCACCGGTGGGCGCATCGGCCAGCCGCAAGCCGAGCGCCACCAGCGGTCGGCTCAGCCGGTCGGCCAGCGCGGGCAGCAGCAGCGTGAGGCCGAACAGCGCGAGCAGCGCGATCGCCGCGTAGCGCCCCCACTCGTTGAGCGCCACCACCCAGCCGCCGCCCACGGCCGCGAGGGTGGCGACGGCCGCGAAGGCCAGCGCCATGCCCGCGAGCATCGGCAGGCCGTGCGAGCGGAACGGGCGGTCGGCGCGCGCGAACACGAAGGGCAGCACCGGCAGGATGCAGGGGCTCAGGATGGTGAGCACCCCGCCGAGGTAGGCAACGATGAGAACGAGCATGGTGGCGCTCCTGGTTGGGTCGTGGATGAATCGATGGGAAGGGGCGTGCGCATCCCGCGCGGCCTCGCGTCGCGCGGCCGCCGTCGGGTGTCGCCGGGGTGGGTCGTGTGCGCTCAGTCGCCCGGCGCGGGGCGCGTGCCCAGCAGCAGGCTGGCCTCGAGCCCGCCCTCGGGCCGGTTGGCCAGCCGCAGCTGCGCGCCCATCGCGGTCGCGAGCTGCTGCGCGATCGCGAGGCCCAGGCCGGTGCCGCCGGTGTCGCGGTTGCGCGAGCTCTCGACGCGGTAGAAGGGCTTGAGCACCGCGTCGAGCTCGTCGGCCGGGATGCCCGGGCCGTTGTCGACCACCGCGATGCGCAGCTGGCCGCCCGCGGCCTCGGGCTGCACGCGCACGCTGACCTCGGTGCCGAACTTGAGCGCGTTGTCGATCAGGTTGGCGAGGATGCGGCGCAGCGCGTTGGGCCGGGTCACGATCGGCGTGCCGGCGCGGCCCTCGAGCCGCACCGGCTGGCCGGCGTCCTCGTAGTCGGCCAGCATGCTCTGCACCAGCGCATCGGCATCCACGCGCAGCGGCGGCTCGGTCGCGCCGTGTAGCGTGCGCGCATAGGTCACGCCCTCGCGCACCAGCGACTTCATCGCGTCGAGGTCCTGGCGGAACTTGTCGCGGTCGGGCGTGGCGTCCATCAGCTCGGTGCGCAGCCGCATGCGCGTGATCGGCGTCTGCAGGTCGTGCGAGATCGCGGCCAGGATCTCGACGCGCTCCGACATGTAGCCCGAGATGCGCTGCTGCATCGCGTTGAAGGCGCGCGCGGCATGGGCCACCTCGCTCGGGCCGTGCTCGTCGAGCGGCCGGCCCTTGAGGTCGGGCCCGAGCTCGTCGGCCGCGCTCGCCAGCTGCGCCAGCGGCCGCGTGACCAGCCGCACCGCAGCCCAGGCGCACAGCGCCAGCACCAGCAGCTGGATCGCCATGCCCCACATCAGCCAGGGCGACATCGGCATGTCGACCCGGCGCGCATGCACGATCAGCGCCGAGCCGTCGTGCAGCCGCACCTGGATCTCCAGGCCGCCGACGGGGTTGCCCACCTCGCCGATCTTCACGATCTCGAACGGCCGCATCGCGTCCATGATGGCCTCGCCGAACTGGCGCAGCGAGGCCGAGGCCGGCGTGCCGCCACCGGCCTCGCCGCCGAGCGTGAAGTGGTAGTTGCGCCGCTCCAGCCGCGCCAGCCAGTCCGCGCGCTCGCCGGCCGGCAGGCGGTCGAGCAGTGCCACCGAGCTCGCGATGTCGCGCTCGATGCCGATCATCATCAGCTCGCGCATCGCGAGGCCGCGCTCGTAGTTGATCGCGCCGAAGGTCAGGGCCTGCGCGATCGCGAGGCCGACCACGATGATCAGCGTGACGCGCGCGAACAGCGAGCGCGGGACCAGCCGACGCAGCCCGCGGCGGACGGGGGCGGCCTGGCTGGCGGCGGGGCTGGCGGGGGTGGACATGAACGCCTTTATAGACGGGTGGACGAAGGCGCCGGCATTGGCCGGCGCGCCGCGGCTCAGACCAGGCGCAGCGTCACGTCGATGTTGCCGCGCGTGGCCTTCGAGTACGGGCAGGTCTGGTGCGCCGCGTCGACCAGGCCCTGGGCCACCTCGCGGTCCAGGCCCGGGATGCTCACGTCGAGCCGGGCCTGCAGGAAGTAGCCGCCGGTGCCGGTGCCGAGGTCGACCTCGGCGCTCACGCTCAGGTCGGCCGGCAGCGCGATCTTCTGCTTGGCGGCGGCCAGGCCCATCGCGCCGATGAAGCAGGCCGACCAGCCGGCCGCGAACAGCTGCTCGGGATTGGTGCCCTGGCCGGCGGAGCCGGGCGAGGACAGCTGGATGTCGAGCCGGCCGTCGCTGCTGCGCGCGCTGCCGTCGCGGCCGCCGGAGGTGGTGTGGGTCTTGCCGGTGTAGAGGACCTTGTCGATCTGGCTCATGGTGGTTCCTTGGATGGATGAAGAAGGGGTTGTTCGTCGAACGGAACGGATTCTTGGGCCGCGGCCACCCCCGCGGCGCGCCTTGCGTATGCCTGTGTATCCGCGCGAAAAACGCACACAGTACGTTTCACGTCCGCGGGTGCGGCCAGCCGCCAGTGCAACGGTATGTGGCGCTTCGCCGCGCCGGATACTTGGGCATACAAAAGCCGCTCTCGCGCACCGGCCGGCGGCTACATTGCGCTGCACGACAACCCAGAGACCGCGCCATGAACACCAGGCCCTCCGACCACATCCTCATCGTCGACGACGACCGGGAGATCCGCGAACTGCTGAGCACCTACCTGGTGAAGAACGGCCTGCGCGTGGTGGCGGTGCCGACCGGGCGCCACATGCGCGCGGCGCTCGAGGACTCGGGACCCTTCGACCTGATCATCCTCGACCTGATGCTGCCGGGCGAGGACGGCCTGACCCTGTGCCGCGACCTGCGCACCGGCAAGTACAAGGCCACGCCGATCCTGATGCTGACCGCGCGCAGCGAGGAGGCCGACCGCATCCTGGGCCTGGAGATGGGCGCCGACGACTACCTGGCCAAGCCCTTCTCGGCGCGCGAGCTGCTCGCGCGCATCCGCTCGGTGATGCGCCGCACCCGCATGCTGCCGCCCAACATGGGCTCGGCCGAGGCCGCGCGCAAGCTGGTGTTCGGCGAATGGCAGGTCGACACGGTGGAGCGCCACCTGCTCGACGAGAGCGGCACCATGGTCGCGCTCAGCGGCGCCGAGTACCGGCTGCTGCGCGTGTTCCTCGACCATCCGCAGAAGGTGCTGAGCCGCGACCAGCTGCTGAGCCTGACCCAGGGCCGCGAGGCCGAGCTGTTCGAGCGCTCGATCGACCTGCTGGTGAGCCGGCTGCGCCAGCGCCTGCGCGACGATGCGCGCGAGCCGCGCTACCTGAAGACGGTGCGCAGCGAGGGCTACGTGCTGGCCGCGGCGGTCGAGGCGCGCGACTAGGCGCCTTTTCGCTTCGAAGGACCCGTCGCCGAACGGGTCGAGATGCATTGGCAGTTCGTCGGCTGGCGGACTTCGTGCGCGAAGCCGCCCGCGAGGAACAGCAGGGCGAACCAGAGCTTCTTCATCTCAGGACGCCGGTGCGGGTTCGGCCAGCAGCGCCTGGATCTTCTTCTCGGTGGTGCCGTAGCTGCCCTCGCCGAAGTGCGAATAGACGATGCGGCCCTGCTTGTCGATCAGGTAGACGGCCGGCCAGTACTGGTTGCGGAAGGCTTTCCAGGTGCCATAGCCGTTGTCCTGCGCCACCGCGTGGCGGATCTGCAGGCGCTGGATCGCGTCCTTCACGTTCTGCGTCGACTTCTCGTAGGCGAACTCGGGCGTGTGCACGCCGACCACGACCAGCCCCTGGTCCTTGTACTTCGCGTCCCAGTCCTTGACGTAGGGCAGGTGGTTCAGGCAGTTGATGCAGGTGTAGGTCCAGAAGTCGACCAGCACCACCTTGCCGCGCAGCGCCGCCATGTCCAGCGGCGGCGAGTTGAGCCAGGTGTCGATGTGGGTGAAGGCCGGCGCGGGCGCGGCCTGCGCGGCGGGGATGTCGCCGCCGCCGGGCGGCGCGGCGAGGGTGACGAAAGCCACCGAGGCGGCAATGGCGGCGGCGATGGCGAGCGGTGCGGCGGGGATGCGCATGGCGGTTCCTTCGGGTGAGAAAGAGGCGGTGGAAGAATCGATGCGGCGATTCTTCGACGCCCGCCGCCGCTGCCGCGCGTGCTGCGTATGCCTGTGTATCCGTGGGGCGCAAGCCGCACAGTACGTTGCACGCTGCTAGCTGTTGAGCGTGAACCCCGTCTGCTTCACCACCGCCTGCCAGCGCGCGATCTCGTCGTTCAGGTGCTTCGCGAAGGCCTGGCTGCCGCGCGGCATCGGGTCGATGAAGGCATCGGCCAGCCGGGCCTTGACCTCGGGCAGGTCGAGCACCTTAGCGAGCGCGGCGTTCAGGCGCTGCTGCACGTCGGCGGGCGTCTTCGCGGGCACCATGAGGCCGTACCAGACGCTGCCGACGATGCCGGGCGCGCTCTCCGCGAAGGTCTGCACCTGCGGCAGCTTGGGATCGCGCGCCGTGCTCGCGATGGCGAGCACCTTGAGCCGCTTGGCCTCGATGTGCGGCATGCAGGCCGGCACCGAGTTGATCACCATCGGCACCTGGCCGCCGATGGCATCGGTCAGCGCCAGCGCGCCGCCCTTGTAGGGCACGTGCACCAGCTCCATCCCGGTCTTGAGCTTGAGCAGCTCGTAGAGCAGGTGCGGCGCCGAGCCCTGGCCCGGCGTGCCGACGCCGTACTGGCGCACCTGCTCGCGCGGCAGCGCCAGCAGTTCCTTGAGCGAGTTGGCGGGGAGCGACGGATGCGCCACCAGCAGCTGCGGCGAGGAGCCGATCAGCGTGAGCGGCGCGAAGTCCTTGGTCGAATCGAAGGGCAGCCGCGGCTGCACCGCCGCGTTGGTGGCGTGCGCGGCATCGGCGATCAGCAGCGTGTAGCCATCGGCCGCGCTCTTGGCCACGGCGTCGGTGCCGATCATGGCGGAGGCGCCGGCCTTGTTGTCGACGATGACGTTCCAGCCGCTGGACTCGGTCAGCTTCTGCGCCACCAGGCGCCCGACCACGTCGGAGCCGCCACCGGGCGCATAGGGCACGACCAAGCGGATCGGGCGGCTCGGGTAGTCATTGGCGAAGGCGGGGCGGCCGAGCGACAGGGCCGCGGCCGAGAGGGAGGTGGCGACGAAGTCGCGGCGAGACAGGGTGGGCATGGTGGATCTCCTGGAAGGGGGCGGCTCAGCGGAGCAGGGTGTCGGCGGCACGGCGGAAGCCGGCGATGGCGGCGTCGACGGCGGCGGTGTCGATGTGGCGGTGCGTCACGAGGCGCAGCCGGTGGCCGCCCCAGGCGCGCACCAGCACGCCGTGCTCGCGCAACGCGCGCGTCCACGCCTCGCTGTCGGGGCCGTGCGCGGGCAGGTCGGCGAGCACGATGTTGGTGGCGGGCGTGTTGGTGCGCAGCGCGCCGGGTCGGATGTCGGCGAGACCCTCGGCCAGCCGGCGCGCCTGGCGGTGGTCGTCGGCGAGCCGGCCGGCCATGGTCTCGATCGCCTCGAGCCCCGCGGCCGCGACCACGCCGATCTGGCGTTGCGTGCCGCCGAGCATCTTGCGCAGCCGGCGCGCGCGTTCGATCGTCGCGGCGGTGCCGACCAGCACCGCGCCGGCCGGCGCGCTCAGGCCCTTCGAGAGGCAGACGGCCACGCTGTCGGCGAAGCAGGCGATGGCGGCGGGCGCCACGTCGAGCGCGACCGCCGCGTTGAAAAGCCGCGCGCCGTCGAGGTGCACGCGCGCGCCCGCGCGCCGCGCGGCCTCCATCACCGCGCGCATGTGCTCGAGCGGCGGCACGGCACCGCCCGCGTTCGCGTGCGAGGTCTCCATGCCGACGAGTTCGGTGCGCAGGCCGCCGGGGCGGCGCAGGGTGCGTTCCAGCTCGTCGAGGTCCATGGCGCCGGCCGTGCCCGCGATGCCGAGGTAGGCCAGGCCCGCGAGCGTGGCGCCGCCGCGCTCGGTCAGGAACATGTGGGCCGTGGCCTCGAGCAGCACCTGGCCCTGGCGCTCGGTCTGCGCGAGCACGGCCAGCAGGTTGCCCATGGTGGCCGTGGGCACGTAGAGGCCGGCCTCCTTGCCGAGCGTGCGCGCCACCAGCGCCTCGAGTTCGCGCGCGGTCGGGTCGCCGTCGAGGCCGTCGTCGCCCAGCGGCGCGTTGCGCATGCGTTCGTACATTGCGGGCGTGGGCCGCGTCACGGTGTCGCTGCGCAGGTCTACGCCGGGAGGATCGGAGGGTGCGGTCGCTTCGGTGCCAGTCATGGCGGCGAGTATTCGCGCGCCGCCCGGATACGCAAAATTCCTTGTAGAGGGTGCGTCATACAATTTTGATATGACGACCCGCCGCATGACGCTCAAGCACATCGAGGCCTTCCGCATCGTCATGCAGACGGGCTCGATGACCGAGGCCGCGCGCCGGCTCCACACCTCGCAGCCCCAGGTCAGCCGGCTGGTGTCGCAGCTCGAGGCCATCGTCGGCTTCCTGCTGTTCGAGCGCCGCGGCACGCGCCTTCTGCCCTCGCTCGACGGCAAGCGTTTCTTCCAGGACGTGGAGAAGGCCTTCGTCGGGCTCGAGGGCCTGGAGGGCGCGGCCTCGAACATCCGCTCCTTCGGCGGCGACCGGCTCGCGGTGGCCGCCATGCCGCGGATCGCGGGCGGGCTGCTGAGCAAGGCCGTCGCGCAGTTCAAGGCCGAGCATCCCGAGACCCTGCTCACCATCCACTCGGGCGCCGCCGCCACCGTCAACACCTGGGTCAGCTCGGGCCTGTGCGAGCTCGGCCTGGCCATCCTCTACGGCGACGACGTGCCGGGCATGCAGGTCCAGACCCTGCTGACCATGGACTGCGTGGCCGTGCTGCCGATCGGGCACCGGCTCGCGAAGCGCAAGCAGGTCGCGGCGGCCGACCTCGAGGGCGAGGCCTTCGTCTCGTTCCCGCTCGGCAGCGCGCCGCGCGAACGCATCGACCGCGTACTGGCGGCCGCGGGCGCCCGCACGCGCACGGTGCTGGAGTCGGACCTCGGTGCCTCGGTCTGCGCGCTGGTCGCCGCGGGCCTGGGCGTCAGCGTGCTCAACCCGCTGGCGGCGCTCGAGGAGCGGCGCAACCTCGAGCTCGCGGTGCGCGCCTTCGTGCCCGCGATCCCGGTGCGGCTCGCGCTGCTGCTGCCGCCCGATGCGACGGATTCGCGGCTGGTGAGCGCCTTCGCGGACCAGGTGCGCACGGTGATCGCGTCGGACCTCGAGGTGATCCGACCGTACCGGCGCTGAGGCCGCCGGCTACACCAGCTCGGCGTTGGCCGAGATGCGCTGGATCGCCTGCGGCGGCTGCCCGAAGGCGCGCAGGAACGCCTGTCGCATGCGCTCGCGGTCGCCGAACCCGGTTTCGCGCGCGATCACCTCGATCGGATGGCGGCTGGTTTCCATCATCAGGCGCGCGGCCTCCACGCGCAGCCGCTCGATCGCCTTGGCCGGTGGCTGGCCGGTTTCCTCGCGGAACACGCGGCTGAACTGGCGCGGGCTCAGGTGCGCCGCGTTGGCCAGCACCTCCACCGACAGGTCGGCGGCGAGGTTCTCCCTGGCGTAGGCCAGGGCCGTCTGCACGCGATCGGACTTGGCGTCGAGCTCGAGCAGGGTCGAGAACTGCGACTGGCCGCCGCCCCGGCGCTGGTAGATGACCAGCTTGCGCGCGATCGTCAGCGCCAGCTTGCGGCCGAGGTCTTTCTCGATCACCGCGAGCGCGAGATCGAGGCCCGCGCTCATGCCGGCCGAGGTCCAGACCGGCCCGTCGATGACGAAGATGCGGTCTTCCTCCATCTGCACGCGCGGAAAGCGCTCCCTGAAGGCGCGCGCATGCAGCCAGTGGGTGGTGGCCTTGCGGCCGTCGAGCAGCCCGGCCTCGGCCAGCACGAAGGCGCCGGTGCAGATCGAGGCCATGCGGCGCGAGCGGGCGGCCGACGTCCGGACGCGCTCGATCAGGCTGCGCGGCGGCAGGCGGCATTCGTTGTCGCCCGCCACGATCAGGGTGTCGAACACGCGCTCGCCCCAGGCCTCGGTCTGCACCGCGAAGCCCTGCGACGAGGCCACCGCGCCGCCGGGTTCGGACACCACGGCGAAGTCATAGGCCGCCGAGCCGTTCATCAGGTTGGCGTATTCGAAGGCCGTGGCCACGGCCAGGGCCAGGGACTGGAAGCCGGGGTAGACGAGCAATCCGACGCTGTGCATTTCGCGCTCCTTGGGTGACCTGAAACCTTGCATGCCGTGCAAGCGCGCCATTCTGCGGCGCTTTGCCGGGCGCCGCCGGGCTGTGTCCTAAAACCTTGCATCTACGACATTGAGGAAATACAGCGTCATTTTTACGATGACCCTCAGGCGCCGGCAGCCCGTCGGCCCGCTCTCTTCCAAGGTGAATTTCATGACCTCTTCCACGGCCTCCCCAGGCACCGCGCTCATCACGGGCGCTTCCACCGGCATCGGCGCCATCTACGCCGACCGCCTGGCCCGGCGCGGCCACGACCTGATCCTGGTGGCCCGCAACGGCGAGCGGCTGCGCGCGCTGGCCGACGAACTGCGCGCCGCCACCGGCCGACGGATCACGACCCTCGTCGCCGACCTGACCGACCCGGCGGCGCGCTCGCGCGTCGAAGAGGTGCTGCGCACCGACGAGTCCCTCACGATGCTCGTCAACAACGCCGGCATCGGCTCGGTCGCATCCATCCTCGCGGACGACGCCGACACCATGGAACACATGATCGCGCTCAACGTCACGGCGCTCACGCGCCTGAGCTACGCCGTGGCGCCCGCGTTCGTGCGGCGCAAGGCCGGCACGATCGTCAACATCGCCTCGGTGGTCGGCGTCGCGGTCGAGATGCTCAACGGCGTCTACAGCGCGTCCAAGTCCTATGTGATCGGTTTCGGCCACACGCTGCAGCGCGACCTGGGCGACAAGGGCGTGCGCATCCAGACCGTGATGCCGGGCGCCACGGCCACCGAGTTCTGGGACGTCGCGGGCTATGCGCCGCAGAAGGAATCGGCCAGCACCATGTCGGCCGCGGACCTGGTGGACGCCGCGCTGGCGGGCCTCGACGCGGGCGAGCGCGTGACCATTCCGGGCCTGCACGAGGGCGAGCGGTGGACGCAGTGGGAAGCCGATCGCCGTGCGCTGGCGCCGAAGTTCGCCAACGCCGTGCCGGCCGCGCGCTATGGTCTGGCGCGCTGAGTCCTCTTTCCCTCTTTTCAGGAGCCCCGCATGCCGTACCTCCAACTGGACGTCAACGACCACTACCCGAGCGAGCTCAAGCAGCGCCTGGCCGAGCGCATGAGCCGCACCTACGCCGAGATGATGTCGGTGGACATCCGCCGCATCAGCGTGGCGGTGCGCGAACTCGGCGAGGGCGGGCTCTGGCGCATTCCCGACCCGGAGGGCCCGCCGGTGCCGGTGTCGCTGATGATGCTGGACATCCGCCACGGCCGGCCGCCCGAGCTGCGCATGGCGCTCGCCAAGGCGCTGTGCGCCCACTGCATCGAGCTGCTGGGCCTGCGAGAGGACCGGCTCAATGTCGAGTTCACGCAGCACACGGGCGACGAGATGTACCACCCCACGCTCGGCGGCTACAGCCCGGACTGGACGCCCGGGGAGTCCTGACGCGTGCCGCTCCGGCGGCGCCCGACCCCTGACCGCGAGCGGTCACGGTGCCTTGCGCATAATTGACGCAAGCTATGACCCTCACCGAACTCAAATACATCGTTGCCGTGGCCAGGGAGCGCCACTTCGGCAAGGCGGCCGAAGCCTGCTACGTGTCCCAGCCCACGCTCTCGGTGGCCATCAAGAAGCTCGAGGACGAACTCGAAGTCAAGCTCTTCGAGCGCAGCGCCGGCGAAGTCACGGTCACGCCGCTCGGCGAGCAGATCGTGCAGCAGGCCCAGAGCGTGCTCGACCAGGCGGCCAGCATCAAGGAGATCGCCAAGCGCGGCAAGGATCCGCTGGCCGGGCCGCTGAACCTCGGCGTGATCTACACCATCGGGCCCTACCTGCTGCCCGACCTCGTGCGCCAGGTGATCTCGCGCACGCCGCAGATGCCGCTGGTGCTGCAGGAGAACTTCACCGTCAAGCTGCTCGAGATGCTGCGCGCCGGCGAGATCGACTGCGCGATCATGGCCGAGCCCTTTCCCGACACCGGCCTCGCGATGGCGCCGCTGTACGACGAGCCCTTCGTGGCGGCGCTGCCGGTCAAGCACAAGTTCGCCGACCGCGAATCGATCACCTCGGAAGAGCTGCAGAGCGAGACCATGCTGCTGCTGGGCACGGGCCACTGCTTTCGCGACCACGTGCTCGAGGTCTGCCCCGAGTTCGCGCGCTTCTCGAGCAATGCCGAGGGCATCCGCAAGAGCTTCGAGGGCTCCTCGCTCGAGACCATCAAGCACATGGTGGCCTCGGGCATGGGCGTGACGCTGGTGCCGCGGCTGTCGGTGCCGGCCGAGGCGCTCAAGCCCAGGGGCAAGGGCCGCAAGGAGTCCGAACAGATGGTGCGCTACCTGCCGGTGCGCGATGCGCAGGACCGCGATCCGCCCACGCGCCGCGTGGTGCTCGCATGGCGGCGCACCTTCACGCGCTACGAGGCGATCGCGGCGCTGCGCAACGCGATCTACGCCTGCGAGTTGCCGGGCGTGAAGCGGCTGTCCTGAGCCAGGGCAGGCGAATTCGCGACCTCGGCCTACGCCGCCGCAAGCCTGGAATATCGAACGCTGCGATAGAGTGACGCTGTTGCGAAGCCGCGCGCCGGCTTCGAGAATTCCGGTGTCACACCCAACTTGAAGAAAGACCTTTTGCCATGGCCAAAGCTCCCAAGAAAACCAAGCCCTCTCCCGCTTCCTCCGCCGGCAAGGTGCCCAAGAAGGGCGGCGCGGTGGTCGCGCAGGAGTCCGGCAGCCGCAATGCGCCGATCATCAACATCGGCATCGAGCGCCAGGACCGCGCGGCCATCGCCGAAGGCCTGAGCCGCGTGCTCGCCGACACCTACACGCTCTACCTCACCACCCACAACTTCCACTGGAACGTGACGGGTCCGCACTTCAACTCGCTGCACGCGATGTTCATGGCGCAATACACCGAGCTGTGGAACTCGACCGACGTGATCGCCGAGCGCATCCGCGCGCTGGGCCATTACGCGCCGGGTTCGTACGCCGAGTTCAGCAAGATCGCCACCGTGCCCGACGTGCCGCAGGACCCGCCCAAGGCGATGGAGATGGTGCGCATCCTCGTGAAGGGCCACGAGACCGTGTCGCGCATCGCGCGCGAATTCATCCCCGTGGCCGAGGAAGCCGGCGACGATCCGACGGCCGACATGCTGACCGCGCGCTGCACGGTGCACGACCAGACCGCCTGGATGCTGCGTTCGCTGCTCGAGGATTGACCACCCATCCCGCCCCCCACGGCCTCACGCCCGCGCCACGCCGCGGGCGTTTTGCCGTGTACCTCGACCTGATCCGCTGGAACCGTCCCGCGGGCTGGCTGCTGCTGCTGTGGCCCAGCCTCGGCGCGCTCTGGTTCGCGGCCGACGGCTGGCCGGGCTGGCACCTGATCGCGGTGTTCGTGCTCGGCACGATCCTGATGCGCAGCGCGGGCTGCTGCGTCAACGACGTGGCCGACCGCGACTTCGACCGCCACGTGAAGCGCACCGCGCAGCGGCCCGTGACCAGCGGCGAGATCTCGGTGCGCGAGGCGCTGCTGTTCGGCGCGGTGCTCGCGCTGGTGGCCTTCGGCCTGGTGCTCACGACCAACCGGGTCACGGTGTACTGGTCGTTCGCCGCGCTCGCGGTCACGCTGGTCTATCCCTATGCCAAGCGCTTCGTCTCGATCCCGCAGGCGGTGCTCGGCATCGCGTTCAGCTTCGGCATTCCGATGGCCTTCGCGGCCGTGCAGGCGACCGTGCCGGCCTTCGCGTGGTGGCTGCTGGCGGGCAACCTGTTCTGGGTGCTGGCCTACGACACCGAGTACGCGATGGTCGACCGCGACGACGACCTCAAGATCGGCATGAAGACCTCGGCCATCACCTTCGGCCGCTACGACGTGGCGGCGGTGATGGCGAGCTATGCGGTCTTTCTCGCCGTGTGGACCTGGGCCGGCGCGAGCCGCGGGCTCGGCGCCGTGTTCTACCTCGCGATCGCGATCGCCGCGGGGCAGGCGGCCTGGCACTGGCGGCTGATCCGCGAGCGCACGCGCGAAGGCTGCTTCCAGGCCTTCCGGCTCAACCACTGGCTGGGCTTCGCGGTCTTCGCCGGCGTGGTGGCCGGCTACGGCCTGCGCTGATCCACGGCCGGCAACGGAAACGAGACCGCATGCAGCCCACGCCCGACGCCGAGGCCACGCTGGCGCAGCTGCGCGGCCGGATCGGCCAGGAGGCCCATTCGGAATGGCACCGCATCACCCAGGACATGGTGGCGCGCTATGCCGAGCTCTCGGGCGACGGCGAGGGCGAATGGATCCATCTCGATCCGGAGCGCGCCGCGCGCGAGGCCGGCTACGGCGGCGCCATCGTGCAGGGCTTCTTCCAGGTCTCGCACCTGATCAAGCTCAGCGGCGAGGCGATGCGCAGCCTGCTGCCCTTCGACACCAACCATGCGCTGAACTACGGCTTCGACCGCCTGCGCTTCGTGCGGCCGATGCCGGTGGGCGCGCGCTTCCGGGCGCGCGTGCGCATCGCGGAGGTCACGCCCAAACCCGGCGACAGCTTCCTGCTGAAGGAAGCGCTGCAGCTCGAACTGGAGGACGGCACCGTGACGCTGGCGGCCGACTGGCTGTTCTTCCTCGGCCCGCGCGCGCTGGCGGGCACCTTCGACGCGCCGCCGGCCTGAGGGCCCTCAACCGCGGCCGAATTCCTCGCCGAGCTCGGCCGCGCGCTTCTGCGCCGCGCGGATCGCGGTCTTGAACTGTCCCTTGACGTCGGCCTGCTGCAGCGCGCTGATCGCCGCGTGGGTGGTGCCGCCCTTGGAGGTCACGCGCTCGCGCAGCACCGCGGGCGGCTCGTGCGCGCTGTCGGCCAGCGCCGAGGCGCCGGTGAAGGTGCCGATCGCCAGGCGCTGCGCCTGGTCGGGCGTGAGGCCCATCTCGATGCCGGCCTCGGTCATGGCCTCGATGAAATAGAACACGTAGGCCGGGCCCGAGCCCGACATCGCGGTCACCGCGTCGAGCGCGGGTTCTTCGTCGACCCAGATCAGCTCGCCGGTGGGCGTCAGCAGCTGGCCGACCAGCGCGCGGTCGGCGCCGTCGGCACCGGCGCGCGCGAACAGGCCCGTCATGCCCTGGCCGACCAGCGCCGGCGTGTTCGGCATGGCGCGCACCACGCGCTCGGTGCCCAGCCAGCGGGCGATGCTGTCGGACGGGATGCCCGCGGCCACGCTCAGGTGCAGCGCGTTCCCGGCGAAAGCGCGCACCGGGCGCGTGGCCTCGGCGAAGGTCTGGGGCTTGACCGCCCAGACCACCACCGCGCAGCGCGACAGCGCCGCGCCGGCCTCCGGCTGGGCCGCGATGCCGAAGGTGTTGGCCAGCCTGGCGCGGGCCTCCTCGAAGGGCTCGACCACCTCGAAGGAGGTGGCGGGCGTGCCTTGCTGGATCAGCCCGCCGATGATGGCGCTGGCCATGTTGCCGCCGCCGATGAAGGCGATGGGCGGCAGCGGCGCGGGGGCGTTGCGGGGCAGGAAGGTGGCGGCGATGGTCATGGTCGGTCGAGGAATTCGAAGGCGGCGAACTGCGTGATCTGCAGCGGGTTGAAATTGTCGTCGCTGACGATCATCAGCGTCCGCCCGCCACCGGGCAGCGGCGGGCCCCAGCACATGCCCTCGCTGTTGTCGAGGCGCGAGAGGCCGTTGCCGGCCCCGAGCCGGGAGAAATCGGCGACCAGGGTCTTGGCGACCGGGCGGTGGTTGCCCGGCGCCAGCGCCTCCAGGCCCAGCACGTCGCTGCCGCCGCGGGTGTCTATTTCATAGAGACGCAGCGAATTCCCGGTGCCGGCGGCGTAGGCGCGCTCGAGCACCAGCATGCGGTGCGCGTCGATCATCAGCACCTCGCTCACGCCGTTGTCGGCATAGGTGCCCGGCAGCAGCGGGCGCAGGGGGATGGCGTCGGGCACATAGGCGATCTGGCCGGTCGCCCGGCCGCTGGCCAGGTCGATGCGCGTGAAGCGGCAGGGGCCGCCGGCGGCGTCGACCGTGGGCACGGGGCCGTCCTGGATCAGCGCGTTCTCCATCGCCAGCCAGGCCGTGCGGCCATCGGGCGTCAGCGCGAGGCCCTCGAAGGCGAGGTTGTCGCGCGCGCCGCGGCGCTGGGCCGGGTCGGGCTGGAACAGGGCGGGCAGCGCGAATTCGCGCAGGAAACGCCCATCGCGCGCCGATTCGTAGAGCGCGGGGCCGAAGCCGCGCGCGAGGTCGCCCTCGCTGCTCCACAGCAGGGTGCCGGTGTCGGGGCGCAGGCGCAGCGATTCGGGGTCGGGCACCGGCAGGCCGGCGATGGCCTGGCGGCGCGAAGGCCAGGGGCCGCCGCCCGGGCGTTGCAGTTCGACGACACCGGTGGCTTCGGGCGCGGCGCTCCAGGGCGCGGGCCAGCGCGCCCTATAGAAGCGCACGGGCGCCAGGTCCGACCGGTCGTCGCTCAGGAGCAGGTACTCACCTGCGCGGGCGTCGAAGTCGATGCCCGACAGTCCGCCCGCCGGCGTGCCGCCGATGGAGAGCCGGTGCGGCCAGCGGGCTTCCGCGAGGCGGCGCAGCCGGACGGGCGCCGGGGCATCGGGCGCGGCCGCCGGGGCGCCGCAGCCGGCGACGCCCAGCGCCAGGGCGCCAGCGGCCCCCGCGAGGCCGCCCAGCACGAGACGGCGGGTGGTCGAGAACGAGGGGGTGGGGGCAGGAGGGCGCACGGGGCCAGAGTCTAGTGTCTTGGCGGGCTGCGCAAAGAAGGCAGTTGACATCGAAGCAGGCGGGTGCCACAATCGCGGGCTTCGCTTCAAAAAGGCGAAGATTTCAGCCCAAACGGGAAGCGCTTCGAGTGGTTCGAGGCGCGGACGGCGGGCCCAAGACTGACCGATGCGAGACACGCGAATCCCTCCGGGCCGCGCATTGGTACAAGTTGGGAATATCAAGAAATGATCCAAACTGAATCCCGGCTCGAAGTGGCCGACAACACAGGCGCGAAGTCCGTCCTGTGTATCAAGGTGCTCGGTGGCTCCAAGCGGCGTTATGCCAGCGTGGGCGACGTCATCAAGGTCAGCATCAAGGAAGCCGCTCCGCGTGGTCGCGTCAAGAAGGGCGAGATCTACAGCGCAGTGGTCGTGCGCACCGCCAAGGGCATCCGTCGCAGCGACGGCTCGCTCGTCAAGTTCGACGGCAATGCCGCCGTGCTGCTCAACGCCAAGCTGGAGCCGATCGGCACCCGCATCTTCGGACCGGTGACGCGCGAACTGCGCACCGAAAAGTTCATGAAGATCGTGTCGCTGGCACCCGAAGTTCTCTAAGGACAACAACGCCATGAACAAGATTCGCAAAGGCGACCAGGTCATCGTGTTGGCCGGCCGCGACAAGGGCAAGCGCGGCGTCGTGACGCTGCGCAAGGACGACTCGCACGTGCTCGTCGAAGGCATCAACCTCGTCAAGAAGCACACCAAGCCGAACCCGCTCAAGGGCACGACCGGTGGCATCGTCGAGAAGGCCATGCCGATTCACCAATCCAACGTGGCGATCTTCAATGCCGCGACCGGCAAGGCCGATCGCGTGGGCATCAAGGTGAGCCAGGATGCCGAAGGCAAGCGCGTCGCAGTGCGTGTCTTCAAGTCCAGCGGCGAAGAAATCAAGATCGCCTAAGAGGTACTCAGATGGCACGTCTCCAACAACACTATCGCGAAAAGATCGCCAAGGACCTGACCGAGAAGTTCGGTTATGTCTCGCCGATGCAGGTCCCGCGCCTCACCAAGATCACGCTCAACATGGGCGTGGGTGAAGCTGTCGCCGACAAGAAGGTCCTCGACAACGCCGTCGCCGACCTGACCAAGATCGCCGGCCAGAAGCCCGTGGTCACCAAGTCGAAGAAGGCCATCGCCGGTTTCAAGATCCGCGAAAACCAACCCATCGGCTGCATGGTCACGCTGCGCGGCGTCCAGATGTACGAATTCCTGGACCGCTTCGTGACGGTGGCTCTGCCCCGCGTTCGCGACTTCCGCGGTATCTCGGGTCGTGCCTTCGACGGTCGCGGCAACTACAACATCGGTGTGAAAGAGCAGATCATTTTCCCCGAGATCGAGTACGACAAGGTCGACGCCCTGCGTGGTCTGAACATCAGCATCACGACGACGGCCAAGACCGATGAAGAAGCCAAGGCGCTGCTCGCCGGCTTCCGTTTCCCGTTCAAGAACTGAGGTGATTCGTGGCTAAAGCATCTTTGATCCAGCGCGAACTCAAGCGCGACAAGCTGGTTGCCAAGTTCGCCGCCAAGCACGCCGAACTGAAGGCCGCCTCGAACGACCTCAAGAAGACCGAAGAAGAGCGCGCAGCCGCCCGCCTGGCACTGCAAAAGCTCCCGCGCAACGCGAACCCCACGCGTCAACGCAACCGTTGCGAAATCACCGGTCGTCCGCGCGGCACCTTCCGTCAATTCGGTCTGGCCCGCGCCAAGATCCGCGAACTGGCCTTCAACGGTGACATCCCCGGTGTCATCAAGGCCAGCTGGTAAGCCAGGCAGGAGCAAACAACATGAGCATGAGTGATCCCATTGCCGACCTGCTGACGCGTATCCGCAACGCGCAGATGGTGGCGAAGCCCACTGTGTCGGTCCCGTCTTCCAAGGTGAAGATCGCGATCGCGCAGGTCCTGAAGGACGAGGGCTACATCGACGGCTTCCAGGTCAAGACCGAAGCCGGCAAGAGCGAACTCGAAATTTCGCTGAAGTACTACGCTGGTCGCCCGGTCATCGAGCGCATCGAGCGCGTGAGCCGCCCCGGCCTGCGCGTCTACAAGTCCAGCACTGCCATTCCGCAAGTCCAGAACGGCCTCGGCGTTGCGATCGTCACGACCCCCCAGGGCGTGATGACCGACCGCAAGGCACGCGCCTCCGGTGTCGGTGGCGAAGTGCTGTGCTACGTCGCCTGACCGAGACATCGAGGAGAACACTGAAATGTCCCGAGTAGGAAAATCGCCGGTCGCCATCCCCCAAGGCGTGGATGTGTCGATCAAGGAAGACCAGATCAGCGTCAAGGGCACGGGCGGTTCGCTCAGCCTCGCGCGCAACGCACTGGTCAACGTCGTCAGCAAGGACGGCAAGCTGAGCTTCGAGCCGGCCAACGATTCGCGTGAAGCCAACGCGATGAGCGGCACGATTCGTCAGCTCGTGAACAACATGGTGGTCGGCGTGACCAAGGGCTTCGAGAAGAAGCTCAACCTGGTTGGCGTGGGCTACAAGGCCGCCGCCCAAGGTTCCAAGTTGAACCTGCAAGTCGGTTACTCGCACCCGGTCAACATCGACATGCCGCAAGGCATCACGGTGGCCACCGCGACCCCGACCGAAATCGTGATCAAGGGTGCCGACCGCCAGCGCGTCGGCCAAGTGGCCGCCGAGATCCGTGCCGTTCGTCCGCCCGAGCCCTACAAGGGCAAGGGTATCCGTTATGCGGACGAGAAGATCGTGATCAAAGAGACCAAGAAGAAGTAAGGGGCAGCAAAATGATGTTGACCAAAAAAGCACAGCGTCTCCGCCGTTCGCGCCAGACCCGCATCCGCATCGCGACGCAGGGTGTGGCTCGCCTCACGGTGAACCGTACCAACCTGCACATCTACGCGACCGTCATCTCCGGCGACGGCTCGAAGGTGCTGGCCACGGCCTCCACCGCCGAAGCCGAAGTGCGCACCGCGCTCGGCGGCTCGGGCAAGGGTGGCAACACCGCTGCAGCCACCGCCATCGGCAAGCGCATCGCCGAAAAGGCGAAGGCCGCCGGCGTCGAGAAGGTTGCCTTCGACCGCGCAGGTTTTGCGTACCACGGCCGCGTCAAGGCGCTGGCCGATGCCGCCCGCGAAGCCGGCCTGCAGTTCTAACCGGACACGAGATTCAAAATGGCAAAGATTCAGGCAAGAACGCAGAACGAAGGCCCCGAGGACGGTCTGCGCGAGAAGATGATCGCGATCAACCGCGTCACCAAGGTGGTGAAGGGCGGTCGTATCCTCGGTTTCGCAGCACTCACCGTGGTCGGTGACGGCGATGGCCGCGTCGGCATGGGCAAGGGCAAGTCGAAGGAAGTGCCCGCTGCCGTGCAGAAGGCGATGGAAGAAGCCCGTCGCAATCTGTTCAAGGCTCCGATCAAGAACGGCACGCTGCACCACCAGGTGCAAGGCCACCACGGCGCCTCCACGGTCGTGATGTACCCGGCCCCCAAGGGTACCGGCATCATCGCCGGCGGCCCGATGCGCGCAGTGTTCGAAGTCTTGGGCATCACCGACATCGTGGCCAAGAGCCATGGTTCGTCGAATCCCTACAACATGGTTCGCGCCACGCTCGACGGGTTGAAGAATTCGACGACCGCGTCCGCAGTGGCTGCCAAGCGCGGCCTGACCGTCGAAGAAATCTTCGCCTGAGCGCGAGCTCTTGCAAGGCTGAAGGAAGCATTCAAATGACGACGCAACAACAAACCCTGAAGGTGCAATTGGTCAAGAGCCCGATCGGCACCAAGGAATCGCACCGTGCCACCGTTCGTGGCCTGGGCCTGCGCAAGCTCAACAGCGTGAGCGAACTGCAGGACACCCCCGCGGTGCGCGGCATGATCAACAAGATCAGTTATCTGGTCAAAGTTCTGTAAGAGAGACTGATATGGAACTCAATGGCATCAAGCCGGCGGATGGCGCCAAGCACGCCAAGCGCCGCGTTGGCCGCGGTATCGGCTCCGGCATCGGCAAGACCGCGGGTCGCGGTCACAAGGGCCAGAAGTCGCGCGCAGGCGGTTTCCACAAGGTCGGCTTCGAAGGCGGTCAAATGCCGCTGCAGCGTCGCCTGCCGAAGCGTGGCTTCAAGTCGCAGACGCTCAAGTTCAACGCCGAAGTCACGCTGGCTGCTCTCGAGCAGCTCGGCCTGGCCGAAGTCGATGTGCTCGCCCTGAAGCAAGCCGGCCTCGTGGGCCAGCTCGCCAAGGTGGTGAAGATCATCAAGACCGGCGAACTCACCAAGGCCGTCAAGCTGACGGGCGTCGGTGCCACCGCTGGTGCCAAGGCCGCGATCGAAGCGGCCGGCGGCAGCGTCGCCTGATCGACAGACCTTCGGACTGAAAGAAGCTCCTCGTGGCAACTAACGCGGCAACGATCGCAAAGACGGGCAAGTTCGGTGACCTGCGTCGCCGGCTGGTCTTCTTGCTGCTCGCGCTCGTGGTCTACCGGATCGGCGCGCACATTCCCGTGCCCGGCATCAACCCCGACCAGCTCGCGGCGTTGTTCCAGGGGCAGCAGGGCGGCATCCTGAGCCTGTTCAACATGTTCTCGGGTGGCGCGCTGTCGCGTTTCACGGTGTTTGCGCTGGGGATCATGCCGTACATCTCGGCGTCGATCATCATGCAGCTGATGACCTACGTGCTTCCGAGCTTCGAGCAATTGAAGAAGGAAGGCGAGGCCGGTCGCCGCAAGATCACGCAGTACACCCGTTACGGTGCACTGGGTCTGGCGCTGTTCCAGTCGTTCAGCATCGCAGTGGCGCTCGAGTCGTCGGCTGGCCTGGTGATCTCGCCCGGCTTCGGCTTCCGGATCACCGCCATGGTGAGCCTGACGGCAGGTTCGATGTTCCTGATGTGGCTCGGCGAGCAGATCACCGAACGCGGCCTGGGCAACGGCATCTCGATCCTGATCTTCGCGGGTATCGCCGCCGGTCTGCCGAACGCCATCGGCGGTCTGCTGGAGCTGGTTCGTACCGGCGCCATGAACGTGATCATCGCGCTGTTCATCGTCGCGGTGGTGGTGCTGGTCACCTACTTCGTGGTGTTCGTCGAACGCGGCCAACGCAAGATCCTCGTGAACTATGCGCGGCGCCAGGTCGGCAACAAGGTGTATGGCGGTCAGTCGTCGCACCTGCCGCTGAAGCTGAACATGGCCGGTGTGATTCCGCCGATCTTCGCGTCCTCGATCATTCTGCTGCCGGCAACGGTGGTGGGCTGGTTCAGCACCGGCGAAGGCGGGTTCCGCTGGATCAAGGATGTGGCCAGCGCGCTGCGCCCGGGCGAGCCGATCTACGTGCTGCTGTATGCCGCCGCGATCGTGTTCTTCTGCTTCTTCTATACGGCCCTCGTGTTCAACAGCCGCGAGACCGCCGACAACCTGAAGAAGAGCGGTGCGTTCATTCCGGGCATCCGTCCGGGGGACCAGACGGCGCGCTACATCGACAAGATTCTGGTTCGCCTGACGTTGGCCGGCGCGGTGTACATCACCTTCGTCTGCCTGCTGCCCGAGTTCCTGATCCTGAAATACAACGTTCCGTTCTATTTCGGCGGTACCTCCCTGTTGATCATCGTGGTCGTCACGATGGACTTCATGGCCCAGGTCCAAAACTACATGATGTCCCAGCAGTACGAGTCGCTGCTGAAGAAGGCCAATTTCAAGACTTCGTAAGGCACAGGGCACTGGCCCGCCGGGTTGAACAGAGTTTTAGGAGAATGAAATGAGAGTTTCGGCTTCGGTCAAAACCATCTGCCGTAATTGCAAGATCATCCGCCGCAAGGGTGTGGTGCGCGTGATCTGTACCGACCCGCGCCACAAGCAGCGCCAGGGTTGATCAAAGAGTATTAGAGGACGCACATGGCACGTATTGCTGGCATCAACATTCCGCCGCACAAGCACGCTGAGATCGGCCTGACCGCCATCTTCGGTATCGGTCGCACCCGCGCCCGTCAAATCTGCGAAGCGAGCGGCATCGAATATTCGAAGAAGATCAAGGATCTGACGGACGCCGATCTCGAAAAGATCCGCGACCAGATCGCCTTGTTCACGATCGAAGGCGACCTGCGCCGCGAGACGACGATGAACATCAAGCGCTTGATGGACATCGGCTGCTACCGCGGCTTCCGTCATCGTCGCGGCCTGCCGATGCGCGGCCAGCGCACGCGCACCAATGCCCGCACCCGCAAGGGTCCGCGCAAGGCTGCGCAGTCCCTGAAGAAGTAAGGATTGAAACAGCATGGCTAAAGCTCCTGCCAACAACGCCGCACAGCGCGTTCGCAAGAAGGTTCGCAAGAACGTTGCGGACGGCATCGCTCACGTGCACGCCTCGTTCAACAACACCATCATCACGATCACCGATCGCCAGGGCAACGCCCTGTCGTGGGCTTCGTCGGGTGGCCAGGGCTTCAAGGGCTCGCGCAAGTCGACCCCGTTCGCCGCGCAGGTCGCTTCCGAAGTGGCCGGCCGTGCTGCTGTCGAACAAGGCATCAAGAACCTCGACGTCGAGATCAAGGGCCCCGGCCCCGGTCGCGAATCGTCGGTGCGCGCACTGGCTGCGCTCGGCATCCGGATCAATTCCATTGCCGACGTGACGCCCGTTCCGCACAACGGCTGCCGTCCCCAGAAGCGTCGTCGCATCTGAGCGTCAGCCCCCTCAGGCGCAGCCGTTTCAAAGCGGCTGCGCATTTGTTTTTTAACTAAGCCCACCGCCATCGGCACTCTGTTGTCGATGGCTCCCGCAGGCGACTGCGGCAGCAAACAAAGGAAAAGACGTGGCACGCTACCTCGGCCCCAAGGCCAAACTTTCCCGCCGCGAAGGCACCGACCTGTTCCTGAAGAGCGCCCGCCGCTCGATCCAGGACAAGGCCAAGTTCGACTCCAAGCCCGGCCAGCACGGCCGTACCTCGGGTCAGCGCACCTCGGACTACGGTCTGCAGCTGCGTGAGAAGCAGAAGGTCAAGCGCATGTACGGCGTGCTCGAGAAGCAGTTCCGCCGCTACTTCGAAGAAGCCGATCGCCGCCGTGGCAACACCGGCGCCAACCTGCTGTTCCTGCTCGAGTCGCGCCTGGACAACGTCGTCTACCGCATGGGCTTCGGCTCGACCCGCGCCGAAGCGCGCCAGCTCGTGTCGCACAAGGCCATCACGGTGAACGGCCAGTCGGTCAACATCCCGTCGTACCTGGTGAAGACCGGCGACGTGATCGCCGTGCGCGAGAAGTCGAAGAAGCAGAACCGCGTCGTCGAAGCACTGCAACTCGCCCAGCAAGTCGGTATCCCCGGCTGGGTCGACGTCAACGCCGACAAGGCCGAAGGCACCTTCAAGAAGGTCCCGGACCGCGACGAGTTCGCTGCGGACATCAACGAATCGCTGATCGTCGAACTGTATTCGCGTTGATTTCCACTCCCGCACCGCGCAAGCGGCGGCGGGAGTCCTGTTTTTGTTGTTCACGTTCCTGGTTCGTGCCGCACTCGCGCTGCGGGCCAGGCGCTTCACCAGCCTTACCGGTGTAACGAGCCGGGGGTATTGAGAGGAAGTCTGCATGCAAACCACCCTGCTGAAACCCAAGACCATCCAGGTCGAGCAACTCGCGGCCAACAAGGCCAAGGTGACGCTCGAGCCTTTCGAGCGCGGCTACGGCCACACGCTCGGCAACGCGCTGCGTCGCGTGCTGCTGTCGTCCATGGTCGGTTATTCGGCCACCGAAGTCACGATCGCCGGCGTTCTGCACGAGTACTCGTCGATCGATGGCGTGCAGGAAGACGTCGTCAACATCCTGCTGAACCTCAAGGGCGTGGTGTTCAAGCTCCACAACCGCGATGAAGTCACGCTGAGCCTGCGCAAGGACGGCGAAGGCCCAGTCCTGGCCTCGGACATCCAGACCCCGCACGACGTCGAGATCATCAATCCCGACCACGTGATCGCTCACCTGTCGCAAGGCGGCAAGCTCGACATGCAGATCAAGGTCGAGAAGGGCCGCGGCTACGTGCCCGGCACGATGCGCCGCTATGCCGACGAGCCGACCAAGTCGATCGGCCGCATCGTTCTCGATGCTTCGTTCTCGCCCGTGAAGCGCGTGAGCTACACCGTCGAAAGCGCCCGCGTCGAGCAGCGCACCGACCTCGACAAGCTGCTGGTCGAAATCGAGACCAACGGCGCGATCACCGCCGAAGACGCCGTGCGCGCCTCGGCCAAGATCCTGGTCGAGCAGCTCGCCGTGTTCGCGCAGCTCGAAGGCGGCGAACTGGCCGCGTTCGATGCACCGGCACCGCGCAGCGCACAGCAGTTCGACCCGATCCTGCTGCGCCCGGTCGACGAGCTCGAGCTCACCGTGCGTTCGGCCAACTGCCTGAAGGCCGAAAACATCTACTACATCGGCGACCTGATCCAGCGTACCGAGAACGAGCTGCTCAAGACCCCGAACCTGGGTCGCAAGTCGCTCAACGAAATCAAGGAAGTGCTCGCCTCGCGCGGCCTGACCCTGGGTATGAAGCTCGAAAGCTGGCCGCCGGCCGGCCTCGACAAGCGTTGATTTTTTAACGGCCCTCTGAAAAGGGCCAGTGCACCGGGCAGTACCTGACACGGCTGCCCGTTCTTCAAAAAGCAAAGGAAAGCACCATGCGTCACGGACACGGACTCCGCAAACTCAACCGCACCAGCTCGCACCGCCTCGCGATGCTGCAGAACATGATGAACTCGCTCATCGAGCACGAAGTCATCAAGACCACGGTCCCCAAGGCCAAGGAACTGCGCCGCGTCATCGAGCCGATGATCACGCTCGCCAAGAAGCCCACCGTCGCCAACAAGCGCCTGGCCTTCGACCGCCTGCGCAGCCGCGACTCCGTCGTGAAGCTGTTCGGCGAACTGGGCCCGCGCTTCGCCGCGCGTCCCGGTGGCTACACCCGCATCCTGAAGATGGGTTTCCGCGTGGGCGACAACGCGCCGATGGCGCTGGTCGAACTCGTCGATCGCCCTGAAGTGAGCGAAGTTTCTGCGGCCGACCAGAACGCCGCCGAATAAGTGCTATAATTTATCTCTTGCCGCGCGATGGAGCAGCCTGGTAGCTCGTTGGGCTCATAACCCAAAGGTCGCAAGTTCAAATCTTGCTCGCGCAACCAAATTGATAAGGGTCTTTCGGAAACGAAAGACCCTTTTCTTTGCCCGCTGCGGATTCGCAAGCGCGTTGCAACAATGCGAAGCGCGCACCCAAAAGAAAAGCCCTCGCGAGAGGGCTTTGTCGTTGCTGGAGGCAGTGCCTCGTCCTTCAGTCCGGCACGACCGCCGTGACCTCGATCTCGATCTTCGCGCGCGGCTCCACCAGCGCCGCGACCTGCACGCAGGTCATGGCCGGGAAGTTGCGGCCCATCGCATCGCGATACACCGGGCCGAGCTCGGCGAGCCGGCGGCTGTACTCGTCGCGGTCGACCACGTACCAGGTCATGCGCACCATGTGCTCGGGACCGGCACCGGCCTCGCGCAGCACCTCGACGATGTTGCGCAGCGCCAGGCCGCACTGGTCGATGAAGTCGTCCGACTCGAACTGCTGCTGGGCATTCCAGCCGATCTGTCCGCCGACGAACACCATGGTGCCGCGCGCCGCGACGCCATTCGCATAGCCCTTGGGGGGCAACCAGCCCGGAGGCTGCAAGAGTTTGATCATGATGTGGTGGACCTGTTGTCTTCGGTTTGTCTCAGTTTGAAGCGTTGCAGCTTGCCGGTTTCGGTGCGTGGCAGCACGGACACGAACTCGATCTCGCGCGGGTACTTGAACGGCGCGATCGTGGCCTTCACGTGGTCCTGCAGCGCCTTCACGAGGCCGGCATCGCCGGTCTGTCCGGGCTTCAGCACGCAGAAGGCCTTGACGATCATGCCGCGGTCGGCATCGGGCTTGCCGATCACGCCGCACTCGGCCACGGCCGGATGCTTGAGCAGCGCGTCCTCGACCTCGGGGCCGCCGACGTTGTAGCCGGCGGTGATGATCATGTCGTCGGCGCGCGCCTGATAGAAGAAATAGCCGTCCTCGTCCTGGACGAAGGAATCGCCCGGATAGTTCCAGCCGTTCTTCACGTAGTCGGCCTGCCGCACGTCGTCGAGGTAGCGGCAGCCCACCGGCCCTTGCAGCGCCAGCTTGCCGACCGTGCCGCGCGGCACCTCGTTGCCCTCGGCATCGACCACCTTGGCGATGAAGCCCGGCACGGCCTTGCCGACGGCGCCGCGGCGCACCTCGTCGCCCGCGGCCGAGATGTAGATGTGGAACACCTCGGTGCCGCCGATGCCGTCGAGCATCTCGAGGCCGGTGGCCTCCTTCCAGAGCTGGCGCGTGGCATCGGGCAGGGCCTCGCCCGCGCTCACGCTGATGCGCAGCGTGGGCGCGCCGTGCTGCTTCACGAACGGCGCCATCTGGCGGTAGAAGGTCGGGGCGGTGTAGCAGATGGTCGCGCCGACCTCGTTGATCAGCTTCACCAGGCCTTCGGGCGTGAAGGGCGCGTCGGGGAAGTAGATCGAGGCGCCCGCGTACATCGGGAACACCAGCAGCCCGCCGAGCCCGAAGGTGAAGGCCAGCGGCGGCGAGCCCACCACCACGTCGTCGGGCCGCGCTTGCAGCACGTGGCGCGGCCAGGTCTCGCACATCGCGAGCACGTCGCGGTGCGTGGTCACGGGCGCCTTCGGCTTGCCGGTGGTGCCCGAGGTGAAGGCCAGCAACGCGATGTCGTCGGCCGCCGTGGGGCAGGCCTCGAAGATGCCGCTCCTGGCGGCCGCGCGTGCCGACAGCGAATCGGGCGCGTCGGGCTGGTTGAAGGCGATGATGTCGGCGAGCACCGGGTGCGCCTGCTGCGCGGCCACCAGCTCGTCGAGCAGCCGGCCGTCGCACAGCGCGGCCACCGGCTGCGACTTCTCGACGATGTCGCCGAGCTCCTTGGCGCGCAGCAGCGGCATGGTCGCGACGGCGATCAGTCCGGCCTTCACCACCGCGAGCCAGGCCAGCGCCATCGCCACCGAGTTGCCGCCGCGCAGCAGCACGCGGTTGCCGGGCACCAGGCCCAGGTCCTCGGTCAGCACCTGCGCGATGCGGTTGACCTGGATGGCGGCCTGCGAATAGCTGAGCGTGCCTTGCGGCGAGCGCAGCAGCGGCCGGTCGCCGAAGCCCTTGGCGGGGGCCTTGTCGAGCAGCTCCTCGACCAGGTTGAGCTGGTCGGGCAGTTGCAGTTCGGGCCGGTCGTAGCGGAAGACCGGCAGCTGCGCCGCCGGCGGCAGCCGGTCGTGCACGAAGCGGTCGACTTGGGCGGATGGAGCGGTCACGGTGTTCATCCCCGCAGTACGGATTTGCCGATGATCAGTTGCTGCACTTCCGTCGCGCCCTCGTAGATGCGCAGCGAACGGATGTCGCGGTAAAGGGCCTCGATCTTGGTGCCGACCTTGACGCCGAGGCCGCCATGCATCTGCAGCGCCATGTCGATGACGCGGCTGGCGTTCTCGGTCGCGGCCATCTTGGCCATCGCGGCCGCGGCCGACACGTCGCCCACCGGCGCGCCGCCGCGCTGCTCGGCCTCGTCGCGCATCCAGGCCGCGCGGTAGGTCAGCAGCGCCGCGCCGTCGATCAGCGCCGCCATCTCGCCGAGCTTGGCCTGCGTGAGCTGGAAGTCGGCCAGCGTCTGGCCGAACATGCGGCGGCTCTTCGCATGCGAGATCGCCTCGGCCAGCGCGCGCCGGCCCATGCCGAGCGCGGCACCGGCCACCGAGGCGCGGAAGATGTCGAGCGTGCGCATCGCGAGCTTGAAGCCGCCGTTCAGTTCGCCGAGTTGGGCGCCGCGCGGCACCACGCAGTCGTCGAAACGCAGGGTGGCCAGCGGGTGCGGTGCCATCACGTCGATGTGCTCGGAGGTGTCGAGGCCGGGCGTGGTCGCATCGACGATGAACACCGTGATGCCGCGCGTGCCGCCCGCGGGATCGGTCTTGGCGAACACGCAGTAAAAGTCGGCGATGCCGCCGTTGCTGATCCAGGTCTTGCTGCCACTGAGGCGCCAGCCGTCGGCGGTGGGTTCGGCGCGCATGGCCATGGCGGCCACGTCGGAGCCGGCCTCGGGCTCGCTCAGCGCGAAGGCCGCGATCTTCTCGCCCTTGCCGACCGCGCCGAGGTAGCGCGACTGCTGCTCGGGCGTGCCCGCGAGCGTGATCGCGCCGCTGCCCAGGCCCTGCATCGCGAACGCGAAGTCGGCCAGCGGCGAGTGGTAGCCGAGGGTTTCGCGCAGCAGCACCAGCGCGCGCGAATCGAGGCGCTCGAGCGCGCCGCCGGCGCTGCCGGGCACCGCGTAGCGCAGCCAGCCGCCGTTGCCGAGGCGGCGCACCCATTCGCGGCAGGCCGCGCGGTCGTCGCGCTCGTCGACCTCCTGCGCGGCGCACCAGGGCAGCAGGTCGCTCGCGAGGGCGCGGTGCGCCTCGTCGAAGAAGGGCAGCGCCAGGTGCGCGGTGGAAGGAGGAGCCGGGATCTTCGCCATGGCCTCAGTCCCCGCCGAACACCGGCTTGCGCTTGGCCGCGAAGGCCTCGTAGGCGCGGCGGAAGTCCTCGGTCTGCATGCAGATCGCCTGCGCCTGCGCCTCGGCCTCGATCGCCTGGTCGATGGTCATCGACCATTCCTGGGCCAGCATGGTCTTGGTCATGCCGTGCGCGAAGCTCGGGCCCTCGGCCAGCTCGCGCGCCATCTTGGTCGCGGCTTCGAGCAGCGCGTCGCTTTCGTGCAGCGCGTTGAAGAAGCCCCAGGCATGGCCTTCCTGCGCGGTCATCGCGCGGCCCGTGAACAGCAGCTCGGAAGCGCGGCCCTGGCCGATCACGCGCGGCAGCAGCGCGCAGGCACCCATGTCCGCGCCGGCCAGGCCGACGCGCGTGAACAGGAAGGCGGTGCGCGTGGCGGGCGAGCCGTAGCGCAGGTCGCAGGCCAGCGCGATCATCGCGCCGGCGCCGGCGCACACGCCGTCGATCGCGCCGACGATCGGCTGCGGGCAGGCGCGGATCGCCTTCACCAGGTCGCCCGTCATGCGCGTGAACTCGAGCAGCTCGGGCATGCGCATGCCGGTCAGCGGGCCGATGATCTCGTGCACGTCGCCGCCCGAGCAGAAGTTGCCGCCCGCGCCCGTGACCACGATCACCTTCACGTCGCTCGCGTAGTTGAGCGCGCGGAACAGGTCGCGCAGCTCGGCGTACGAGTCGAAGGTCAGCGGGTTCTTGCGCTCGGGGCGGTTCAGCGTGATGGTGCCCACGCCGTTGTCGTAGTGCCAGGCGAAGTGCTTCGCGGCATAGGCCGCCTTCGCTTCGAATTGCGCGTGCATGGGATTGCCCGCACCGATGTAATGCTTCATTCGGCCTCCGCCAGTGTCTGGCTCTGTGAGTGTTGCTTGACCTTGCCGAGCAGCTTGTGCAGCTGCGCGATCTCCTTGCCCGTGAGGCCCGCGAAGGCCCCGACGATCCAGTCCTCGTGCTGCTGCGCCATCTCGTGGAACAGCTTGCGGCCGCGCGGCGTGAGCCGCACGCGCCAGGCGCGGCGATCGCCCTCGACGTCGACGCGCTCGACCAGGCCCTCGGTCACGAGCTGGTCGGTGATGCCGGTCACGTTGCCGCCGGTCACCATCATCCGGCGCGACAGCTCGTTCATCTTCAGCCCCTCGGGCGAGCGCTCGAGCTGCGACATCAGGTCGAAGCGCGGCAGCGTGGTGGTGAACTGCGCGCGCAGCCCGTTGCGCACTTCCTTCTCGATCAGCTGCGTGCAGGTCAGCAGGCGCAGCCACAGCCGCAGCGCTTCGGGATGCTCGGCGTGGGCGCGGGCTTCGAGGTCCATGGGGTGCCGCCGGTGATCAGTGCGTTTCTTCGCTCTGCGCCGCGGCCATCGCCGCGGTGGCTGCTGCCGCCATCTGCTGCTGCTTGGCGATCTCGCGGTACATCTGGTCGCGCCCGCTCAGGTACTGCTTCGGCCATTCGACGGCGCGGCTCTGCAGCTTGGCGGCCTCGTGCAGCGTCCAGGCCGGGTCGGCCAGGTGCGGCCGCGCGATCGCGCAGAGGTCGGCGCGGCCGGCCGCGATGATGCTGTTGGCCTGGTCGGCCTCGGTGATCGCGCCCACGGCGATGGTCGAGATGCCGACCTCGTTGCGGATGCGGTCGGCGAACGGCGTCTGGTACATGCGGCCGTAGACCGGCTTGGCGGCGCGCGTGGTCTGGCCCGAGGAGACGTCGATGAAGTCGGCGCCCGCGTCCTTGAAGAAGCGCGCGATCGCCACCGCGTCGGCATCGGTGTTGCCGCCCGGCGCCCAGTCGTGGGCCGAGATGCGCACGCTCATCGGCTTGTCCGCCGGCCAGGCGGCGCGCATCGCGCGGAACACCTCGAGCGGATAGCGGCAGCGGTTCTCGAGGCTGCCGCCGTACGCGTCCTCGCGCAGGTTGGTCAGCGGGCTGATGAAGGCCGACAGCAGGTAGCCGTGCGCGCAGTGCAGCTCGAGCCAGTCGAAGCCGGCCTCGGCCGTGCGGCGCGTCGATGCCACGAACTGATCGCGCAGCGTGTCCATCTCGGCGCGCGTGATCGCGGCCGGCAGCTGGTTCTGCTCGCCGTAGGGCAGCGCGCTGGCGGCCAGCAGCGGCCAGTTGCCGCTGGGCAGCGGCTCGTCGGTGCCTTCCCAGCCCACCTGCGTCGA
The DNA here is from genome assembly GCF_900115375.1 of Variovorax sp. PDC80. Classification (NCBI taxonomy): domain Bacteria; kingdom Pseudomonadati; phylum Pseudomonadota; class Betaproteobacteria; order Burkholderiales; family Comamonadaceae; genus Variovorax; species Variovorax sp. PDC80. Next base: position 69,092 of record NZ_FOWG01000012.1, on the reverse strand, counting down.
GCCCTTGGGACCGCTGTGACCGAGCTGCATCGCGATCTTCGCGCTCGACTGCGTGTGCACGAAGTCGACGATGCGCTTGAACGCGGCCTGCTGCTCGTCGTTGTAGAGGCCGGTGCAGCCGGGCGTGATGCGGCCTTCGGGCGTGGGGCTGGTCATCTCGACGAACACCATCGCCGCGCCGCCGAGCGCGCGTGCGCCCAGGTGCACCAGCAGGAAGTCCTGCGGCACGCCGTCGACCGCGCTGTAGGTCGCCATCGGCGACACCAGGATGCGGTTCTTGAGCTCGAGGCCGCGCACCTTGAGCGGCATCAGCATAGGCGCGACGGCCTTGCCGCCGGCCAGCCACTGCTCGTAGCCGCCGAGCCACTTCGTGTCGCGCAGCCGCAGGTTCTCGTGGCTGATGCGCTGCGAGCGCGTGAGCAGCGAATAGGCGAACTGCTCGATCTCCATGCCGGTGTAGCGCGGCACGTTCTCGAACCATTCGGTGGAGTTGCGCGCGGCGTTCTGGATCTTGAGCACCTCGACGCTGCGGCGCGCCTCGTACTGCGCGAGCACCTGGTCGGTGCTGCCGCCGGCCGCGAATTCGTTGGCCAGGTCGATCGCGTCTTCGAGCGCGAGCTTGGTGCCCGAGCCGATCGAGAAGTGCGCTGTGTGCGCGGCGTCGCCCATCAGCACCACGGGCACCGAGCGGCCGCCGACGTCGACGCGGTGCGTCCAGTGCTCGCACACCACGCGCGGGAAGCGGATCCAGTTGGCCGAGCCGCGCAGGTGCGTGGCGTTGCTGATCAGCGTGTGGCCGCCGAGGTACTTCGCGAACAGCTTCTCGCAGAAGGCGATCGCCTCGGGCTGCTCCATCCTGTCGAGGCCGTGGGCCTGCCACACGGCCTCGGGCGTCTCGACGATGAAGGTCGAGGTGTCCTTGTCGAACTGGTAGGCGTGGGCCTGGAACCAGCCGTGCTCGGTCTGTTCGAAGGCGAAGGTGAAGGCGTCGAAGGTCTGGTGCGTGCCGAGCCAGACGAAGCGGCACTGGCGCAGGTCGATGTCGGGCTGGAACACGTCGGCATAGCGCTGGCGGATGCGGCTGTTGAGGCCGTCGCTCGCGATCACCAGGTCGGCCTCGTACTTCGCGGCCAGTGCCTGGTCGTCGGTCACGTCGGTCTCGAACACCAGTTCCACGCCGAGCGCGAGGCAGCGTTCCTGCAGGATGTTGAGCAGCCGCTTGCGGCCGATGCCGCAGAAGCCGTGGCCGCCCGAGCGCACCTGGCGGCCCTTGAAGAAGACCTGGATGTCGTCCCAGTGGTGGAAGTCGTCGCCGATTAGCGCGGCGGACTCGGCGTCGGCCGCGCGCAGGTTCGCGAGCGTCTGGTCGCTGAGCACCACGCCCCAGCCGAAGGTGTCGAAGGGCCGGTTGCGCTCCACCACCGTGATCTGGAGGGCCGGGTTGCGCGCCTTCATCAGCAGCGCGAAGTACAGGCCGGCGGGCCCGCCGCCGATGCACAGGATGCGTTGGAGGTCCATGGACGGGGCGTGGGCGATGCTGTTCATGGTTGAATAGTTTAGACATAAACAATCTGGTGTCAAACGGATTTTCCCGAAGCACATCGGGCCCGCCGGTGCTGGCGCCGGCCGGCGTCCCCGCGATGCGATCCGGGCCGCCCGATGCAACCGCATGCAAGAAGCTCGAAAAATCAATACCATGCGGCCCATGCAAAGCTTGATACCCAAGATCGAGTCGCAGCTGGCTTCGCTTCCCGTGCCCGTGGCACTGCAATTGCCCGATGGGCGACGGGTGGCGGCAGCCGGTTCGCGTGTCACGCTGGCTTTCTCGGAATGGTCCGCCCTGGCCAAGCTCGCAGGCCGACAGGTGGGTGCGATCGGCGAGGCCTACGTCGAGGGCAAGGTGCAGATCGAGGGCGCGATGCGCGACCTGATCGACGCCACCGTCGGGCTGCTGCCCGGCAACCCGGCCGAGACCGACACCGGATGGTGGAGCCGCCTGCAGCACCTGGCCAAGTCGCGCGGCTCGCACTCGCTGCGCAAGGACGCCGCCCAGATCGAGTTCCACTACGACGTCTCCGACGACTTCTACGCGCTGTGGCTCGACCCGCGTCGGGTCTACTCGTGCGCCTACTATGCGACGCCCGACCTCACGCTGGCGCAGGCGCAGGAAGCCAAGCTCGACCACATCTGCCGCAAGCTGATGCTCAAGCCCGGCGAGCGCTACCTCGACGTCGGCTCGGGCTGGGGCGGCCTGCTGCTGTGGGCCGCCGAGCACTACGGCGTCGACGCCACCGGCATCACGCTGTCGCGCAACCAGCATGCGCACGTGCAGCGCCTGATCGAGGAGAAGGGCCTCACGGGCCGCGTGCGCGTCGAGCTGCGCGACTACCGCGAGCTGTCGGCCGAGCGGCCGTTCGACAAGATCTCCTCGGTGGGCATGTTCGAGCACGTGGGCGCGGCCAACATGCCGACCTACTTCGCCAAGATCCATTCATTGCTGGCACCCGGCGGCCTGCTGATGAACCACGGCATCACCTCGGGCCAGCTCAACTACCGCCAACTCGGCAACGGCATGGGCGACTTCATCGAGAAGTACATCTTCCCGGGCGGCGAGCTGCTGCACGTCACGCACGTGCTGCGCGAGACCGCGGCGGCCGGCCTGGAGATCGTCGACGTCGAGAGCCTGCGGCCGCACTACGCGCGCACGCTGTGGGCCTGGTCCGACGCGCTCGAGGCACAGCTCGAGACCGCGCGCACCGTGCTGCGCAACGGCGGCAGCGAGCGCCAGCACGCCAACGCCGAGCGCATCCTGCGCGCCTACCGGCTCTACCTCGCGGGCTCGGCCATGAGCTTCGAGCAGGGCTGGATCGGCCTGTACCAGATGGTCTCGACCAAGCCCGACGGCAAGGTCGATCACGGCACTTTGCGCGGTGCGCAATCGGTGTACCCTTTCACGCGTGATCATCTCTACAAGTGAAAGGGACACCCCCATGCTCTATCGTTTCCAGTCCAGGGCCTCGTCGGATTTCGTGATGCTCGAGACGCACGCGCGCCAGTTGTTCGACATCGTCGGCAAGTCGCCTTCGGCGCAAGGAATCATCACGGTCGAGCAGATTCCCGGGGCGATCTCGGCCATCGAGGCCGCGCTCGCGCGCGAGAAAAGCAACACCCACAACCATGACGAATTCGCGGTCGAGGACCACACCCACGACGCCGAAAAACAGCATGTGGCGCTGCACCAGCGCGCCACGCCGCTGCTGCACATGCTCAAGGAATCGCTGGCCGAAAACAAGGACGTGACCTGGACCACCTGAGTCCGGGTCGGACAACCGGCCGCGCGGCGGCCGGTGTCCGGCGCCAGTCCGCGACGGACGGGCGCTGAATCTTCACTCGGGCGGACTGCCTTCAGTCCACCTTCGCGCCCGACTCCTTCACCACCTTCGCCCACTTCACGTGCTCGCTCGCGATGAGCTTCGTGAAGTCGGCTGGCGTGTTGCCGCTCGGGATCGCGCCCTGCGCCAGCATCTTCTCCTTGATCGCCGCCGTGCCGAGCGACTTGGCGACTTCCTGCTGGATGCGGTTGACGATCTCGGGCGAGGTGCCCGCCGGCGCCAGCAGCCCGAACCACGAGCTGGCCTCGAAGCCCTTGAGCGTCGGGCCGCCGGCCTCTTCCACCGTCGGCACGTCGGGCAGCGCGGGCGAGCGCTGCGCGCTGGTCACGGCCAGCGCCGTGAGCTTGCCGGCCTTGATCTGCGCCATCGACGAGGGCAGGTTGTCGAACATCACGTCGGCGTTGCCGGCCACCATGTCGAGCAGGGCCGGGCCCGAACCCTTGTAGGGGATGTGGGCCATGAAGGTGCCCGTCATGCTCTTGAACAGCTCGCCCGCGAGATGGATCGAGGTGCCGCTGCCGCTCGAGGCCATGTTGAACTTGCCGGGGTTGGCCTTGCTGTACTTGATGAAGTCCTGCACGTTGTGGATGCCGAGCGTCTTGGCCTTCTCGGCGTTCATCTCCATCACGTTCGGCACCGCGGCCACCATGGTGATCGGCGCGAAGTCCTTGATCGGATCGAAGGGCAGCTTCGGATAGAGCGCGCGGTTGATGCCGTGCGTGCCCACCGTGCCCATCAGCAGCGTGTAGCCGTCGTTCGGCGCGCGCGCCACGATCTCCGCGCCCAGGTTGCCGCCCGCGCCCGCGCGGTTGTCGACGATGAACTGCTGGCCGAAGGCCTTGGAGAGCTCGGGCGCGATCGCGCGCGCGAGGATGTCGGTGGTGCCGCCCGCGGCGAAGGGCACGACGATGCGCACCGGCTTGGTGGGCCAGGCGCCTTGTGCCCACGAGGGTGCGGCGAGCAGTGTCGCGGCGGCGGCGACCGAGGCGGCGAGCAGCGCGCGCCGGGACGGAAAGTGAAGGTGAGAAGAAGTCATGCGCGCCTTTGTACAGGCGCGTGCCGCGGCCGTCGCGGGTGAAAACCCCGGGCGTGGCTCATTGGATCACCTTCGCGCTTCGCACCGCGGTGCGAGCTTGCCTGGGGCGGCCCGGCGCTGCGCTCAGCCCACCTGCATGCGCTGCGCGAACCGCTCCTCGCGGAAGCGCTCGAGCACGAAGTCGACGAAGGCCCGCGTCTTCGGCGGCAGCAGCTTCTTGCTCGGGTAGTAGAGCCAGACCGCGCCCGCGTCGTGGTGCCACTCGGGCAGCAGCCGCAGCAGGCTGCCGTCGCGCAGTCCCTGTTCCACGAAGGGCATCGGCAGCATCGCCACGCCCAGCCCCATCAGCGCGGCCTGCGCGATGGCCTCGGGGTCGTTGAAGATCGCGCGCGGGCGCGGCAGCTCGACCGTGACCTCCGCCTCCTTCGCCGCGCCGCGCGCATGCCGCAAGGTCCAGCTGCGCAGCCGGCCCGTGGGCGAGGAGCGGCGCACCAGCGCGTCGAGCGCCGCCAGCTCCAACGGATGGCGCGGCATCCGCCGCTGCGCCATGTAGGCCGGCGCTGCCACCGCCACCACGTGGATGCGCGCCAGCTCGCGCGCCACCAGCCCGGCCGACAGCTCGAAGCCGCCGCCGATGGCCGCGTCGAAGCCCTCGCCGACGAGGTCGGCCTGCAGGTTGTCGAAATGCCAGTCCGGCACGATCGCCGGGTAGCGCGCGAGGAAGTCGCCCATCATCGGCAGCACGTGCGTGCGGCCGAAGGCCTGGCCCATGCTGACCTTGAGCGTGCCCGAGGGCTGGCCGTCGTCCTTGTCGATGCCGGCCACCGCCTCCTGCAGGGTGGCGAGCGCGCCGCCGATCTGCGCCAGGAAGCGCTCGCCGCCCTCGGTCAGCGTGAGCCGGCGCGTGCTGCGCTGGAACAGCCGCACGCCGAGCCGCGCCTCCAGCCGCGCCACGTTCTTGCTGACCGCGGCCGGCGTGAGCCCGAGGCGGCGCGCGGCGGCCGAGAAGCTGCCGCCCTCTGCGCTTTGCACGAAGGAAGCGAGATGGTTGAGCGGTTCCATCGCGCCATTTTCAACCAATGGTTGAATTTGATGGGACCGATTGATGGCTACCGCAAACGCAATCGAAGGCAGAGACTGGAGGCCTTCCAACCCACCCACCCAGGAAAAAACCATGACCTCCACCACCACCTCCCCGACCCCCGTCCTCGCCGGCAAGGTCGCCTTCGTCACCGGCGGCTCGCGCGGCATCGGCGCGGCCATCGTGCGCCGCCTGGCGCGCGACGGCGCCGCCGTGGCCTTCAGCTACAGCAGCTCGCAGACAGTCGCCGAGGAACTCGCGCGCAGCCTCGAGGCCGAGGGCGGCCGCGCGCTCGCGCTGAAGATCGACAGCGCCGACGCCGAGGCGCTCAAGGCCGGCATCGACCAGGCGGCGCGCCACTTCGGCGGCCGCATCGACATCCTGGTCAACAGCGCCGGCGTGCTGCACCTGGGCCCGGTCGACCAGCTCACGCTGGCCGATTTCGACCGCACCATCGCCGTCAACGTGCGCGCCGTGTTCGTCGCCATCCAGGCCGCGCTGGCGCACATGGGCAGCGGCGGGCGCATCGTCAACATCGGCAGCACCAACGCCGAGCGCATGCCCTTCGCGGGCGGCAGCATCTACGCCATGAGCAAGTCGGCGCTCACGGGCCTGGTGCAGGGCCTGGCGCGCGACCTCGGCCCGCGCGGCATCACGGTCAACAACGTGCAGCCCGGCCCGGTCGACACCGACATGAACCCGGCCAACGGCCCGATGGCCGCGACCATGCACAGCTTCATGGCGCTCGACCGCCACGGCCACGCCGACGAGATCGCGGGCATGGTGGCCTACCTCGCGAGCCCCGAGGCCGCGTTCGTGACCGGCGCCGGGCTCAACATCGACGGCGGTTTCGCGGCCTGAGCCGGGCCTTCAGTCGGCGCGCTGCACGGCCTCGGTGAGCCGGTCCAGCGTCGCACCCAGCCGCGCGAGTTCCGCGGCGTCGATGCCTGCGAACAGCGCGGCCTCGCGTTCCCGCCCGAGCGCGCCCACCGTCTCGTGCAGCGCCTTGCCCGCGGCCGTGAGGTGCAGCCGGCTGCGGCGCTGGTCGGTCGGATCCTCACGGCACTGCACGCGCCGGTGGCGCTTGAGGCCGGCCAGCGCGCGGCTCACCGCCATCTTGTCGAGACCGGTCTGGTCGGCCACCTGCGAGGCGGTGAGCCCGGGCTGCGCGCCCAGCACCGCCATCGTGCGCCACTCGTTGAGCGTGAGCTGGTGCTCGCGGCCCACGCGTTCGTGGAACGGCCGCGCCGTGAGGTTGACCACGCGCACCAGCTTGAAGAACAGCGGGTCCATGGGTGCGCGGGGCGCGTGTCAGCCCGCCAGCTTCTTCGCCGCCGCGACGATGGCGTCGACGCCCACGCGCGACTGCGCCTCGAGCACCGGCGCATAGCCGACCGGGATGCGCGGCGCGCCGAGCCGCGCGATGCGGCAGCCCGTGGCCTCGGCCGCGCTGGCCGCGATCTCGGCGCCGAAGCCCGCGGCCTGCACCGCCTCGTGGGCCACCAGCAGCCGGCCGGTGCGCGCGCAAGATTCGAACACCGTCTCGCGGTCCCAGGGCCACAGCGTGCGCAGGTCGATCAGGTCGACCGCGATGCCCTCGGCCGCGAGCCGCTCGCAGGCCTCGGCGCAGACCTGCGCCTGCCGGCTCCAGCTCACCAGCGTGAGCGCGTCGCCCTGGCGCATGCGCGCCGCCTTGCCCAGCGGCACCGCCAGCGTCTCGTCGACCGGGCCGCGCGCGCCCCACAGCGTCTTGTGCTCGATGTAGACCACCGGGTCGCCGCACTGCAGCGCCGCGCGCAGCAGCGAATGGTTGTCCTGCGGCGTCGACGGGCTCACCACCACCACGCCGGGCAGGTGCGCGAACCAGGCCTCGAGCGACTGCGAATGCTGCGCCGCCGAGGCGTCCCAGATGCCGCCCGGCATGCGCGCCACCAGCGGCACGCGGCCCTGGCCGCCGAACATGAAGCGGTTCTTGGCGGCCTGGTTCACCAGTTCGTCCATGCCGCACAGCGCGAAGTCGACCACGCGCATCTCGACCACCGGCCGCAGGCCCGCGAGCGCCATGCCCACGCCCGCGCCCATGATCGCGGCCTCGCTGATCGGCGTGTCGATCACGCGCCGCTCGCCGAAGCGCTGCTGCAGCCCCTTGTACTGGCCGAAGATGCCGCCGCGGCCCACGTCCTCGCCGAGCACGACCACGCGCGCATCGGCTTCCATCTCGCGCGCGATGGCGCGCACGGCGGCTTCGGCATAGCTGAGTTCTTCCACGCTGTTCGCTGCGTTCAGTGCCATTGCCCGGCTCCCGTGGTCTGCACGTCGGTGAAGGCGGCGCCGGCCTCGGGCCAGGGCGCCGCGTCGGCGGTGGCCAGGGCGGCCTCGACCTCGGCCGTGGCCGCGTTCTCGATCGCATCGAGCGCCGTCGCCTCGAGCCCGGCTTCCAGCAGCCGGCCGCGCGCGCGGGCCAGCGGGTCGGTCTCGAGCGCCGCCGCCAGTTCGGCCGGATCGCGGTAGGCCGCGAGGTCGACCGACACGTGGCCCTTCACGCGGTAGGTCAGCGCATGCAGCAGCCGTGGCCCGCCACCGCCGCGCACCTCGGCCACCAGCCGCGCCGCGGCCGCATGCACCGCGAACACGTCGTTGCCGTCGACCTGCGTGGCCGCGATGCCCAGCGATTCGGCGCGCGCCGAGGCGCCTTCGCCCGCGGTCATCGGGCCGCTCGCGGTGGTCGCGCTCCAGCGGTTGTCCTCGCAGACGAACAGCACCGGCAACTCGTACACGCGGGCCCAGTTCAGCGCCTCGAGGAAGGGGCCGCGGTTGATCGCGCCGTCGCCGAAGAAGCAGACCGTGAGGGCGTCGCCCTGGCCCAGCACCTTCTGCGCATGCGCCGCGCCCACCGCGATCGGCAGCCCGGCCGCCACCACGCCGTTGGCGCCCAGCATGCCGACCGAGAAATCGGCGATGTGCATCGAGCCGCCCTTGCCGCCGTTGAAGCCCGTGGCCTTGCCGAACAGCTCGCACATCATGCGCGCGAGGTCGGCGCCCTTGGCCAGCGTGTGGCCGTGGCCGCGGTGCGTGGACGTGAGGTAGTCGCTCGCGCGCAGGTGCGCGCAGACGCCGGCCGGCACCGCCTCCTGCCCGGTCGACAGGTGCAGCGGCCCGCGCACCTTGGCCGCGCCGCCGGCCTGCTGCCCATAGGCGCTCACGCCGCCCTGGCTGGCCGTCTCGGCCGCGTTCTCGAACGCGCGGATGCGCACCATGGTGCGGTACAGCGCCTCGGCGGCGCCGCTGGGGATGTCCAGGTCCATCTTGTCTCCGACGCCTGTGGAATGGGCGTTTGCGGAAAAATCGTATCAAGCGTGACGGACTGGGGGCAGGGGGCTTTCCCCGGGGAGGCGGTGCTGCGCGTTCAGGCCGCCTTGCGCCGCGATCCACTGGCAGCCTGCGCCGCGGCCGCATCGGCCGTGGCCTTCATCCCCTCGAGGATCGCCTCGCACTTGTGCTTCAGGTGCGTCTTGAGGATGCCCGACAGCGAGGCCGCGTCGCGCCGCGCCAGCGCGTTGAGCATGCCCTCGTGTTCCGCCATCGCGCGCGACCAGATCTCGGGCGTCATCGGCGAGTTGAAGCGGATGCGCCGGATGCGCGCGTTGATCAGCGCGTACTGATCGAGCAGCACCGGGTTGCGCGTGGCCTGCACGATGGTCTCGTGGATGCCGCGGTTCAGCGCGTAGTAGCTCGCCATGTCGCGCGCCGCGAAGGCAGCGCGCATGCGCTCGTGCAGCGCGGTGATCTCCGCGAGCTGCGCGTCGGTGACGCGCGCGGCCGCCTGCTCGCCGGCCAGCGCCTCGAGCGCGCCGGCCACCGCGAACAGCCCCTCCACCTCCTCGAGCGACAGCTCGCGCACGCGCGCGCCGCGGTTGGGCAGCAGCTCGACGTGGCCTTCGGCGGCCAGCACCTTGAGCGCCTCGCGCAGCGGCGTGCGCGAGATGCCGAAGCGCTCGCACAGCAGGGCTTCGGGCACCTTGCTGCCCGGCGGGAACTCGCCCTGCACGAACACTTCGCGCAGGTTTCCGAGCAGATCGTTGTGAACGAATTCTTTGGCCATGGGCAATTATGAATTCATTTTTCGATGAAATGGCCGGTCAAAGCCCTTGAAAGAGGAAAATTTCGTCCATTTGAATTCAAAGTGTTGACCGAGCCGGCCACCCTCCGCTACATTGAACGCATTCATTTGCAGCACTTGAACCCCCGAAACTCTCCCAATCCAGCTTCAAAAGGCAATTTATGAATGCATTCCAGCAGGGCATCGTCGAAATCGCAGGCTCGACCCATGACACCGACCGCTACACCAACGCCCTCGGTCCGCGCGGCGTGATCGGCGTGATGACGCCGGGACCGAACGTGAACGTCGAGAACGAGATGATGGACATGCGCCCGCGCGGCGTGATCAACGCCATCGACCGCTACTACGTGCCGAACCAGAAGATCGCACAGGACGAGGACTGGTCGGTGATCATGCGCAACGTCACGGCCAACCTCGACGACTCGGTGCGCCGCCTGAAGGAAGCGCTGATCGACCACCTCGTGCTCGGCATGTCCTCGCAGAGCTACATGGGCGGCGAGAAGGGCAGCTTCGCGCTGCTCGAGCACCTCGAGAAGCTCTCGGGCGTGCCGGTGACCATGGGCGCGCAGTCGGCCGAGCAGGCCTTCAAGCTCTGCGGCGCGAAGCGCATCGCGCTGCTCACGCCCTACTACCCGGTGATCGAGACCAACGCCATCAGCTACTTCACGTCGCGCGGCTTCGAGGTCGTGCACGTCGAGGGCCTCAAGTGCAAGAGCATCATCCACGTCGCCTCGCAGACCTACGAGCAGCTCGCCGAGGCCACCCTGCGCTGCGAGGCCGCCAAGCCCGACGCGATCCTGCAGCTGGGCACCAACCTCGCCTATGCGCGCGTGGCCAACGATGCCGAGAAGTGGCTCAGGAAGCCGGTCTTCGCCTCGGGCCCGGTGATCTATTGGTCGGCGCTGCGCAGGATGGGCATCAAGGATCAGTTCCCGGGCTTCGGCAGCCTGACGGAATTCCACTGAGTCCGGCGCGCGCGCACAGACGCACAGAACAAAGGAGACAAGCATGACGACGAGACAACGCATGCGCGCGGCTTGCGCCGCGCTCGCTGCCTGGGCGCTGCTCGGGCCGCTGCCCGCGGCGGCCGAGGAGCACTGGCCGGCCAAGCCGGTCACGCTGCTGGTGGGCTTCGCGCCCGGCGGCGGCACCGACCTGATCGCGCGCCAGGTCGCGCCGCGCCTGTCCGAGCTGCTGAAGCAGCCGGTGATCGTGGAGAACCGCGCCGGCGCCAGCGGCACCATCGCGACCGCCGCCGCGGCGCGCGCGCGGCCCGACGGCTACACGCTGCTGCTGGGCCACGTGAGCTCGAACGCGATGGTGCCGGCGATCATGCCGAAGCTGCCCTACGCGGCGGCGCGCGACTTCACCGCCATCACGCTGATCGGCAGCGTGCCGCAGGTGGTGACCGTGCCCGCGAGCCTGCCCGTGAAGACGCTGCAGGAGTTCATCGCCTTCGCGAAGACCAAGCCGGGTGGCGTCAACTACGCCTCCTCGGGCGCGGGCACGCAGCAGCACTTCGCGGCCGAGCTGTTCCAGCAGGCCACGCGGACCACCATGACGCACGTGCCCTACAAGGGCAGCGGCGCGGCGCTGGCCGACCTGATCGCGGGCCAGGTCGACGTGAACTTCGACACCGTGCCCACCGTGCTGCAGCAGGTGAAGGCCGGCAAGCTGCGCGCGCTCGCCGTCACCTCGCGCCAGCGCGCGGCCAGCCTGCCCGAGGTGCCGACCGTGATCGAGGCCGGCGTGCCCGACTACGAGATTGGCGCCTGGTACATGCTGATGGGCCCGGCCGGCCTGCCCAAGCCGGTGGTCGACGCGCTGGCCGATGCGATGAACCGCACGCTGCAGTCGCCCGAGGTGCGCGACAAGCTCGCGGCGCTGGGCACCGACGTCGCGGGCGGCACGCCGGCCCAGGCGCAGGACTACCTGAAGGCCGAGATCGCGCGCTGGAGCAAGCTGGCCGCGGACAAACGGATCGTGGCGGAGTGATGGCCATGCCCGGGAACTTCATTCTTCCGCGCCGCGGCCTGGCCGCACTCCTGCTGCCGTTCGCGTTCGCACTCTCGCTCGCCGGCTGCGCCGCACCCGCCGCCGCGCCACCGGCCACCCAACCCATCGTGTGGCGCATGGGCACCTCGTGGCCCACCAGCCTGCCGCTGCTGCACGAAGCCGCGCTCGACTTCGCCGACACCGTGAATGCCGCCTCGGGCGGGCGCCTGCGCATCGAGACCATCGATCCCGCGCGCCATGGCAAGCCCGCGGGCCTGCTGCAGGCGCTGCGCGGCGGCGAGTTCGACCTCGTGCACACCACGGCGCAGTACTACGCCGCCGAGGTGCCCGCGATCGACTTCTTCACCGCCGTGCCCTTCGGCCTCTTGCCGGTCGAGCAGGAAGGCTGGCTCAACGAGGGCGGTGGCCAGGCGCTGTTCGAGGCGGTGCTGGCACCGCTGGATGTGCTGCCGCTGACGGCGGGCCACACCGGCATCCAGATGGGCGGCTGGTTCGCGAAGCCGTTGCGCACGCCCGAGGACCTGCGCGGCGTGCGCGTGCGCATCGCGGGCTTTCCGGGCCGCGTGCTGGCGCGCGTGGGCGCGGTGCCGGTGAACCTGCCGCTGGGGCAGATCGTGCCGGCCTTCGCCGAGGGCCGCATCGATGCGGCCGACGTGGTCGGTCCCGCGATCGACGCGACGCTGCCGCTCGCGCGCTATGCGCCGCACTACGTCGCGCCCTGGCACGAGCCCGACGTGGCGATGCACCTGTTCATCGGCCGCGCGAAGTTCCTCGCGCTGCCGGCCGACCTGCAGCAGATCGTGCGGCAGTCGGCGCAGGCGGCCGCGCTGCGCTCGATCGCGCGCGCCAACGACCGCAACGCGGTGGCGATGCGCGAACTCGAGGCGCGCGGCACGCGCATCGAGGCGCTGCCGCCGGCTGTCGTCGAGGCCCTGCGCGAGGCCACGCGCGTGGAGCTCGATGCCAGCGCGCGCGCCGATGCCGATGCGCGCCGCGTGATCCAGAGCCTGCTGGCCTACAAGGCGCGCGTGGCGCCCTACAGCCTGCAGGCCGACCAGGCCGTGTTCAGGGTGCGTTGAGCCCGCCTGCTCAGGGCATCTGGATCGTCGCCAGGTGCGCGCGCACGCCGCGCCTGAAGGTGTAGAGCGCCAGCTGCGGATGCAGCAGGTCGCCCTTGGCATCGAAGGAGATCCTGCCCGTGAGCCCGGCGTAGTCGCGCGTGCGCGCCAGGAAGGGCAGGTAGGTCTCGGGCTTCGCGGAATCGGCGCGGCGCATCGCATCCGCGAGCACCTTCACCGCATCGTAGGAATAGAGCGAGACCAGCTCCGGGTCCATGTCGAAGCGCTGGCGGTAGGCCTTCCTGAAGTCGCGCAGCCGGCCTTCGCGGTCGTCCTCGATCTCGCCCGAGGCCGCGCAGAACACCTGGTCGTCGCGCGCCGCGCCGCCGGCCAGCCGCAGCAGTTCGTTGTCGCAGATGCCGTCGCCGCCGAGCACGCTGGCACCGAGGCCGAGCTGCTTCATCTGGCGCAGCATCGGGCCGGCCATCGCGTACATGCCGCCGACGAAGATCGCATCGGGCTGCTGCGCCTTGATCGCCGTGAGGATGGCCGAGAAGTCGCTGCTCTTGTCGCTCGCGTGCTCGCGGCCGACGATCGTGCCGCCCGCGCGCACGGCGGCCTTGGCGAACTCCTCGGCGATGCCGTGGCCATAGGAGCTGCGGTCGTCGACGATCGCGAAGCGCTTCATGCCCAGCCGCTGCACCGCATGGGTGGCGATGGCGTCGCCGATGCTGGCGTCGCCGGCAACGATGCGGAAGGTGGTCTTGAAGCCCTGGTCGGTGTACTTGGGCGCCGTCACCGAAGGCGAGACCTGCGGAATGCCGGCCTCGCTGTAGAGCCGCGAGGCAGGAATGGCCGAGCCCGAGGTCTGGTGGCCGACCACGCCGTTGACCCTGGCATCGACCAGCTTCTGCGCGGCGGCCGTGCCCTGCTTCGGGTCGCCCGCATCGTCCTCGGCCATCAGCTCGAAGCGCGCGCGCTGCCCGCCGATGCGCAACTGCTGCCGATTGAGTTCGTCCACGGCCAGTTGCCCGCCCTTCTGGTTGGCCTTGCCCGAGACGGCCAGCGCGCCGCTCATGGGCGCGACCAGGCCGATGCGGATGGTCTGCTCCTGCGCGAGCGCGCCGAAGGCGAGACCGGCCAGCGCGCTCGCCAGCACGCGCTTCGCGATGCGCGATGAAGACGGCTTCATGGGGCCTCCCGCGCTTCGAACCAATGGGCCGCGAAATCGCGCACCACCTGCACCAGCTTCTGTTCGCCCTTGCTGGCCAGGCGCACGAGCGCGACCGGGATCGACACCTCGAGCTGCGACTCGACCGTGATGCGCCGCAACCGGCCCGCGGCGATCTGCTCGCCGGCGGCCGCGAGCGCGCCGAAGAAGATCGCGTCGGAGCGCGCCGTCGCGGCGATCAGGGGCTCGAGCTCCTCCGACTCCACGGTGGTCGAGTGGCGCACGTCGTCGCTCAGGCCGTAGTGCTCTTTCGTCAGCGTGGCCACCTCGTCCGACACGTCGGTGCTGAGGATCGGGTACTGCAGCAGGTCCTGCATCGTGACCGCCGCGCGCGCGGCCAGCGGATGGCCGACGCGGCAGATGGCGCCGCCCGCGAGGCCGCCCAGGCGCTCGACCACGAGCTCGTCGGACAGCACCAGCGAGCGCGCGTCGATCAGGATCGCGTCGATCGAGCGGTCGCGCAAGGCGCTCATGAGGAAGCGCGCCGTGCCGCGGCGCACCAGCAGCTTCACGCGCGGATGCGTCTCGAGCACGTGGTTGATGAAGTCCGCGCTCATGCACGCGCCGGGACCGGCGCCGAAGCCCACGCGCAGCGTGCCTTCGAGCACGGCCTCGTCCCTCACGCCGATCGAGAGGTTGTCGACATCGACCAGCAGCCGGCGCGCGCGCTCGACCACCAGCGAGCCCGCGGCGGTGGTCGTGCAGCGCCGCCCGAGCCGCTCGATCAGCGGCGCGCCGAGTTCCATCTCGAGCGACTGGATGCTCTTGCTCAGTGCCGATTGCGTGAGATGCAGGTTGGCGGCCGCGCGGCTGAAGGAGCCGGTCATCGCCAATTCGATCAAGTGCGCCAGCTTTCTTGTCTCCATGAGGATCCGGAATAGATAAATCGAAAATCTTTCGTTAGACGCTGGCTGGACCGGGCACTACAGTCCGCCCCCGGGAGTGCGCACCCCCCAAAAAGCCTGGCGAGCATGCCAGAGATTCACAACTTGAGGAGACTCACAGTGCCCTTCACGCACGCCACGTCGCGCCGCGCATTTCATTCCCTGATCCTGTTCACCACCATCGGTATTTCCGCTTGCGGCGGTGGTGGATCGGGCACTGCCTTCGCACCCATCGTTCCCCCCGCGTCGCCTCCGGCCGAGAGCACCACGCTCAACGCCGGGGCGGTCGCATCGCCCGACCAGTTCGGCGCGGCCGCCGCCAAGCAGATCCTCGATGCGGGCGGCAATGCCGTCGATGCCGGTGTCGCCACGGCCTTCGCGCTCGCAGTCACCCTGCCCGAGGCGGGCAACCTCGGCGGCGGCGGCTTCATGACGACCTGGATGAACGGCAAGCCCTACTTCCTCGACTTCCGCGAGAAGGCACCGGGCGCGGCCACGCCCACCATGTACCTCGACAAGAACGGCGACGTGATCCCGGGCCTGAGCCTCGACGGCTCGCTGGCCGCCGGCGTGCCGGGCTCGGTCGCGGGCATGTGGACCGCGCACCAGCGCTTCGGCAAGCTCAGCTGGGCCCAGGTGCTGGCACCGGCCATCGCCTATGCGCGCAACGGCTTCGTCGCCTACTCGACGGCCGAGATGACCACCGTCAACAGCCGCTCGAACTTCAACAAGTACTTCGGCGGCAAGATGATCAAGGGCCAGCTGTTCAAGCAGTCCGAGCTGGCCGACACGCTGCAGCGCATCAGCGACAACGGCGGCAGCGAGTTCTACACCGGCAAGACGGCCGACCTGCTGGTGGCCGAGATGGGACGCACCGGCGGCCTCATCAGCAAGAACGACCTGAAGAACTACCAGGCGGTGTGGCGCGATCCCGTGGCCATCGACTGGAACGGCCACACGGTCTACACCGCGCCGCCACCGAGCTCGGGTGGCTTCGGCATCGGGCAGCTGCTCAAGATGAAGAAGGACCTCGAGCCGCAGTTCGCCAAGGCACCGCTCAACTCGGCGCAGTACGTGCACCTGACGGCGGAGATGGAGAAGCGCGTGTTCGCGGACCGCGCGCAGTACCTCGGCGACTCGGACTTCTACCAGGTGCCGATGCTGAAACTGCTGGCCGACGACTACATCAAGGGCCGCGCGGCCGAGGTCAACCCCGCCACGCCGACGCCGCTGGCCAAGGTGAAGCCCGGCCTCGGCACCGATCCCGTGCCGCCGGTCAGCACCGGCGAGAAGCCGCAGACCACGCACTTCTCGGTGGTCGACAAGTGGGGCAATGCACTGGCCATCACCTACACGCTCAACGGCGGCTTCGGCAGCGGCATCGTGGTCGAGGGCGCGGGCTTCCTGCTGAACAACGAGATGGACGACTTCTCCGCCAAGCCCGGCGTGCCGAACCAGTTCGGCGTGGTCGGCGGCGACGTCAACTCGATCCAGCCCAACAAGCGCCCGCTGTCGTCGATGAGCCCGACCATCGCGGTGAAGGACGGCAAGCTCGCGCTGGTGCTCGGCACGCCCGGCGGCTCGCGCATCTTCACGGCGGTCTACCAGGTGCTGGTCAACGTGCTCGACTACAAGCTGCCGCTCGACCAGGCGCAGGCGCAACCGCGCTTCCACCACCAGCTGCTGCCCGACAACGTCATCTACTACGAGGCCGAGCGCTTCCCCGCGGCCACGGCCGACAACCTGCGCGCACGCGGCTGGACCATGCAGGACGGACTGGCCGGCGGCCAGAACATCCAGGCGATCCAGGTGGTGGGCAATGCGCCGGTGCCGGTGTCCGACCCGCGCAATCCCGATGGCCTCGCGCTCGTGATCGCGCCGAAGCCCTGATGCGCTGACGTGAAAAAGGCGGTGGAGGCGTTGCCGCCTCCACCGCCTTGCGCATGGCGAACGCCGGTGGCGTCAGACCACCGTGCCGCTGACCTCGCCGAGCCCGATGCGCACCGCGCCCGCGCGCTCGCACCAGCCGCGCATCACCAGCGTGTCGCCGTTCTCGAGGAAGGTGCGCTTCTCGCCGTTGGGCAAGGTCACCGCCTGCTTGCCGCCGAGCGTGAGCTCCATCAGCGAACCGGCCTGGTCGGGCTTCGGGCCCGAGAGCGTGCCCGAGCCCAGCAGGTCGCCGGGCTGCAGGTTGCAGCCGTTCACCGTGTGGTGCGTCACCAGCTGCGCCGCGGTCCAGTAGGCGGCCTCGGTGGTGTTGCCGAGCGTGAGGCGCACCGGCGCCTCGCCGGCTTCGCGCATCTTCGCGGTCTGCAGCAGCACCTCGAGCGTGACGTCGAGCGCGCCGGCTGCGCGGTTCGACGGCGCATCGAGATAGGGCAGCGGCTGCGGGTCGCCCTCGGGCCGCTCGAACTTCGCGCGGAAGGGCGCGAGCGCTTCCATGGTCACGATCCACGGCGACAGCGTGCTCGCGAAGTTCTTCGCGAGGAAGGGGCCGAGCGGCTGGTACTCCCAGGCCTGCAGGTCGCGCGCCGACCAGTCGTTGAGCAAGGTCACGCCGAACAGGTGCTCCTCGGCCTCGCCGATGGCGATCGGCTCGCCGAGCGCATTGCCGCGGCCGATGAGGAAGCCGAGCTCGAGTTCGTAGTCCAGGCGCTTCGACGGGCCGAAGCTGGGCTCGGCGGCATCGGGGGCCTTGGTCTGGCCCTGCGGGCGCTTGAAGACCTGGCCGCTCACGCCGATCGACGAGGCGCGGCCGTGGTAGCCGATCGGCACCCACTTGTAGTTGGGCATCAGCGGCTGGTCGGGACGGAACAGCTTGCCGATGGTGGTCGCGTGGTGGATGCCGGTGTAGAAGTCGGTGTAGTCGCCGATGCGGCAGGGCACGGTCATCTCGGCCTGCGCTTGCGCGAGCAGCGCCTTCGACCAGGCCGCCTGCTTGTCGCTGCCTTCGGCGAGGCCGGCCGAGAGCGCGGCGCGCAGCGCCTGGCGCTCCTTGGTGCCCGCGGCCATCAGCGCGTTCATGTCGTCGCTGTCGACGAGGCCGGCGGCGCGCAGGTCGAGCACCTGGTCGCCGATGGCGACGCCGATGCGGAAGGCCTCGGTGCTGCCGGCGGCGCGGAAGCGGCCGAAGGGCAGGTTCTGGATCGGGAAGTCGCTGCCGGCTTCATTGGCCGAGGCGACCCAGCTGCGCAGCTTGGGGTCGTGGGTGGCGTTCAGTGCGGTGGTCATGGATGTGTCTTTCGTTGCGGTGTTCGGTTCACTCGGCCGTCATGCCGGCCTTCTTCGCCACCTCGCCGAGCCGCTGGTACTCGGTCTGCGTGAGCGTGGCCAGTTCCTGCGCGCTCGAGCCGCGCGGCGAGAAGCCGGCCTGCGCCAGCTTGGCCTTCACGTCGGGCTGCGCGAGCGCCTCCACGAAGGCCTCGTTGAGCACCTTCACGATCGGCGCCGGCAGGTTGGCGGGGCCGTAGACGCCGAACCAGGGCTCGAGCGCATAGCCCTTGAGGCCGGCTTCGGCGATGGTCGGCACCTCGGGCAGCGAGGGCGAGCGCGTGGGGCCGGCGACGGCCAGCGCGCGCAGCTTGCCGGCCTGGATGTGCGGCAGCGAGGCCGGCAGGTTGTCGAACATCAGGCCGATGTTGTTGCCCAGCATGTCGGTGATGGCCGGGCCGCTGCCCTTGTAGGCCACGTGCGTCAGCTCGGTGCCGGTCATCTGCGCGAACATCACGCCGGCCAGGTTCATCGAGGTGCCCGCGCCCGCGGTGGCGTAGGGCATGCCGGGGGTCTTCTTCGCGGCCGCGATCAGGTCGGCCACCGACTTGATCGGCGAGGCCGCCGGCACTTCGAGCACGATGGTCGAGGTGCCCAGCAGGCTGATGGCGGTGAAGTCCTTGCGCGGATCGAAGGCCATCGACTTGTAGATGTGCGGGTTCAGCGCATTGGTCGAGATGGCGCCGAAGCCGATGGTGTAGCCGTCGGGCGCGGCCTTGGCCACGGCGTCCATGCCGATGTTGCCGCCCGCGCCGCCGCGGTTGTCGATCAGCACCGGCTGGCCCAGCTTCTCCGACACCTTCTGGCCCACGGTGCGCGCCACCAGGTCGGTGGTGCCGCCCGGGGTGTAGGGCACGATGAAGCGGATCGGCTTCGCGGGGAAGTCCGCGGCCTGCGAGAACAGGGGCGCGGCGAGCAGCGCGAGGACCGCGGCGCGGCGCGTCAGGGCGAAGACGGGGCTCATGGCTTGAACTGATCCTTGAGGCCGGCCCAGCAGTCGGCGTAGTCGGTGTCGAGCGCCTGGCTCTGCAGCGCGAAGTTGGTGGGGATGAAACGGTAGCGGCTCTCGAACATGAAGGCCAGCGTGTTGTCGAGCTTGTGCGGCTTGAGGTCGGCGTGGGTGGCCTTGTCGAAGGCTTCCTCGTCGGGGCCGTGCGGCACCATGCTGTTGTGCAGGCTCGCGCCGCCGGGCTTGAAGCCACCGGGCTTGGCGTCGTACTCGCCGAGCACCAGGCCCATGAACTCGCTCATCAGGTTGCGGTGGAACCACGGCGGACGGAAGGTGTTCTCCATCACCATCCAGCGCGGCGGGAAGATCACGAAGTCGCAGTTGGCGGTGCCGGGCGTGTCGCTGGGCGAGGTCAGCACGGTGAAGATCGAGGGATCGGGATGGTCGAAGCTGATCGAGCCGATCACCATGAAGTGCGCGGTGTCGTACTTCACGGGCGACAGGTTGCCGTGCCAGGCGACCACGTTGAAGGGCGTCTGCTTCATCGGCGCGTGCCAGAAGCGGCCGCCGAACTTCTTGACGATCTCGTAGCCGCCTTCTTCCGCTTCGAAGGCCGCCACCGGCGCCTGGAAGTCGCGCGCGTTGGCCAGGCCGTTCGAGCCGATCGGGCCGAGCTCGGGCAGGCGGAAGTGCGCGCCGTAGTTCTCGCAGACGTAGCCGCGCGAGAGGCCGTCGGGCAGCGCCACCTTGAAGGCCATGCCGCGCGGCAGCAGCGCGATCTCGCCGGGCTTCACCTCGAGCACGCCGAGCTCGGTGGTGATGACCAGCCGGCCCTGCTGCGGCACCACCAGCATTTCGCCGTCGGCGTTGACGAAGGCGCGCTTGTCCATCGAGCGGCCCGCCAAGTACATCAGCGAGCCGATGCCGACCTGCGACTCGGCATCGCCGTTGGCCGCGATGGTGTGCATGCCGTCGACGAAGTCATGCCCGGCCGCGCCGTCCAGCGGCTGCGGATGCCAGCGCAGCGGCTCGGGCGGCAGCGCGATCTCGCGGTCGGCGCCGGTGGTCCAGTGCGCCTGCGCATAGGGCTGGTAGCGGCCCGACACCACCGAGGGCTGGCGGCGGTAGAGCCAGGTGCGGCGGTTCTCGTGGCGCGGCGCGGTGAAGGCGGTGCCCGAGAGCAGCTCGGTGTAGAGGTCGAAGGGCCCGCGCTGCGGGTTGTTGCGGCCCTGCGGCAGCGCGCCGGGCACGGCCTCGGACGCGTATTCGTTGCCGAAGCCGCTCTGATAGCGGCGCTCGGTGGCGGGAGTTGCGGCGGTCATGGTGTCCTCACTGGATGGTGTTCATTTCGCGGCCGCGAGCGCTTCGCGCAGCACGGGCAGCGAGCCGATGTGGTTGGCCAGCAGCAGCACGAGGCGCGCGTTGTACGCGTGGCTCTCCTCGGTGCTCAGGCCCTGGTGCGCCTCGATCAGCGCTTCGTAGAAATCGTCGGGCGCCTCGAGGTGCGCGTCGGTGATCAGCGTGGGGGTGGATGCGGTCATGGGCAATGTCTCGCTGCGTGTCGTCTCAGGCCCGGGCCAGCGCGCGGTCGAAGGCCGCGCGGATCTGCGCGGGCGACGGTGCGCGCCAGCGCGCGCTCACATGCTGGTCGGGACGCAGCAGGTAGGTGGTGCCGGGCCGCGCATCGTAGCGCCGCACGGCCAGTTCGCTCGCCGCGCCCGCGGGTACGCGCACCGTGCGCAGCGGCGGGCCCGCGGCCTCGATGGCGCGCAGGCTCTGCGCGACCGCCGCGTCGTCGGCATCGCCGAACACCAGCGCCGTGAAGCCGTGCGTGCGGCCGAGCTCGCGCAGCAGCCAGCCGCTGCCGCCCTCGGCGAGCGCCACCGGCGCGTCGGCCGCGGCCGCGCCCGGCACCATTGCGCCCGCGAAGCCGTCGCCATCCGCGTCAGGCGTGTTGAGCGGCGAGCCGCGCAGCACCGAGGGCACCGACAGCCGGCCGCTGTTGACCAGCGTGCGCGCGAAGGCGTGCTGCCGCGTCAGCGCCAGCACCGCGTCGCGGAACAGCCGGCTGACCTCGCTCTTGGGCGTGATGAAGTCGGTGGCGCGCGTGGAGTTGCGGATGTTCTCGTCGGCCGCGTATTCGCGTTCGCCGGCATAGCTGTCGAGCAGCGCATCGGGCGCCTCGCCGCGCACCACGGCGGCCAGCTTCCAGGCCAGGTTGTCGGCATCCTGCACGCCCGAGTTGGCGCCGCGCGCGCCGAACGGCGACACGCCGTGCGCCGAGTCGCCCGCGAACAGCACGCGGCCGTGGCGGAAGCTGTCCATGCGCTGGCAGGCGAAGGTGTAGACGCTGGCCCAGCCGATCTCGAACTGCACGCCCGCGTGGCCGATGCTGTCGAGCAGCGCGCGCACGCGCGGCACGATGCGCTCGGGCTTGCGCTCCTCCACCGGGTCGGCCTCCCAGCCGAGCTGGAAGTCGATGCGCCACATGCCGTCGGCCTGCTTGTGCAGCAGCACGCTCTGGCCCGGATGGAAGGGCGGGTCGAACCAGAAGCGGCGCTCGGTCGGCAGCTGCGCGTCCATCGTGATGTCGGCGATCAGGAAGCGGTCGCGGAACACGCGGCCCTTCGATTCCTGGCCCAGCAGCTGGCGCAGGTTCGAGCGCGAGCCGTCGCAGGCGCTCACGTAGTCGGCGGCCAGGCGGTACTCGCCCTCGGGCGTTTCCACGGTCAGCGTCGCGCCCTCGGCGTCCTGCGCGATGCCGGTGACCTTGTTGTTCCAGCGGATGTCGATCAGCGGCAGCTGCGCCGCGCGCTCGGCCAGGTAGCCCTCGACGTAGTACTGCTGCAGGTTGATGAAGGCCGGGCGCTCGTGGCCGGGCTCGGGCAGCAGGTCGAAGCGGTAGACCTGCTCGTCGTGGAAGTAGACCTTGCCGATGTTCCACGACACGCCCTTGTCGACCATGCGGTCGCCGCAGCCCAGCCGGTCGAAGACCTCGAGCGTGCGCTTGGCGAAGCAGATCGCGCGCGATCCGGTCGACAGGGTGTTGTCGTTGTCGAGCAGCACCACCGGCACCTGGCGCAGCGCGAGGTCGATGGCCAGCGCCAGGCCCACGGGGCCGGCACCGACCACCACCACCGGGTGGCGCGCGGGCGGTGCCGCGTCCTGGTCGGGGTGGCGGCGGTAGTCGAAGCGCAGGCTCTGGTAGTCGACCTGCGCGGCTTCGGTGGCGAGTGCGTTCACGTCCGTTGTCTCCGTCTCTTCTGTCCTGCCGCTCCCTCGGCGGGGAGGGAGCGCCCGTCTCAGCCTTCGAGCGCCTTCCACATCTCCACGTCGCGCTCGGCCGTCCACACGCGCGGGTCGACGTGGCCCGAGGCCTCGTCGTAGGCGCGGCTCACGTCGAAGGGCATGCAGTGGTCGAAGATCACCCACTGGCTGTACTTGGGCTTGAGCTTCTCGTAGGTGTCCTTGTAGACCGCGTTCAGGTCGCGCCCGGCCTTCACGCCTTCCTGCACGCTGGCGTAGACGTCGGCGATGAAGTCGCGCGTGCCCGTCAGGCCCTCGGCCACGGCCTCGGGCGTGGTCAGCGCGGCGCCGCGGCCCGGCACCAGCGCGGCGGGCTTGAGGGCGGCGACGTTGTCCAGCGTCTGCGGCCAGTCCTTGAAGTAGGCGTCGCCCGCGTACGGCGTGGCGCCGAACTCGACCAGGTCGCCCGAGAGCAGCGCGCGTTCCTGCGGCAGCCAGACCACGGTGTCGCCCTTGGTGTGGCCGCGGCCGAGCTGCAGCAGCTGCACCTCGAGCTTGCCGAGCCACAGGGTCATCTTGCCGGTGAAGGTCATGGTGGGCCAGGTCAGGCCCGGCGGCACGGTCTCGACGTTCTGGAACAGGCGCGGGAAGCGGCCGATCTCGCTGGCCTTGTCCTGCTCGCCGCGCTCGACGATCAGGTCGCGCGTGTCCTGGCTGGCCAGGATGTGCTCGGCACCGTAGCCAGCCGCGCCCAGCACGCGCACCGCGTGGTAGTGCGTGAGCACCACGTACTTGATCGGCTTGTCGGTCACTTCGCGGATGCGGCGCACCACGTCGGCCGCCATCGCGGGCGTGGCCTGGGTGTCGGCCACCAGCACGCAGTCATCGCCGATCACGATGCCGGTGTTCGGGTCGCCCTCGGCGGTGTAGGCCCAGGCATGTTCCGAGATCTGGCTGAAGGTGACCTTCTTCTCTTCCATGTCGGCCTGGCTGGCGAATTTCTTGGCTTGGCTCATCGTGTGTCTCCGGTGGAGTGTTTGGGGGTGGGGTGGCGGGTGGTTGAAATTCGTTTAGGGCGAACGAATTTGCAGTTAACGAATTTGCGCGAGTGTAAGCCGCGAATCGCTTCATGTCTAATCCCCACTCCATGAACGAAGCACAACCTGACGCCGACCGCGCCCAGCGCGGCATCCAGAGCATCGAGGTCGGCGGCCAGCTGCTGCGCGCGCTGGTGCACCACGGCCGGCCGATGGCGCTCAAGGACCTGGCGCGCGAGGCCGACATGACGCCCGCCAAGGCCCATCCCTACATGGTGAGCTTCGGCCGGCTGGGGCTGATCGAGCAGGACCGCGCGAGCGGCCACTATCTGCTCGGCCCGCTGGCGCTGCAACTGGGCCTGATCAGCCTGCAGCAGGCCGACCCGGTGCACATCGCGACCCCGGCCATCGCCCAGCTCGCGCAGCAGACCGGCCACACCATCGCGCTGGCGGTCTGGGGCGCGCGCGGCGCGACCATCGTGCGCACGGCCGAATCGCCCTCGCCGGTGCACGTCAACATGCGCCACGGCACGGTGTTCTCGCTGACCAACACGGCCTCGGGCCGGGTGTTCGCGGCCTACCTCGACGCCGAGCGCGTGCGCGAACTGCTCGAGGCCGAGCGCCTGCGCCAGAAGCAGCGCAAGGCCGAGCCCGCGCCGCCGGCCGGCATGCCGCCGGTGCAGCCGCTGCCTTCGTGGGCCGATTTCGAGCGCCAGCTGCAGGAAGTGCGCGCGCACGGCATCAGCCGTTCCGACGGCGAGGTGATCGAGGGCGTGAGCGCCATGGCCGCGCCGGTGTTCGACCACACGGGCGCGATCGTGCTCGCGATCACCGCCATCGGCCCGGCCGGCATCTTCGACACGACCTGGGACGGCGCCATCGGCACCGCGCTCAAGGGCTGCGCCGACGCGGTGTCGCAACGGCTGGGGGCGAGCCGCCGATGAACGCCTCGCACGCCATGGCCGCGGGCCTCCAGGCCCTCTCGCTGTCCGTTTCCCTCGCCTTCGCCGGCGCTGCCGCCGCGGCCGACGACGGCCCCTGGCCCACCGCGGGCTGGACCGTCGCCACGCCCGCCTCGCAGGGCATGGACCCGGCCGAGCTCGCGCGGCTGGTCGAGCTCGGCGCCACCCACCAGCTCGACAGCCTGCTGGTGGTGCGCCACGGCCGCATCGTGGTGGAGGCCTACTACGCGCCGTTCCGCCCCGGCCTGCGCCACGCGGTCAACTCGGTCACCAAGGCCGTGATGGGCACGCTCGCGGGCATCGCCATCGAGGAAGGCAAGCTGCGCCTCGGCGACCCGGTGTTCGACGGCGATACCGATCCCCGGCGCGCCGCGGTCACGGTCGCGCACCTGCTCGACATGACCTCGGGCATCGACTGGACCGAGCCGCTCAACGACCGCGGCAAGCCGGTCTCGCTGATCGAGATGGAGCGTTCGCGCGACTGGGCCGCCTACGTGCGCGGCCGCCCGATGGCGCAGGCGCCCGGCGCGGGCTTCAACTACAACAGCGGCAACTCGCAGCTGCTGTCGGCCCTGCTCGCGCGGCGCACCGGCGGCGACCTGCAGGCCTATGCCACCGAGCGCCTGTTCAAGCCGCTGGGCATCGCCGACCTGCGCTGGCGCCAGGACCCGCAGGGCGTGCCCGTGGGCGGCTTCGGCCTGGCGCTGCAGCCGCGCGACATGGCGAAGATCGGCCAGCTCTACCTGCGCGGCGGCCGCTGGGAAGACCGCCAGCTGGTGCCGGCCGCCTGGGTCGCGAAGAACCTCGCGGCCACGGTCGAGATGAAGGACCTCGGCACGCCGGGCTTCTTCTACGCCAACGGCTGGTGGACCCTGCCCGCGCGCCGCATCTACATGGCCATGGGCCACAACGGCCAGGGCATCGTGGTGCTGCCCGAGGCCGACGCGGTGGCGGTGTTCACGAGCACGCGCGCGGCGCCGGTGCCGCTCTTGATCGAGCGCATCCTGCGGTCGGTCAAGGCCGGCGGTGTCGTCGCCGACGATGCCGCGGCCCAGGCCGCGCTCGAGGCCGCGGTGGCGAAGGCCACGGCCGAGAAGCCCTCCGAGGTCGGCCCGGTGCCCGACGCGGCGCAGCGCCTCGCGGGCCGCACCTGGCGCTTCGGCACCAATCCGATCGGGCTGCGCAGCCTGCGGCTCGAGCTCGATCCCGCGAACCCGCGCTACGAGGTCGTGACCGCCGCGCGCCGCCCCGGCGGTGCCGACGAGCGCTTCACCGCGCCGATCGGCCTCGATGGCCTGTTCCGCACCAGCCCCGCGGGCGGCCCGATGCCGGTGGTCGCCACCCGGGGCCGCTGGAGCGATGCGCGCAGCTTCGACGTGGAGGCACGCATCCTCGGCGAACCGCTGCGCACCCGCTACCTGCTGCGGCTGCGCGAAGATGGCGCCGAGGGCATCGACCTCGTCTTTTCCAACTCCTATGGCTTCCAGGCCGAGATGCGCGGGGAGACCGCGCCATGACAATGAATTCTTCCTTCGCCAGGCTGTGGCTCTGGATCTTCGGCATCGGCTACGCCGTGTTCGTCGGGCTGCTGCTGCAGACCCTCTTCACGCCCGCGCCCTATGGCGACCTCGCGCGCATCGGGCGCATCTCCGACCATGACTTCGGCTGGCGCATCGACCCGCCGCGCGTCGACCCGGCGCTGCTGCGCGGCGCGCCGGTCGCACAGGCCGACATCCTGGTCATCGGCGACAGCTTCTCGGCCACGCACCGCTGGCAGTCGCAGCTCGCCAAGGCCGGCTACAGCGTCGCCACCACCTACTGGCAGGACATCGACGAGACGCTGTGCGACGACTTCGACCACTGGCTCGAAGCCGGCGGCTTTCGCGGCAAGCTGGTGATCATCGAGAGCGTGGAGCGGATCGTCGATTTCCGCCTCGAGCGCTCGCGGGACTGCCGGCAGATGAAGAAGCCGCTGGTCGCCAAGCCCGAGGTGCCGTCGCCGCCGCTCGACCACGTGCCGGGCTTCGCGCTCAACTGGGAGGGCCAGATCTACGCCGGCTTCCTCACGCAGCGCTGCACGCGCGCAGCCATCGCCGGCAAGAAGCGCAGCGGCTGCGACCAGCAGACGCATGCGCGCGCCGTGGCCGACGGCTGCGCGCTGTTCAGCAACCGGCGCTGCGAGATGGCGCTGTTCCTGGCCCAGGACGAGGCCAGCCACGAACTCACGGCCGCGCACGCCGCGCAGCTGCAGGCTTTCGGCAAGGCGCGCGGCACGGTGCCGATCCTCTGGATGATCGTGCCCGACAAGACCACCACCTACCTCAAGCCCGCGCATTCGCGGGACTTCGTGAAGGCCTTCGGCGACGCCGGGCTCGGCCCCGACCTGTTCGCGTTCGCGCAGCAGCAGAAGACCGCGATGCGCGACTTCTACATGCCCAACGACACCCACATCTCGATGCAGGGGCAGCTGGTGCTGGGCGACCGCATGGTGCAGGCGGTGAAGGAGAAGCTGGCCGCGCCGCGCGGGGGCTGAGGCCGTTCAGCCCTTGCGGCCGCCGAACAGCACCAGCACCCCGCCCACCACGATCGCCGCGACGCCGGCCCAGGCCGGGAAGTTCACGGTCTGCTTCTCTTTCACCGACAGCTCGATCGGCCCGAGCTTGGCCTGGTGCGTCTCGCGCGTGAAGCTGAAGCCGCCGAGGCCCAGCCCGGCGATGCCGGCGACGATCAGGATGATGCCGACGATGCGGGTGGCGTTCATGGTGCGTGTCTCCGTCCGTGGGCCGATGCGGGGTGCCGCGGCTGGCGGCAGCTTACTACCGCGGCTGCTGCTGTTGCTGCTGGTCCACCCACTGCACGATCTCGGCGATCGCCGCGTCGCTGGCCGCGGCCAGCGCCTTGACGCCGCCCGGTGCATCGGCGCTCGGCGCGGGCCGGCGCACGGTGATCAGCTTCTGGCCCATCACGCGGTCGCCGCCGGTGCCGCTGCGCACGAGCGTGACGCGCAGCCGCACCAGGCCCACGCTCGCGCCGGGCGATTCGAAGTAGTGGCTGAACTCGTCGAGCGACAGGCGCAGCGTGTCGGGCACGCGGCCCTCGGTGCGCGCGATGGTCGCGCTCTCCTCGGGGCCGAGCACGGTGCGGCGCTCGGCCAGCGTGTCGCGCAGCCGCTGGCGCAGCAGCTGCGCGGGCGACAGGCTCCAGCGCGACTGGCCGTAGGGCTTGAGTTCGTTGGCGTCGGCATAGCCGAGCCGGTAGAGGATCTGCGTGCCGTCGAGCCGCGGATTGGCCTCGATCTCGGGCAGCGCGATCATGGCCTGCGCCGCCGGCGCGCTGCTCGCCTGCTGCGCCGCCATCGGCCCCGGACCGAAGTCGTAGAGCGTGGCGCGCTGGGGCTTGTCGGGCAGCGCGCCGCAGCCGGCCAGCAGCAGCGCGAGGCCAAGGCCGAAAGCGAGAAGGGGATGCGTGGCGTTCTTCATGGTCGTTGTCCTGCCATCGTGGATGCAGTGGCCGCTCAGGGCCTGGCGCCGCTGCCCGAGGCGGGCGGCGGCGAAAAGCCCGGCTCGCCCGGTCCGGCCGCCGCGCCGCCGTTGCCGAACAGCAGCGATTGCGGGTTGTCGTTGATGCTGTCGGCGGCGCGGCCGAGCCGGCGCACCGCGTGCGAGGTGTCGTCGGCCACGCGGTTCACGCGCGGCAGCGTGGCGGCATTGAAGGAATCGACCGCCTGCGCCAGCGCCTTGGTGCCGTCGCCCAGGCGCTGCACCGGACCGTCGGGCGCATTGAGCCGGGTCACGGTGCCGTTGAAGTTGTTCGCCACGCGCGAGACGTCGCCCGCGGCCTTCTTCACCGAATCGAGCGTGTCGGGCAGCCGCTGCAGCACGGGGGCGACGCCGGTCTTCACGGTGCCGTCGAGGCGCAGCATCAGCTGGTTGGCGCTCGAGGTCGCGGCCGCGATGTTCTCGAGCGCGTCGGCCACGCGCTTCTGGTTGTCGTCGTTGAGCAGGCGGTTGGCGCGCTTCGTCACCTCCTCGACCTGGTTGATGATCGCCTCGCCGCGGTCCTGCAGCTGGGCCAGCATCGAGGGCTTGAGCGGGATGCGCGGCGGATCGCCGTTGTCGGGCTTGAGCGCGACGTTCGATTCGCCCTTGTCGTCCAGCGCGATGAAGGCCAGGCCGGTCACGCCCTGGTAGCTCAGCGTGGCGAAGCTCGAGGTGGTCAGCGGCACGCGCTCGTCGACCGTGATGCGCACGCGCACGTTGCCCTTCACCTTGGGGTCGAAGTCGATCAGCGTCACCTTGCCGACCGCGATGCCGCGGTAGCGCACCATCGCCTGCGGCTGCAGGCCGCTGACCGCGTCGCGCGTGGAGAGCTCGTAGATGTTGCGCACGGTGTTGTCGCGCGTGAACCAGACCACCAGCCCCACGAGCACGGCGAGCAGGCCGAGCACGAAGGCACCGGCGGCGAGGGCATGGGCTTTGTTTTCCATGGACTACCTTTCGGCGCCGCCGGCCTCGGGCCGCGGCGCATGTCGTTCGGGGGCGGGTCGGTCGTGCAGCGCCTCCAGGGCGCGTTGGCCGCGCCCACCGAGAAAGTACTCGTGGATGAAGGGATGCGGGTAGGCGATCACCTCGCGCGCGGTGCCGCTGGCGATGACCTTCTGGTCGGCCAGCACCGCGATGCGGGTGCTCAGGTCGAACAGCGTGTCGAGGTCGTGCGTGACCATCACCACCGTGAGGCCGAGCTCGCGGTGCAGCCCGCGCAGCAGGTCGCAGAAGCTGTCGGAGGCCTCGGGGTCGAGGCCGGCCGTGGGTTCGTCGAGCAGCAGCAGCGGCGGGTCCATGATCAGCGCGCGCGCCAGCGCCACGCGCTTGATCATGCCGCCCGACAGGTCGGCCGGGCTGCGGTTCGCATGGCGCGGCTCCAGGCCCACCATCTGCAGCTTGACCAGCGCCGCGTTGCGGATCAGCTCGTCGGGCAGCAGCTTGAGCTCGCGCAGCGGAAAGGCGATGTTCTCGAGCACGCTGAAGGCCGAGAACAGCGCGCCGTGCTGGAACAGCATGCCGACGTTGGCCGCGCCCGCCGCGCTGAGTTCGCCGGGCGCCTGGCCCAGCACCTCGACCGTGCCCTTCGAGGGCTTCTCGAGCCCGAGGATCTGGCGCAGCAGCACCGTCTTGCCGGTGCCCGAGCCGCCGACCAGCGACAGCACCTCGCCGCGCGCGATGCGCAGGTCGAGGTCGCGGTGCACCACCTGCTCGCCGTCGGTGTTCTTGAACACCGTCCACAGCCGGCGGATGTCGACCACGGTCTCGGGCGCGGCGGAAGAGGGCGTGGCCTGCGCGTTCATCCGCGGAACCCGATGCCCTTGAACAGCACGGCGAACAGCGCGTCGACCAGGATCACCGCGGTGATCGAGGTCACGACCGACGAGGTGGTGCCGCGCCCCAGGCTCTCGGTGTTGGGCTTGACCTTCATGCCGAAGTAGCAGCCGATCAGCGCGATCAGGATGCCGAACACCGCCGACTTGGCGGTGGCCAGCCAGAGGTTGGCGATCGGCACCGCGCGCGGCAGCGCCGAGAGGAAATAGGCCGGCGAGATGTCGAGCGCCGCGTCGGCCGCGAGCATGCCGCCCAGCAGCGCCGCCATCGAGGTCCACAGGCTGATCAGCGGCATCGCGATGGCGAGCGCCAGCACGCGCGGCATCACCAGCCGGAAGCCGTGCGGGATGCCCATCACGCGCATCGCGTCGAGCTCCTCGGTCACGCGCATCACGCCGATCTGCGCCGTGATTGCCGAGCCCGAGCGGCCCGCGATCAGCACCGCCGCGAGCACCGGACCGAGTTCGCGCACCAGCGACAGGCCGAGGATGTTGACCACGAAGGTCTCGGCGCCGTACTGGCGCAGTTGCTGCGAGATCAGGTAGGCCAGCACCACGCCGATCAGCAGGCCGACCAGCGCCGTGATGTGCAGCGCCGTCGCGCCGAACTGGTAGAGATGGCCCGAGAAGTCGCGCCAGGGCCCGCGGTGCGGCGCCGCCAGCAGCCTGCCGACGTCGATCGTGAGCTGGCCGATCAGGCCGACGAAGTCGCGCGTCACGCCCATCGCGCGCGGGCCGTTGTGCGAGAAGTCGCGCAGCCGCTCGACCAGCGTCTTCGGCGGTTCCTCGGGCGTGCCGACGGTGTATTGCGCCACCTGGTCGAGCACCGCCTTGTGCTGCGGCGCCAGCTCGAGCGTGGCGGGCCAGTCGTGGCGCCAGCGCTCCCACAGCAGCTGCGCGCCGATGTGGTCGAGCTGCGCGATCGGACGCAGGTCCCAGGCCGCGTCGTCCTGTTTGGGCAGCGCGTCCAGGCTCTTCGCGAGCGCCTGCCAGTCGGAGGCCGAGGACATCGCCAGCGTGGTCCAGCGGCCGCTTGCCACGATCCAGCGCCGGCCGTCCTGTTCGCGCGACTCGATGCGGGGTCTCGCGGCGACGTCGGCTGCAGCGGGGCTGTCGGCAGGCGGCGTGGTGGAGGGCATGGTCCGGGGGAGCGGGTGGGAAGAGGAGGAGGAAGGGCGAGCGGAACGAACCAAAGGTTTCAAAATGCAGCGCGCATCGTAACCGTAGGCCCTGGGGCGTCATGTGCGACCGAACCCTCGATTACGTAGGGAAGCACGCCGTTTTTCCTGAGGCCTTTCTTAACTTTTCGTGAAACCGTTCGGGGCGCGCAGCAGGGTCATTCATACCTTCTCAGGTCCAGGCACGCGTCAGCGCATCCCAGGCGCTCGCGATCACCGGCTCGTTGCGCCGCGCCGCCAGCGACACGAAGCGCAGCGCGCAGTCGAGTTGCACCCGGTCGGCCAGCACCAGCCCGTGGGCCTGGCTCTCGCGGATCGCGATCGAGTCGCGCAGCAGGCTCAGGCCCACGCCCGACTTCAGCAGGTCGAGCATCGAGGCCTCCTGGTCGACCAGCGCCACGCGGCGCGGCGCCAGCCCCAGCGGTCCGAACACGCGCTCGAGCAGCCGGTGGTGCGCCGATTCGGGCGGTGTCGCGAGCCAGGGCAGCGCCGCCAGCGCCTTCCAGTCGCGCCCCGTCACCTGCGGTCCCCAGCCGGCCGGCGCCACCACGCGGTAGGTGAAGCGCGTGAGGGTGCGCGCGGCCAGCGCGGCATCGCCGCCGTCCGCATCGCCATCCGCATCGAGATGGAAGCCCACGTCGAGCTCGCCGCGCAGCACCTGCGCCAGCACCGTGCCGCTCATGCCGTGGCGCAGCTCGGTCTCGATCTGCGGCGCCGACTCGACCAGCTCGCGCAGGAACATGCCCAGGCGCGTGAATTCGGGGTCGAGGATGGTGCCGATGCGCAGCGCGCCGCGCACCGTCGACTGCAGGTTGCGCGCCGCCTGCTGCAGGTCGCCCACCGCGGCCAGCACGCGCTCGGCCTGCGGCAGCAGCGCCGCGCCGTCGGCCGTGAGCGCCAGCCCGTGCGGCGTGCGCGTGAACAGCTGCAGGCCGGTGTCCTCGGCCAGGCGCTTGAGCTGCAGGCTCACGGCGGGCTGCGTGAGGTGCAGCCTGGCGGCGGCGCGCGAGACGCTGCCTTCGCGCGCGGCCAGCACGAAGGCGCGCAGAATTTGCAGGTCCATCGCGGCGGCAGTCATATAAATCGGATTTATACGCCATCTGATTCGATTTCATTGGCATTCCGGGCGTGGATTGGGCCAAATCGGGCGCAGCGGCTTAGCGCCGACCCATGAGTGCGGAAAATATCGATGACGGAGACAAGCCCCTTGAGCAACGACACCACCTTCGACTACATCGTCATCGGCGCCGGCACCGCCGGCGCGCTGCTCGCGAACCGGCTCAGCGCCGACAAGGACAAGCGCGTGCTGCTGGTCGAGGCCGGCCGCAAGGACGACTACCACTGGATCCACATCCCGGTGGGCTACCTCTACTGCATCGGCAATCCGCGCACCGACTGGCTCTACAGCACCGAGCCCGACGCCGGCCTCAACGGCCGCGTGCTGCGCTATCCGCGCGGCAAGACGCTGGGCGGCTGCTCGAGCATCAACGGCATGATCTACATGCGCGGCCAGTCGCGCGACTACGAGCAATGGGCCGCGCTCACCGGCGACGAGGACTGGCGCTGGCAGAACGTGCTGCCGGCCTTCAAGAAGCACGAGGACTTCTACCTCGGCGCCGACGAGATGCACGGCGCGGGCGGCGAATGGCGGGTCGAGAAGCAGCGGCTGCGCTGGGACATCCTCGACGCCTTCGCGGCCGCCGCGGTCGAGGCCGGCGTGCCGCACACCACCGACTTCAACCGCGGCAGCAACGAGGGCGTGGGCTACTTCCAGGTCAACCAGAAGAACGGCTGGCGCTGGAACACGGCCAAGGCCTTCCTGCGGCCCACCTGCTACGGCCGGCCCAACTTCGAACTCTGGACCGGCGCGCAGGTCTCGAAGCTGGTGATCGAGCGGCTCGCCGACGGCACGCAGCGCTGCACCGGTGCCCGGATCTGGAACGGCCACGAGATGGTGACGGCGCACGCCACGCGCGAGGTGATCCTGAGCGCGGGCAGCATCGGCTCGCCGCAGATCCTGCAGCTCTCGGGCATCGGCCCGGCCGAGCTGCTGCGCCAGCACGGCATCGAGGTGGTGGTCGACGCGCCCGGCGTCGGCGCCAACCTGCAGGACCACCTGCAGATCCGCGCGGTCTACAAGATCGACGGCGCGCCCACGCTCAACGTGCTGGCCTCGTCGATGGTCGGCAAGGCGCGCATCGGCCTCGAGTACCTGCTCAGCCGCAGCGGCCCGATGAGCATGGCGCCCTCGCAGCTCGGCGCCTTCACGCGCAGCTCGAGCGACCGCGAGTGGCCCAACATCCAGTACCACGTGCAGCCGCTGTCGCTCGATGCCTTCGGCGAGCCGCTGCACGCCTTCCCGGCCTTCACCGCGAGCGTGTGCAATCTCAACCCGACCAGCCGCGGCACGGTGCGCATCCGCTCGAAGCGCTTCGAGGACGCGCCCGCGATCGCGCCCAACTACCTGAGCACCGACGCCGATCGCAAGGTGGCGGCCGACTCGCTGCGCGTGACGCGCCGCATCGCCGAGCAGCCCGCGCTCGCCAAGTACAAGCCGCAGGAATGGAAGCCCGGCGTGCAGTACCAGAGCGACGAGGACCTCGCGCGCCTGGCCGGCGACATCGCGACCACCATCTTCCATCCGGTGGGCACCACCAAGATGGGCGCCGACAACGATCCGATGGCGGTGCTCGACGCGCGGCTGCGCGTGCGCGGCGTGCAGGGGCTGCGCGTGGTCGATGCGGGCGCGATGCCCACGATCACGAGCGGCAACACCAACAGTCCGACCTTGATGATGGCGGAGAAGGCGGCGGGCTGGATTCGCGCCGAGGCGCGCTGAAGAGCCTCAGCGCCGCGGCGCCGGATCGCGCCGTTTCGCCTGCGGGGCCTGGGCCGCCAGGCGCACCTTCGCGCCCTCGAGCATCAGGTCCACGCCGATCTCGAACAGCGCATCGGGCCCCGCCGCCCGGTAGGTCGCGAACGCCTCCGCCAGCAGCGGCCGCGAGGCCGCGGCGGCATCGAGCGTCTGCTGCTGCATCGCGGCGTCGGCCGGCGTCGCCTGCTGCTCGAGCACGCAGCCCACGGTGTAGCGGCCCAGCGCGATCAGCAGGGTCATCGCCTGCGCGGGCGGCACGCCCAGGCGCACCACGGCCGCGAGCTGGGCCTCGACCATGTCGAGGTCGCCCGGGTCGGGCTCGGAGCCCGCATGCAGGCGCGCGCCGTCGCGCCGCGCCAGCAGCGCGCGCCGGAAGCTGCGCGCGTTCTCGCGCAGGAAGCTCTCCCACGACTCGTCGGGCAGCGGCAGCTTGCGGTGATGGCTGCGGCGCAGGATCTCGCCGTTCATCGCGTCGAGCAGCGCGCGCTTGTTCTTGAAGTGCCAGTAGAGGGCGGGCTGCTGCACGCCGAGCCGCTCGGCCAGCAGCCGGGTGCTGAGCTTGTCCATGCCGACCTCGTCGAGCAGCGCGAGCGCCGCCTGGAGGATCACGTCGCGGTCCAGTTTCATTCAGTTGTCGTGCTTGCCGGGTGTCGATCCGGGAGGGTACTTCACGGCTCGGAATTTATCGCTGATAATTCCTTATCAACGATAAATTAGCCATGTCTTCCATTTCCATTCCATTCGCCGGAAACCGCCACGCGCAAGCGGTGATCCTCGCGATCGTCACGCTCGACGCCATCGGCATCAGCCTCGTCATGCCGATCGTGCCCAGCCTGCTGCGCGAGGTCGGCCACAGCGGCGAGCTCGGCTGGCACTTCGGCGCCTTCCTCTCGCTCTACGCGCTGATGCAGTTCCTCTGCGCGCCCGTGCTCGGCGCGCTCAGCGACCGTTTCGGCCGCCGGCCGGTGCTGCTGATCTCGGTGCTGGGCGCGGCGATCGACGCGCTGTTCATGGCCTTCGCGCCCTCGCTGTGGCTGCTGTTCGTGGGCCGCGCGATCGCCGGCATGACGGGCGCGAGCATGGCCGTGGCCTCGGCCGCCATCGCCGACCTCACGCCCGAGCACCAGCGCGCGCGCTGGTTCGGCCGCATGGGCGCCTGCTTCGGGCTGGGCTTCATCGCCGGGCCGGCGCTCGGCGGCGTGCTCGGCGACCACGGCGTGCGCCTGCCCTTCATCGCGGCGGCCGTGCTCAACGGCCTGACCTTCCTGGTCGGCCTGCTGGTGCTGCGCGAATCGCGGCCGCCGGCGCTCGCCTCGCAGCCCTTCGACCGCGGCGTGCTGCATCCGCTCGCGCCGCTGCGCTGGGCCGCGAGCTTTCCGGCGCTGCTGCCGGTGCTCGGCGTGTTCCTCGTGCTGGTGCTGGTGGGCGAGGTCGCGGGCACGACCTGGGTGCTCTACGGCGAGGACCGCTACGCCTGGAACGCCAGCATGGTCGGCATCTCGCTCGCGGTCTTCGGCCTGCTGCAGGCGCTGGTGCAGGGCTTCGTCGCCGGGCCGCTGGTCGAGCGCTGGGGCGAGCGCACGGCGATCGCGGTCGGCACCATCGCCGACGGCACCGGCTATGCGCTGATCGCCTTCGCCTCGCACGGCTGGATGGTGCTGGCGCTGCTGCCCTTCCTGTGCCTGGGCGGCATCTGCGCGCCCGCGCTGCAGTCCACGCTGTCGGCGCGCGTGGGCGAGGCCCAGCAGGGGCGGCTGCAGGGCGTGCTCGCGAGCATCGCCAGCCTGGCCTCGGTGTTCGGCCCGCTGCTGATCAGTCCGCTGTACTTCGCGTTCCGCGCGCGCTTCCCGGGCATCGTGTGGCTGGCCGGCGCGGTGCTCTACCTGCTGTGCCTGCCGGTGCTCCTGCGCCGCACGCGCTGAGCACCCGCGCCAGCGCGGTCACTTCTCGATCGACTTGTTCCAGCGCGCGTTCCAGGCCGGCCGGTTGGCGTTGATGCTCTCCCAGTCGATGGTGATCGCGGTCTTCATCCACTGGTTGATCTCGGCCACCTGCGTCGCGCCCTCGCCCACGGCCGGGGCCTTGGGATTGGTCGGGATCTGCGCGCCGTACTGCAGCACGTTGGCCTGCGCCAGCGGGCTCAGCAGGAACTCGGCGAGCTTCTGCGACAGCTCGGGCTCGCTGTTGTTGGCGATCACGCACTGGCCCACCATCAGCACCACCGCGCCTTCCTTGGGCGGCGCGTATTCCACCGGGATGCCCTTGACCTTGAGCGCGGCCACGGCCGTCGGCGTGAGCGGGAAGATCGCGGCCTCGCCGGTCTGCACCATCTCCGAGAGCTTGGCCGAGCTCGGGATGTACTCGAGCACGTTCGGGCCGATGGTGGTGGGCCAGGCCTTGAAGCCGGGCTCCACGTTCTTGTCGTTGCCGCCCTGGATGCGGTTGAACATCAGGAAGCCGTGCAGCCCGAAGGACGAGGACGACATCGACTGGAACACCACCTTGCCCTTGAACTTCGGATCGGCCAGGTCCATCCACGAGGTGGGCGCGGCCCAGCCCTTCTCCTTGAACATCTTCGCGTTGTAGGCCAGGCCGGTCATGCCCAGGCTCACGCCGCTGGCCATGTCGTCCTTGAAGCGCGCGGCCGGGTAGATCTCGGCCAGCGAGGGATTGGGCTTCTGCTTCTGGCACAGGCCCATGCCGATGGCGCGCACCATGATCCCGTCGTCGAGGAACATCACGTGCATCTGCGGCCGGTCCTTGTTGGCCTGCGCCTTGGCGAGGATGTCGGAGGAGGTGCCGGGCACCACCACCACCTTCGCGCCGTAGAGCTTCTCGAAGGCCGGGAAGACGTACTGCGTGTACGCCTTCTCCATCGTGCCGCCGTTCATGCCGATGTAGAGCGTCTTCGTCTGCGCGTGGACCGCGCCGCCGAAGCCCGCGAGGGCGGCCACCGCGGTGGCGGCGAAGGTGAGGAAAAAGGAAGTGCGGTCGCGTCGTGCCATGGTGGGACTCTCCGTTCAGTGTCGAGGGTGGATCTGCGGTTGCGGTGGGTTGCTCTTGTCGTGTTCAGTGCGAGGCCGATGCGGCGGCTTCGACGGGCCGCTCGGCCTTCGCGTCGCGAAAGAAGCGCTCGATCGCGAAGGCCTCGATCGGCGTGGTGCTGCGGCCATCGCGCGCCAGCTCGGCCAGCACCTCGCCCGCGGCCGGGCCGATCTGGAAGCCTGCGCCCGCGAAGCCGAAGCCATGGAACAGGCCGGGCGTGGTGCGGCTCGGCCCCAGCACCGGCTGGCGGTCGGGCAGGTAGCCCTCGGTGCCGCTCCAGGTGCGGATGAAATGCGCATGCGCGAGCCGCGGCAGCAGCTCGATCGCCTGCGCCGACAGCGTGGCGATGGCGTCGCGCTCGGAGCGCGCGCGCTCGGCATCGAGGCCGATGCCGGCGCCGCCGCCGAGCACCAGGTTGCCGCGCGTGACCTGGCGGCAGTAGATGCCGCCGCCCTCGACGCCGAGGCTCCAGTCCATGAAGAAGGGCAGCGGCTCGGTCACCGCCATCGCGGGATGGCCCGACTGCAGCGGCACGGCCTCGCCGAAGTGGGTGGCGATCGGGCCCGACCAGGCGCCCGCGCAGTTCAGCAGCACCGGCGAGCGCACCTCGAGCGTGCCCTCGGCATGCGTGGCGCGCAGCCGGAACAGCGTGCCGTCGTGCGCGACCTCGTCGACGCGGTGGCGCTCGAGCACCTGCGCGCCCGCCTGGCGCGCCGCGAGCGCGAAGGCCGGCGACACCAGCCGCGGATTGGCCTGCCCGTCCTCGATGCACAGCGAGCCGCCGAGCGCGCGCGCGCCGAGCCAGGGGCAGTGCTCGCGCAGCCGCGCGCCCGTCACCAGCTCGAGCCCGAGGTCGAAGCCGGCATCGCGCACGCTCGCGCGGTAGCGCTCGAGCGCGGCCATGTCGTCCTCGCTGCGGCCGATCTTGAAATGACCCGAGCGCTGGTACTCGCCCTCGGTGCCGATCAGTTCGCCGAGACGGCCCCAGATGCGGTGCGCGCGCTGCGCCAGCGGCAGCTGGCTCAAGGGCCGGCCCTGGCGCCGCACGCCGCCGTAGTTGACGCCGCTGGAGCGCGAGCCGCAGAGGTCGCGCTCGAGCAGCACCACGTCCAGGCCCATGCGCCGCAGCGCGAGCGCGGCCGACGAACCGACGATGCCGCCGCCGACGATCGCCACGTCGCAGCGCAGGGTGCGGGTGGTGCTCATGCGCTAACTCCATCGGCGGGGGCCTGCGTGACGAGCCGGATCGGTATCGGCTTGACCGGCGCCTGCCCGCGCAGCCGGCCGACCTGCGCGAGCGGCTGGCCGGTCGCGTGCGCGAGGATCTCGGCCGCGGCCACGCCGCACATGCGGCCCTGGCAACGGCCCATGCCCACGCGCGACAGCGCCTTGAGGCGGTTGAGCTCGTCGGCGCCATTGACGGCGACGGTCTGGCGCAGCGTGCCGGCCGTGACGTTCTCGCAGCGGCAGACGACGAGCTCGTCGGGTGCGTTGGCGGCCCAGTCCCGCGGCAGCGGAAACGCGCGTTCGAGCCCGCGGCGAAAGCCCGTCAGCGCATCGAGCTTGCGTTCGAGCATCGCGGCGCGCGCGCCATCGACCGCCACGCCCTGGTCCGCGAGCAGCGCGAGCGCCGCGCGTTCGCCGGCCCACTCGGCCGCGTCGGCGCCCATGATGCCGGCGCCATCGCCCGCGAGGTACACGCCCGCCACGCTCGAACGGCCCGCCGCGTCGCGCACCGGCAGGTGGGCGCGATGCATCGGCGCGAATTCGAAGCGGCAACCCAGCAGGTCGGCGAGCTGGGTCTCGGAGCGCAGCGCATAGCCGAAGCCGACGGCATCGCAATCGATGCGGCGCTCCTCGCGGCCGTCGTGCCAGGCGACACCGGTGACGCGGCTCGCGGCATCGTCGCCAATCACGCGCAACGGCCGCACGCCGCCATGCAGCGGCACGCCATGCGCGCGCAGCCAGGCGACGAAATAGACGCCCTTCGCGAGCACCGCCGGTTGCCGCAGCATCGCGGGCGTGGCCGCGACCTGGTCTGCGAGGCGCGCGGTGTCGAGCACGGCCGCGACCTGCGCACCGGCCTTCGCATACTGGTAGGCCACCAGGTAGAGCAGCGGCCCCGTGCCCATGAACACCACGCGCTGCCCGATGGCACAGCCCTGGAACTTGAGCGCCACCTGCGCGCCGCCGAGCGTGTAGACGCCGGGCAGGGTCCAGCCCGGCAGCGGCAGCACGCGGTCGGTGGCGCCAGTGGCCACGATCAGCGGGCCGTGCGGCAGGCGCGCGGTGCTGCGCGTCGGGCCGTGCAGCACGTCGAGCACGCCGCCCTGTGCGTTCCACACCAGGCTGTCGGGCCGGTAGTCGATGCGATCGCGCAGGCCGTCGAAGGCCGCGTGCACCGCGTTCGCACGCGCGGCCTCGAAGCCGTAGAGCGTGGCCGCCGCGCGTTCGACGAAGTTGGCGGGCGGGCGGCGGTAGATCTGTCCGCCGGCGCGCGCGGCCTCGTCGATGACGATCGGGCGCAGGCCATGCGCGACCAGCGCCTGGGCCGCGCGCACGCCGGCCGGTCCGGCGCCGACGATCACGGGAGGAAGTGCCGTCGTCGTCATGCCTTGCCCCGCCCGGTGACCAGCGCCATGCCCGGCGCGATGAAGGTGGAGCAGGCGCGCAGCCGTTCGCCCTCGGCGGTCGCGATCCAGCAGTCCTGGCAGGCGCCCATCATGCAGAAGCCCGCGCGCGGCGCGTCGCTGAATTCGTTGTTGCGCAGCTGGGCGGCCTGCGTGAGCACGGCGGTCAGCACCGTGTCGCCGGCCAGCGCCGACGCGGGCGCGCCGTCGAGCGTGAAGGGCACCGTGGCGCGGCCGGTCTCGGCCACGCGGTGCAGCAATGCGTGGGTCGCCATCTACTTGCGCCCCACCAGCACGCGGTCCAGGCCATAGAGCCGGTCGAGCACCACCATCGCGACGGCCGTCACCGCCACCATCAGTGCCGACACCGCGGCCATCAGCGGGTCGATCGATTCGGTGGCGTACATGTACATGCGCACCGGCAGCGTCACCGTGCTCGGCGAGGTGACGAAGATCGACATCGTCACTTCGTCGAAGCTGTTGATGAAGGCCAGCATCCAGCCGCCCGTGACGCCCGGCAGGATCATCGGCAGCGTGATGCGGCGGAACACCGTGGCCTGGCTCGCGCCCAGCGAGAGCGCGGCCTGCTCGGCGCTGCGGTCGAAGCCCACCAGCGCCGCCACCACCAGCCGCAGCGTGTAGGGCGTGACGATCAGCGCATGCGCCATCACCAGCCAGCCGAAGCTGCCGGTGCCGCCCACCAGCGCGAACAGCCGCAGCAGCGCGACGCCGAGCACCAGGTGCGGAATGATCAGCGGCGACAGGAACAGGCCGTTGAGGAAGTCGCGGCCCGGAAAGTCGTAGCGCGTGATCGCCATGCCGGCCGGCACCGCGAGCAGCGTCGCGATGGTGGCCGCGCTCAGCGCGAGCCACAGGCTGTTCCAGAACGACTGCATGAAGTCGGGATGCGCGAACACCGCCTCGAACCAGCGCAGCGAGAAGTGCGTGGTCGGGATGGTCAGCGTGTTCTCGGGCGTGAACGCGACGATGCACACCACCAGCAGCGGGGCCAGCATGAAGGCGATGACGAGCGCGTTAAACGCGAGGGCGATGGGGCCGTTCCTGCTCATGCGATCACCCCAGGGCCTTCTTGTAGCGGCCTTCCACGAGCCGGTTGTAGCTGAGCATCACCACGAGGTTGGCCACCAGCAGCGTGAGCGCCACCGCCGCGCCGAGCGGCCAGTTGAGCTCGCTCAGGTACTCGTCGTAGACCACGGTCGCGACCATCTTGAGCCGGCGCCCGCCGAGCAGGCCGGGGATCGCGAACGAGCTCGCCGCGAGGCCGAACACGATCAGGCTGCCCGAGAGGATGCCGGGCATCACCTGCGGCAGCACGATGCGGCGCAGGGTGGTGAAGGGCGTGGCATTGAGCGAGAGGGCCGCGTTCTCCACGCCGGGATCGAGCTTCTGCAGCGAGGTCCAGACCGGGATCACCATGAAGGGCAGCATCACGTGCACCAGCGCGATCACCACGGCCGCGCTGGTGTAGAGGATCTTCACCGGGCCGATGCCTACCAGTTGCAGCAGCGCGTTGACCGCGCCCTCGGGGCCCAGCAGCATGCTCCAGCCGAAGGCGCGCACCACCACCGACACCAGCAGCGGCGCCAGCACCACGAGCAGCAGCACCGAGCGCCAGGGGTTGCGCATGCGGCTCAGCACATAGGCCTCGGGCGCGCCGATCAGCACGCAGATCAGCGTGACCAGCGCCGAGATCCAGAAGGTGCGCCAGAAGATGCCGTGGTAGTAGTCGTCGCCGAACACCTGCGCGTAGTGCGCGAGCGTGAACTCGCCGGTGCGCGGGCCGCTGGCCGGGTCGTAGACGTTGAAGGACAGCACGGCCGTGAGCAGCAGCGGCACCACGAGCAGCGCGATGAACAGCGCCAGCGCGGGACCCGAGAGCCACCAGGGCGTGGCCTTGCGAGAGGTGCCGCTCATGCCGCCACCGCCTCGTCGTCGCGCAACAGGCGCGTGCAGTGCGCGGGCCAGTCGATGCCGGCCGCGTCGCCCTCGGCCAGCGCGGCGCGGCCGTCGTTGGGGCTCAGCACCATCAGCTCGCCGGCCGGCGTGGCGAGCCGGTAGAGCCACTGGCTGCCGAGGAAGAAGCGTTCCTGCACCGTGCCGTCGAGCCGGCCGCTGCCCGCGGGCACCAGCTGCAGCTTTTCGGGGCGCACGCTCATCAGCACGGCGGCGCCGCTGTCGTAGCCGCCTTCGCCAACTTCGACCGCGAGCGGCCCGACCGCCACGTTGCAGCTGCCGGTGCCGCAAGCCGTGACCCGGCCCGGCAGCAGGTTGGCCTTGCCCACGAAGGTCGAGATGAAGCGCGTGCTCGGATGCTCGTAGACGCGGTGCGGATGGTCGATCTGCGTCGCGCGGCCTCCTTCCATCACCACCACGCGGTCGCTGATCGACATCGCCTCGCTCTGGTCGTGCGTGACCATCACCGTGGTGGTGCCGACCTTGCGCTGGATCTGGCGCAGCTCGAACTGCATCTCCTCGCGCAGCTTGGCGTCGAGGTTCGACAACGGCTCGTCGAGCAGCAGCACCGGCGGCTCGATCACCAGCGCGCGCGCCAGCGCCACGCGCTGCCGCTGGCCGCCCGAGAGCTCGCGCGGGTAGCGCGCGGCATGCGCCTCGAGGTGCACCAGCGCCAGCGCCTGCTGCACGCGTTCGCGGCGTTCGGCCTTCGGCATCTTGCGCATCTCGAGGCCGAAGCTCACGTTGTCGGCCACCGTCATGTGCGGAAACAGCGCATAGCTCTGGAACACGATGCCCAGGCCGCGCGTGTTGGCCTTGGCATGCGTGATGTCCTGGCCCGCGAGTTCGATGCGGCCGCTGGTCACGGCCTCGAAGCCCGCGATCATCTGCAGCGTGGTGGTCTTGCCGCAGCCCGAGGGGCCGAGCAGCGAGACGAACTCGCCCTTCTCGACCGTGAGGTTCATGGCCGTCACCGCGCGGGTGCTGCCATAGGACTTGGACACGTCGCTGAGCCGCAGGAATGACATGGAACGCCTTTCGTCGGAGATCGGAATCCACGGCCGGCGCGCCTGCGCCGTGGCCATGAATGCGTGAGTGCTTTCGATTCACTCTATTGCAACGATCGCGCCAGACCGCCACGGGTATTCCATTAATCAGAATATTTCTTCAATTTATTCCGTTCAATGGAATATGATGACCCAGGCAAGATCGACGTATTCCAAGGAAACGGGACATGGAAACCACAACCGCGGCCAGCGGCGGCGTGCCGCGCATCTTTTCGGTGATCCGGGCGCTCGGCGTGGTGCAGGCCGAGGGCGGCCGCGTCACCCAGATCGCGCGCGCCGTCGGCCTCACGCAGGCCACCACGCACCGCCTGCTGCAGTCGCTGATGGCCGAGGGCGTGGTCGAGCAGGACGAGCGCAGCAAGCTGTACCGGCTGAGCATCGAGTTCTTCGCGCTCGCGGCCAACGCCGGCAATCCCGGCGACCTGCGCACCCTGTGCCGGCCCGCGCTGCTGCGCCTGTGCGCGAGCCTGGGCGACAGCATCTTCCTGCTGGTGCGCAGCGGCTTCGACGCCGTGTGCCTCGACCGCAGCGAGGGCCCGTTCCCGATCCGCTCGTTCACCGGCGACATCGGCGGGCGCATCGCGCTCGGCGTGGGGCAGGGCGCGCTCGCGATCCTGGCCTTCCTGCCCGAGGGCGAGCGCGAGGAGGTGATCCGCTTCAACCTCTCGCGCGTGCGCGAGTACGGCGTGTACGACGAGGTCTACCTGCGCACCGAGATCGAGCGCGTGCGCCAGAGCGGCTTCGCGGGCCGCAACACCGGCCTGCTCGAGGGCATGGCCGGCGTGGCCGTGCCCATCCTCGACCGCGAGGGCCGCGCCGTGGCCGCGCTGAGCGTGGGCACCATCGCCGACCGCCTCAACGCCGACCGGCTGCCGACCGTGGTCGACCTGCTGCAGCGCGAGGCGGTGGCGATCGGGCCGAGGATCAATCCCTTCGATGCTTCGCTGCGCCGGCCGGCGCAGAGCCTGGCGGGGTCGCCGGCGGGGCAGAAGATCACTGCTTGAGCTTGCGGTCCTCGTTCTTCGCTTCCTGCATCGCCTCGGGCTCCAGTTCCTCGGCGTAGCGGTTGAGCCGGATGAAGAGGCCCCAGCCGGCCATCATCAGCCCGACCGCGCCCAGCATGGCGGCCGCGTGCAGCATCAGCTCCGGCGCCTCGCGCGCCTTGAAGGTCGCGACCAGCCCTTCGACCGCGACGGCCACCACGATCACCACCATGAAGCGCGACAGGAAGCGCCGCACCCGGGTCGGCGCGCCGATGTGGGCGTCGCGCACCACCTCCTCTTCGACCACGGTCTGGGAGATCTGCAGCGCCACGACGGCGGCCGCGAGCAGGCCCACCGCCTCGATGATCGCCTCGGCCGCCGGCAGGTCGAGGTCGTGCACGACCGCGCCCCAGCCGGCGCGCGCCGCGATCACGATCAGAACCAGCGACGCGATGGCGAAGGCGAGCGCCATCAGCGCATGGACCGCGGCATAGAGGGTGTGGATCAGCTTCATGGCAGGGGCGGCGAAGTGAGGGTGCCGCATCGTCGGCGCCGGGCACGGATCGGTGCGTAGGCGCGCGAGCCGTTTCGAGGAACGCGCGCGGCGGGTGATGCCTGCGCGGAGTCAGACGGCCGAGTTCCTTCGCCAAACGCATCAAGTCCTTCCATATTTTCACTAGCCAACCCCGCCCACTTCGCAGATATTGGCGCGGTTCCCCCGACCCCGGTCGCCTTCCTTCTTCTTTCTTCCCGACTCCCCCGCGGAGCGCGCCCATGTCCGAAGTCCACACCTCCGTCTCCCTGCCCTCCGAAGTCGAACAACTGCTCCAGCGCCTGGGCGTGCCGCGCGAGTCCCACGTCGGTGGCGCGCTGACGGTGCGCTCGCCGCTCACGGGCGAGGTGATCGCGCAGGTCGCGCAGACCACGCCGGCCGCGGCCACCGACACCATCGCGCGCGCGCATGCGGCCTTCAAGGCCTGGCGCGCGGTGCCGGCGCCGCGGCGCGGCGAACTGGTGCGGCTGCTCGGCGAGGAGCTGCGCGCGG
The DNA here is from genome assembly GCF_900115375.1 of Variovorax sp. PDC80. Taxonomy (NCBI): domain Bacteria; kingdom Pseudomonadati; phylum Pseudomonadota; class Betaproteobacteria; order Burkholderiales; family Comamonadaceae; genus Variovorax; species Variovorax sp. PDC80. The sequence continues at coordinate 24,639 of NZ_FOWG01000012.1, read as the reverse complement.
CCAAGCGCGACCTCGGTCGGCTGGTCACGCTCGAGGCCGGCAAGGTGCCGTCCGAAGGCGCGGGCGAGGTGCAGGAAATGATCGACATCTGCGACTTCGCGGTCGGCCTGTCGCGCCAGCTCTACGGCCTCACGCTGGCCACCGAGCGCGCCGAGCACCGGATGATGGAAACCTGGCATCCGCTGGGCGTGTGCGGCGTGATCTCGGCCTTCAACTTCCCGGTCGCGGTGTGGTCGTGGAACGCGGCGCTGGCGCTGGTGTGCGGCGACCCGGTGGTGTGGAAGCCGTCCGAGAAGACGCCGCTGACCGCGCTCGCGGTGCATGCGATCGCCGCGCGCGCCATCGAGCGCTTCGGCGCCGACGCGCCCGAAGGCCTGCTCGGCCTGCTGCTGGGCCAGCGCGACATCGGCGAGCTGCTGGTCGACGACCACCGCGTGGCGGTGCTGTCGGCCACCGGTTCCACCGCGATGGGCCGCCAGGTCGGTCCCAAGCTCGCGGCCCGCTTCGCGCGCGCCATCCTCGAACTCGGCGGCAACAACGCGGCCATCGTCACGCCTTCGGCCGACCTCGATCTCACGTTGCGCGCGATCGCCTTCGCCGCCATGGGCACGGCGGGCCAGCGCTGCACCACGCTGCGTCGGCTGTTCGTGCACGAGAGCGTGTACGACAAGCTGGTGCCGCGCCTCGTCAAGGTGTATGGCGGCGTGAAGGTCGGCGATCCGCGCGAGGCCGGCACGCTGGTCGGTCCGCTGATCGACCGCGCGGCCTTCGAGGGTATGCAGAAGGCGCTCGACGAGAGCCGCGATGCCGGCGCGATCGTGCATGGCGGCGGCCGCGTCGACGGTATCGGCGGTGCCGAGGCCTACTACGCGCGCCCGGCGCTGGTCGAGCTCAAGGCGCATGCCGGCGCGGTGCTGCGCGAGACCTTCGCGCCGATCCTCTACGTGGTGCGCTATGCCTCGCTCGACGAGGCGATCGAGCAGCACAACGCGGTGGGCGCGGGCCTGTCGTCGTCGATCTTCACGCTCGACATGCGCGAGGCCGAGCGCTTCCTCTCGTGCGCCGGTTCCGACTGCGGCATCGCCAACGTCAACATCGGCCCGAGCGGCGCCGAGATCGGCGGTGCCTTCGGCGGCGAGAAGGAAACCGGCGGCGGCCGCGAGGCCGGCTCCGACAGCTGGAAGGCCTACATGCGCCGTGCGACCAACACCATCAACTATTCGACGGCACTGCCTCTCGCACAGGGCGTGACCTTCGACATCGGCGACTGATTTCCCGCGACGCAGACATCGGCCGCGGCGGCGCATGAGCGTCGCCGCGGGCGGATGCCTGCGCGAGCGCCTGACCCATCACCACAACGACGAGGAGACGACGACATGAACTTCATTCCATCCCTGCATCCGCTCAAGGCCGCGGCCGCCACGCTGTTGCTGGCCCTGGCCGCCACGGCCGGCGCGCAGCAACCGGCGCCCGCGGGCACGCTCGAGAAGATCGCCGCCAGCGGCAAGGCGGTGCTCGGCGTGCGCGAGGCCTCGCCGCCCATGGCCTACATGCTGGGCGCGGGCGAGAAGTACGTGGGCTACCACGTGGAGCTGTGCGAACGCGTGCTCAAGGACATCACGCCGGCCGCGAAGCTCGAGTACATGGCGGTCACGGCGCAGAACACCATCCCGCTGGTGCAGAACGGCACGCTCGACATCGGCTGCGGCCCCACCACCAACAACCTCGCGCGCCAGCAGCAGGTGGCCTTCGCGCTCACCACCTACGTGAGCGAGGTGCGCATGGCCACGCGCGTCGACTCGGGCATCACCACGCTCGACCAGCTCGCGGGCCGCACCGTGTCGGCCTCCACCGGCACGACGGCGGTGCAGCTGCTGCGCAAGCGCGAGCGCAGCAACAACGTGAGCATCAACACCATGCTCGGCAAGGATCACCTCGAGAGCTTCCTGCTGATGGAGTCGGGCCGCGCCGATGCCTTCGTGCTCGACGACAACCTGCTGGCCGGGATCATCGCGAACTCGAAGAACCCGACGGCCTACCGCATCGTCGGCGAGCCGTTGGGCTCGGAGCCGATCGCGCTGTTGTTCCGCAAGGACGACCCGGCCTTCAAGTCGGCGGTCGATGGCGCGCTGCGCCGCCTCATGAAGAGCGGCGAGCTCGAGCGCATCTACACCAAGTGGTTCGTGGCGCCGATCCCGCCGAAGAACACCAGCTTGAACCTGCCGATGAGCGCGATGCTCAAGCAGCTGGTGCTCGAGCCCAACGACAAGCCGCTGGAGAGCTACGCCAAGTGAGTCCCGCTACCGCCGCATCTTCTTCCTCCTCGAACTTCGTGCCGGCGCAGCGCGTGCGCGCGCTCGGCGTGTCGGAGATCCTGCGCATCACCGACCATGCCAATGCGCTCAAACGCGCGGGCCGCCCGGTGATCGTGCTGGGCGCGGGCGAGCCCGACTTCGACACGCCCGACAACGTGCGCGCGGCCGCGGTGCGCGCCATCGGGCGCGGCGACACGCGCTACACGGTGCTCGACGGCAGCCCGGCGATGAAGGCGGCGGTGCAGCTCAAGTTCAGGCGCGACAACGCGCTGGACTTCCGCCTCGACGAGATCAGCGTGAGCGCGGGCGCCAAGCAGGTGATCTTCAACGCGCTGATGGCCAGCCTGGATCCGGGCGACGAGGTGATCCTGCCCGCGCCCTACTGGACCTCGTACGCCGACATCGTGCGCATCTGCGGCGGCGTGCCGGTTGGCGTGCCCTGCGGCGACGCGCAGGGCTTCCGGCTCGAGGCCGCGCAGCTCGAGGCGGCGATTACGCCGCGCACGCGCTGGCTGTTCCTGAACTCGCCCTCGAACCCGAGCGGCGCGGCCTACGGCGCCGACCAGCTGAAGCCGCTGTGCGAGGTGCTGCTGCGGCATCCGCGCGTGTGGGTGCTGGCCGACGACATCTACGAGCACATCCTCTACGACGGCCTGGCCTTCGCCACGCCGGCGGCGGTGGAGCCGCGGTTGCGCGAGCGCACGCTGACGATCAACGGCGTGTCGAAGGCCTATGCGATGACCGGCTGGCGCGTGGGCTACGGCGCCGGGCCGCGCGCGCTGATCGCGGCGATGGCCGTGGTGCAGAGCCAGACCACCTCGTGCCCCTCATCGGTGAGCCAGGCCGCGGCGATCGAGGCGCTGACCGGGCCGCAGCAGATCGTGGCCGAGCGGCGCGACGACTTCCAGCGCCGGCGCGACTTCGTGGTGGCCGCGCTGAGCCGCATCGACGGCCTGCATTGCCCGCGGCCCGAGGGCGCGTTCTATACCTTCGCGCGCTGCCAGGGCGTGCTGGGCCGGCGCACGCGCCGCGGCGCGCTGCTGGCCAGCGACGCGGACTTCTGCCGCTACCTGCTCGAGGACTTCGAGGTGGCGGTGGTGCCGGGCAGCGTGTTCGGGCTCGCGCCCTATTTCCGCATCTCGTACGCGACCTCGATGGCGCAGCTCGAGGAGGCCTGCGCGCGCATCGCGGCGGCCTGCGCGGCGCTCGAATGAATCCGTCCTTCTTTCTTCTTCTCCCTCGCATCGGAGCCCTCTCGTGACCCCCACCTCCCGCACCGGCGGCCAGCTCCTGGTCGACCAGCTCGTCCTGCACGGCGTCGAGCAGCTGTTCTGCGTTCCCGGCGAAAGCTTCCTCGCGGTGCTCGATGCGCTGCATGACGCCTCGATCGCCGTCACCGTCTGCCGCCAGGAAGGCGGCGCCACCATGATGGCCGAGGCGCAGGGCAAGCTCACCGGCCGGCCCGGCGTCTGCTTCGTCACGCGCGGACCGGGCGCGACCAATGCCTCGGCCGGCGTGCACATCGCGCACCAGGACTCGACGCCGCTGCTGCTGTTCGTGGGCCAGGTCGCGCGCGAGGCGCTGGGACGCGAGGCCTTCCAGGAGCTCGACTACGGCGCGGTGTTCGGCACCATGGCCAAGTGGGTGGTGCAGATCGACGACCCCGCGCGCGTGCCCGAGCTGGTGTCGCGCGCCTTCCATGTGGCGACCTCGGGCCGGCCCGGCCCGGTGGTGATCGCGCTGCCCGAGGACATGCTGACCGAGGCCGCCGCGGTGGCCGACGCGCTGCCCTACGCCGTGACCGAAACCCATCCGGGCGCGGCGCAGATCGCCGAGCTGCAGCAGCGCCTCGCGCAGGCCGAGCGGCCGGTGGTGGTGCTCGGCGGCAGCCGCTGGTCGGCCGAGGCCACGCGGCAGTTCGCCCAGTTCGCCGAGGCCCACGCGCTGCCCGTGTACTGCTCGTTCCGGCGCCAGATGCTGCTGTCGGCCGAGCATCCCTGCTACGCGGGCGACCTGGGGCTGGGCGCCAATCCGCGCATGCTGCAGCGCATCCGCGAGGCCGACCTGGTGCTGCTGGTCGGCGGCCGGCTGTCGGAGGTGCCGTCGCAGGGCTACGAGCTGCTGGCCATTCCGCAGCCCGCGCAGACGCTGATGCACGTGCATGCCGATGCCGACGAGCTCGGCAAGCTCTACCGGCCCGCGCTGGGCATCCATGCCACGCCGCGTGCCTTCGCCGAGGCGGTGGCCGGGCTGAAGCCGGCGCAGGCGCCGGCCTGGAAGTCGCGCACTGCCGAAGCGCGCGAGGAGTTCCTGCGCTGGAGCGATCCGGCGCCGATCCGCGTGCCGGGTCCGCTGCAGATGGGCGAGGTGATGCAGCACCTGCGCGAGGTGCTGCCGCACGACACCATCTTCTGCAACGGCGCGGGCAACTTCGCGACCTGGGTGCACCGCTTCTGGCCGTTCCGCGCCTTCGCGAGCCAGCTCGCGCCCACCAGCGGCTCGATGGGCTACGGCCTGCCGGCCGGGGTCGGCGCGAAGCGGCTGTGGCCGCAGCGCGAGGTGGTGGTGTTCGCGGGCGACGGCGACTTCCTGATGCACGGCCAGGAGTTCGCGACCGCGGTGCAGTACGGGCTGCCGATCCTCGTGGTGCTGCTCGACAACGCCATGTACGGCACCATCCGCATGCACCAGGAGCGCCACTACCCGGGCCGCATCAGCGCCACGCAACTGAAGAACCCCGACTTCCGCGGCTATGCCGAGGTGTTCGGCGGCCACGGCGAGCGCGTGACGAGCACCGCCGAGTTCGGCCCCGCGCTGGCGCGCGCGCGGGCCAGCGGCAAGCCCGCGATCCTGCACTGCGTGCTCGATCCGGAGGCGATCACGCCGTCGACCACGCTGCAGGCGATCCGCGATACCGCGCTCGCGAAGAGCGCCTAACGCAGGCCGCCGATGTACTTCGGCGGCGGCTGCCGCCCGCTGCCGTCGGGCAGCCGCGCCGCGGCCTCGAGCCGCGCGGCGCGCGCCAGCGGCTCCATCGCCTGCTCGAGCCGCAGCGCGATGGCCGCGAGCTCGTCGTCGTGGGTCTCGGCCGCATGCGCGCGCGCGAAGCGCACCATCTCGGTGGCGTACTCGGCATTGACGGCCATCCACTCGGTGTCGGTCACGCGGCCGTGCTTGCGGCGCAGGGCCACGTGCAGGCGCGCCGCGAGCGCGATGCGCTCGCTTTCGGACAGGACGTGGCCATCCATCGTGGTTCAGCCTCCGATGTGTTCGCGGTGCTGGGCCAGGTCGAGCCCCTGCACCTCGCTGTCGGGATCGACGCGCAGCCCCACCAGCACACGCACCAGGAACAGCACGATCGCGGTGCCGGCCGCGCTGTAGACCGCCACGCCGCCGACCGCGATCGCCTGCGTCAGCACGTTGCCGCTGGCGCCCGAGATGGCCTTGTCGGCGAACACGCCCGTGAGCAGCGCGCCCACGATGCCGCCGATGCCGTGCACGCCGAACACGTCGAGCGAATCGTCCGCGCCCAGCAAGCGCTTGAGGCCGGTGGCGCCCCAGTAGCAGGCCAGGCCGGCGATGGCGCCGATGGCCAGCGCCGAGGGCGGCGTGACGAAGCCCGCGGCCGGCGTGATCGCCACCAGCCCCGCGACCAGGCCCGAGCACAGGCCCAGCAGAGAGGGGCTGCGGCGCACCGTCCACTCGGCGATCATCCAGCTCGCGGCGCCCGCGGCGGCCGCCACGTGCGTGACCAGCATCGCGAGGCCCGCGCGTCCGTCGGCCGCCACCGCCGAGCCCGCATTGAAGCCGAACCAGCCCACCCACAGCAGGCTGGCGCCGGCCATGGTGAAGGCCAGGTTGTAGGGTTCGAAGGGCTCGCGGCCATAGCCGCGGCGCGGGCCCAGCGCATAGGCGCAGACCAGCCCCGCCACGCCCGCATTGACGTGCACCACCGAGCCGCCCGCGAAGTCGAGCGCGCCCATCTGCGCGAGCCAGCCGCCGGGCTCCCAGACCCAGTGCGCGATCGGCGCATAGACCAGCACGCTCCACAGCAGCGCGAACCACAGCACGGCCGAGAAGCGCATGCGCTCGACGAAGGCGCCGAGCACCAGCGCGGTGGTGATGATCGCGAAGCTCAGCTGGAACATCGCGTAGACCGTCTCGGGCACGTTGGGCGCCACGTGGCTCACGGCCAGCGTGCCGGCGTCCTTCAGGTAGTCGAAGCCCGCGAACCAGAAGCGCCCGGTGCCGCCGAGCCAGGGCCAGCCGGGCGTGAAGGCCAGCGAGTAACCGAGCGCGAACCAGGTCAGCGACACCACCGCGGCGATGGCGACCACGCAGGCCATCGTGGCGAGCACGTTCTTGCGCCGCACCATGCCGGCATAGAAGAGGGCGATGCCCGGCAGCGTCATCAGCAGCACCAGCACCGTGGAGGTCATCATCCACGCGGTGTCCGCGGCGCTGATGGAGGCTTGCGGTACCAGGGCCATGGCGGCGGTCTCTTCTTGGAGTGGTGGTCCGGACTCTGTGCACAAGTCGTGCCACCATCGTTAACCGCATGAAACACTTTGGTTTGCTACGCCGTGCGCGAAAGTAAGGCAAAGCGGGTAATTCCCAATGCACTGCGGCGGTGCACCCCCTAAAGTCCAGCCACTCGCGAACGGGCCCTGCTCGTGCTGCCGAGGGCCGAGGAGACAAATTCCCGATCGACAAGAACAATCATCCAAAAGGCTACATCCGAGAGCCTGGTTCACAGATTGAAAAGCGCCGCTGGTCGGCGCTTTTTTTTGCCTGTCGCTGTCGCATCGGTGCCCCGAATCCTTGTCATGAAAAGTGGCGGAACGGCCGACTGTAGTTCTGTTTGTAGCTACTCTTTTGATAGCGATCTCGGTGCGACAATCGCGGCCATGGAAATGTGGCTGATGACCGCGGCCTCGCTGCTCGCGGGGTTCGTGGATGCGATCGTGGGCGGTGGTGGACTGATCCTGGTGCCGGCGCTTTTCGCGGCCTTCCCCGGCGCGCCGCCGGCCACGTTGCTGGGCACCAACAAGAGCGCGTCGATCTGGGGCACGGCCGCTTCGGCGGCGCAGTTCAGCCAGCGCGTGCAGATGCGCTGGGGCGCGCTGTGGCCGGCCGCGCTGGCCGGTTTCTGCGGCGCGTTGGTCGGCGCCTGGGGCGTCACACAGTTTCCGGGCGATTTCCTGCGCCGCGCGCTGCCGGCGATCCTGCTGGCGGTGCTGCTCTATACCCTGGCGCGCAAGGACATGGGCCGCCACCACGCGCCGCGCTTCACCGGCCGCGCCGAGACGCTCGCGGCCTGCAGCATCGGCCTGGGCATCGGCGTCTATGACGGCTTCTTCGGCCCCGGCACGGGCAGCTTCCTGGTGTTCCTGTTCGTGCGCTGGATGGGCTACGACTTCCTCAACGCCTCGGCCTCGGCCAAGGTCATCAACGTGCTCACCAACGGCGCGGCGCTGCTGCTGCTCGCGCTCAAGGGCCACGTCTGGTGGCACTACGGGCTGGCGATGGCGGTCGCCAACGTGGCCGGCAGCCTGATCGGCACGCGCGTGGCGCTCAGGCACGGCGCGGGCTTCGTGCGGATCGTGTTCATGGTCGTGGTCAGCGCGCTGATCCTCAAGACCGCGTACGACGCCTTCCTTAAATAGAAAAGGCCCCGGGGCGAACCGGGGCCTCTTGCTCAGTCGAACAGCGCGGGGCGCTCAATCCTCGACGAAGGCTTCCTCGCGCTTGGACTTCACCGCAGGCAGCAGCACGATGCCCAGCAGCAGCGCCGCGGCCACCAGCAGGCCGGCCGACAGCGGCCGCGTGACGAACACGCTCCAGGCACCGCGCGACAGCAGCAGCGCGCGCCGCAGGTTCTCTTCCATCATCGGCCCGAGGATGAAGCCCAGCAGCAGCGGGGCCGGCTCGGTGCGCAGCTTGAGGAACAGGTAGCCGACGAAGCCGAAGATCGCGACCATCCAGACGTCGAAGGTGTTGTTGTTGGTCGAGTACACGCCGATGGCGCAGAACAGCACGATCGCCGGGAACAGGAACTTGTAGGGCACCGTCAGCAGCTTGATCCACATGCCGATCAGCGGCAGATTCAGGATGATCAGCATCGCGTTGCCGATCCACATCGAGGCGATCAGGCCCCAGAACAGCTCGGGGTTGCTGGTCATCACCTGCGGGCCGGGCTGGATGTTGTGGATCGTCATCGCGCCCACCATCAGCGCCATCACGGCGTTGGGCGGAATGCCCAGCGTCAGCAGTGGAATGAAGGAGGTCTGCGCGCCGGCGTTGTTGGCCGACTCGGGCGAGGCCACGCCGCGGATGTTGCCCTTGCCGAAGGGCACTTCGCCCGGGCGCATCTTGATCTTCTTCTCGAGCGCATAGGCCGCGAAGGCCGCCAGCAGCGCGCCGCCGCCCGGCAGGATGCCCAGGGCCGAACCGAGGGCCGTGCCGCGCAGCACCGCGGGCGTCATGCGCTTGAAGTCGTCCTTGGTGGGCCACAGGCCCTTGACCTTGTGCGTGAAGACCTCGCGCTCGTCGTCGGGCTGCGAGAGGTTGCCGATGATTTCGCCGTAGCCGAACACGCCCATGGCGATCACCACGAAGCCGATGCCGTCGGTCAGTTCGGGGATGTCGAAGCTGAAGCGCGCCACGCCCGAGTTCACGTCGGTGCCGACGATGCCCAGCAGCAGGCCCAGCACGATCATCGCCACCGCCTTGAGCAGCGAGCCCGAGGCCAGCACCACGGCGCCGATCAGGCCCAGCACCATCAGCGAGAAGTACTCGGCCGGGCCGAACTTGAAGGCCAGCTCGGTCAGCGGCGGCGCGAAGGCGGCCAGGATCAGCGTACCCACGCAGCCCGCGAAGAACGAGCCCAGGCCCGCGGCCGCGAGCGCCGGGCCCGCGCGGCCCTGCCTTGCCATCTGGTAGCCGTCGATGCAGGTCACGACCGAGGACGACTCCCCGGGCAGGTTGACCAGGATGGCGGTGGTCGATCCGCCGTACTGGGCGCCGTAGTAGATGCCGGCCAGCATGATCAGGGCCGAGACCGGCGGCAGCGCGTAGGTCGCGGGCAGCAGCATCGCGATGGTCGCGACCGGGCCGATGCCCGGCAGCACGCCGATCAGCGTGCCCAGGATGCAGCCGACCAGGCAGTACAGCAGGTTGGTGAAGGTGAAGGCGACGCCGAAGCCGGTCGCGAGGTTGTGGAACAGTTCCATGGCGGTGTGCTCCTCAACCGGCGATGAAGGTGGGCCAGACCTGGATCTGGAGCTTGAGCGCCCAGATGAAGGCCACGTAGCTGCCCGCCGCGAGGATGGTGGCGAGCACCAGCACGTCGCGCAGGTTGAAGTGTTCGCCCGCCATGCTCGAGATGATGGTGAGCGCGTAGATCGCGATGATCATTCCCATGGCCGGCAGGCCGATGCTCGGCAGGCCGCCCAGCAACACGCCGAACGCGAGGTTGGCGCCCAGCACGTAGGCCAGCGGCTTCCAGGCCCATTTGCCGATCGGATCGCCGTCGGTGGTCTCGACCACCATGGCCTGGAACATGATCCCCAGCCCGAGCAGCGCGAGCAGGATGCCCAGCATGAGCGGGAAGTAACCGGGACCCATGCGGGCCCCGTCGCCGATGTTGTATGCGGTGGCGCCGATGGCGAAGGCGCCGCCCACGGCCGTGAACATGACTCCTGAAAAGAAGTCGGCCTGGCTCTTGATTTTCATGTCTCTCGACCCTCTGTTTTGGAGGGATGAGGGTCGTTTCCGGCGGCTGACCGCTGGCTGACCTGACCGGTAGGGACTAATGCGTAGCGCTTACTACGGGTAAGCCCGCGCGGCCCCGATGCCCGGGTGGCGCAGAAACGAAAAAAGCTCCCGAAGGAGCTTTTTCAGTGAAAGGCGGCAGGGCCGCCATTCGATGGGGTGCGAGGGCTTAGTAGCCGCCGCGGCCGTAGCCGTCGTCGCTGCCACCGCCGCCGCCGTAGCCGCCACCGCTGCGGCCACCACCGCCGCCGCCGTAGCCGCCGCCACCGCCGCTGCGACCACCGCCGCCGCCGCCGTAACCGCCGCCGCCGCCACCACCGCCGTAACCGCCGCCACCACCACCGTAGCCGCCGCCACCGCTACGGGGCGGGCGGGCTTCCATCGGGCGGGCTTCGTTCACGGTCAGGGCGCGGCCCTGGACCGGCTGGCCGTTCAGGCCGGCGATCGCGGCTTGCGCCTCGGCGTCGGTACCCATTTCCACGAAGCCGAAGCCCTTGGAGCGGCCGGTGTCACGTTCCATCATGACCTTGGCGCTGACGATGGCACCGTAGGCGCCGAAAGCTTGCTCCAGGTCGTTGTCACGGATCGAGTAGGCGAGATTGCCCACGTAAAGTTTCTTGCCCATGAAAGGGACTCCTCAACTCAAAAAAACCAAATAACAGAAAAAGCGATGGAGTCCCAGAATCACAACAAACAAAGGCGCTGTGCGCGAAACTGACCGATCACCGGATAACGTGCACGGGAGCCGATGGCTCACTGACACGTAGCGGCGATTATCCCGGTTTGGCCGGGAAATCAAGCTTTTAATTGCACATTCATCGGGAAACCTCTGATCCCGACGGGCGGTTTCGCAACGGTTTGAGCAGGCCGGAGAGCCCGTTGTGGTCTATTTCATGCATCAAGGCGAGCAGCCGGCCGATCTCTCCCGGGGGAAAACCCTCGCGCGCGAACCAGGTCAGGTAGTTGCCCGGCAGGTCGGCGATCAGCGTTCCCTTGTATTTGCCGAAGGGCATCGCCAGCGTGACCAGGCGCTCGAGGTCCTCGGGCTTCATCAGCGGCCTCCCGCGCGCTTGACCGTGTGGCCCAGCTTGGTGAGCGTGGCGATCACCTGTTCGCGGTGGTCGCCCTGGATCTCGATCGTGCCGTCCTTCACCGTGCCGCCGGTGCCGCAGGCCGCCTTGAGCTGCTTGCCGAGCGAAAGCAGGGCCGCCGCGTCGAGCGCCACGCCCTTCACCACGGTCACGCCCTTGCCTTTTCTGCCCGCGGTCTCGTGCGACACACGCACAATGCCATCGGCGGCGCGCAGCCGCGCCTGCTCGGCGAGGTCCTTGCAGCGGCATTGCGCCAGCGGTTCGCCGCAATCGGGGCACATGCGGCCGCCGGCCTCGGTCGAATACACCAGCCGGGTGGCCGCCGGGTTGTCCTTGTGGGTTGCCATGTTCTTGCGTTCTCTTCGTTCCCGATCTCTTTTCTACCAGCCCAGACGAGCCTTTCCGATGCACCTGCCGCCCGCCTTCTTCCGTGGGGAGACCGCCGCTTGACCGCTGCGCCCACCCCGTCCTTCGCATCGCTGGGGCTGGCCCCGGCGCTCGTGCGCGCCGCCGCCGAACGCGGCTACGCCGAGCCGACCGCGATCCAGGCCGCAGCCATTCCCGCGATTCTGCAGGGACGCGACCTGCGCGGCTCGGCCCAGACCGGTTCGGGCAAGACCGCGGCATTCTCGCTGCCGCTGCTGCACCGGCTGGCCGCTGACTCGGCCGGGGGTGAGCGCCGGCTTCGCGCGCTGGTGCTGGTGCCCACGCGCGAGCTCGCGGCCCAGGTCGGCGAGACTTTGCGCGACCTGGCGCGCGCACTGCCCGACCGGTTGCGCATCGCGGTGGTGTTCGGCGGCGTGTCGATCAATCCGCAGCTCATGGGCCTGCGCGGCGGTGCCGACCTGATCGTCGCCACCCCGGGCCGGCTGCTCGACCTGGTCGAGCACAACGCGCTGCGGCTCGACGCGATCGCCACCCTGGTGCTCGACGAGGCCGACCGCCTGTTCGACCTGGGCTTCGCCGAGGAGCTGGGCCGCATCCTCGCGCAGCTGCCGGCGAAGCGGCAGAACCTGCTGTTCTCGGCCACCTTCCCGCAGGCGATCCAGGCGCTGGCCGACCGCATGCTGCGCGACCCCGAAACGATCGACGTGCAGGGCGAGCCCGGCACCGCGCCCGACATCGTGCAGCGCGCGATCGAGGTCGACAGCACCCGCCGTACCCAGCTGCTGCGCCACCTGCTCGAACAGCACGGCGAGGCCTGGGGCCGCGTGCTGGTCTTCGTCGCGACCCAGCATGCCGCCCAGACCGTGGCCGAGAAGCTCTACCGTCACGGCATCTATGCCGTGCCCTTCCATGGCGACATCTCGCAGGGCGCGCGCACCGACATCCTCGACCAGTTCAAGCAGAGCCGCTGGGACGTGGTGGTGGCCACCGACCTGGCCGCGCGCGGCCTCGACATCGCGCGGCTGCCGGTGGTCGTCAACTACGACCTGCCGCGCTCGCCCACCGACTACGTGCACCGCATCGGCCGCACCGGCCGCGCGGGCGAGAGCGGCCTGGCGATCAGCTTCGTGACGCCGGCCTCCGAGGCGCATTTCCGCCTGATCGAGAAGCGCCAGGACCGGCGCGTGCCGCGCGAGCGCATCGAGGGCTTCGAGCCCACCGAGGTCGCGCCGCCGCTGGTCGACGCGAGCGGCACGGGCGGGATCAAGGGCACGCGGCCGAGCAAGAAGGACAAGCTGCGCGCGGCGCAGGCCGCGGAAGCGGCGAAGGCTTCGCCGTCATCCGGGAAGGATCACTGAAGCCTGGCACGCAGCGCGGCCGCGAGGCGTGGTGGCTGTCCAGCTCTAGAAACTGTCCTCCGGCGATGTCGCCGTGAGGGAGAGAGCCCGCCAATTCCAGTCGCCGGGCTGGCGTGCGTCCAGGCGCCAGTCGGCCGCCAGGCGCTCGCCGCGCGCCAGTTCGTCGGCCGACATCCGGGCCTGGATGGTGTTTCGCCGCGGGGCTGCCCGGGGCTCGCCCGCGCGGTCGGACAGCGTGTAGAGCGCCCAGGCTTTCGCCAGGCCATCCGGCGCCGCCTCCAGCACGCTGCCCAGCAGAAGCAGGCCTTGCGGCTGGCCGCGGCTCGCTCCTTCGCGCAGCCAGTCCAGCGCCGCCTTGGGATCGCGCGGCGCATCGCGTCCGAACAGGTACATCTGACCCAGGATCGTCTGCGACACCGGGTCGCCGCCGCGCGCGGAGGCGGTGCGCCACTGCAGCGCGCGTTCCGCGCTCTTTTCCACGCCGGCGCCCTGGGTGTAGATCTCGGCCAGACGGCGCTGCGCATAGGGGTCCCCCAGGTCCGCGGCGCGTCGGTACAGGGCATGCGCCTCGACCGGATCCGCCGGGACATCCTGGCCCGCCGACAGCATGTCGCCCAGGTTGTCGAGCGCGGTGACGTCGTCGAGATCGGCCGCCTTCCGGAACCAGCGCATGGCTTGCGCCGCATCCCTGGGCACTCCGTAGCCCTTGTCGTGATAGATGCCCAGCCACGCCATGGCGGGCGCGTCGTCGCGAGCCGCCGCCTGGCGCAGCCATTCCATGCCTTCCTTCGGATCGGCCGGGATGCCTTCCCGCGCGCGCACGACGAAGGCGGCGATCGTTCGCTGGGCCTGCAGCAGGCCCTGGGCGGCAGCCTTGCGCCACCACGACAGGCCGAGGGCGCGATCGATCTTCACCGACACGCCATGGCAAGGCTGGCCACCGGCATACAGCATGCCGAGCAGGAACTGCGCACGCGGCTCCCCGGCCTCCGCCGCCCGCTGCAGCCAGTCGTGCACGTTCTCGTTGCGATCGACGGTTCTCTGGGGACCGCTTCCCTCGGCCAATCCCATGTGTTCGCAGTAGGCGACCGCGAGCCGCGTCAGGTTCTCCGTGCCGAGCGTGTCGAAGCGGCCTTCGAGCGCGGCCTGCCGAAGCGGCTCCAACCCGGCCTTGTCCGCGGGGCGTAGCGCATAGCCTTCGAACATGAGGCTGACCTTGCCCTTGGCGCGCATCAGGATCAGTGCGTCGCTGGCATCGACCCGGCCGGCGCGTGCCGCGCGCGACAGCAGCTTGTAGGCCATGTAGTCGTCCTGATGGCGGCTGTCGTCGCGGGCATGGATGCTGCCCAGGTAGAAGGCCGCATCCGGGTCGCCGAGCTCGGCCAGCGGCTGCAGTTGGGCCACGGCGGCATCGAAGTCCCGGGCCCGGTAGGCGCGCACGCCGGCGTCGAGATCGGCGGCGGCGACGCCGAGGGACGCGGCGGCTCCCAGGACGAATGCGCAGACGCGGGCGGCAAGCAGCTTCATGGGCAAGGAGGGGCGGAGACGGCAGGTCGGGCAGACGCTGCGCGATGGTAGCCGCCATCACGATGTGCTCGAACAGGGCCGCCGGTGCCGTGCCGCTCACGGCGCGTGAAGCACTGAGCCCGCGCGCTCAATGCCCGTGGAACCGTGCCGGCGGGTACGACGCCAGTTCCGCCAGCAGCAGCGTCCACGCGCGCGCGCCCTGCTGGATCGATGCGAGCCGGAAGAACTCGTTCGGCGCGTGCACGTCCTCGTCGGGCAGGTTGAAGCCGAACATCAGCGTGTCGATGCCCAGCGTCTCCTTGAACAGCGCGGTGACCGGCACGCTCGCGCCCAGGCGCACATGGATCGGTCGGCGGCCGCTCTCGCGCTCGAGCACGGCCTCGGCCGCGCGCACCAGCGGATGCGCGGGCGCGAGGGTGGAGGCCGGCGAGCCTTCGTGCAGCGCGACGGTCTCGAGCGTGCAGCCCGGCGGGCAGTGCGCCTGCAGGTGGCGCAGCACGGCGCGGATGACGGCGCCCGGGTCCTGGCCCGCGACCACGCGCGCGGTCAGCTTGGCGCCGGCCTCGCAGGGCACGATGGTCTTGCCGCCCTCGCCGGTGTAGCCGCCCCACAGGCCGTTGACGTCGAGCGCGGGGCGCAGCGTGATGCGCTCGCGCGCGCTGTAGCCGGGCTCGCCGTGGTCGCTGCCGCCCACGTCCGCGAAGAAGGCCGCTTCGTCGTAGGGAAAGGCCGCGGTGTCGGCGCGCTGCCGCGGCGTCGGCGGCTGCGCGCCGGCATGGAAGCCCTCGACCGCCACGCCGCCGTCGGCATGGTGCAGCGAAGCGATGAGCCGCGCCATCTCGTGCAGCGCGTTGCGCACGCCGCCGCCGTAGCGGCCCGAGTGCAGGTCCTTGTGCGCGCTGCGCAGGCGCACCTCGAGCTGCGCATTGCCGCGCGCGCCGGTGTTGATCGTCGGCACCTCGGCGCTCGCGCGGCCGCCGTCGGCCGACAGCACCGCGTCGGCCCGCAGCAGCGCGCGGTGGCGCTCGACCAGGCGGCGCAGCGAGGGACTGCCGGTCTCCTCCTCGCCCTCGAGGAAGACCTTGATGTTGACCGGGCAGCCGCCGCGCACCGCGAGGAAGGCCGCGATGGTCTCGAGCGCGATGGTGGTCGAGCCCTTCACGTCGGAGCTGCCGCGCGCATAGAGCCGGCCGTCGACCGTGGCCGGCTCGAACGGCGGCGTGCGCCACAGCGCGAGCGGGTCGGCGGGCTGCACGTCGTAGTGGCCGTAGACCATCAGGGTGGGCCGGCCGGGCGCGCCGTTCCATTCGCCGTACACCGCGGGCTCGCCGCCGCCGTCGAGCAGTTGAACCTCGTGCAGGCCGATGGCGCGCAGCCGCTCGAGCAGGAAGCGGCGCGCCGTGTCCATGCCGGGTGCGAAGGCCGGGTCGGCGCTCACGCTGGGAATGCGCAGGAAGTCCTCGAGCCAGGCCACGATCGGCTGCTGGCGTGCCGCGAGGTGGTCGATGACGGCCTGCGTACCGGCGTCCGCGGAAGGGGAGTCTGTGGAATGCATGGTGGTGTTCATCAGTAGATCGGCGGGAACACGCCCGGCCCCCACAGCGTGTCGCAGCGGTGCGTGCGCTCGAAGTCGCCGCGCGTGACGCCGATCGCGGGATAGCCGAAGGCGATCAGCGCGGGGTCGGCCGGGGAGGCGAAGCGCGGCCAGGGCGTGGCGACCGGCGTGCCCTGGTTCGGGTCGCCGCTGCGCACGAAGTTGAGCAGGTAGCTGCTCATCTTCGCGGCGAGTGCTCGGCGCTGCGTGGCCACGGCGGCATCGCCGCCCGCGGCCGTGGTGTCGGCGGCATCGAGGTACGGATAGCCCGCGAGCTGGTCGGCCATGTCGCCGAAATAGAAGCTGTCCATGCCGTGCGCGCTGCCGTAGTAGAAGGCCGAGGGCTTGGCGGGGAAGGACAGCACCGGGTCGGTGAACTCCCAGCCGTAGACCGGCACCCAGGCCGAAAGCGCGCCGCGCCGCGCGCTGTTGCCGCAGGCGTACATGCCGTCGCCGATGGCGCGCGCGACGCCCTGCGCCGGCACCGCGAAGCGCGAGAGCGGGTAGGCCGCCTCGATGGCCGTGGTGTCGAAGCCCGCGGGCGCGAGACCGCGCAGATAGAGCGGGTAGAGGTCGGCGCCGAGCTTGCTGTCGACGAACAGGGTGCCCTCGTCGTACACGCCGCCGATCATCACCGGCACCTGGTTGAAGTTGCCGCTCTCGAAGGCGCGCGCCGGCACCTGCGTGAGCACCTGCGCGTCGACCGTGGGCCGCCACTTGCTGCCGCCCACGGCCAGCAGTGCCGAGGCCGGCAGGCCGCGCAGGCAGGCGACGGTGGCGGCGTCGTCGGCCTGGCCGGCACAGCCCAGCTTGGCGACCGCGGCATCGCCGATGCCCAGCGCCGTGTCCATGCCCTGGTTCGAGTACTCGCCGCCACCGCCGCTCTGCATCACGGCGCGGTGGAACAGGCCCCGGGCCTTCGGCGACTGCAGCAGCGAGAAGCTCTGCGTGGCGCCGGCCGAGGTGCCCCAGATCGTGACCTTGCCCGCGTCGCCGCCGAACGAAGCGATGTTGCGCTGCACCCATTCGAGCGCGGCGATCTGGTCCATCAGCGCGAAGTTGCCGAGGCTGCCGTCGCGGTTGAGCGCGCGCAGCGACCGGTTGGCGAGGTAGCCGAGCGCGCCGAGCCGGTAGTTGAAGCTCACCACCACCACGCCGCCGCGCGCCGCGAGCGTGCCCGAGGCTTGCGAGCCCGAGCCGAGCACGAAGGCGCCACCGTGGATGTAGACCAGCACCGGTAACCGGTCGCCGGGCTTCGCGTCCGCGGGCTTCCAGACATTGAGATAGAGGCAGTCCTCGGCCGAGCGGCCGTCGACATTGGTTTCGGGCGCCTGCAGGCAGGCGGTGCCGAAGGCCTGGGCCTGCAGCGTCGCGTCGTGCGCGGCGGGCGGCCGCGGCGGTGCCCAGCGCAGGTCGCCGACCGGCGGCCGTGCATAGGGAATGCCGAGGAAGGCGACCAGCCCGTCCTGGCGCTGGCCCGCGACCGGGCCTTCGGTGGTGCTGGCGAGCGCGGGATCGGGCGCGGCCGGCGGTGGCGGCGCGGGCATGGCGACCGGTGGCAGCGCGAAGTTCGCGGCACCGCCGCCTCCGCCGCCGCAGGCCGCGAGGGCGGTGCACAGGATCGCGGCCAGGGCCAGCGGCAGGGCGCGACGAGGCGCCCTTCGATCGAGGGTGGTCATGGGTCTCCTTCGGGCCGGCGAGCGGCCTCTCTCGGTGGGTGGGGGAGGAAAAAAAGAAGCCGCAGCGCTCAGGGCGACTCGTAGCCCACGGTGCGCACCAGCTCGCGGTAGCGCGCGATCTCCGCGCGGTAGAACTTCTCGGCCGCCTCCAGGCTCATCGGCTGGAAGATCGTCTTGGCCTGCGCCTCGAGCTGCGCGCGCGCATGGGCATTGGCGAGCCCGCTCTCGATCGCGGCGTTGAGCCGCTCGGCCACCGGTTGCGGCGTGCCCTTCTTCACCGCGTAGGCGGTCCAGATGCTGAAGTCGAAGCCCTTCATCGACACCGAGTCCGCGCTCGAGGGCACGTCCTCGAACGGCGCCGGCAGCCGGCCGCCCGAGAGCGCGCCGATCACGCGCAGCTTGCCCTGGCGCGCGTAGTCGGCATAGAAGGCCTGGTAGGGCATGAAGGCGAAGTCGATCTGGCCGCCGAGCAGGTCCTGCAGCAGCGGCGCGCCGCCCTTGTAGGGCACGTGCGTGGCGTTCGCGCCGGCGCGCTTGGCGAACAGCTCGCCCAGCAGGTGGTAGAGCGTGCCCGGGCCGGTCGAGCCGTAGCTCAACGGCGCGTCCTTGCCGCGGGTGCGCGCCAGCGCCACCAGCTCGTCGAGCGTGCGCGCGGGCAGCTTGTCGTTGACCACCACCACCAGCGGCGAGATCGCGACCGGCGCCACCAGCTGGAAGTCCTCGGGGCGGTAGCGCACGCTTCGGTTGACCATGCCCGAGAGGATCAGCTCGCTGGGCGAGCCCTGGAACAGGGTGTGGCCGTCGGCCGGTGCCGCGAGCACCTTGTTGGCGGCGATGGCGCCGGCCGCGCCGCCCAGGTTCTCGACGATCACCTGCCCACCCAGCGCCTTGGCCACCGGCTCGGCGAGCGCGCGCGCCGTGAAGTCGCTGGCCGCGCCGGCCGGGTACGGCACCATCAAGGTGACCAGCTTGGAGGGAAAGGCCGCGGGCTGCGCCCAGGCGCCGGAGCCCACGGCCGCAAGACCGGCGAGGGCCACGGCGAGCGCCAGGGCGCCGCGGCGGCGGGACAGCCCGGGCGACAGCCGGGAGAAGCGTTGCGAGAAGCCTTGCATGGGGCGATTCCTTGGGTCGAAAGCAGTACGCGACGGATGCTAGAAATCGCCCCTCTATCTGTCCAATGCATTGTTTTTCTGCTTATCATGATCTGGACTCATGATCGGAGCGCCATGAATTTGCAGCAACTCGAGCACCTGCTCGCGCTCGCCGAAACCGGCTCCTTCAGCCGCGCCTCCGAGAAGGTGCACCTCACGCAGCCCGCGCTCAGCCGCAGCATCCAGATGCTCGAGCAGGAGCTCGGCATGCCGCTCGTCGACCGCATCGGCAAGCGCAACGAGCTCACGCCCTTCGGCGCGATGGTGCTGGCGCGCGCGCGGCGCATCTCGAGCGAGGCGCAGGAGCTGCGCCGGGCCGCGGCGCTGTTGAGCGACGGGCAGGCGGGCCAGTTGCGGCTGGGCCTGGGCGCGGCGCCGGGCGCGCTGTTCTCGGCGCCGCTGCTGATCCACATGCTGCGCGACTACCCGCGCGTCGGCCTCGAGCTGCATGGCGGCGGGCCCGAGCAGCAGCTCGCGGCGCTGCGCGCACGCGCCATCGATGCGCTGCTGATCACCTACCGCGCGCTGTCGCCGAGCGAGGACCTGCGCATCGAGGTG
Source organism: Variovorax sp. PDC80 (assembly GCF_900115375.1). Taxonomy (NCBI): domain Bacteria; kingdom Pseudomonadati; phylum Pseudomonadota; class Betaproteobacteria; order Burkholderiales; family Comamonadaceae; genus Variovorax; species Variovorax sp. PDC80. The sequence continues at coordinate 5,206 of NZ_FOWG01000012.1, read as the reverse complement.
CTGCCCACCTTGCGCTCGGGCTTCGTCTGCCGGCGCGGCCATCCGTTGGCAACGCGCCTGCGCGAGGCGGGCGCGCTGGCCTTCGCCGAGCTCGCGCGCTTCCCGCTGATCTCCACGCGCGTGAGCGACGACGTCGCGCGCCGCCTGGTCGAGCGCTACGGCAGCGAGGCCAGTCCGCAGCGCTGGCTGCAGGTGTCCTCGGAAGAGATCGGCGTGCTGGTGGAGGCCGTGCGCAACACCGACGCGATCTTCCTCGGCGTGCTCGCCGTCACGCGCGCGCTGCGCGACGGCGGCGAACTGGTCGAGCTGGCCGTGGCGCCGCAGGCCGGGCTCGATGCGCAGTTCGCCTTCGTCACGCTCGAGGGCCGCACCGAGGCGCCGGCGCTGCAGATCGTGCGCGGCTTCTGCATGGCGTTGGCGCGCAGGGAGTCGGCGGCCGAGCAGGGGTAGCGCCGAGGCACCACTGTCAGCCGGGGTCGGCCGCGAAATCCACCTGGTGCCGCGCGATCCGAAGATCGCCGAGCGCCTCGCGCACGCGCATGTGCGCCGGATGCGTGGCATAGCCGTCGAGCGCGGCCTGGCTGTCGAACTCCGAATAGAGCACCACGTCGCAGGCATAGGCGACGCGGCTCGAGTCGACGCCGACCTCGATGCGCAGCAGGCCCGGGACCTGGCCGCGCAGCGACTCGAACTGCTGCTTCACGAACTGCGTGGCGTGCGCCTTCTGCTCGGGCGTGTCGGCGCGCAGGTCCCACATCACGATGTGCTTGAACATGGCGCGGGGATGCTGGCCTGCTGCGGCCAGGGGGGATGGAAGACGAGGATCACGCGAGGGCTCCAGCTCCCGCGGGGCAGGGAAGGAGCCCGCGGCGTGCGGACGATGGTATGCAGGCGCGGCGCGAAAGACCGCGTCGCCGCTGGAGAACAGTTTTCCGCTGGCGGCGCTCCGGGCTTCAGTCGCGCGGCGGCCGCTTCGCGATGCCCATGGTCTTCGCGAGGATGCCGAGCATCACCTCGTCGGCGCCGCCGCCGATCGAGGCCAGGCGGCCGTCGCGGTACAGCCGCGAGACGCGGTTCTCGAGCGTGAAGCCCATGCCGCCCCAGAACTGCAGGCAGGTGTCGGCCACCTCGCGCGTGAGCCGGCCGGTCTTGAGCTTGGCCATCGAGGCCAGCTCGGTCACGTCCTGGCCCTGCACGTGCAGGTCGCAGGCGCGGTAGGTCAGCGCGCGCAGCGCCTCGACCTCGGTCTTGAGCTCGGCCAGCTTGAACTGCACCCACTGCTGGTCGGCCAGCGTGCCGCCGAACAGCTTGCGCTGCTGGGCCCATTCGATGGTCTGCGCGATGCAGTCGTCCATCGGCTCGAGCGAGCTGGCCGCGCACCACAGCCGCTCTTCCTGGAACTGCTGCATCTGGTAGACGAAGCCCTGGCCTTCCTCGCCGATGCGGTAGCGCTGCGGCACGCGCACGTTGTCGAAATAGATCAGGCCGGTGTCGCTCGAGTGCATGCCGATCTTGCGGATCTTCTTCGCCTTCTCGATGCCGGGGCTGTCCATCGGCACGATCACCAGCGACTTGTTGCGGTGCACCGGGCCGTCGCCGGTGTTGACCAGCATGCACATCCAGTCGGCCTGCAGGCTGTTGGTGATCCACATCTTCTGGCCGCTGATGAGGTAGTCGTCCCCATCCTTGCGCGCATGGCTCTTGAGCCCCGCCACGTCGCTGCCCGCGCCCGGCTCGGACACGCCGATGCAGCCCACGGTATCGCCCGCGATCGCCGGCGCGAGGAACTCGCGGCGCAGTTCGTCGCTGCCGAAGCGCGCGAGCGCGGGGGTGCACATGTCGGTCTGCACGCCGATCGCCATCGGCACGCCGCCGCAGCTCACGTGGCCCAGCGCCTCGGCCAGCGCCATCGCGTACGAGTAGTCGAGGCCGGCGCCGCCGTAGGCCTCGGGCTTGTTGAGGCCCAGCAGGCCCAGGTTGCCGAGCTTCTTGAAGACCTCGTGCGCGGGAAAGGTCTCGGCCGCCTCCCACTCGTCGACGTGCGGATTGATCTCCTCGTCGATGAAGCGGCGCAGGGTCTTCTGGATCTCGAGGTGTTCGTGCGTGTAGTGCATGGTGTCCGTACGGGCGGGGCGCTCCCCGGCCCCGATCGCAGGAACTCTAGGCGCGCCCCGGCCGTGGGGCTTGCGCCAACTAGCTGGTGCGCGCGCGGCGCGCGGTGGCCGGTGCCGGCCGCGCGTTCGAGGCGGCCGAGATCGGCGACTCGATGCTGTTGCCGGTGAGCACCCAGTAGATGAAGATCAGCACCGCGCCGGCCGTGCCGAACACCGTGAGGCCCATGTAGCTGCCGCCGATGGCGAGCGCGTCGACCGGGGCGGTGGCGGTGCAGACCATGGTGGCCGCGCTCATGCCCACGTAGTGCATGGTGCAGACCGCCAGGCCCATCACGGCCGCGGCGCCGATCTGCAGGCTCAGCTTGCGCACGTTGAAGGCCAGCCACAGCGCGGCGGCGGCGGCGCTGATGGCGATCAGCACCGACAGCCCGACCGCCATCGGGTCGAACTGCATCGTCGCGCGCATGTTCATCGCGAACATGCCCATGTAGTGCATCACGCACACGCCCAGGCCGGCCAGCAGGCTGCCCGCGAGCCAGCCCGCGCGGCTGAACTTGCGGCGCCCGCCCGCGAGGTAGAGCGCGATGCCCGAGATCAGGATCGCGGCCACCAGCGAGACCACGGTCAGCGGCATGTTGTAGGCGATCGAGACCGGCAGCCGGTACGCCAGCATGCCGATGAAGTGCATCGACCAGATGCCGATGCCGCCGAGCGCCACCGCCGCGCAGGCCACGGCCGCGAGGTTCGGGCGGCCGTCGGCGCCGACCATGCGCCCGGCGCAGATCAGCGCGGTCAGCGAGCCGGCGAAGGAAATGAAGTACGACAGTGCCACCAGCCCCAACGAGTATTCGGGCGACAGCAGCTGGCCTGCGACGAGCGGTGTCATGGTTGTCCTTTCGACAGGAAGACGGCACCGCTCGCCCCCGGAAATCGGTGGTACCGGACCGTTCCGGGCGAGTTTGTAATGTTTGTTTTTAAAAGTAAACTGGTTTTTTACAATTCCGTTTAGATTACTTTTCTCTTAATTTTTCAGCGCTGAGGCCGGATCCGGTATATCGCGTTGTTCCGGTCCGCCGCCATGTAGACCGTGCCGTCGGGCCCGACCGCCACGCCGGTCACCACGTAGGGCGGCGGCAGTCCGGGCCCGGGCGCCAGCCCGATCGGCAGGTTCTCGGCGATGGTGCGGCGCGAGCCATCGGCCGGGTCGATCTCCACCAGCCGCCGCGCCGCGCTCTCGGCCACCACGAAGCTGCCCCAGGGCGTCTGCGCCAGGCCCTCGGGCAGCGCGAGCTTGTCGGCGATGGTGCGCAGCGGTGCGCTGGCGTCGAGCGGAATGCGCAGCAGCTTGCCGGCCGCCTCGGTCACGTAGAGCGCGCCGTCGCGGCCGATCACCATCTGCACCGGCCCGTTGAGCCCGCTCGCGATCACCTGCCGCTCGGCGAACTTCGCGCCGCTCGCGCGCGTGATGCTGCCGGTGGCGATCTCGGCGTAGATCACGCTGCCGTCGGGCATCGGGATCGCATCGAACGGCGCCTTCAGGCCGTGGATCGTCTCCACCGTCTTCAGCGTCTGCCGGTCGACCAGTTGCACCGTGCCCGTGAACCACGAGCTCAGCGCGAACAGCCGTGCCGAGAGCCCGACCGCGAACGGGTACTCGAGCTCGGGCTCGCGCTGCATGCGGAACACGTCGCGCACCTCGCCGTTGCGCACGTCCACCCGCCGGAAGCCGAACACGTCGGCGACCCAGAGGTCGTTGCCGTCGAGCTTCATGCCGGCCGGCACCGCGAGCTTGCCGCCGGTGAGCGTGCGCAGCTCGCCGGTGGCGGGCTCGAAGGCCATGACCTCGTTGTCGGCCATGTTCGAGATGTAGATCGTGCCCTCGGGCGCGATCGCGAGGTTGTCGAGCGAGGGCTTGAGCTGCTTCGCGACCGTCTTGCGGCCGGTGGCGAGTTCGACCTTCACAAGCTCGCCGCTGCGCGCGTCGACCACCCAGAGATTGCCCTTGCCGTCGAGGTTGGCCGCGGCCGGGATCTGGAAGCCGTCGGCGATCGGCGTGATGCGCCCGTCGGCCGGATCGATCTTCACCACCTGGTTCTTGAACCACAGCGGTCCGTAGAGCATGCCGTCGGACCCGACCTCGAAGCCGTTGAAGCCGCCCATGTCCTTGCGGATCAGCCGCGGCGGCTTCTGGCCCGCGCGGTCGATCTCCCACAGCGCGTCGCCGAGGAACACCTGCGAGGCGTAGAGCTTGCCGTTGCGCGGGTCGAAGGCCAGGGAGTTGAGGCCGGGCAGGTCCTTCGCGAGGACGCGCATGGGGGCGGTGTCGTGCTCGCGGTAGCGCAGCATGCCCATGAGGTAGTTGGTCCAGGCCATCTCGCCTTGGGGGCCGATGGCGATGTCGTCGGATTGGCCTTCGGGGGCGTCGATCAGGATCTTTGCTGCACCTGTTTTTCGGTCGACTTCCCAGAGGGTGTTGCCCAGGACCGAGCCTGCTAGCAGGCGGCCCTTCTGGTCGATGGCGAGGCCGTGGACGCCGGAGAAAGAGGAGGGGGGGACCAGGGGCTCTGGGGGGTGCCAGGCTGTGGGTCTTGTGGTGACGACAGGAGTGGCCGGTGCGGGTGCGGGCTCTGGTGTCTGTGCGACTGTTGGGGTCGTTGACGGTTGGCTCGTTGTGGTTGTTGTCGTGCTGCAGGCTGCGAGCAGGGTGGCTACGGCGGCGATGGCCAGGTGACGGAACAGCGGGGGGATGGGCACGGGGTCTCCTTCTCTCTTCTCTTTGTTCGACGTTGTTTTGGGGCGCGCGGGGGAGTCTAGGGAATGTGGAGGGGGAATTGGTCGCTGGTGAGACAGGGGTTTTGGGTTTTCTTAAGGTGCTGTCTCTTGGTTGGGCCGTTGGCCGGGTCTCGCCCCGGCGGGCGAGTCACTTTCTTTTGCTTCGCCAAAAGAAAGTAACCAAAGAAAAGGCGACCCACTGTCTGCGACCCTCCGCTTCGCTACGGGCAACCTGCGGTGCTCGCGTTTCGCGGGGTCTCGCAGAACTCGCTCCGCTGCGCTGCGCTCAGACAGCTGCGAGCCCTTATCCGCGAAACGCT
>NZ_FOWG01000013.1:0-256314 GCF_900115375.1 Variovorax sp. PDC80 | reverse complement strand
CCGCAGCACCCGTACACGCGCATGCTGCTCGACGCGATCCCGCAGATGAAGCACACGGGGCGCGCGCGCACGCCGGTGCAGGGCGAGGTGCCGAACCCGCTGAACCCGCCCGCGGGCTGCGCCTTCCATCCGCGCTGCCCGCATGCCAATGCGCGCTGCTCGGCCGAGCGGCCGAAGCTCCAGGGCATCCGTGGCGTGCAGGTGGCCTGCCATGCGGCGGAGGAGGGGCGGATCTGAAGATCGGGTCGGGCGCACGAAGATGTGCGCAAAAGCACAGCCGGGCGCGCCGCATCGCGGCACAGTGGCGCGGCTTCTTCCGCACTGCGCCATGCCCCTTCCGATGACCTCTCTTCCTTCCGACGCCGACGCGCTGCGTGCGCTTGGCCGCCGCGGCTTCCTCATGGGCTCGGCGCTCGGCGCGACCGCCGTGCTGGGCACGCTGGCTTCCGTCTCTCAGGCGGTGTCGGCCGCCGGCGGTACGCCCGCGCGACGCATGCCGGTGATCTTCATCGGCCACGGCTCGCCGATGAATGCGCTGGCCGACAACGCCTTCACGCGCCGGCTCGCCGCCTGGGGGCGCGAACTGCCGCGGCCCACGGCCATCCTCAGCGTCTCGGCGCACTGGCTCAGCAGCGGCGCGACCGGCGTCGGCGTGCAGGCCCGGCCCCGGACCATTCACGACTTCGGCGGCTTTCCGCAGGCGCTGCACGACATCGACTACCCGGCGCCCGGCCATCCCGCGCTCGCGCGCGAGGCGGCCGCGGCGGTGAAGCAGTCACCGGTGGTCGCCACCGAGCAATGGGGCCTGGACCACGGCACCTGGACCGTGCTCAGGCATCTCTATCCGAAGGCCGACGTGCCGGTGTTCCAGCTCAGCATCGACTACGACAAGCCCGCGGCCTTCCACTACGCGGTGGGGCGCGATCTCGCCGCGCTGCGCGACAAGGGCGTGCTGGTGATGGGCAGCGGCAACGTGGTGCACAACCTGCGCGCCACCGACCGCGGCACGCCCGACGGCCCGGCGGCGAGCCGGCCCTGGGCCCAGTCCTTCGACGATGCGGTGAAGGCCGCGCTGGCCGGCCGCGACGACCGCGCGCTGATCGGCTATGAAAGGCTCGCGGGCGCATCGACCGCGGTGGCCACGCCCGATCACTACTTCCCGTTTCTCTACGCGCTCGGCGCCGCGGGGGCGGGCGAGCGCGCGAAGACGGTCTACGAGGGCTTCCAGTCGGGCACGCTCGGCATGCGCTGCGTGCAGTTCGGCTGAGCTACTGCTCCTCGCCCCACGAGAACCCGTCGCGCGCGATCATCGCGCTCGATGCGCTCGGGCCCCAGGTGCCGGCCGCATAGGGGCGCGGTCCGCCGTCGCTGGCCCAGCTGTCGATCAGCGGCTCGACCCAGCGCCATGCCTCTTCCTGCTCGTCGCTGCGCACGAACAGGTTGAGCCGGCCGTCGATCACGTCGAGCAGCAGCCGTTCGTAGGCACCCACGCGCTCGGAACCGAAGCGCTTGTCGAAGTCGAGGTCCAGCTGCACCGGCGCGAGCTGCGGCGCGCTGTCCTGGCGGCCGTTGCTGCGGCGGTTGTCCTGCGCCTGCGCGAGCATGTGCAGCTCGAGCCCGTCCTTGGGCTGCAGGTTGATCACGAACTTGTTCGCACTGCCGGCCGGCGCGCGGAAGATCGCGTGCGGCGTGGGGCGGAAGTTGACCTCGATGCGTGCATCGCGCGAGGCCAGCCGCTTGCCGGTGCGGATGTAGAAGGGCACGCCGGCCCAGCGCCAGTTGGCGATCTCGGTGCGCAGCGCGACAAAGGTCTCGGTGCGGCTCTCGCGGTCGACGCCGGGTTCGTCGCGGTAGCCCGGCACGCGCTCGCCGTAGGCCGTGCCGGCCGTGTACTGGCCGCGCACCGTGTGCAGGCCCAGCGTCTCGGGCGTCCAGGGCTTGAGGGCGCGCAGCACCTTGAGTTTCTCGTCGCGGATCGCATCGGCATGCGAGTTGATCGGCGGCTCCATGCCGATCGCGCACAGCAGCTGCAGCGCATGGTTCTGCACCATGTCGCGCAGCGCGCCGGTCTGGTCGTAGAAGGCGCCGCGCTTTTCCACGCCCAGGTCCTCGGCGATGGTGATCTGGATGTTGGCGATGTGCTCGCGGCGCCAGATGGGCTCGAACAGCGCGTTGCCGAAGCGCATCGCGAACAGGTTCTGCACCGAGGGCTTGCCGAGGTAGTGGTCGATGCGGAAGACCTGCTTCTCCTCGAGCACCTTGCCCACCGCGGCGTTGATCGCGCGGTTGGAGGCCAGGTCGTGGCCCAGCGGCTTCTCGAGCACGATGCGGGTGCGCGCGCCATTAAGGCCGGCGGCCGCGATCTGCTCGACCACCTGCGTGAACAGGCCCGGCGCGGTGGCGACATACATCACGACCGTGTCGGCATCGCGCTGCTTGAGCAGGTCGGACAGGCGCGCATAGTCGTCGGGCTTCGACAGGTCCATGCGCAGGTAGTGCAGCATCGAGGCGAACTTCTCGAACTCCTCGGGCGAGGGCCGCTTGGCGCCTTCGACGGCATTGAAGCGCGACTGGATCAGCTCGCGGTACTGGTCGTCCGACAGGTTGTCCCGCGCCACGCCGACGATGCGTCCGTCCTTCGGCAGGCTCCCGTGCCGGAAGGCCTGGAACAGAGCGGGCATCAGCTTGCGCCATGCGAGATCGCCGGTGCCGCCGAACAGAACGAGATCGAAGCTCATGGGGAACACTTTCCTTGGGTCTGGGGGCGAGCAGGCAATGTGCCGGCCCGCCAATCGCGATGGTACTTGTACCAATTCCTCGCACTTGTACTAAAGCTACGCTGAACCCATGGCCGGGAGGCCTTTTTTTATTGAACGAAGCGGAGAACTCCATGAAGAAGCTTTTTGTTGCGGCGGCGCTGCTGGGTGGATCGGCGATGGCATCGGCCCAGGGCACGGTCAACGTGATCTGCTCGGTGCAGGCCGAGTGGTGCAGCGTGATCTCGACCGTGTATGCGCGCACCACCGGCACCCGCATCAACATGGCGCTCAAGGGCTCGGGCGAGGCGCTGGCCCAGCTCATCGCCGAGAAGGACAACCCCAAGACCGACGTCTGGTTCGGCGGCACCGGCGACCCGCACCTGCAGGCGGCCGAGCAGGGTCTGACGCTCGAGTACAAGTCGCCCTCGCTGTCGCAGCTGCACCCCTGGGCCCAGCAGCAGGCGAAGCAGTCGGGCTACAGGACCGTGGGCATCTATTCGGGCCCGCTGGGCTTCGGCTACAACCCCGAACTGCTGGCCAAGAAGAAGCTGCCCGTGCCCAGGACCTGGGCCGACCTGCTCAGGCCCGAGTACAAGGGCGACATCCAGGTGGCCAACCCCGCCTCGAGCGGCACAGCCTACACCATGATCGCCACGCTGGTGCAGCTCATGGGCGAGGACAAGGCCTTCGACTACCTCAAGGCGCTGCACAAGAACGTTGGCCAGTACACGCGCTCGGGCACCGGCCCGATCAAAGCCGTGGCGCGCGGCGAGACCGCGGTGTCGATCAGCTTCGTGCACGACGGCCCGGGCGAGAAGATGCAGGGCTTCCCGGTCGAGACCATCACGCCGAGCGACGGCACCGGCGCCGAGATCGGCTCCATGAGCATCATCAAGGGCGCGCGCAACCTCGAAGCGGCCAAGAAGTTCTACGAATGGGCGCTCACGCCGGCCGCGCAGGAGCTCGGCGCCGCCAACAAGCAGTTCCAGCTGCCGAGCAATGCCGCCGCCAAGCTCGATCCGCGCATCCCCGACTTCAAGAAGATCAAGTTCATCGACTACGACTACGCCAAGTACGGTGCCAGCGCCGAGCGCCGCCGCCTGATCGCGCGCTGGGAGAAGGACGTCAACTCGCTGCCGCGCTAGGTGGAAGCGCGTTCCATCGGGGCCTCGCCCCGCGCGGCGGTCCCGCGCAATCCGGCCTCGGAGGCCGCGGCACGGCGCACCCAGCGCTGGATCCGCGCCTGGGTCTTGCTGGGCCTCGCGGCCTACCTGCTGCTGCCCTGGTATGCGATCCAGGATGCGACCTGGTACGAGGCCGTTCCGCAGGTCTTCGGCAACGCCGAGGGCGCCAATGGCCTGATGCAGGCCGCCACGCAGGGGCGCGTCTGGCTGTTCGTCGGGTTGGCGGGCCTGCTGGTCTGCGCCGTCGGCGCCTGGCTGCCGCCGGGCCGCGCGCAGGGCCGCTGGCTGCTGGCCGGCGGCGCGGGCGGTGCCCTCGGGCTCGCGCTCGCGGGCTTCGCGATCGGCGCGCGCGGCTGGGCCTTCGCGGCGCTCGAGGCGCGCTTCGGCGAGCTCGGGGTCAACCAGTTCGGCATCGGCGCCGGCGGCTTCGTGGCGCTCTGTGCGCTGGTGCTGCTCGCGGCCTTCGGCATCGCGCGGCTCGGCCGCTTCAAGGGCGACCTGTTCGTGGCCGCCTCGGTGCTCGGCTGCGGCGTGCTGATGGCGCTGTTCATCGCCTACCCCGTGAGCCGCGCGCTGTCGGGTGCCTTCCTCGACGAGGACGGCCGCGTGTCGATCGCCGCCTTCCTCGCGCGCGTCTTCACCGAACGCATCTGGGGCCTGGGCTGCCTCGCGGGCGGGGTGCGCTGCGGCGTGGCCTGGAACACGCTGGTGCTGGCGCTGCTGACGGCCGCGGGCACCACCTTCCTCGGCACGCTGATGGCGCTGATGGCCGAGCGCGGCAGCCGGCGCGGGCAGGGCGCGCTGCGGGTGCTGGCGCTGCTGCCGATCATCACGCCGCCCTTCGTGGTGGGCCTCGGCCTGATCCTGCTGTTCGGCCGCGCGGGCATCGTCAACCAGGGGCTCGAAAGCGTGTTCGGCATCGAGCCCACGCGCTGGTTCTACGGCATGCCCGGCGTGCTGGTGGCGCAGCTGTTCGCCTTCACGCCGATCGCCTTCATGATCATGCGCGGCGTGGTGCAGGGCATCGCGCCCAGCCTCGAGGAGGCCGCGCAGATGCTGCGCGCCGACCGGCGCCGCGCCTTCTTCACCATCACGCTGCCGCTGCTCAAGCCCGGGCTGGCCAATGCCTTCCTGGTGGGCTTCATCGAGAGCATCGCCGACTTCGGCAACCCGGTGGTGGTGGGCGGCCAGTTCTCGGTGCTGTCGACCGACATCTTCTTCGCCATCGTCGGCGCGCAGTACGACCAGGGCCGCGCGGCCTCGCTGGCCTGGGTGCTCACCCTGTTCGCGCTCGGCGTGTTCGCGCTGCAGCGCGGACTGCTCGGCAAGCAGAACTACACCACCGTCAGCGGCAAGGGCGACGCCGGCATCCCGATGGCGTTGCCCGACGGCGTGCGCCGCACCATCCACTGCATCGCGCTGCCGTGGATCGCCTTCACGGCCGTGGTCTACCTGTTCGCCTTCGCGGGCGGCTTCGTGCAGACCTGGGGGCGCGACTACAGCTTCACCTTGCAGCATTTCAAGACCGCGTTCGCGCTCGAGTGGGGCCAGTTCGGGCTGGTGTGGGCCGGCACGGCCTGGAACTCGCTGCTCACCACGCTCAAGCTCGCGGGCATCTCGGCGCCGATCACCGCGGCGCTGGGCCTGCTGATCGCCTGGCTGCTGGCGCGCAACGAGTTCAAGGGGCAGGGTGCCTTCGAGTTCGGCGCGCTGCTGGCCTTCGCGATCCCGGGCACGGTGCTCGGCGTGAGCTACATCCTGGCCTTCAACGTGCCGCCGTTCGAGCTCACGGGCACCGGGCTCATCATCGTGCTGTGCTTCATGTTCCGCAACCTGCCGGTGGGCGTGCGCGCGGGCACGGCGGCCTTCAAACAGCTCGACCGCTCGCTCGACGAGGCCTCGCTGATGCTGCGCGCCTCGACCTCGCAGACGCTGTTCAAGGTGGTGCTGCCGCTGCTCAAGCCGGCGCTGGTGGCGGCGCTGGTCTACAGCTTCGTGCGCGCGATGACGACCGTGAGCGCGGTGATCTTCCTGGTCACGGCCGAGAACGAACTGGCCACCACCTACATCATCGGCCGCGTCGGCAACGGCGATTACGGCATCGCGCTGGCCTACTGCACGGTGCTGATGATCCTGATGTCGCTCGCGATCGCGCTGGTGCAATGGGTGGTGGGCGAACGCAGGCTGGGACGGCGCGGCACGGCGCCGGGGCACCAGGGGCATCACAAGATGGAGGGGCTGGCATGAACACGGGGATCGAATTTCGCGACGTCACCAAGCGCTATGGCGCCGACCGCAACGCGCCGCTGGCGGTCAAGGGCATCAGCTTCGAGGTGCCCGAGGGCACGCTGACCACCATCCTCGGCCCCTCGGGCTGCGGCAAGACCACCACCCTGCGCATGATCGCAGGGCTCGAGTCGCCGACCTCGGGCGCGATCTTCATGGGCGGGCGCGATGTCACCACACTCGGGCCGGCCGAGCGCAACGTCAGCATGATGTTCCAGAGCTATGCGCTGTTCCCGCACATGGACGTGATCGGCAACGTGGGCTACGGCCTGCGCATGAGCGGCGTGAAGAAGGACGAGGCCACGGCGCGTGCGCGCGAGGCGCTGCGCGGCGTGGGCCTGGTGGGCTTCGACCAGCGGCTGCCGAGCGAGCTTTCGGGTGGCCAGCAGCAGCGCGTGGCGCTGGCGCGCGCGCTGGTGCTCGAGCCCGCGGTGCTGCTGTTCGACGAGCCGCTGTCGAACCTCGACGCGCGGCTGCGGCGCGAGATGCGCGAGGAGATCCGCTCGCTGCAGCAGCGGCTCAAGCTCACGGTGGCCTACGTCACGCACGACCAGAGCGAGGCGCTGGCCGTGAGCGACCAGATCATCGTGATGGACCACGGCGTGATCGCGCAGCGCGGCACGCCCGAGCAGCTCTACGGCCGGCCCGAGAGCGAGTTCGTCGCGGGCTTCATGGGCGAGGCGATGGTGTTCCCGGGCGTGGCCGGTGCCGACGGCGACGTCACGCTCGGGCCGCTGCGGCTGCGGCCGCGCCATGCGGTGGCACCGGGCGCGGTCAAGGTGGCGGTGCGGCCCGAGGCCTGGCGCATCGGCGAGGCTTCGGCGGCCGACACCGGCCTGCCGGCCACGCTGAAGAAGGTGGCCTACCTCGGCAGTTTCTACGAGTACGGTTTCGACACGCCGCTGGGCGCGGTCTTCGTGGTTTCGACCGACCTGTCGAACCCGCTGGCCGCGGGCGCGCAGACCCGGCTCTCCCTGGGGGCGCACGGCGTCAGCGTGGTGTAGCGCGCGCATGGAACAATGGCGCCATGAACGTGGTTTTCGATCTTGGCGCCGTGCTCTTCACCTGGGAGCCCACCCGGCTGGTCCAGGCCCATCTGGCGGAGCATGCGCCCACTGAATCCGCCGCCGCGGCCCTGGGCCGCGCGCTTTTCCATCACGACGACTGGACCAGCTTCGACTGCGGCACCCGCACGCTCGAGGAGTCCGTCGCCCGCATGGCGGCCCGGCTCTCGCTGCCGGCCGACCGGCTGCTGGCCATGCTCGACGGACTCGGCGAACGGCTGGCGCCCATCGAGGTCACGGTGGCGCTGCTCGAGGATCTGTGCGAGCGCCGCGAGGCCGGCGAGCCGCTGAAGCTCTACTACCTCTCGAACATGCCCGCGCCCTATGCGCGCGCGATCATGGCGCGCCATGGCTTCATGCGGCGTTTCGACGGCGGCGTGTTCTCGGGCGACGTGAAGTTCCTGAAGCCCCATCGCGAGATCTACGAACTGCTCGCGGTGCGCCATGCGCTGGCGGCGGAGCAGACGGTGTTCATCGACGATTCGGCCCCCAACGTGGAAGCCGCGCGCGCCTTCGGCTGGCACGCGATCCACTGCACCGCGCCGGCCTCGCTCGCGACCCAGCTCTCGCGCTACCTGCCGGTGCGCTCGACCTTGTCGATGTCGAAGCCCAGGCTGCCCGCGTAGTCGAGCTCGGCCTGCAGCGTTGCGTCGTCCAGGCAGGGGGCGCGCGACAGCACCCACAGGTATTCGCGGTTCGGCGTGCCGACCAGCGCCACCTGGTAGTCGCGGTCCAGCTTCAGGATCCAGTAGTCACCCCACACCACCGGCAGCCAGGCCAGCCACGAGGGCGCGAAGCGCACCTCGAGCCGGCCCGCGCCGGGCTGGCCCGCCACCGGCACCACGCGCGCGGTGCCCAGCGATTCCTCGAAATTGCCGTCGGCGCGTTCGCAGCGGTTGAGCACCTCGATCGTGCCGTCGGGCCGCGGCGTGTAGTTGGCCGTGACCGGGCCGGCGCAGGATTTCTGGAAGCGGTTGGGCAGCCGCGCCTGTTCGTGCCAGAGGCCGGCATAGCGGTGCAGGTCCACCGGCGCCACCACCTGCAGCGGCGCGCGCATCAGCGGGGCGCCGTCGGCCGGGCCGGCCAACTTGACGCGCGAGCGGCGCGCGGCATCCAGCGCGAGCCAGGCCGCCGCGCCGCCGATCACGAAGGCCGTGGCCAGCGTGCCGATGGCGGCACTGGTGCGGCGGTCATCGAAGGAGGCGAGGTCGGTGGAGGCTGCGGGTGGAAGTCTGCGCTGCATGTAGGGGGCTCCTGGGGTCGGGACGGCGAATCCGGCGATTCGCAAAGGAAAGGATTCTTCAGCCTAGACGCGCCCGCGGGCCGGCGCCGTCAGCCGTGGACCACAGCGCCTGTAGGGCGGCATGGGGCCGAAACCCTGCTGGCCGCATGTTGTTCGCGCCGTCATGGAACAGGGTGCCAAGCCGTGCTACGGTGCGCATGAAAGCATCGGCCCGCATGCAACAGCGTGCAGGCCCCGTCGCCATCACCGCAACATAATCATTGCCATGAACCAACTCGATGCACTCCGTCAATGGACCACCGTGGTCGCCGACACCGGCGACTTCAAGCAGCTCAGCGCCTCCAAGCCGCAGGACGCGACCACCAATCCGTCGCTGATCCTCAAGGCGGTCCAGAAGCCCGAGTACCGTCCGCTGCTCGACGAGGGCGTGAAGAAGCATGCGGGCAAGCCGCTCGACGAGGTCATCGACCGCCTGCTGGTGCGCTTCGGCACCGAGATCCTCTCGATCATCCCGGGCCGCGTCTCGACCGAGGTCGATGCGCGCCTTTCGTTCGACACCGCCGCCACCGTGGCGCGCGGCGAGCGCATCACGGCGCTCTACAAGGCCGAGGGAATCGACACCGAGAAGCGCCTGCTGATCAAGGTCGCCTCCACCTGGGAAGGCATCGAGGCCGCGCGCCAGCTCGAGCAGAAAGGCATTCGCACCAACCTCACGCTGCTGTTCTCGTTCGCGCAGGCCGTGGCCTGCGGCGCGGCCGGCGTGCAGCTGATCTCGCCCTTCGTCGGCCGCATCTACGACTGGTACAAGAAGTCCGCGGGCGCCAAGTGGGACGAGGCCGCCAACGCCGGCGCCAACGACCCGGGCGTGAAGTCGGTGCGCCAGATCTTCGAGTACTACAAGGCCAACGGCATCAAGACCGAGGTGATGGGCGCGAGCTTCCGCAACGTGGGCCAGATCCAGGCGCTCGCGGGCTGCGACCTGCTGACCATCAGCCCCGAGCTGCTGGCCGAGCTGGCCGCGAGCAACGAGCCGCTCGAGCATGCGCTCGATGCCAAGGCCGCCGCCCAGGGCAAGGCCGAGAAGGTCGCCTACGACGAAGCCGGCTTCCGCTTCGCGCTCAACGAGGACGCGATGGCCACCGAGAAGCTCGCCGAGGGCATCCGCGCCTTCGCGGCCGATGCGATCAAGCTCGAGAAGCTGATGCAGGAAAGCGGTCGCTGATCATGGCGACCCCGCTTCGCTGCGACCGCGCACCGGCCTGGGCGCAGCTGCAGTCGTACTTCGAGACCGCGGGCCGCCAGTTCGACCTGCGCCATGCCTTCGTCGACGACGCCGGCCGCTTCGCGCACTTCAGCCAGGAGGCGCCGTACCTGTTCGCCGACCTGTCGAAGAACCTGATCGATGCGCGCGTGGAAGCGCTGCTGTTCGCGCTCGCGCGCGAGTGCGGCCTCGAGGCGCACCGCGACGCGATGTTCGCGGGCGAGCACATCAACAACACCGAAGACCGCGCGGTGCTGCACACGCTGCTGCGCGCGCCGGCCGATGCCAAGGTCGGCAAGACCGCGCCGCAATTGCGCGAGGTGCACGAAACGCTCGACGCCATGCTCACCTACGCCGAGAAGGTGCGCGGCGACCACACCATCACCGACGTGGTCAACATCGGCATCGGCGGCTCCGACCTCGGCCCGCAGATGGCGGTGCTCGCGCTCGCGGAATTCGCGGCGCCGGGCAAGCACTTCCATTTCGTCTCGAACGTCGACGGCCACGAGCTCGACGGCGTGCTCGAGGGCCTCGCGCCCGAGCACACGCTGTTCCTGATCGCCTCGAAGACCTTCACCACGGCCGAGACGATGACCAACGCGCAGTCCGCCAAGCGCTGGTACGAGCAGTCGGGCGGCAACGACATCGCGGGCCATTTTGCGGCGCTCACCACCAACGTGGAAGCGGCCAACAAGTTCGGTATCGAGACCACCTTCGGCTTCTGGGACTGGGTGGGCGGGCGCTATTCGCTGTGGTCGGCCATCGGCCTGCCGATCGCGCTGGCCATCGGCGCCGAGGGCTTCCGCCGGCTGCTGGCGGGCGCGCATGCGATGGACGAGCACTTCCGCACCGCGCCGCTGGCGCAGAACCTGCCGATGCGCCTCGGCCTGCTCGACGTCTGGTATCGCAACTTCCACCGCTTCACGAGCCGCAGCATCGCGCCCTATCACAGCGCATTGAAGCGGCTGCCGGCCTATCTGCAGCAGCTCGAGATGGAGAGCAACGGCAAGCAGGTCGACGCGACCGGTGCGGCGCTGCCGCCGGGCCTGGGCACTTCGCCCGTGCTGTGGGGCGAGCCGGGCACCAACGGCCAGCATGCCTACTTCCAGATGCTGCACCAGGGCACCGATGTGATCCCGCTGGAGTTCCTCGCGGTGCGCGATGCCTCGCACGACCTCGAGGGCCACCACCCGAAGCTGCTGGCCAACGCGCTCGCACAGGCGCAGGCGCTGATGGTGGGCAAGCTCGACGCGGGCGGCCACAAGAACTTCCCGGGCAACCGGCCCAGCAGCTTCTTCGTGTTCGAGAAGCTCACGCCCGAGGCGCTCGGCGCCTTCATCGCGCTGTACGAGCACCGCGTGTTCACCAGCGGCGCGCTATGGGGCATCAACAGCTTCGACCAGTGGGGCGTGGAGCTCGGCAAGGTGCTCGCGAAGGACATCGAGCCGCGGCTCGCCTCGGGGGACGTCACGGGCCTCGATGCCTCGACCGCGGGCCTGCTGCAGCGGCTGAGCCCGCCCGCGCAGTGAGCGCTTGGCCATTCGAAGTACGCCATTCGTTGCCATTGCCGTTGAAGAAGGCGCCGATATGATGGCCCCGGGAAATTTCCCGGGGACCTCAAGAGGAGCCGATCAAATGGATTTTCAAACAGCGGTCAAGACCTGCTTTCAGAAGTACACGGATTTCAGTGGGCGCGCCTCGCGTTCCGAGTTCTGGTGGTTCATATTGGCCGAGGTGGTCGTTCTGATCGTCGCCAGCTTCATCCACCAGATCGTCTACCTGGTCGCCGCGCTGGGCTTCCTGCTGCCCGTGCTGGCCGTGGGCTCGCGCCGCCTGCATGACATCGGCAAGAGCGGCTGGTTCCAGCTGCTGATGATCATTCCGCTGATCAACCTGGTGCTGATCTATTTCTTCGTCCAGCCCAGCCAGCCCGAGTCCAACGCCTACGGCCAGCCGCAAGGCGCCTGAAGACCACGGACACCCGCAGAACAACGATTCGACAGGGCCGCGTATGCGGCCCTTTTTTCTGCCCGCCGCCGATTCAGGCCTCGGCCGTCGCGGCCGCGCGCACCGGCGCACCGCTGGCCATGCGCAGGCACAGGTCGAAGGCCTGCTGCAGGCCCTCGATCTGCGCGATGCCTTTGCCCGCGATGTCGAAGGCGCTGCCGCTGGCCGAGGTGGCCACGGGCACGGGCAGGCCGCCGTGCAGGGTCACGCCCTGCTCGAAGCCCATGAGCTTCATCGCGATCTGGCCCTGGTCGTGGTACATCGAGACCACCGCGTCGACGTCGCCGCGCCGCGCGCCGATGAACACCGTGTCGGGCGAGAACGGGCCGCGCGCGTCGTAGCCCTCGGCGCGCAGCTTCTCGATGGCCGGGCCGATGATCTCGATCTCCTCCATGCCGATCGAGCCGCCGTCGCCGGCATGCGGGTTGAGCCCCGAGACCGCGATGCGCGGCTGCGCCACGCCCGACTGGCGCAGCGCCGCGGCGATGATCTTCACCGCGTCGCGCACGCCTTCGCCCGTGATGTGGCTCGCCACGTCCTTGAGCGGAATGTGCGAGGTCACGCGCGAGGTCCACAGCGCGCCCGTGAGGTTGAACTCGCAGACGAAGCCCGGCACCGCGAAGCGCGCCTGCATGTAGCGCAGCTCGTCCTCGTGCACCAGGCCGCCCAGGCGCAGCGAATGCTTGTTGAGCGGCGCGAACAGGATCGCGTCGACCTGGCCGCGGCGCACGGCCGCGGTCGCGAGCTCGAGCGCCTGGAATGAGGCGCGGCCCGAGGCCTCGTTCGATTCGCCGAGCACCGGCTCGGCGCCCTCCATCCAGTCGCAGGCCAGCAGCGAGGGCCGGCCGTCCTCGAAGCGCAGCGTGTCGAGGCTCTCGGCCGCGAGCGGATCGAGCTTCGCGCCGGCGATGCGCTCGCCCGCGGCCAGCACCACCGGGTCGGCGATCAGCAGCACGCGCGCGGCGTCGAGGTTGCGCTGGCGCGCGAGCAGCTTGACCGCCATCTCGGGGCCGACCCCGCTGGGGTCGCCGAGCAGCACGGCGATGCGGGGCTTGGCGGAGGTCACGGTCGGAATCTTCGAAGGAGTGGACATGGCGATCGTCGGTGGAGAAAAAGGGGACGGCCTCATTCGGCCTTGATGTTGGCGGTGCGCACGAGCTGGCCGTAGTGCTCGAACTCCTGCCGGTTCATGGCGGCGAAGGGCTCGCCGATCAGGCTGCCGGGCTCGCCGCCCAGGGCCTTGATGCGGGCCTGCACGTCGGGCAGCTGCAGGCTGCGCGCGAGCTCGGCGCTCAGGCGCTCGACGGCCGGGCGCGGCGTGCCGGCGGTCACGTAGAGGCCGTACCAGGTCGAGACGTCGGCGCCCTTGACGCCCTGTTCGGCCAGCGTGGGCACGTCGGGCAGCTCGGGCGAGCGCTGCGGCGCGCTCACGGCCAGCGCGCGGAACTTGCCGGCCTTGATCTGACCCATGGCCGAGGAGGTGCTGTCGAACATCATCTCGACCTCGCCCGAGATGATGTCGATGTGCGCCTGCGAGCTACCCTTGTAGGGCACGTGCACCGACTTCATGCCGGTGGCCAGGTTGAAGGCCTCGCCGCCCACGTGCTGCGTGCTGCCGATGCCCGAGGAGGCGTACTTGAAGCCGCCGGGCCGGGCCGCCATCGCGGTCAGCAGGTCCTTCACCGACTTGTAGGGCGAACTGGCCGACACCACCAGCACGTTGGGCATCACGGCCACCAGGCCCAGCGGCTGCAGGTCCTTGAGCGGGTCGTACTTGAGCTTGAGGATGTGCGGCGCCACCGCCTGCGCGGTGTTGGTGGCCAGCAGCAGCGTGGCGCCGTCGGCCGGCGCGCGCGCCGTGAGCTCGCCCGCGATGGTGTTGGAGGCGCCGGGCCGGTTCTCGACCACCACCGGCTGCTTGAGCGCGGGCGAGAGCTTGTCGGCCAGCACGCGCGCCAGGATGTCGGTGCCGCCGCCCGGCGAGGCGCCGACCATGATGCGCAGCGGCTTGTCGGGGTAGGCGGGCGCGGTCTGGGCGGCGGCAAGGCCGGTGGCCAGCGCGAGCGTGGCAACGAGCGAAGTCGCGAAGAAGGCGGCGCGTCGGTGCCGGAAGGCCAGGGAAAAGGGGCGCATCGGGGTTGTCTCCTGCTTGTTGGTCTTGAGCGCCATTGCTTTCCATGCATGGCAAAGCCGCAGGGTAGGCCGTTCGCTCCTTGCGATCCAATCGAAATTGCCGCGGGCTTCATATACTTTTGGTGATGACAGTCCAAAAAACCTCGCCCGATGCCTCGCTGATGCTGCAGGTGCGACCGCGCCAGCTGCTGCTGCTGGTGCGCCTCGACGCCCACCGCCACCTGGGCCGCGCGGCCGAGGCCATGAACATCAGCCAGCCCGCGGCCACCAAGCTGTTGCAGCAGCTCGAGGATTCGCTCGGCGAGAAGCTGTTCGAGCGGCTGGCGCGCGGCATGGAGCCCACCGCCTATGGCGAGATCCTGGTGCGCTACGCCCACCGCGTGGTCAGCGACTTCGGCAGCGCGCGCGAAGAGATGCTGGCGCTGCGCTCCGGCCTCAGCGGCGCGCTGCGCGTGGGCAGCGTTCCCGGCGCCGTGCCCGAGCTGCTGGCGCCGGCGCTGGTCGAGTACCGCCGGCGCCATCCGCAGGTGGCGGTGTCGGTGGTGGTCGAGACCAGCGACGTGATGCAGGCCCAGCTCGAGCAGGGCGACGTCGACCTGGTGCTGGGCCGGCTCACCGACGGGCACGACGAATCGCGCTACGCCAGCGTGCCGCTGCTCGGCGAATCGCAGGTGGTGGTGGTGCGCGGCGGCCATCCGGCCTTCGAGCGCGAGGGCCTCACGCTGGCCGACCTGGCGGCCTGGCAATGGGTGCTGCAGCCGCCGGGCTCGCCGCAGCGCGGGCGCTTCGAGGCCGCCATGCGCGAGGCCGGCGTGCAGGCGCGGCTCGACATCCTCGAGACCGCCTCGCCGATCGCCATCACCGCGCTGCTCGAGAGCTCCGACATGGCGGCCGTCATGCCCGCCTCGCAGGCCCGACACTACGCGCGGCTGGGCCTGCTGCGGGTGGTGCCGATCGAGCTGCCGGTGCGCGTGCCGCCGATCTGCCTGGTCACGCGCGAGGGGCGGGCGCTCTCGCCCGCGGCGGCCCAGTTCCGCCGGCAGCTGCTGGGCACCGGCTGAACGCTTTGGATTGCCTCTGGCACATGCTGTATTGCGTTGCCTAGGGAATTCACTAGCCAATCGGTGCATGAAAGTACCGTCGTTGACATTCGAAGTACCAAAACCGCAAGCATGTTTATCCAGAATCCGGGCACGGCGACCCGAGGGGGCGTCGCTCACCCTCTAGGAGACAACATGCAGCGTTTTCTGAAAGCGGGCCTCGTCCTCGCACTCGCCGGCACCGGGCTCGTCGCCCAGGCTGCCACCGAACTCGTGATCGCGACCGTCAACAACGGCCACATGATCGAGATGCAGAAGCTCACGCCCTTCTTCGAGAAGGCCAATCCCGACATCAAGCTCAAGTGGGTCACCCTGGAAGAGGGCACGCTGCGCCAGCGCGTGACCACCGACATCGCCACCAAGGGCGGCCAGTTCGACGTGATGACCATCGGCCTATACGAAGCGCCGATCTGGTCGAAGAAGGGCTGGCTGCAGCCCATCGCCACCGATGCCGCCTACGACGCCGACGACCTGCTGCCCGCGATCCGCGACGGCCTGTCGTACCAGGGCAAGCTCTACGCCGCGCCGTTCTACGGCGAGAGCTCGATGCTCATGTACCGCAAGGACCTGGCCGACAAGGTCGGCTTCCAGATGCCCGAGCAGCCAACCTGGAACCAGGTGAAGGAACTGGCCGGCAAGATCCACGACCCGAAGGCCGGCGTCTACGGCATGTGCCTGCGCGGCAAGCCGGGCTGGGGCGACAACATGGCCTTCCTGACCACGCTGGTCAACACCAACGGCGGCCAGTGGTTCGACATGCAGTGGAAGCCGCAGATCGACACCAAGCCCTGGAAGGACGCGATCGGCTTCTACGTCGACCTGATGAAGGCCTACGGCCCGCCGGGCGCTTCGGCCAACAGCTTCAACGAGAACCTCGCCCTGTTCAACGAAGGCAAGTGCGGCATGTGGGTCGACGCGACCATCGCGGCCTCGTTCATCAGCGATCCCAAGCAGTCGAAGGTGGCCGACAAGGTGGCTTTCGCGCAGGCACCCGTTGCTGTCACGCCCAAGGGCGCCAACTGGCTGTGGACCTGGAACCTGGCGATCCCCGCCAGCTCGACCAAGGCCGCCGCCGCCCAGACCTTCGTGAAGTGGGCCACCTCCAAGGACTACATCAACCTGGTCGCCAAGGAGCAGGGCTGGGGCGCGGTGCCCACCGGCACGCGCAAGTCGACCTACGCGAACCCCGAGTTCCAGAAGGTCGCGAAGTTCGCTGCCGCCGAGAAGAAGGCCATCGACGGCGCCAACCTCAGCGACAGCACGTTGCCGAAGTCGCCCTACGTCGGCGTGCAGTACGCGGCCATCCCCGAGTTCCAGGCCATCGGCGTGGCGGTGGGCCAGCAGATGAGCGCGGCACTCGCGGGCAAGGTCACGGTCGACCAGGCGCTGAAGACTTCGCAGACCACGGCCGAGCGTGAGATGAAGAAGGCCGGCTACTACAAGTAAGCCTCGTGGCTTGCTCCCTCCCCTCCGGGGGGGGCGGGGTGGGGGGCACGCACGGCGCGTCGTTCGTCGCCGCGCTCGATCGCAGCAGCCCCCATCCCCACCTTCCCTCAGAGGGGGAAGGAGCCTGACAGAAGAGAGAAGGGACCACCCATGAAAAGACTCCTGCCCCGCGCACTCATGGCGCCGGCCGTGCTCACGCTCTTCCTCTGGATGATCGTGCCGCTCGCGATGACGTTGTACTTCTCGTTCGTGAACTACAACCTCATGCAGCCCGGCGACCATCCCTTCGCGGGCCTCGCCAACTTCGAGTACTTCGTCACCGACCCGGACTTCTGGCCCGCGACCTGGAACACGCTGCTGCTGATCGGCAGCGTGATCGGCATCACCGTGGTGCTCGGCGTGCTGCTCGCGCTGCTGGTCAACGAACCCTTCCCGGGCCGTGGCATCGTGCGCGTGCTGCTGATCTCGCCCTTCTTCGTCATGCCCGCGGTCAACGCGCTGCTGTGGAAGCACATGATGATGAACCCGATCTACGGCATCCTGGCCGACGTGTGGCGCGCCTTCGGCGCCCAGCCGATCGACTGGCTCACCGACGTGCCCCTGCTGTCGGTGATCATCATGGTGGCCTGGCAATGGCTGCCATTCGCCTGCCTGATCTTCATCACCTCGCTGCAGTCGCTCGACCGCGAGCAGATGGAGGCCGCGCGCATGGACGGCGCGAGCGCGTTCCAGCGCTTCTTCTATCTCACCGTGCCGCACCTCGCGCGCCCGATGGCGGTGGTGATCATGATCGAGATGATCTTCCTGCTCAGCGTGTTCGCCGAGATCGCCATCACCACCAACGGCGGCCCGGGCAACGAGAGCACGAACATGACCTACATGATCTTCAAGCAGTCGCTCATGAACTTCGATGTGGGCGTGGCTTCCGCGGGCGCCCTGTTCGCGGTGGTGCTGGCCAACATCGTGGCCGTGTTCCTGATCCGCATCATCGGCAAGAACCTGGATTAGTCATGTTGCACACCCCCAGTCTTCGCGCACTTCGTGTCGCTTCGCCAACCCCCTTGCAGGGGGCAACACCAACGGCCCGGCAAAGCCGGTTCCGTGGTGTTCCTGGAATGGGCCGTGTCTTGCCCACCGCACGATGGAGTAGCTGAACCATGCAACAACAGGCTCCCAGCAACTTCCTGCCGCAACTGCTGCGCACCGTCGGTGCCTGGGCCGTCGCGCTGCTGCTGTTCTTCCCGCTCGGCTGGCTGTTCCTCACGGCCTTCAAGACCGAGCTGCAGGCGATCCACGTGCCGCCGCTGTTCATCTTCGAACCCACGCTCGACAACTTCGGCGAGGTGCAGCGGCGCAGCGACTACCTGCTGTACGCACGCAACTCGCTGATCACCAGCCTGGGCTCGACCATCCTCGGCCTGTTGATCGCGGCGCCGGCCGCGTACTCGATGGCCTTCTTCCGCACGAAGAAGACGCGCGACATCCTGATGTGGATGCTCTCGACCAAGATGATGCCGGCCGTGGGCGCGCTGGTGCCGATCTACGTGCTCGCGCAGACCGCGGGCCTGCTGGATTCGCTGAGCGCGCTGACCATCGTGTTCACGCTGTCGAACCTGCCGATCATGGTCTGGATGCTCTACAGCGCCTACAAGGACATCCCGAACGAGATCCTCGAGGCCGCGCGCATGGACGGCGCGAGCCTGTGGACCGAGTTCCGCCATGTCGTGCTGCCGCTGTCGGTCGGCGGCCTCGCCTCCACCGGCCTGCTGTGCCTGGTGCTGAGCTGGAACGAGGCCTTCTGGGCGCTCAACCTCACCTCCGCCAAGGCCGGCACGCTGGCCACGCTGATCGCCTCGTACTCGAGCCCCGAGGGGCTGTTCTGGGCCAAGTTGTCGGCGGCCTCGCTGATGGCCATCGCGCCCATCGTCGTGTTCGGCTGGTTCAGCCAGAAGCAACTGGTGCAAGGCCTGACCTTCGGCGCCGTCAAGTAAAGAAAGGGAGACACCCCATGGCCTACCTCCAACTGAAGAACATCAAGAAGAGCTTCGGCGAAGTCGACATCATCAAGGGCGTCGACCTCGAGATCCAGAAAGGCGAGTTCATCGTCTTCGTCGGTCCCTCGGGCTGCGGCAAGTCGACCCTGCTGCGGCTGATCGCGGGGCTCGAGCCGATCAGCAGCGGCAACCTGCTGCTCGACGGCAAGGACATCACCTGGGCGCCTTCGGGCAAGCGCGACCTCGCGATGGTGTTCCAGAGCTATGCGCTCTATCCGCACATGAGCGTGTACGACAACATGTCCTTCGCGCTCAAGCTCGCGGGCACGAGCAAGTCCGAGATCAAGACCAAGGTCGAGCATGCGGCGAAGACGCTGAACCTCACGCAGTACCTCGACCGCCTGCCCAAGGACCTCTCGGGCGGCCAGCGCCAGCGCGTGGCCATCGGCCGCGCCATCGTGCGCGCGCCCAAGGTGTTCCTGTTCGACGAGCCGCTGTCCAACCTCGACGCCGCGCTGCGCGGCAACACGCGGGTGGAAATCCACAAGCTGCACCGCGCACTCGGCGCGACCACCATCTACGTCACGCACGACCAGGTCGAGGCCATGACCCTGGCCGACCGCGTGGTGGTGCTCAAGGACGGGCTGATCGAGCAGGTCGGCACGCCGCTCGAGCTCTACGACCGCCCGGCCAACCAGTTCGTCGCGCAGTTCATCGGCATGCCCTCGATGAACATGGTGGCGGCCAGCGCCATCCCGAGCTTCTCGGCCGCCACCGGCGGCCGGCTGCCGAGCGACGGTTTCCTCGGCGTGCGGCCCGAGGGCCTGCGCGTGCATGCGAAGGCCGGCGCACCGGTGTCCGATGTGCAGGGCCGCGTCGAGCTGATCGAGGCGCTGGGCGCCGACACGCTGATCCATGTCGACGTGGGCGGCGTGCCGCTGGTGGCGCGCCAGAACGATCGCACGCCGCTGCAGGCCGGCGACGACGTGGCGGTCGAGCTCGATCCCTCGGTGCTGCACCTGTTCACGCGCGACGGGCGCGCGGTCGCGGCCTGAACCTCTTCTCTCGTTTCATTCCTCTTCCGGGACATTCTTCGTGACTCTCGCAGCAGCGCCCCTTCCACCCGCTCCCTCGGAGTTCACGGTGCTCCACCTCGGCCTCGGGTCGTTCCACCGGGCGCACCAGGCGGTCTACCTGCAGCGGCTGATCGACGCGGGCGACACGCGCTGGTCGATCTCGGGCGCCAACATCCGGCCCGACATGGCCGAGGTCGTCGAGGCGCTGCGCGCCCAGGGCGGCCGCTACACGCTCGAGACCGTGTCGCCCGCGGGCGAGTACCGCTACGAGCAGATCGAGGCCATCCGCGAGGTGCTGCCCTACGAGCCCTCGCTCGCCGGCCCGATCGCGCGCGGCGCCGCGCCCTCGACGCGCATCGTCTCCTTCACCGTCACCGAGGCCGGCTACTACCTCGACACCAAGGGCCGGCTCGACCTGGCCTTCGCCGACCTCGCCACCGACATCGCGCGTGCCGCGAAGGGCGAGGCGGGCGGCGAGGGCGTGACCATCTACGGCGCCGTCTGCGCGATCCTGCGCGCGCGCAAGGCCGCCGATGCGGGCCCGCTCACGCTGCTGAACTGCGACAACCTGCGCCACAACGGCGAGCGCTTCCGCGCCGGCCTGCTCGAGTTCATCGAGCGCGCGGGCGATACCGAGCTGCTGGCCTGGACGCAGGCGAACACGCGCTGCCCCAATGCCATGGTCGACCGCATCACGCCGCGCCCGCCGCCCGAGCTGCGCGCGCGCGTGCAGGCCGCCACCGGTCGCGACGACGCGGCCGCGATCACCGGCGAAAGCTTCATCCAGTGGGTCATCGAGGACGACTTCGCGGCCGGCCGCCCCGACTGGGCGCGCGTGGGGGTCGAACTGGTCGACTCGGTGCAGCCCTACGAAGAGGCCAAGATCCGCATCCTCAACGCCACCCACAGCTGCATCGCCTGGGCCGGCACGCTGGTGGGCCTCGGCTTCATCCACGAGGGCACGCACGACGCCGCCATCCGCAAGATGGCCTTCGACTACGTGAGCGACGACGTCATTCCCTGCCTGAGCCCGAGCCCGATCGACCTCGCGGCCTACCGCGACGTGGTGCTCGACCGTTTCGGCAACCCCGCCATCCGCGACACCAACCAGCGCGTGGCCGCCGACGGCTTCTCGAAGATCCCGGGCTTCATCGCACCCACCGTGCGCGAGCGGCTGGCCGCGGGCCAGCCCATCGACAGCGTGGCGATGTTGCCCGCGCTGTTCCTGGCCTTCCTGCAGCGCTGGCACCGCGGCACCTTGCCCTATGCCTACCAGGACCAGGGCATGGACGAAGCCGTGGCGCATGCCATCTGCGACGCGGCCGACCCGGTCGTCGCGCTGTGCGCGGACGCGGGCCTGTGGGGCCCGATCGCGGGCGATGCGCGGCTGGTCGATGCGGTGCGCCGCGCGAGCAGGCGTGTCGCGAGTTTCATCGGCGACAAGGCATGAGCACCCGGCTGCAGGACCGCCATGTGCTGCTGACCGGCGCGGGCGGCGGCATCGGCCTGGCGGTCGCCGAAGCCTGCATCGCCGAGGGCGCGCGCTGCAGCGTGGTCGATCGCGCTGCAGCCCCTTCCGAGGCGGTGCGCGCACTGCAGCAGCGCCATCCCGACCGCCTGGCCTACATCGCGGCCGACGTGACCGACATGCAGGCCATCGCGCGCCTGCTGGTCGAGGCGCAGGTGGCCTTCGGGCCGATCCACGTGCTCTTCAACAACGCCGCCGTGTTCGATCTCGCGCCGCTGCTCGACAGCGACGAGGCCTCGTTCGACCGCCTGTTCGCCGTCAACGTGAAGGGCATGTTCTTCGTCATGCAGGCCGTGCTGCGCCACATGGTCGAGGCCGGCACCCGCGGCGCCTCGGTCATCAACATGGCCTCGCAGGCGGGGCGACGCGGCGAGGCGCTGGTGTCGCACTACTGCGCCACCAAGGCGGCCGTGATCAGCTACACCCAGAGCGCGGCGCTCGCGATGGCGCCGCATGGCATCCGCGTCAACGGCATCGCACCCGGCGTGGTCGATACGCCGATGTGGGACCAGGTCGACAGCCTGTTCGCCAGGGCCGAGGGGCTGGCCCTCGGCGAGAAGAAGCGGCGCGTGGGGCTCGAGGTGCCGCTGGGCCGCATGGGCCTGCCGGGCGACATCGCGGGCGCGGCCGTGTTCCTGGCCAGCGACGAGGCGCGCTACATCACGGCGCAGACCTTGAACGTCGATGGCGGCAACGTCATGAGCTGAGATGGCGATGCATGCTGCAGTGAAGTCAGGAAAGTATCGGAGCGCTTGTCTTCACCGCGGTGAAGCGCGGGCCGCCCGGTGAGAAGATAGCCGACCTCCGCCGCACGCGATCCATGAACGACGATTTCCATCTCTACCTCGACAGCGCCGACCTCGCGGCGCTGCGGGCCTGCCTGCCGCACCCGGTCGTCCATGGCGTGACGACCAACCCGACCTTGCTCCAGCGTGCCGGTGTCGGCCGCGCCGACGTGCCCGGCTTGCTGCAGCGCTGCATCGAGCTGGGCGCGCGCCAGGTGCAGGCGCAGGTGTACTCGAGCGAGGTCGACGGCATGCTCGAGGACGCGCAGGCGCTGCTGCCGAAGTTCGACGCCGGCCAGCTCGTCATCAAGATTCCCGCCACGCGCCAGGGCCTGGTGGCCGGCGCGCGGCTGATCGCTCAGGGCGTGCCGGTGACCTGGACCGCCGTCTACGCGCCCGAGCAGGCGCACTTCGCGGCGCAGCTCGGCGCGGCCTATGCGGCGCCTTACCTCGGGCGGCTCGAGGATGCCGGCCAGGACGGGCTCGCGCTGATCGCGCGCATGCAGTCGCTGGTCGCGCGGCGGCCCGCGGCGGGCACGCGGCTGCTGGTGGCGAGCATCCGCTCGCGCGAGGCCTACCTGTCGCTGCTCGCGCTGGGCGTCGGCGCCATCACGATCCCGCCGCGCCTGTTCGCCGAACTGCTCGACCATCCCGCCACCCTGGCCGCCGAACGCGGCTTCCTGGACGACGCCGGCGCCCTGAACTGACCGAAGAAAATCCTGTCCTCACCATGCGCATTGCACTCACGGGCGAAGCCCTGATCGATTTCACCGCCAGCGAGGCCGGCGCGCTGGCCTTCCTCGGCCACGAGGGCGGCTCGCCGCTCAACACGGCCGTGGCCTGCGCGCGGCTGGGCCAGCACACCGGCTTCTTCACGCAGCTGTCGACCGACCTGTTCGGCGAGCGGCTGATGGGCTTCCTCGAACGCAACGGCGTCGACACCGGCTTCATCCTGCGCAGCAGCGCGCCCTCGACCCTGGCCTTCGTCGAGCGCACGCCGCAGACCAACCGCTATGCCTTCTACACGCACGGCAGCGCCGACGCGACCTGGGCGCCCGAGCCGCTGCCGCAACTGCCGGCCGACTGCCGCTTCCTGCACTTCGGCTCGATCTCACTGCTGCAGGAGCCGGCCGCGACGCGCATCGCCGACCTGGTGAGCGCCAACGCGGGCCGCTGCGTGATCGTGTTCGATCCCAATGTGCGGCCCAGCCTGATCCCCGACCTCGCGGCCTACCGAGCGCGCGTGTCCAACTGGTTCGCGATGGCCGACCTGGTGAAGCTCAGCGACGAGGACGCCGCGCTGCTCGCGCCGGATCGCCCGGTCGATGCGCTGGCCGCCGAGATCCTGGCCACGGGCGCGCGCGCCGTCATCGTCACGCGCGGCGGCGAGGGCGCCACGCTCTGGCGCGCGGGCAAGGTGCCGCTGTCGGTGGCCGCGCCGCGCGTGCAGGTGGTCGACACCATCGGCGCCGGCGACACCTTCACGGCCGGCCTGTCGGTCGCGTTGCTCGACCAGGGCGTGGAGCACCGCGACCAGCTCGCGGCGCTCGGCGACGACGGCTGGCGCGCGGTGATGCGCTTCGCCGCCACCGCCGCGGCCCTGAACTGCACCCGCGAGGGTGCCGATCCACCGGTGCTGGCGGCCGTGCAGGCGGCGCTGGCGCAGGGAGACAATCGCTAGTCGTTCTGGCAGCGGGCGCGGCCCGCGAGCGAGCATGCAGCCATGACCACCACCACCCGCAAGCGTTCGATTCCCCGCCAGCGCCAGCCCGAGCTGGAGCGCGACTTCGCGCGCTCGCCCTCGCTGGGCTACGAGGCGCCCGAGGAGACCGGCCTGGTGCGATGCCTGGCGCACGGCTTCCCGAGCCCGCTGGTGCGCTGGCACTTCCACGAGGACTACGAGCTGCACCTGATCACCGAGACCTCGGGCAAGGCCTTCATCGGCGACTGGATCGGGCCGTTCCAGCCCGGCCACCTGGTGCTGTGCGGCCCGCGGCTGCCGCACAACTGGATCTCGCTCGACGTGCCCGAGGGCGGCGCGGCCGGGCGGGATCGCGTGATCCAGTTCCGCCACGAGCCGATCGAGCAGGCCGCGGCCCAGATTCCCGAGCTGCGCGAGGTCATGCAACTGCTCGAGCGCGCGCGCCACGGCATCGAGTTCTTCGGCCTTTCGCAGCAGGCGCAGCAGCACTGGGACGACATCAAGGCCGCGCGCGGCGTGCGCCGGCTCGGGCTGTTCCTGGGCTTCCTGGCCGACCTCGCGCAGTGCACCGACTACCGGCTGCTGTCGAGCGTGCAGATGCAGGGCGCGCAGGGCGCCGACGGCGATGCGCAGGTCGACCAGATCAACGGCATCGTCAACCGCATCACCAACAACATGACCGAGCAGCTCTCGATGGCCGACCTGGCCGCCGAGCTCGGCATGAGCGAGAGCCGCTTCAGCCGCTTCTTCCGGCGTTCCACCGGCAACAGCTTCACCGACTTCGTCAACCGCGTGCGCATCAACAGCGCCTGCCACCTGCTGATGCAGACCGACCACTACGTGACCGACATCTGCTACCAGGTCGGCTTCAACAACGTGGCGAACTTCAACCGGCGCTTTCTCGAGATCAAGGGCATGACGCCCAGCGAGTTCCGCCGCCAGGCGGACACCCGCTTCGGCAACGGCATGGCCTGAACGCCGCCTTTCATCCAAACCCACCGGGAGCTTCTCTTGTATCTGGGACTCGACCTCGGCACGTCCGAGCTCAAGGCGCTGCTGCTCGCCGACGATCACCGCATCGTCGGCGTGGCGCGCGCATCGCTGACCGTGGACCGGCCGCATCCGCTGTGGTCCGAACAATCGCCCGCGCAATGGTGGCAGGCGCTCGAGCAGGTGATGGCGCAGCTGCGCGCCGACCAGCCGGTGGCGCTCGCGCAGGTGCGCGCCATCGGGCTGTCGGGCCAGATGCACGGCGCCACCTTGCTCGACGCGGCCGGCGAGGTGCTGCGCCCGGCCATCCTCTGGAACGACGGTCGCAGCGGCGCGCAGTGCGAGGCGCTGACGCGCGCGGTGCCGCGCCTGGGCGAGATCGCGGGCAACCTCGCGATGCCGGGCTTCACCGCGCCCAAGCTGCTCTGGGTGCGAGAGCACGAGCCCGAGCTCTTCGCGCGCGTGGCGCGCGTGCTGCTGCCCAAGGACTGGCTGCGCTTCATGCTGAGCGGCGAGGCGGTCGGAGAGATGTCCGATGCGGCCGGCACGCTGTGGCTCGACGTCGGTGCGCGCGACTGGTCCGACGAACTGCTCGCGGCCACCGGCCTCACGCGTGCGCAGATGCCGCGGCTGGTGGAAGGCAGCGAAGTCTCGGCCACGCTGAAGCCCGCGCTCGCCGAACGCTGGGGCCTGGGCGCGGAGGTGAAGATCGCCGGCGGCGCGGGCGACAACGCCGCCAGCGCGGTCGGCATGGGCATCGTGGAGCCGGGGCAGGGCTTCGTCTCGCTCGGCACCTCCGGCGTGATCTTCGTGGCCTCGAGCCGCTTCGAGCCGAATCCCACGCAGGCGGTGCATGCCTTCTGCCACGCGCTGCCGGGCCGCTGGCACCAGATGTCGGTGATGCTCTCGGCCGCGAGCGCCGTGAGCTGGGCGTCGCGGCACCTGGGCTTCGGCGACGAGGCCACGCTGCTGGCGGCGGCCGCGCGGCTCGACGACGCGGCGCGTGCGCGCGCGCCGATCTTCCTGCCCTACCTGTCGGGCGAACGCTCGCCGCACAACAACGCGAACGCGCAGGGCGTGCTGTTCGGGCTCACGCAGGCGCACGGCGCCGACGACATCGCCTATGCGGTGGTCGAGGGCGTGAGCTTCGGATTGCGCGACGGGCTCGACACGCTGGCGCGGCCCGCGGGCGCACTGGCGCTGGTGGGAGGCGGTGCGCGCAGCAGCTGGTGGGCGCAACTGCTGGCCGACATCCTCGAGGTGCCGCTGACGCTGGCCGAGGGCGGCGAGGCCGGCGGCGCGCTGGGTGCCGCGCGCTTGGCTTGGCTGGCCGATGGCGGTGCGATCGCCGCGGTGTGCACCGCGCCCGCGGTGCGGCAGCGCTTCGATCCGAAGGCCGAGGCCGCGGCGGGGCATCGCGCGCGGCATGCGCGCTTTCGCAAGCTCTATCCGCTGCTGCGTGCGTCGTTCGAGGCCTGACCCTTCCCATGGGGGAGAGGGGCTGGCGCCTCAGTGCGCCGCGACGATCGCGATGCCCTTGATCTGCCCCGCGGCCTTGGTCGAGGCCGGCGCCGGATAGCGCTGCGGCCGCAACCGGTGCAGCAGTTCGGCTTCGCGCGCACGCGCCAGCGCGAGGTTGCCGATCTTCACGTGGCCGTAGCCGCGAATCGTCATCGGCAGCGCGGCGATGTCGGCCAGCAGCTTCTGGTCGGCGGCCGCCATGTCCTGCACCAGTTCGTCGAGCCGGGCCTCGAAGTGGGCGATCAGCTCGCGCTCCAGCCGCCGCTCCTGCGTACGGCCGAAGGGATCGAAGGGCGTGTGGCGCAGCGCCTTGCCGCGCGCGAGCACGCGCATCGCCGGCAGCATCCAGGCACCGAAGCGGATCTTGCGCGGTGCCTGGCCGTTCTTCGGCGGTGCGAGGAAGGGCGGCGCCATGTGGAACTCGAGCTTGATCTTCTCGCCCTCGAACTGTTCCATCAAGCTGCGCTGGAAGCTGCCGTCGGTGTACAGGCGCGCCACCTCGTACTCGTCCTTGTAGCTCATGAGCTTGAGCAGGCTGCGCGCCGCGTTGCGCGTGAAGGGCAGCGAGGCATCGCCGCCGAGCGCCGACTCGCGCTGCTGCAGCGCGCGGATGCGGGTCTCGAAGCGCCGCGCCCAGGCGGCGTTCTGGTAGCCCGAGAGATGCGCCACGCCGCGCGCGATGATGGCCTCGAGGTCGTTGCCGTCGGCCGCGTTCGCGAGGTCCATCGCCGACGCGGGCTGCAGCGTGTCGCCCAGGCGCTTGAGCCCTTCGGGATCGGCCGCGGCCATGCGACCCAGCGCGAAGGCCAGGCGGTTGGCGGCGACCGCCACGCCGTTGAGTTCGATGGCGCGCATCAGCGCCTCGAAGCCCAGTGGCACCAGGCCGAGCTGCCATGCATAGCCCACGGCGAGGATGTTGGCGGCCAGCGTGTCGCCGATGAACTCCTCGGCCAGCGCCTGCGCGTCGAAGGTCTTCACTTGCTCCTCGCCGGCCGCGAACTGCAGCTTCTCGAGCAGCAGGTCGATGTGCAGCTCGGCGTCGGGATTGCGCAGCGACTCGGCGACCGGGATCTCGTGCAGGTTCGCGAGGATGCGCGTGCGGCCGTGGCGCACCGCCTGCAGCGCCTCGGGCGAGGCACCGACGACGAGGTCGCAGGCCAGCACGGCATCGGCCTGCTGGGTGTCGATGCGGGCCTGGTTCAGGCGCTCGGGATGGCTCGCCATGCGCACGAAGCTCAGCACCGAGCCGCCCTTCTGCGCGAAGCCCATGAAGTCGAGCACGCTCGCGGCCTTGCCCTCGAGGTGCGCGGCCATCGCGACCAGCGCGCCCACGGTCACCACGCCGGTGCCGCCGACGCCGGTGACCAGCAGGTCGTAGGGCGCGTTGTCCCAGTCGTGGCCCGGGGGCTGCGGAAGCGCGGCGGCGCGCGCCAGCACGGCGTCCTTCTCGCGCTGCAGCGCGCCGGCCTTGCGGCGCAGCGAGGCGCCGGTCACGCCCACGAAGCTCGGGCAGAAGCCCTGGGCACACGAATAGTCCTTGTTGCAGTGGGTCTGGTCGATCTGGCGCTTGCGGCCCAGCGGCGTCTCGTGCGGCACCACGGCCACGCAGTTGCTCTGCACCGTGCAATCGCCGCAGCCTTCGCACACCGCCTGGTTGATGAACAGGCGCTTGGGCGGATCGGCGAGTTCGCCCTTCTTGCGCCGGCGGCGCTTCTCGGCGGCACAGGTCTGCTCGTAGATCAGCACGGTGACGCCCGCCACCTCGCGCAGTTCGCGCTGCACCGTGTCGAGCAGGCTGCGGTCGTGGAAGCCGGTGCCGGCCGGGAAGCGGTCCTTCTGGCCGTCGTACTTGCGGATGTCGTCGCTGACCACCACCACGCGCGCCACGCCTTCCGATTCGACCTGGCGCGCGATGGCGTCGACGGAGATCACGCCGTCCACCGGCTGGCCGCCGGTCATCGCGACCGCGTCGTTGAACAGGATCTTGTAGGTCATGGTGGCCTTGGCCGCCACCGCCTGGCGGATCGCCAGGTAGCCCGAGTGGTAGTAGGTGCCGTCGCCGAGGTTCTGGAACACGTGCGGCACGCGCGTGAACTTGGAATGCGAGATCCAGTCCACGCCCTCGCCGCCCATCTGCACCAGGCCCGCGGTGCCGCGCTCCATCCAGCTGGCCATGAAGTGGCAGCCGATGCCGGCGCGCGCGGTCGAGCCCTCGGGCACCTTGGTGCTGGTGTTGTGCGGGCAGCCGGCGCAGAAGTAGGGCAGGCGCTTGACCGCATCGCTGGCGTTGGCCAGCAGGTCGGGCGGCGTGAAGTCGCGCACGCGCTCGGTCGGGCGGCCGATGCCGTCGGCGCCGCCGA
The DNA here is from genome assembly GCF_900115375.1 of Variovorax sp. PDC80. Taxonomy (NCBI): domain Bacteria; kingdom Pseudomonadati; phylum Pseudomonadota; class Betaproteobacteria; order Burkholderiales; family Comamonadaceae; genus Variovorax; species Variovorax sp. PDC80. Next base: position 227,875 of record NZ_FOWG01000013.1, on the reverse strand, counting down.
CGTGGCGCTCGAGCCATTCGGCCACGCGCTCGATCAGCCGCGAGGGCCGCAGTTCGCCGAGCGCCGAGATGAAGGGGCGGCCGTCGCGGTCGTGCTTGCCGACCAGCGCCGGGCGTGCGTCGGCCGGCGCGTTGTAGAACATGTCGCGCAGCTGGCTCTCGACGAAGGCGCCTTTCTCCTCGATCACCAGCACCTCGGCCAGGCCCGCGGTGAAGGCGCGCATGCGCGTCTGCTCGAGCGGGAAGCTCAGGCCCACCTTGTAGATGCGCACGCCGGCCGCGGCCAGGCGCTCGGTGGAGATCTCGAGGCGGCGCAGCACCTCCATCAGGTCGTAGTGGGCCTTGCCGCAGGTCACGATGCCGACCCGGGCCTCGGGGCTCTCGACCGCCACGCGGTCGATGCTGTTGACGCGCGCGAACGCGGCCACCGCCTCGTGCTTGTCGGCCAGCCGCGACTCGATGCGCAGCGAGGGCAGGTCGGGCCAGCGGTAGTGCAGGCCGTCGGCCGGCGCGCGGTGGCCGGTGGCCTCGCGCACGCCGTCGGCATCGAGCCAGGCGGCGCTGCGCGCGAGGATCAGGTCGAGGTCGACCGTGCTCGAGCTCTCGACCACCTCCGACAGCGCCGGCATGCCGACCCAGGTGCCCGAGTAGCGCGAGAGCGCATAGCCGTAGAGCCCGAACTCCACCAGCTCGGCCACGTTGGCCGGCTGCATCACCGGCATGCCCCAGGCCGCGAAGGCCTGGTCGGACTGGTGCGGCATCGACGAGGACACGCAGCCGTGGTCGTCGCCCGCCACCACCAGCACGCCGCCGTTGGGCGAGGCGCCGTAGGCATTGCCGTGCTTGATCGCGTCGCCCGCGCGGTCCACGCCCGGGCCCTTGCCGTACCACATGCCGAACACGGCCTCGACCTCGCGCTCGGGATCGGACTCCACACGCTGGGTGCCGAGCACCTGGGTGGCGGCCAGCTCCTCGTTGATGGCGGGCACGAAGCGCACGCCCTCCTGCTCGAAGCGGCTGCCGGCCTTCCAGATCGCCTGGTCGACCATGCCGAGCGGCGAGCCGCGGTAGCCGCTGACGAAGCCGCGGCTGTCGAGGCCGCGCGCGGCATCGCGCTGGCGCTGCATGCACAAGAGGCGCACCAGCGCCTGCGTGCCGGTGAGGAAGACCACGCCCGAGTTCGCCCAGAGGTTGTAGTCGAGCTGGTAGCCCGGACGGGCGAGGGTGGTCGTGGCGGCGGTTTCGGCGGCGCGGGTGGGGGCTGCGGCCGAAGAGAGGTCATTCGAATTCATTGCGAGATTGTTGTTCTCGCTCAGGAGGAATATTCTCTTGAATCACTACAGGGTGACCCTGGAATCAGGAATATCCATCTCGAAAATCGCCATGAACGACGAATTCATCCCTCTCGACCATCATTCGCTGCGCATCCTCGACGAGCTGCAGCGCGACGCGCGCCAGACCGTGCAGCAGATCGCCGACGCGGTGGGGCTGTCGCCCACGCCGTGCTGGCGCCGCATCAAGGACATGGAGGCCAGCGGCGTGATCCGCGGCTACACGGTGATCGTCGACCGCGAGAAGGTGGGGCTGAACCTCGCCGCCGTGACGGAGGTGAACCTCGACCGCCACAGCGAGGCCAAGGTGCGCGACTTCGAGCGTGCCGTGGCCGCGAGCCCGCAGGTGGTGCGTTGCGCCTCGGCCACCGGGCCGGCCGACTACATCCTCACGGTGCTGGTGCCCGACATCAAGCACTACGAGCAGTTCCTGCACACCACGCTGTTCGAGCAGGCCGGCGTGACGCACGTGCGCTCGGCGATCGTGCTGCGCGAGGTCAAGGCCGATGCGCCGCTGCCGATCGACATGGCGTCGACCGCGGCGGGGCCGCGGCGCAGGGCGCGCGGCTGAAGCGGCGCGCCCAAAGAAAAAGGCCGGGGCGAACCCCGGCCTTCCGTCGTGTCTGAACGACCCGCCCGTCGAACGCCGAAGCGCTCGCCGGGCGAGAGGCAATTACATGCCCATGCCGCCCATGCCACCCATGCCGCCCATGTCGGGCATGCCGCCGCCGGCAGGAGCGTCGTCCTTCGGAGCGTCAGCCACCATGGCTTCGGTCGTCAGCAGCAGCGAGGCCACCGAAGCGGCGTTCTGCAGCGCGGTGCGGGTCACCTTGGTCGGGTCCAGGATGCCCAGCTCGAGCATGTCGCCGTACGAGTCGTTGGCGGCATTGAAGCCGTAGTTGCCCTTGCCGGCCAGCACCGCGTTCACCACCACCGAGGCTTCGCCGCCGGCGTTGTTCACGATTTCGCGCAGGGGGGCTTCGATGGCCTTCAGGACCAGCTTGATGCCGGCGTCCTGGTCGGCGTTGTCGCCCTTCACGCGGTCGCCCACGGCTTGCTTGGCGCGCAGCAGGGCCACGCCACCACCGGCAACCACGCCTTCTTCCACTGCAGCGCGGGTGGCGTGCAGGGCGTCTTCGACGCGAGCCTTCTTTTCCTTCATTTCGACTTCGGTGGCAGCGCCGACCTTGATCACTGCAACGCCGCCGGCCAGCTTGGCCACGCGCTCTTGCAGCTTTTCACGGTCGTAGTCGCTGGTCGCTTCCTCGATCTGCACGCGCACTTGCTTCACGCGGGCTTCGATGTCGGCAGCAGCGCCCGAACCGTCGATGATGATGGTGTTTTCCTTGCCCACTTCGATGCGCTTGGCCTGGCCCAGGTCGGCCAGCGTCACCTTCTCGAGGGTCAGGCCGACTTCTTCGGCGATGACCTTGCCGCCCGTCAGGATGGCGATGTCTTCGAGCATGGCCTTGCGGCGGTCGCCGAAGCCAGGCGCCTTGACGGCCACGACCTTCAGGATGCCGCGGATCGTGTTCACGACCAGCGTCGCCAGGGCTTCGCCCTCGACTTCTTCGGCAATGATCAGCAGCGGACGACCGGCCTTGGCGACTTGTTCCAGCGTGGGGAGCAGGTCACGGATGTTGCTGATCTTCTTGTCGAACAGCAGCACGAAGGGGTTGTCGAGCAGCGCCGATTGCTTCTCGGGGTTGTTGATGAAGTAGGGCGACAGGTAGCCGCGGTCGAATTGCATGCCTTCGACGACGTCCAGTTCGCTGTCCAGCGACTTGCCGTCTTCGACGGTGATCACGCCTTCCTTGCCGACCTTGTCCATCGCGTCGGCGATGAGCTTGCCGATGGTTTCGTCGCTGTTGGCCGAGATCGAGCCGACTTGAGCGATTTCCTTCGACGTGGTGGTGGGCTTCGAAGCCTTCTTCAGCTCTTCGACCAGGGCCGTCACGGCCTTGTCGATGCCGCGCTTCAGGTCCATCGGGTTGATGCCGGCGGCCACGTACTTGAAGCCTTCGCGCACGATGGCTTGTGCCAGCACGGTCGCGGTGGTGGTGCCGTCACCGGCGTTGTCCGAAGTCTTGGAAGCCACTTCCTTCACGAGCTGGGCGCCCATGTTCTGCAGCTTGTCCTTGAGTTCGATTTCCTTCGCGACCGACACACCGTCCTTGGTCACGGTGGGGGCGCCGAACGAGCGCTCGAGCACCACGTTGCGGCCCTTGGGGCCCAGGGTCACTTTGACCGCGTTGGCCAGGATGTTCACACCCTCGACCATGCGTGCGCGGGCTTCTCCGCCGAAGACGACGTCTTTTGCTGCCATGTTTGTTTACTCCGAATAGGATGGGTGGATTACTTCTCGACGACCGCGAACAGGTCGTCTTCCTTCATGACGAGCAGCTCGTCGCCATCGACCTTGACGGTCTGGCCGCTGTACTTGCCGAACAGGACGCGGTCGCCGACCTTCACGGTCAGGGCCGACAGGTCGCCCTTGTCATTGCGCTTGCCCGGGCCCACGGCCAGGACTTCACCCTGATCGGGCTTCTCGGCGGCGGCGTCGGGGATGACGATGCCCGAGGCAGTCTTGGTTTCGCTGTCGATACGCTTGACGATCACGCGATCGGCCAAAGGACGAAGTTTCATTGCATCTCCTGGATAAGAAACTGGGTGGTGGTTTTTTGGGCGCCCATCCTGCAGGACCGGTTGCCCGTCGACTGGAGGCGAGGCTTGTTAGCACTCAACCACAGCGAGTGCTAATCATAAGGGCAATCGCCGGGGTTTCAAGCGCCGGGGCGGGTTGCGCGGGAAGTCGGTTGCCACGATTCAATATTTCAACGATGATTGAAATATGGAAGAAGAAGCCGTCATCCGCGCCCTCATGGCCCTCGCGCAGAGCGTGCGCCTGCGCGTGTTTCGCGCGCTGGTCGTGGCCGGCCCGCAGGGCATGACGCCCGGCGCGCTGACCGAAACGCTGGGCGTTCCGGCCACGGGCCTGTCGTTCCACCTCAAGGAGCTGGGCCGCGCGGGCCTCGTGTCGCAGGAGCGGCAGGGACGCCACCTGATCTACCGCGCCTCGTTCGACCAGATGAACGGGCTGCTGGCCTATCTGAGCGAGAACTGCTGCCAGGGGCAGCCCTGCGAAGTCGATGCGCAAGGCGCGTCCTGCGACTGCTGACGGTCGGCGCCGCATCGTTTCCTCGCCCCATGCTCACCGCCGTTCTCATCTTTCTCGCGACCCTGGTGCTCGTCATCTGGCAGCCCCGCGGCCTCGGCATCGGATGGAGCGCCGCGCTGGGCGCACTGGTGGCCCTGGCCCTCGGCGTGGTGCATCTGCCCGACGTCGTGCGGGTCTGGCAGATCGTCTGGAATGCCACCGGGACCTTCATCGCCGTGATCGTCATCAGCCTGTTGCTCGACGAGGCCGGCTTCTTCGAATGGGCCGCGCTGCACGTCGCGCGCTGGGGCGGCGGCAACGGCGGCCGGCTGTTCGCCTTCATCGTGCTGCTCGGCGCGGCCGTCTCGGCGCTGTTCGCCAACGACGGCGCCGCGCTGATCCTCACGCCGATCGTGATGGCCATGCTGGTGGCACTGGGCTTCACGCCGGCCACCACGCTGGCCTTCGTGATGGCGGCCGGCTTCATCGCCGACACCGCGAGCCTGCCGCTGATCGTGTCGAACCTCGTCAACATCGTCTCGGCCGACTTCTTCGGGATCGGCTTCAACGCGTATGCGGCGGTGATGGTGCCGGTCAACCTCGCGGCGGTGGTCGCCAGCCTGCTGGCCTTGCTGCTCTACTTTCGCCGCGACATCCCCGCGCGCTACGACGCCAGCCGCTTGAAGCGCCCGGCCGATGCCATCCGCGACCCGGCCACCTTTCGCGCGGGCTGGGTCGTGCTGGCGCTGCTGCTCATCGGCTTCTTCGGCCTGGAGCCGCTCGGCGTGCCGGTCAGCGCCGTGGCGGCCGTTGGCGCGCTGCTGCTGCTGGCCGTGGCGGCCCGCGGGGAGGTCATCGCCACGCGCAAGGTGCTGCGCGGCGCGCCCTGGCAGATCGTCGTGTTCTCGCTGGGCATGTACCTGGTGGTCTACGGCCTGCGCAATGCCGGCCTGACCGAGCAGATCTCGACGCTGCTCGACGTGTTCGCGCAAGGCGGCATCTGGGGCGCGGCTCTGGGCACGGGCTTCCTGGCGGCCGCGCTGTCTTCCGTCATGAACAACATGCCGACGGTGCTGATCGGCGCGCTCTCCATCGATGCTTCGGGCGCCACCGGCGTGGTGAAGGAGGCGATGGTCTACGCCAACGTCATCGGCTGCGACCTGGGCCCGAAGATCACGCCGATCGGCAGCCTCGCCACCTTGCTGTGGCTGCACGTGCTCGCGAAGAAGGGCATCACCATCGGCTGGGGCTACTACTTCAAGGTGGGCGTCGTCATGACGGTGCCCGTGCTCGCCCTGACCCTCGCCGCGCTCGCACTGCGCCTGAGCTTCGGCTGATCTGCTTTCTCACCAGCGACATCCCTCCCATCCATGAGCGACATCACGATCTATCACAACCCCGACTGCGGCACCTCGCGCAACGTGCTCGCGCTGATCCGCAACAGCGGCGAGGAGCCGACCGTCATCGAGTACCTCAAGCATCCGCCGGACCGCGCAACGCTCGAGCAACTGGTCGCCGACATGGGCATCGGCGTGCGCGACCTGCTGCGCCAGAAGGGCACGCCCCACGACGAGCTCGGGCTGGCCGATGCGAAGTGGACCGATGCGGAACTGATCGGCTTCATGCTCGCGCACCCGATCCTCATCAACCGCCCGATCGTCGTCACGCCGTTGGGCACGCGCCTGTGCCGGCCATCGGAGGCCGTGCTCGACCTGCTGCCGCACGCCCAGCGCGGCGCGTTCTCGAAGGAAGACGGCGAGCCCGTCATCGATGCGAAAGGCCAGCGTGTCGCCAAGCCCTGACCTGCCGAACCTGGATGCGGAGGCCTTCCGGCTGCCGGACCCACAGCAGCTGTGGCCCGCCGAGCGCTCGACGCACGCGCCGCGCATCCTGCTGCTCTATGGCTCGGTCCGCGAGCGCTCGTACAGCCGCCTGCTGACCGAAGAGGCCGAGCGGCTGCTGCGCGCGCTGGGCGCGCAGACTCGCGTCTTCGATCCGCGCGGCCTGCCGCTGCCCGACAGCGAACCCGAGGACCATCCGAAGGTGCAGGAGCTGCGCGCGCTCGCGCAGTGGTCCGAAGGCATGGTCTGGTGTTCGCCGGAGCGCCACGGCGCGATGACCGGCATCATGAAGGCGCAGCTCGACTGGATACCGCTGTCGGTCGGTTCCGTGCGGCCGACCCAGGGCAAGACGCTGGCCGTGATGGAGGTGTCGGGCGGCTCGCAGTCCTTCAATGCGGTGAACCAGCTGCGCGTGCTCGGGCGCTGGATGCGCATGATCACCATCCCGAACCAGTCCTCGGTCGCCAAGGCCTACCTCGAGTTCGACGAAGCCGGGCGTATGAAGCCCTCGCCGTACTACGAACGCGTGGTCGACGTCATGGAGGAGCTGGTCAAGTTCACGCTGCTGACGCGCGACTGCGCCGGCCATCTGGTCGACCGTTACAGCGAGCGGCGCGAGAGTGCCGAGGCCCTGTCGCGGCGCGTGAACCTGCGAAGCATCTAGGAGTCTGCGCGGCAGAAGCCGCATCGGCTGCAACGCGCGAGAAAACGGTCCATCGCGGCGATCCCGCCTGCGCCCATAGCCCAGCTATGGGCTTGTCGGTATCACCACGCTGTCCTCGTTTTTCGCGCGTTTCGCTTCGATGCCTTCTGCCGCGCAGACTCCTAACGCCGTGCCTTGCCGGGCGCGGTCCAGCCCGACGGCAGGGCCGGCGCGCCCGCGACCAGCGCATCCCAGAGATGGCGCGACGCGTTCGTGTGATGGCGCGTGCGCGAACGCACGAGGCAGGCCTTGCGCTGCAGTTCGACGCAGTCGATCGGCACCGCGTCGTGCACCGCCAGGCTCGATGCGGCCGCGGCGTTGAGGATCGCGACCATGCCGCTCTCGCGCGCGGCCGCCACCAGGTCTTCGAGCGCATCCGATTCGAGCCGGACCTGCGGCTTGAGGCCCTGCGAGGCGAAGGCCGCGTCGAGCTCGCGGCGCATCATGTATTCGCTCGGCAGCAGCGCGAGCCTGCAGGGCGCGAGCTGCGCCAGCGTGAGCCGCCGCGCGCGCCGTGGCGGGGCGCCGACGGCGACGGCCCGCTCGACGAAGCATTGCGCGATCTCGAGGTCGGCATGGGGATGCGGATCGAAGCTCACCGCGAACTCGAAGTCGCCGCGCAGCACGCCTTCCTCGAGCGCGTGCGCGGTGCGCCGCCGCAGCGCCACGGACAGCGCGGGCCAGCGCGCCTGCGCCGCGCGCATCACCGGCACCACCCAGCAGGCGCCGTAGGACTGCACGAGTCCCACGCGCACCAGGCCCGAGATGGTGTCGGCCCGCTCGGGCACTTCGCGCAAGGCCGACTGCAGCTCGAGCAGGCTGCCCGCGATGCGGCGTTCGAGTTCGTGCCCCGACAGCGTGGGGACCGCGCGGCCGCCGGTGCGGTCGAACAGCGGCACGCCCAGCACCTGTTCGAGCAGCGCGATCTGTTCCGACAACGCGGGCTGCGAGATCGAGCATTCGCGCGCCGCCTCGTTGAAGCTGGGCGCGCGCATCGCGGCGCTGAAGTAGCGCAGCTGCCGCAGCGAAACGAGCTCGAGGGGATCGCGTGCGCGCTGGGCGCGGCTGCTAGGGCGTGCGGTCATGGCGATCGGATTATCCGATGGGGTATGCCGAAAAATGCGATTTGCCGTGGCCGGCGCATGCTCTGAAACTGCTTCCCAAGACGAGACATCAGGAAGCACCGATTCATGCAGCGACGAAATTTCCTCCAGGCCAGCGCGGCCCTTGCGATCCCCGGCCTTGCCGGCGCATCGCACGCACAGGCCTTTCCCTCCAAGCCGATCCGCATCGTCTGCCCGTATCCCGCCGGCGCCACCACCGACGCGATCTCGCGCCTGATGGCGCATGCGCTGCAGACGGAGAGCGGCGCCACGGTGCTCGTGGACAACCGCGGCGGCGCGGGCGGCAACATCGGCACCGAAGCCGTGGCGCGCGGCGAGGCCGACGGCCACACGCTGCTGCTCGCGGCGCTCGGCCCGATGGCGGCGAATGCGGCGCTCTATCCCAAGCTCAACTACGACCCGGCCAAGGACTTCGCGCCGCTGGCCTGGGCCGCGTCGGTGCCGCTGGTGATGGTGGCGCATCCCTCGTTTCCCGCGCCGAACCTGCGCGCGGCGCTCGAGGTGCTGCGCAAGGCGCCGGGCCGCTACTCCTACGCCTCGGCGGGCAACGGCACGCCGCAGCACCTGGCGGCCGAACTCTTCAAGCGCGAGGCGCAGGTGTCGATCCTGCATGTACCGTACCGCGGCTCGGCGCCGGCGCTCAACGATCTGATGGGCGGCACCGTGCAACTGCTGTTCGAGGCCACGCCGGCGGTGCTGCAGCACATCGTGTCGGGACGGCTCAAGGCGCTCGCCGTGACCAGCCCCGCGCGCATCCCCGCGCTGCCCGAGGTCCCGACGCTCAAGGAGAGCGGCGTCGATGCGCAGATCGGTGGCTGGTACGGCTTCGTCGCGCCCGCGGCCACGCCGAGCGAACGCCAGGCCTGGTTGGTCGATCACATGGGCCGCGCGCTGGCGCAGAAGAACACGCGCGACAAGCTCGCGGAACTGGGATCGATCGCCGTCGACAGCTCGCCGCAGGCCTTCGCGCGGATGATGGCCGGCGAGCGCATCCGCTGGCAGCAACTGATCCGCGAGGCCGGCATCAAGCTGGATTGAGGTCGCGCGCCATGCCCCACATCGTTGTCGAGGCATCGCCTCCTCTGCTCGCGGCCATCGATTGGCCGCAGACCCTGCGGACGCTGCACCGCGCGCTCGCGGACAGCGGATCGGCCGCGCTCGGCGATCTGAAATCGCGCGTGCAACCCATCGTGGCCGAGCTCTGCGGCGACGAGCCCGGCGCGCAGCAACTGATCGCCACGCTGGTGCTCACGAATCCGCGTGCGAGCGAGGTGAGCCAGCGGATGGCCGACACCGCGTTCACGGTGCTGTCCCGCGCGGTCGAGGCGCTGTCGCCCGGCCAATGGGTGCAGTGCTGCGTGTTCCTGCGCGAACACCCCAAGGCGAACTACTGGAAGCAGCAGTGGAACCCGCCGTCGAACCCCCACCATCCATGAAAGGGATCCTCCAGATGAACGCCAACCCCTCCATCGGCAGCCTCGAGCGCCGCAACATCCTGCGCGGCGGCGCGGGCACGGTGGCGGCCGCCGCGCTGTCCGGCCTCGCGGCCGGCGAAGCGCGGGCCCAGGCGCGACCGAAGGCCGCAGCCACGGCCGGCACCGGCCGCCACTGGCCGAACGGCGCGCGGCTCGTGATCTCGGTGTCGATGCAGTTCGAGTCGGGCGCGCAGAGCGAGCACGACAACGGCTCGCCGTTTCCGCCCATGGATGCGAAGTACCCGGACCTGCCGGCGCGCACCTGGTTCGAATACGGCGTGCGCGAAGGCATCCCGCGGCTGCTCGACCTGTGGGACCGGCATGGCGTGAAGGTGACCTCGCACATGACCGGCCAGGCGGTCGAGCGCAACCCGCAGCTCGCGCGCGAGATCGTGCAGCGCGGCCACGAAGCCGCCGCGCATGGCCAGACCTGGACCCCGCACTGGGACATCTCGCCCGAGCAGGAGCGCGCCTCCTACCAGGCCAACATCGATGCGCTGGTCAAGGCCACCGGCACCCGGCCCGCGGGCTACAACGCGTTCTGGCTGCGCGGCACGCCACGCACGCTCGGCATCCTGCAGGAACTGGGCTTCACGTACCACATCGACGACCTCTCGGCCGACGAGCCGATGACGACGCAGGTCAACGGCAAGCCCTTCGCGGTGGTGCCCTACACGCTGCGCATGAACGACATCGCCCGCTTCGGCGCGGAGGGTCCGCTCACGGCCGCGGCCTTCGGCCAGGAGCTCAAGGACGAGTTCGACCAGCTCTATGCCGAGGCGGCCGGACGCCGCCGGATGATGTCGATCTCCACCCACGACCGCATCGGCGGCACGCCCGCGCGCGTGAAGGCGCTGGGCGAGTTCCTCGCCTATGCGAACAAGCACCCGGGCGTGGCCTTCGAACGCAAGGACCGGATCGCGCAGTGGGCGCTGTCGATGTCGGGCGTGCCGAGCCGCACCTATTGAGCGGGAGCCCCGGCTCAGGGACTGAAGAGGAGCAGCCCGAAGATCGCGAACAGCGCCAGGTGCATCCAGCCCTGGACCGCCGAGGTCTTCTGGCCGTTGAAGCTCAGCATGCCCAGCGCCACGGTGGCGATGTAGAGCACCGTCTCCATGTTCGAGATGCCCATGATCACCTGCTTGCCGGTCACGAGGCCGATCACGAGCACGGCCGGCACCGTCAGTCCCACGGTGGAGACGAAGGCGCCCAGGCACAGGTTGATGGCGCGCTGCATCTCGTTGTTCATCGCGGCCTTCACGGCCGTGATGGACTCGGGCGTGAACACGATGATGGCGATCAGGACGCCGCCCAGGGCGGTGGGCGCGCCCGCCGCCGCGATGCCGTAGTCGGTGACCACCGCGAGATGGTGGGCCAGCAGCACGATCGGCAGGATCAGCGCGATCAGCAGGGCCGAGCGCAGCACGAGGAACTTCGTGTCCGTCCGCGCGGGCTGGGGCAGCAGGCCGACGGCATGGCGGGCCGGATCGGCATCGACGCCCGGTGCGGGTTCCATGTAGAGCTTGCGATGGCTTCGCATCTGCAGGCCGAGGAAGACCGCGTAGACCACGGCCGTGACCGCCGTGATGCCGATGGCCTGGAAGGTCGTGAACTCGCCCGCGCCGCTCAGGTACTTCGGCAGCACCAGCGCGATGCTGGCCAGCAGCACCACCATCGACAGGTACGAGGCGGTGCCCTGCGCGTTGTAGCCCTGATGGCCGTTGCGGCCGTAGCCCGCGATCAGGCACAGGCCCATCACGAGGTTCATGATGATCATCATGACGGCGAAGATCGAGTCGCGGCCGATGGTGGGGAAGTCGCCCGGCCCCAGCAGCACGGAGGCGATCAGCACCACCTCGATCAGCACGATCGACAGCGTGAGGATCAGCGTGCCGTAGGGCTCGCCCAGCGCATGCGCGAGATGGTCGGCTTCCTTCACCACGCCGAAGGACGCGGCCAGGATCGTGACGAACAGCGCCGCGAACGCGATGCCCGCCGTGACCGGTGTCATCGAGGGGCCGAGCCAGCCGGCGCCGAAGACGGTGAACGCGCCGACGACGGCCCAGGCGGCGATCAGCAGCAGCCAGGTCGATGGCGGAACGGAAGGTTGGAGGGCAGCGCCCGGAGGCGGCAGTTTGCGAGGAGTGACCATGGTTGAACTTCAGCAGAAGCGCAGGGTCGTCCCCGAACGGTGATCGCGTCTTGGAGTCGTCCCCAAAGGCGAGCGCGGCAGGCGCGCTGGAGGCACTCTATCACAGGCAACACCGGGTGAAAGGCGCACCGTCCGCGGCCCAACGCCATCAAGTTGCATTGCCCAGCGCGGGGTGCACCAGGGTGGCCATGAGGCCGTCCAGGCTCTTCTCGACGCGTTCCATGTCGAGCTTCGGCTCGCGCACCGCGCGAATCAACAGGCCCTCGACGAAGCATTCGAGCGTGAGGACGCGGATCCCGATCTCCTGCTCGCTCAAGGCCGCGCCGGACTTGCCGAGGAGATCGCTCAGCCAGTCCGCCAGCGATGTCCTGGCTTCTCCGTCCACCTTGGTGATCTGCTGCGCGATCGCTTCGTTGCGCGTGCTCTCGGCGCTCATCTCGAGGATCAGCGTGGCGCTCGGCACATCGGGATCGCCCGCCAGCCAGCGGCGCAGGTATTCGCAGATGCGCGTGGTCACGACCTTCGGCGGCAGGCCCACCAGGTTCACCCCGTTGCCGGTGCTGATCTGCTGGTGCATGAGCGCGAGAACGATCTCTTCCTTGCTCGCGAAGTAGCGATAGATCAGCCCCGGGCTCATCTGTGCCGCTTCGCTGATGCGGGCGATGGTGCCCGCATGCAGCCCGTCCTCGATGAAGCACTCCCTGGCGGCCTTCAGGATCCTCTGTCGCTGCGACTCCGCCCGCAGTTCGCTCTTGGGGGACGAGCGCTTGGTCGTGCTATTCACTCGGGAATTCCTTGAGGGTGGTGTTGCATGAGGGGGTGGCGTCGACGTTCATGAAAGTCTTGAAAGTATAAACATTCATTCATGTTGTGAGGGGTGCCGGTCGCTGGCAAGGGGGATTGGCGCCATTCCCGGCACCGGACCGAGCCATCTTTCACGAAGAGGGACGTTGCCGACAATTTGATGACGCAGAAGCAAAGTATCGAGAACTAGTTCCGGTTTTCGCGTGAATGTTGTTGCTTTCCCCTAGGAATCAGGCGGACTGGGCCCTCCAGAAAGAGCCAGTAGGTTAACCTAAGAAAAAATGAATATTCACTCTCTTCAATGCAACAGATTCTGTCTGTTCAGCATGCGTCGAAAGGATTCAAGTGGTACAGGAAACAGGGATGAAGCAAGCGGGCGGTGCGCACGATGAAAGTTCATCGCGCAACCGCATTCTTTCGGTGGCGGCCACGTGCTTCGCGCAGCGTGGCATCCGGGCCGTATCGATGGTCTGCATCTGCGATGCGGCCGAAACGAGTCCTGACGAGATTCGTCGCCACTTCGCGACCAAGGACGACATCGTGCTGGCCTTGCTCGACCGTCTGCAGGGGCTGGGGCTCGGCAGCCTGACGGAGCTCACCCCCGAGGCCGTGGCGGCCTTCGTTTGCGACCGGATGCGCTGCTGGCGCTCCACCGGCGCGGCAAACGCGGCATTCATGCTGGAAGCGGTCGCGGAGGGCACACGCCGGGCACGCGTGGCCGGCGCCAACGCGCAGGCCGTGATTCGCGAACGCCAGGCGCTCGTCGCCCTGTTGCAGGCCCGCCTGCGCCAGGCCAACCGCTCTTTGCCCGAGGCGGAGATTCGCGGCCGGGTGTTTGCGTTGCAATGCTTCGTCGAAGGCGTGGTGCTGCGCGCGTCGCGCGAGCCTGACATGGACCTCGATGTGGTCCGCGAAAGCGTCCGGCGCTTCGTGGCCGAGCTGGTCCCGAGCTCCGAATCGGCGGCGCCTGGAGCGTACGCATGAGCCCGACGACGAACGCCGGGCTCTCGAACCCGGGATCCATCTCCTCGCTGGCGCTGGTCTTCGGCGACGACCGCAACCGAGGCGCGTTGCGCGATGCACTCGATTCGCAGGGGTTCGCCTCGGCGGCCTTCGATTCGGTGCAGAACCTGTGGGACTCGCTGTCCTCGGGCCGCCGCTACGACGCGCTGATCGCCTGTGCCGACAAGGCGTGGAGCCCGCGACGCTGGGTGAATCTGCGCAGCATGGTGAAGCTGCCGATCCTCGTGGTCGTCTCGCGCGATGCCCTGGAGCTCGCGTCCACCTTCGACGACGAATCGATCAACGGCGAACGGATCGAGTTCGCCACGGCGCCGGTGGACGGTGCCGAACTGGCCATGCGCCTGCGGCTGCTGCACTCGCGCAGGAACGGCACCAACGCGCCGCCGGTCGAGGAAGACCTGATCTGGGGCAGCTTCCATTTCAAGCGGCAGGCGCGCGTGGTGCTGGTCGATGGCGTGGAAGTCCGCCTGCAGCCACGCGAGTTCGAGGTGGCGCTGATCCTGTTCCAGAACCTCGGCAAGGTCATCGGCCGTGCGGAGATCGAAGCGCAACTCTTCGACCGGCCCGCCAGTCCCGGTTCGCGGGTGCTCGACGTGCACGTGACCCGCGTGCGAAGAAAGCTTTCGCTGGGGCCGGAGAAGGGGGTGAGGCTGTTGACGATCTATGGGGTCGGCTACCGCCTGGTGGCCCTGAATCCCCCCTCGGAAGCGCGGTCAGGGTGACGGTATTGGTGTTTTGCAGACGCAGGAGACAGTATGTTTTGGCAGGGTTCCATCTCTCGTGGCTTTCATGGCGGTCATGCGCGCGCGTTGTCGCGCAAAGCCGAAATGCCCCAGAGCGACAAATGGAGTGTTTCGACGCACCGCATCGAGATGGACTCCGAAGAAGAGCGCTGCGCTGAGCAGCCATTGCAGATTGCGCTGCTGGGCGACGATACGGCACAGGCCGAGGCGCTCGCCAGCTTGCTCGTGGACCTCGGCTATTCGATTCGCACCATGGCGCTCGACGTTCATTCCGTCGAGAAGGACGACACGGGAAATGCCGGCCTGTTCGTCCTCGACCTGCACCGTTTCTCCGCCGAGAAGGCCTGCCTGTTGATCGAGCGTATCCGTGCGCGGGTCGGTGTCTTGCCCCCCGTCCTGCTCCTGAGCACGGAACTCCGTGAAGACGTCATCGCCACCCTGTATGCGGCCGGTGTCGACGATGTCCTGCCGAGGCCCGCGCATCGCTCCGTGTTCGCGGCGCGCATACAGGCGCTGGCCCGGCGCGCCTATCCGCACCTCGAGCTCCCCAGCGATGTATTGCGCGTGGGTGTCTATGCCATCGACCTTCCCGCGCGTCATCTCTGCCTGTACGGCCAGCCGGTCAAGTTGTCGCGCCGGGAGTTCGATCTGGCGCTGTATCTGTTCCGCAATGTCGGCAAGCTCGTCACGCGAACCATGCTCGAAAAGGCCATCTGGGGCCGGGAACTCGGTATCGATTCCAAAACGCTCGACACGCATATCTACCGATTGCGCGTCAAGCTGAAATTGCAGCCCGAGAACGGGGCGCAATTGGCAAGCGTCTATGCGCAGGGATTCCGACTGGTGCGCGTCGTGACATCGAGTGGCGATCGATCGGAGTCCGAATTGCCAGTCATACCTTAGTTGCAATATTGAACAATTGTCAAAGTTCAATTTTTGACGTGTTTTTCCTGAATAGACTTCGCTCCGCCATCTCGGCACTGGTCTCTTAATTTATCAATCTAATTTCCTAGGAAATACAAATGAATCAATTCACGATCGCAAAGATCGTCGCTGTCGCCGCGTTGGGTGTCGCCGCCCAGAGCGCTTTCGCGATCGATGGCACTGTCAACTTCAAAGGCAAGATCATCGAGGCGCCTTGCTCCATCGCTGGCGAGAGCAAGAACCAGAACGTGGAACTGGGCACCATTTCCACCGCCTACATGGCCACCGCGGACGGCACCAAGTCCACGCCGGTGCCCTTCGTGATCAAGCTGATGAACTGCGGCGAAACGGCCACCGGCGCCACGGTGACGTTCAGCGGACCGCCCCATGCCGACAACTCCGCGTATCTGGCCGTCGGCCTGGGCGAAACCGACCCGGCGGCCGGCGTCGGGATCGAAGTGCTCGACTCCGCCGGCAGCCAGATCGCGAACAACGCGGCGTCCGCCAACTACAGCCTGGGCAAGGGCGACTTCTCGCTGCAGTTCAAGGCTGGCTACGTGACGACCAAGAAGGACACCGTCAAGAGCGGTTCGGGCAACGCCGTCGCGAACTTCACGATCGCCTACAAGTAAATCCGGAACCCGTCCGGCGGCAGCCGGATGGGATGTTCCAACCGGATACGGCCCGCTCCTTCACGGGCCATTTTTTCCCTCTTCTTCTTTCTTCTTCTTGGCGCCGGACCGGCTCGCCGCGCACATGAGGCGCGTCACGCGCCGCCTGGGCCGCGCATCGGGGAATTCCATGCTTTTCAAAAACGCGCTGCGCTCGGCAGGTGTCACGTTGATGGTGGTCGGCTTGCTGGGTGTGCATATCGCGCCGGCCGATGCCGCCGTCATGCTCGGTGGGACCCGCGTCATCCTCCACGAGAAAGACCGCGAAGCATCGATCTCGATGAAGAACGAAAGCGGTTCGCCGTATGTCGTGCAAGCCTGGATCGATGCCGGCGAAGGCAAGAACAAGACACCTTTCCTGGTCACGCCGCCTCTTTCGCGGCTGGACCCCGGCGTGGAAAACATTCTGCGCGTACTGCGCACATCCAAGGATCTTCCCGCCGACCGCGAATCGGCGTTCTGGCTCAACGTGAAGGAGATTCCCGAGAAGGCGCAGGAAGACAACGTGCTGCAGATCGCGGTGCGCACGCGCATCAAGCTGTTCTATCGGCCCACGGCCCTGCGCGATGGCGATCCGGCGGCCGCCCGGAACCGGTTGAAGTGGGCCATCGTGGCGGGGCAGGACGGCAAGGGCGCCGCATTGAAGATCGTCAATCCGACACCCTATCACGTCACCTTCACCTATCTCCATGTCAATGGAAATCAGCAGGAGATCAATCCCGACATGTTGCCGCCGATGGACGAGCGCATCTATCCGCTGAACAGCATCACGGAACCGCAGGCTGTTTCCGTGAAGTTCACCACGATCAACGACTTCGGAGGCCAGACCCCCCAGGAAAGCGTCCGCGTTCCCGCGGCGAACGAGCCCGTGGAACTCCAGCCTCAAGCCGCGGCAACCGACAAGCGGCCATGACGTCACGGAGATGAATGTCGTGAGTGCCTCCGTCCCCCCTCGAAATGTTCGAAAGCACGCGCTTTCGGCCATTGCGCTCGCGCTCGTGACACACGCCGGCCATGCGCAGAAGCCGAAGGAAAGCATCTTCAACGAGAAATTCCTGACCATCAACGGCGACCAGGCGAACGCCGATCTTTCGATGTTCTCGTTCGGCAACCAGGTGATGCCCGGCGGCTACATGGTCGAAATCATCCGCAATGGCGCCCCGCTGAGCAAGGCGGAGGTCCGCTTCGATGCGGTGGAAGGCAAGCGCGATGCCGTGCCCTGCCTCACGGTGGACCTGCTGCGCAGTTCGGGCGTGAACGTGGAGGTCTTCTCCAGCCTGTCGACGCTGCCGCCCGAAAGCTGCGTCGACCTGAATGCCGCGGTGCCGGAGGCCACGGCCACCTACGACGCAGGCCAGCAGCGGCTGCTGCTGAGCATTCCCCAGGCGGCCCTGAAGCGTTCGGCCCGGGGCGCGGTCGAGCCGTCGAAATGGGACCATGGCATCAGTGCCGCCATGCTGGACTACCAGCTCAGCGTGTCGCGCAACCATGGATCGAACGGTCTCTCCTACCGAGGTCCGACCACGGCCGGCGCCTTCGGCGGCGAGAAGGTCGAGCGCAACACGTTCTACGCCTCGGTGCTGGGAGGGTTCAACCTCAGTGACTGGCGTTTTCGCCACCGCTCCAACTACGACCGCGGCTTCGATGCCAAAGGGCGCTGGCAGGCCGTCCAGACCTACGCGCAGCGCGATCTTCCTTCGATCGGCGGCCAGCTGCTGATCGGCGATGGCTTCACATCGGCCGAGCTGTTCGACGGCTTCCAGTTCCGAGGCGTGCAGGTGGCCTCGGACACCGCCATGCTGCCGGACAGCCTGCAAGGCTATGCGCCCACCATCCGGGGCGTGGCGCAGACCAATGCCCGCGTCACGGTGAAGCAGAACGGCTACATCATCTACAACACCTATGTCGCGCCCGGCCCGTTCGCGCTGGACGACCTGTACCCGACTTCATCGGGGGGCGACCTGGAGGTGACGATCACCGAGGCCGACGGCCGCGAGACGCGCTACATCCAGGCCTTCGCCGCGGTGCCCACGCTGCTGCGCGAAGGCACGTGGCGCTACAGCGCCACCGCGGGCCAGTTCCGCAGCGGTGACGAGCGCTACAGAGGCAACGCCGAGCGCCCCTATTTCGTCCAGGGCACGCTGGCGCGAGGCCTGCCGAAGGATTTCTCCGTCTATGGCGGCGCCACGCTGGCGCGCGGCTATCAGGCCGGGATGATCGGCTCGGGCAAGAACATGTATGGCCTCGGCGCGGTGTCGCTGGACCTCACGCATGCCCGAACCGAAGGCCAGGGCGATCAGACCCTCAGCGGCCAGTCGCTGCGGGCCCTGTATTCCAAGACGATCGATGACACGGGCACCACGTTTCGCATGGCCGGCTACCGCTATTCGACGAGCGGCTTCCGGACCTTCTCCGAATCGGTCGAGATGCGCTATGCGGCGGAGAACCAGTTGCCCTTCTTCAATCGGCGCAGCGAGGTGCGGCTGGACCTGGCGCAGCCCTTGGGAGAGTGGGGCTCGTTCTACGCGTCGGCCCGGCAGCAGAGCTACTGGGGCAGCGACCGCAAGGACAAGCTCGTGCAGGTCGGCTATTCCGGCAGCTACGGGCGGGTGGGCTACAACATCTTCTACAGCCAGGTCTCCAACCTCCGGGGACCGGCCAATCGCCAGGTCATGCTGACGCTGTCGATTCCGCTCGGATCGAACGTCAATGCGAGCTACGCCGTCTCGCGCAACAACCAGGGCCGTGTCACCCATCAGGCGGGGGTTTCCGGCAGCGCATGGGACGACTTCCGCCTGACCTACGGCCTGACGGTGGACCGCTCCAACGAGGACGGATCGAATGGCAGCGCGAACCTGAACTACAAGGGACGCAGCGGCCAGGTGAACCTGAGCCACAGCCAGGGCCAGGGCTATGGCCAGACCAATATCAGCGTGGCGGGCGGCCTGGTGGCGCATGGCGAAGGCGTGACCTTGTCGCAGCCCCTGGGCGAAACCATCGCGCTCGTGCGCGTTCCCAAGGCCTCGGGCGTGGGCATCGAGTCGCAGTCCGGCGTGAGCACCGACGGCACGGGCCATGCCGTCGTGCCCAACCTCACGCCCTATAGAAACAACCGCCTTGCATTGCTGACGCAGGACCTGGACGACAAGGTCGAAGTCAAGCATGCCGCACGCGAGGTCGTGCCCACGCGAGGCGCCGTGGTGCTGGCGCCGTACGAGACCTCGGTCGGCTATCGGCTGATGTTGACGCTGACCAATCCGCAAGGCCGGCCGCTCCCCTTCGGCGCGCGCATCGACAACGAGGCGGGGCAGGAAGTGGGCGTGGTCGGGCCCGAGGGCCAGGCCTACGTGACCGGCGCGGGTGAGACGGGCACCTTGAAAGTCATCTGGGGCGACCGTGCCGGCGCGCAATGTCAGGTCAGCTATCGCGTACCTGCTCAGGACGTTGCGGCGCCCATCCACGAAATGAAGGAGATCTGCCGATGAGCGCGCTTTATCGTTGCTTTCTCGGGTTCGGTGCTCTGGCGGGGTTGAGCATCGCGTCGGGCAGTGCGTTCGCGAACTGCGAATACAGCACCAACATGAACAAAGGCGCACGCACGTTCAATGTGTCAGGAACGACCACCGCATTGCGGACGGCAAAGGTCGGTGAGACCATTTTGAGCAGCAATGTCATCAAGTTTTCAAGCTATCCATTCTGGATTGGTCAGTGCAATAAAACGGCCGCGGGCGTTCGTGCCGTGCTTTCACCGCTTCGGGGCGCACTGGTGCCTGGACTGTCTCCCCCGACGTACTCGACCAATATCGACGGCATCGGCTACAGAGTGAAGATAGCGGGAAGCAATATCGATCTCAATGACACCTACACCGGAAATTGGCCGACCACTACGTCATCCGTTTATATCGGATGGACAGGAGTGATCATCGATTTGGTCAAGACGGCGCCAGTCGTCGGAAACGGGTTAATTGCTGCCGGCGAATATGCTCGTTTTCATACAAGGGGGGACTCTACGCAGCAGTGGTTCACCGCGAACATCGGCACCGTGAGGATCCTCGCGCCCACCTGCCAGATCACCACGGCGACGCAGAACCAGACGGTCTCGCTGGGGGATGTGCGAATGAATCGCTTCTCGGGCGTGGGCAGCACGGCGGCGGAAAAAACTTTCAATATCGGCGTGGCTTGCGATGTGTCGGAGCATCAGCAGGGCAATACCGTGTCTCTGATCCTCGAAGGGACGGCGGATCCGTCGGAAAAGCCTGGCGTGCTCCAGCTCTCTTCCGATGCCGACAAGGTCGCCGTCGGCGTGGGTATACAGATACTCGACGGCAAGACCAACACGCCGGTGAAATTCGGCCAGCCCGTCGCGATCGGCAATTCCGCGGCTGGCACGATCGACATGCCGTTCAAGGCGCGCTACTACCAGACGGCCAAGGACATCGTCCCCGGTCAGGCCGACGGCATGGTCACGTTGACGCTGGCCTACAAGTAAGCAGGGGCGGCCGGCTCGCGCGGCAACTTCACAGCTGATCCGTCGGCACGAACCACGAGAACAGCAGCAGCTGAAACCGCGTCAGCATGCTCGAATCCGGCTCGCTGTCGAGCACCTCGTTGTTGACGTCCCCCGTGCCGATCCACTGCACGTTCTCGCCATCGGGCTTGAGCACGACGCGGTAGACGCCCTCGATGTCGTCGAGCTGGTAGGCATAGAGCAGGGCCTGGGTCAGGTCGAAGCTGCGCACGCGCACGCCGAACTCGGTGTTGAGCAGGGCCGAGCGCGGGTCGAGGTTCATGGAGCCCAGCATCACCCATTCGCGGTCGATCAGCGCGAGCTTGGCATGCAGCCGGCCGCGCGCCTTCTTCAGCAGGTCGCGGAACTGGCCGCTGCGCTTGAGCTGCTGGGTGCTGACTTCGTAGAGCTCCACGCCGAGCTTGAGCATGTCGACGCGGTAGCGGTTGTAGTTGATGTTGACCAGCGGCTCGTCGCTGTCGGCCAGCGAGTTGGTGATCACGCTGACCTGCACGCCGCGCCGGCGGCCTTCGCGGATGCGTGCCATGCCTTCGTCGCCCGGGATGAAGTAGGGCGAGATCACGAGCACGCTCGAGCGCGCGGTGGCGGCCAGTTCGTGGAAGCGCTGCGCCACCGATTCGGTGGGATGGCGCATCACGCCGAGCGCTTTGTTGGGGCTGTCGGCGCTGGCGTGTGCGTCGGCGCGCATCCATTGCAGGGTGGGAATGTTCAGCAGCTGCAGGCCCAGCGGCGGGTCGCCGAGCACATCGCCGTCGCCCGGTGGATCGGGCCAGGGCGCGAAGCGCAACGAGGTGGCGGTTTCGAAATCGGCCTTCAACACGGCCGGCGTGCGGTGGTTGATGGCCACGGTCTCGATCGGATAGACGACGTCGCTGTTCCAGTAGGTGTCGAAGACCGCGGCCGATTCGGCCACCACCGGGCCGGCCATCAGCAGTTCGAAGTCGATGAAGTTGGCGACTTCGCTGCGCAGGAAGTATTCGTCGGCGAGGTTGCGCCCGCCCGCGATGGCGATGGCGCCATCGGCCACGAACAGCTTGTTGTGCATGCGGTGGTTGAGCCGCCGGAAGTCGCCGAGGAACTCCATCCAGCGCGTGGCCGAGTGGTCGCGCGCATTCACGAAGGGGTTGAACAGCCGCACCGAGGCGTTCGACTCGGTCGCCAGGCCGAGCAGCAGCGGGTCCATGCCGGAGGTATAGAAGTCGTCGAGCAGGAGCCGCACGCGCACGCCGCGGCGCGCGGCATCGCGCAGTTCGCGCAGCAGCAGGCGGCCGGTCTTGTCGTTGCCGAGCTGGTAGGTCTGCACGTCGAGCGAGCTCTGGGCGCGGCGGATCAGCTCGAGCCGCGCATCGAGCGCGAACGAGGCCTCGATCAGCGGCCGCACGCTCGACAGCCCGTCGCGCGGCGCATCGAGATGGGCCGCGGCGCGGCCGAGCAGGGTGGCATTGGAGGCCGGGATGGCGAGCACCGGCGTGTCGGCGGCCCGCGGCGGCAGGCCGGCACAGCCCGCGAGCACGAAGGCGGTCGCCAGCGCGAGCAGCCATGCCGCGGCGCCGCGCAGGGCGAGGAACCGGGAGGCGAGGGTGGTGTGCATGACGGCGGACGCGCGAATGTTGCAGGGGCGGCGGACGAAGCTTGACGGGACTATCCCGCGCCTGGCGCGCGCCGATGCTAGCTGTGTTGCGCCGAAACCACGAGTCGCAAGATCAGGCGGCACCCCTTGGACCCACCCGGATTTGGCGGAAATGTGAATTATTCCGTTTTAGAATGAGAATGGTTCTTAATATCTAGAGGAGTGGAGTCGGAATGGCGGTCTTGTTGACGCAGCGCAATGCCTTGGCGCTGATGGGGTGTCTGGCGATCTACGCGAACCAGCAGGTGCTGGCGCAAACGGCCGCCACGACGGCACTGCCCGAAATCCGGGTCGAGGCCCCGGCCGAAACGGCGACCACGCCGGTGAACGGCTACCGCGCGAGGAATGCGGCGACCGCCACCAAGACCGACACGCCATTGGCTGAAACGCCGCAGTCGGTGACGGTCGTGACCCGCGACCAGATCCTGGACCAGGGCGCCACCAACCTGCAGGATGCGCTCACTTACGCAGCCGGCGTACGCTCCGATGCCTACGGCCTGGACTCGCGCTCCGACAGCTTCCTGGTGCGCGGCAGCGATGCCTCGGTCTACCTCGACGGGCTGCAGCTCTTCTCTGCGGGCTGGTACACCGCGACCGCGCGGCCCGACCCCTACACGCTCGAGCGCCTCGAGGTGCTGCGCGGCCCGTCGGGCATGCTGTTCGGCGCCGGCACGGCGGGCGGCGTGATCAACATGGTCAGCAAGCGGCCGCAGACGCAGGCCGCGCGCGAAGTGGGCGTGCAGTTCGGCTCCTGGGGCCGCAAGCAGATCCAGGCCGACCTGACCGGCCCGCTGACGGCCGACGGCGACTGGTCGTACCGCCTGGTGGCGCTGCAGCGCAAGGCCGACACGCAAGTCGACTACGTGCCCGACGACCGCACGCTGGTCATGCCCTCGCTGACCTGGCGCCCGAGCGCCGCCACCTCGCTGACCCTGCAGGGCCTCTACCAGAAGGACAAGACCGGCAGCACCTCGCAGTTCCTGCCGTGGCAGGGCACGATCCTGCCGAACGTCAACGGCAAGCTGCCCGTGAGCCGCTTCATCGGCGAGCCCGGCGACGGCTACGACACCGAGCGCAAGACCTTCGGCTGGCTGTTCGAGCACCAGTTCAACGACAACTGGTCCTTCCGGCAAAACTTCCGGATGTCGCGCACCTACAACGACTCGCACTACCACTATGCGGACTTCTTCTCCATCCCCGGCGGCTGGGGCATGGACCCGATCGGCCAGCGCGTGATCGGTCGCATCAACGACAAGTCGCTGACCTGGACCCGCATGACGGGCATCGACAACCATGTCGAGGGCCACTTCGACACCGGCGCCCTGCGCCACACGCTGCTGGTGGGCGCCGAGTACTCGCGCCAGCGCCAGGACAAGTACGAAGGCTCGGCCTACAGCGCCATCGACGCCTACACCCCGGTCTATGGCCTGGGCTACGTGCCCGTGACCGACCTGAGCTGGAAGCCCCGCACCACGCAGCGCAATGCCGGCGTGTACCTGCAGGACCAGATGAAGCTCGACAACTGGATCTTCGTCGCGGGCCTGCGCTACGACCGCAGCACGGCCGGCACCGAAGGCAGTGCCTCGGAGACCACCACCGCCACCTCGCGCCGGCTCGGCGTGATGTACACGCTGCCCTCGGGCTGGGCACCCTACCTGAGCTACACCGAGTCGTTCACGCCGCAGGCCGGCACGGATGTCAACGGCCGGCTGTTCAAGCCGCTGCGCGGCGAGCAGGTCGAGGCCGGCGTCAAGTACCAGCCCGCGGGTTCGCCGACCAGCTTCACGGCCTCGGTCTTCTCGCTCAAGGAAAAGAACCGCACCGTCTTCGACAGCACCAACCCGAACTACGGCCGCCAGGTCGATTCGAGCAAGAACAAGGGCCTCGAGCTCGAGCTCAAGACCACGCTCGCGCGCGACCTCGACCTGATCGCCAACTACACCTACATCGAGGTCGATCCCAAGCTCACCGACACGCCGCGCAACCAGTTCTCGGTCTGGGGCAAGTACCGCTTCGCCGTCGGCGGCATCACGGGCTTCTCGGCCGGCGCCGGCGTGCGCTACATGAGCGGCTTCCGCGACATCGAAAGCACGGGCGCGGGCCCGCGCGTGCCGTCGGTCGCGCTGCTCGACCTGATGCTGGCCTACGAGTCGGACAAGTGGCGCTATGCGCTCAACATCAACAACGTGACCGACAAGATCTACTTCAGCACCTGTCTGGCCCGCGGCGACTGCTGGTACGGCACGCGCCGCAACGTGGTCGCCACCGCGACCTACAAGTTCTGAGGTTTTTCGAGCCGCCGCCACACCGAGCCTCGGGGACAATTCCGCCATGTCGATGAACAGCCGAAAGATCAAGACCTGGGCCTGGGTGCACAAGTGGAGCAGCCTCGTGTGCACGGTCTTCATGCTGCTGCTGTGCCTGACGGGATTGCCGCTGATCTTCCACCACGAGATCGGCCACCTGCTGGGCACCGAGGTCGAAGCGCCGAAGATGCCCGCGGGCACGCCGCGCGTGAGCCTCGACCGCGTGCTCGAGGTGGCGCGCGCGCAGCACCCCGACCGCGTGGTGCAGTTCGCCTCGCAGCCCGAGGACGACGACGGCCTGTGGTTCGTCACGCTCACGCCCACGCCCGCGCCCACCGACGACTTCAAGTCGGTCGCGGTCGATGCGCGCACCGGCGTCATCCTCGCGCAGCCGAAGTTCGACGAGGGCTTCATGTACGTGATGTTCAAGCTGCACGTCGACCTGTTCGCGGGCCTGCCGGGCAAGCTGTTCCTCGGCTTCATGGGCTTCCTGCTGCTGGTGGCGATCGTCTCGGGCGTGGTGCTGTATTCGCCGTTCATGCGCAAGCTCGACTTCGGCACGGTGCGCCGCGAGAAGCGGCCGCGCCTCAAGTGGCTCGACCTGCACAACCTGCTGGGCATCGTCACGCTGGTGTGGCTGTTCGTGGTCGGCGCCACCGGCATGATCAACACCTGGGCCGACCTGGTGATCAAGTACTGGCAGTACGACCAGCTCACCACGCTGCTGGCGCCCTACAAGAACGAGCCCGTGGTCGCCGTGAGCGAGCGCGGCTCGGTGCAGCGCTCCTACGAGGCGGCGATGCAGCAGGCGCCGGGCAACCGGCTGTCGTTCATCGCCTTCCCGGGCACCTCGTTCTCGAGCCCGCACCACACCACCTTCTTCCTGCAGGGCAAGGAGCCCTTCACCTCGAAGCTGCTGCAGCCGGTGCTGGTCGATGCGAAGACCGCGCAGGTCACGGCGGCGCCGAAGCTGCCCTGGTACCTCACGGCGCTGCTGGTGTCGCAGCCGCTGCACTTCGGCGACTACGGCGGCATGCCGATGCAGATCCTCTGGGCGCTGCTCGACATTGCGACCATCATCGTGCTGGGCAGCGGCCTGTACCTGTGGCTCAAGCGCGGCAACACCGTGCCCGCGGCGGCTGCAAAGGCGGCCGCCGAACGTCCGCAGCGCGAGGAGGGCGGCGCACCGCAGGCCGATCCCGCGCCCGCATTGAAAGCCTGAGCCCATGACCGCAAAGCATCCGCAGCACCACGGCTTCTGGCGCCTTTGGGGCTGGCCGATCGCCCTCGGCCTGCTCACGGCCTTCGGCCTGATCTCGGCGCTGTTCAGCGACGGCGGCCTGGGCGACGTGCTGGCCTGGATCACGCTCGGCATTCCGGTGGCGGTGGGTGCGTGGTATGGCTGGCGCCGTCCGCGTCCGGCCAGCGAGTAACGCATCGCATCGGCGTGTGCACGGCGCGCGCCACGGTGAGAAACCCCGAGGCCCGGCCGCCGCGCGGCACCGCAGAATCGGCGGCATGAAACCCGTTGCCGCCGCTGCCGTCGCCTGTCTCCTGCTCGATCTCTCCACGGCCTCGCGCGCGCAGTCTGCGACCGAAACCCCGTCGCCGTTCGCGGGCGCCTCGCTGCGCGAGATCACCGTCTCCACGCCGCGCGGCGAGGTCGCGCCCTTCAACGTGCCGGGCTCGGTCGATCGCGTCGACGGCGAGTCCATGCGCGACGGCCGCCTCGGCGTGAACCTGTCCGAGAGCCTGGGCGCGGTGCCCGGGCTGCAGGTGCAGAACCGGCTCAACTACGCGCAGGACCTGCAGCTGTCGATCCGCGGCTTCGGCGCGCGCTCGACCTTCGGCGTGCGCGGCGTGCGGCTCTATGTCGACGGCATTCCCGCCACCCTGCCCGACGGCCAGGGCCAGACCTCGAACATCGACATCGGCTCGCTCGACCGCGTCGAGATCCTGCGCGGTCCGTTCTCGGCGCTCTATGGCAACTCCTCGGGCGGCGTGCTGCAGGCCTTCACCGCCTCGGGCGAGGGCCGGCCGAAGCTGGCCTACTCGGCGGCGGGCGGCAGCAACGGCACCTGGCGCCAGTCGCTGCAGGCCAGCGGCTCGCAGGGCGCCATCGACTACCTGCTCGGCGCCAGCCGCTTCCAGACCGACGGCTGGCGCGAGCACAGCGCCGCGCGGCGCGACATCGCCAACGGCAAGCTCGGCATCGCGCTCGACAACGGCGACCGGCTCACGCTGGTCGTCAACAGCGTGCGCATCGATGCGCAGGACCCGCTGGGCCTCACGGCCGACCAGTACGCGCTGGCGCCACGGCTCGCGCCGCTGGCCGTGCAGTACGACACCCGCAAGACCGTCGAGCAGACCCAGGCCGGGCTGCTCTACGAACGCCGCCTGAGCCAGACGCAGCAGCTGCGCCTGATGGTCTACGGCGGCGAGCGAAAGACCACGCAGTACCAGTCGATCCCGCCCTCGGCGCAGCAGAACCCGCTGCATGCGGGCGGCGTGATCGACCTCACGCGCCAGTACGGCGGCCTCGACCTGCGCTGGACCGGTGCCTTCACCCTGGCCGAGCGCCCGTTCGAACTGGTGGCGGGCCTGGGCTACGACAGCCTGCGCGAATGGCGCCGCGGCTACGAGAACTACCTCGGCAGCGGCGCGGCCCAGATCCTCGGCGTGCAGGGCCGGCTGCGGCGCTACGAGCGCAACGAGGTCTGGAACCTCGATCCCTATGCGCAGGCCAGCTGGCGCTTCGCCGAGCGCTGGACGCTCGAGGCCGGCCTGCGGCGCAGCAGCGTGCACTTCGATTCGGGCGACCGCTACATCGTCGGCAGCAACCGCGACGACAGCGGCAGCGCGCGCTATGCCAAGACCCTGCCCGTGGCCTCGCTGCGCTTCCAGGCCACGCGCGACATCGCGCTCTACGGCTCCATCGGCCGCGGCTTCGAGACGCCGACGCTCAACGAGCTGTCGTACCGCGCGGGCGGCGCGAGCGGGCTCAACTTCGCGCTGCGGCCCTCGGTCAACGACAGTCTCGAGCTCGGTGCCAAGGCGCGGCTCGGCGGCGGGCTGCTGACCGCGGCGCTGTTTCGCACCCGCACGCGCGACGAGATCGTGACCGACACCAACCTCGGCGGCCGCGCCACCTTCCAGAACGCGGGCCGCACGCGGCGCAACGGCTTCGAGCTGGCCTGGCAGCACGAGACCGAGAACCACTGGCGCACCCAGCTCGCCTACACCTGGCTCGATGCCACCTACCGCGATGCCTTCTGTTCGCCCTCGCCGTGCGCGGCCGCCAACACGGTGGCCGCGGGCAACCGCATTCCGGGCATCGCGCGGCAGTCGCTGTTCGCCTCCTTGGGCTGGGTGCCGCCCGAGGGCTGGCGCGCGGGCTTGGAGATGCGCGCGCTGGGCCGCATCCAGGCCAACGACCTCAACAGCGCGAGCGCGCCCGGCTACGCGGTCGCGGCGGCCTATGCCGGTTACCTCAAGAAATGGGAACGCTGGGAGTTCAACGCCTTCGCGCGCGTGGACAACCTGTTTGACCGGCGCTATGCCGGCTCGGTCATCGTCAACGAAGGCAATGCGCGCTATTTCGAGCCCGCGCCGGGGCGCAACTGGACGGTGGGCATGAGCGGTTCGTACCGCTTCTGAGCCTGCGGGTCGCCATGAAAAACGGCGGGCACTGCCCGCCGTCGCGATGGATGGCCAAGCGCCTCAGAAGGCCGCGGGCCGCCACTTCAGCAGCCGCTTCTCGAGCGAGCTCAGCAGGAAGTCGGCCGCCAGCGCGACCACCGCGAGCACGATCATCGCCGCGAACACGCCGCTGGCATTGAAAGCGCCCTGCGCGGTCGAGATCAGCAGGCCGATGCCTTCCTTGGCGCCAAGGAACTCGCCGACCACCGCGCCGACCAGCGCGAAGCCGAAGCTCACATGCAGGCTCGCGAGGATCCACGACATCGCCGAGGGAATCACCACCGCCATCGTGAGCTGGCGCGGCGAGGCGCCGAGGATCTGCGCGTTCGCGATCATGTACTTGTCGGCTTCGCGCACGCCCTGGAAGGCATTGCCGAAGACCACGAAGAACACCATCACCACCGCGAGCGCCACCTTCGAGGCCATGCCCAGGCCGAGCGCGATCACGAAGATCGAGCCGAGCACCACGCGCGGGATCGAGTTGGCGATCTGGATGTAGAGGCTGAACACGTCCGACAGCAGCTTGTTGCGCCCGAGCACGATGCCGCAGATCACGCCGGCGATGGAGCCGATCAGGAAGCCGATCACCGTTTCCTCGAGCGTCACCGCGACCTGCATCCACAGCGACCCCTGGGCCGTGCCGTCGCGCATCCATTCCACGAGCTGGTCGTAGATCATGGTGGGCATCGAATAGAAGAACGGATCGATCCACTTCAGGCGCGCCGCGATCTCCCAGCCGCCGAGCGCGACCACCAGCACGACCAGCCGCAGCGCGATGATCATGCGGCGCCGGCCGCGGATGGCCGCCTGCGCGATCTCGGATTCGCGCGCGAGCGCGGCGTCGCTGAGGGCCGAGGGAAGTTGCGCGGCGGCAGGCGTGTGGGTGGAGGAGCTCATGGCGGCGTGGGAGGGTGTGACAGCGTTGTTCATTGGATGACGACCTCTTCGCGCAGGTCGTCCCAGATGTGCTTGGACAGTTCGATGAACTGCGCGTCGTAGCGCACCTGCGCCATCACGCGCGGTCGCGGCAGGTCGATCTCGTAGACGCGCTTGAGCGTGGCGGGCCGCGCCGAGAGCACGAACACGCGGTCGGCCAGCGCGATCGCCTCCTCGAGGTCGTGCGTCACGAAGACCACGCTGCCGCCGTTGTTCGACCACAGCTGCAGCAGCTCGTCCTGCATCAGCGTGCGGGTCTGCATGTCGAGCGCGGAGAAGGGCTCGTCCATCAGCAGGATCTCGGGGTCGTTGATGAAGGTCTGGGCCAGCGCCACGCGCTTGCGCATGCCGCCCGAGAGCTGGTGCGGGTAGTGCTTGCCGAACTTGGCCAGGCCCACGCGGTGGATCCACTGCTGCGCCAGTTCCATCGCTTCCTTCTTCGGCTTGCCGCGGAAAAGCGGGCCGGCCGCCACGTTGTCCTCCACGCTGCGCCACGGGAACACCGCGTCGGCCTGGAACACGAAACCGATGCGCGGATCGACGCCTGTCACCGGCTGGCCCATCACGCGCACGTTGCCGACGGTGGGCTTGAGCAGCCCGGTGATCATGTTGAGCGTGGTCGACTTGCCGCAGCCCGTGGGCCCGACGATGGCGACGAACTCGCCGCGCGCCACCGACATGCTGAAGTTGCGCAGCGCGACCGTGGCGTTGCCGTCCTGCGAGATGAAGCGCAGCGACACGTCGTCGAAGTCGATCGCGGAGGTGGCCGCTACGTTGCCACCGCTGGAGGAGGGAGAGCCGTGGCGCATGGTCATTTCGCCGCCGCGAGGTAGGCGTTGCTGTAGGTCTTCGACAGGTCGATGTTCTTGCTCTTCACGAGCGGCTTGTAGGTGGCCAGCACCTTGAGCACGGTCTCGGGGCCGCCCGCGGGCATCTTCGCGTCGGCCGTGAACATCGGCAGCGAGGCCCTGAGCGCCTGCACGTAGAGTGCCTTGTCGTTGCCGTAGTAGTCGCGCGGCACCTTCTCGGCGATCTCCTCGGCGCTGTGCGACTGGATGTATTGCATGGTGCGCGCGAAGGCACGCGCCAGCTTGCCGGCCTCGGCCTTGTGCGACTCGGCCCAGGTGTTCTGCACGTAGAGGCTGGCGGCCGGATAGAGGCCGCCGAGCGCCTTCACCGTGTCGGCCTCGGTGCGCAGGTCGACCAGCACCTGCGCATCGCCGCTCTTGACCATCTGCGACACCGTGGGCTCGGTCGTCATGCCGGCCTGGATGCGGTCCTGCTTCATCGCGGCGATGAAGGTGTTGCCCGCGCCCACGGGCAGCAGCGAGTAGTCCTTCGAGGCCACGCCCGCGCGGTCGGCGAGGTAGCGCGTGAGGAAGTCGGTCGACGAGCCCAGCCCGGTCACGCCCAGGGTCTTGCCGCCCTTGGCGTCGGCCATGCTCTTGAAGCCGGCCGCGGCGGCCTTGGTGCTGACCAGCTCGACCTCGCCCGGCACCTTGCAGAAGACGGCGATCGCCTGGATCTCCTTGCCCTTGCTCTGCAGGTCGATGGTGTGGTCGTAGAAGCCGACCACGCCCTGCACGGCGCCGGCGATCAGCTGGTTCTCGGCGTCGACGCCCGCGGGCTGCGACTGCAGCTCGACGTTCAGGCCCTCGTCCTTGAAGTAGCCCAGCGCCTCGGTGAGCTTGGCCGGCAGGTAGATGATCTTGTTGATGCCGCCCACCATGATGGTGATGGGGGCGTCGGCGGCCTGGGCGAAAGGCGTGGCGAAGGCGGCGCAGAGGGCGGCGGCGAGCAGGGTGCGGCGGGTGGCGGACATGGGGTCGGGTGTCTCCGGTCGAGGTTGTTCGGTCGGGCCAGTCTAGGAATCGCCATCCTTCGGCCAGCTTTCAGCGCCGCGTGCGATTCCTCATGGTTATCCCTAGGCCCGTGCCCTGGCCGCCACCCTTCCTAGAATCCACGGCCACTCCCGCCGACCGCATGAAGCTGCTGCTGATCGAAGACAACCCGCAACTCGCGCACTGGCTTTCCAGCCTGCTGCGCGAACAGGACTTCGTGGTCGACCACGTCGCCAACGGCGAGGCCGCGGACCTGCAACTGGCCCAGGCCGGCTACGACGTGGTGCTGCTCGACCTCAACATCCCGGGCTTGCCGGGCAAGGCCGTGCTGCGCCGGCTGCGCGAGCGCGGCGACACGGTGCCGGTGATCATCCTCACGGCCACGGCCTCGCTCGACCAGAAGGTGCTGTGCCTGGAGATCGGCGCCGACGACTACCTGGTGAAGCCCTTCGAGATTCGCGAGCTGGTGGCGCGCATCAAGGTGCTGGTGCGCCGGCAGATGCCGGGCAAGGCCAACGACATCGCCTGCGGCGACCTGCGCTACGACCTGCGCACGCGCCAGTTCGCGCTGGCCGGCGAGGAACTCGCGCTGCCGCCGCGCGAGCGCACGCTGCTCGAAACGCTGATGCTCAAGGCCGGCAGCACGGTGTCGAAGCAGGCGCTGATCGACGCCATCTTCGGCCTCGACGACGAGCCCAGCGCGGACGCGGTGGACATCTACATCCATCGCCTGCGCAAGAAGCTCGAGGCCAGCCAGGCGACCATCATCACGCTGCGCGGCGTGGGCTACCTGCTGCGCACGCGCCAGGAAGAATGAAGAAGCGCTCCAGCCTGCGCCTGCGCCTCGCGCTGTGGCTGCTGCTGCCGCTGTCGCTGTTCGTCGCGCTGTGCGGCTGGCTCAACTGGCGCAACGCCGCCGGCGTGGCCGACTACGTGCAGGACCACGACCTGCTGTCCTCGGCCAAGGTGCTGTCGGACCGGCTGATCTGGGAGGACGACGACGTGCAGGCCAGCGTGCCGCCGTCGGCGCTGAGCCTGTTCGTCTCGCCCGAGCACGACCGCGTGTTCCTCAGCGTGACGGGCGCCAACGGCGAGGTGCTGGCCGGCTCGGCTGACTTCCCGCTGCCCGCGCGGCGCAAGCCCGAGGGCGTCGATCGCGCCCAGTGGTACGACACGGAATTCGCGGGCCTGCCGCTGCGCGCGGTCGTCACCACGCGCTCGATGTACGAGGTCGGCGGCGCGCGCGACATCACCATCGCCGTCGGCAAGACCGAGCGCAGCCGCGACCACATGCTGCGCACGCTGTGGTGGCCGTCGATGGAGTACCTGCTGATCGCGCTGGCGCTGGCCATCGCGCTCGCCGTGGCGGCGCTGACGCTGGAGCTGCGGCCCATCGTGCGGCTGAGCCAGCAGCTCGCGCAGCGCGATCCGCTGCATCTGGACCTGGTGGTGGATCCCGGCGCGCTGCACTCCGAGCTGCGGCCGGTGGCCGACACCATCAACCGCTTCGTCGCGCAGCTGCGCGCGCACTCGGAGGCGCAGCGGCGCTTCATCGCCGATGCGGCGCACCAGCTGCGCACGCCGCTGGCGATGCAGGCCTCGCAGATCGAGTACGCGCGCTACACGCGCCAGCACCGCGGCGAATGGGACACGCGCCGGGCCGACATGGATGCGATGTGGCTCGCGATGCAGACCAGCAACCGGCGGCTGGTCGACGTCACCAACAAGCTGCTGCTGCTCGCGCAGGCCGAGCATGGCGATGCGCACACGCGGCTCGAGCGGGTCGACCTCGCGGCGGTGGCGCTGCGTTGCGTGGAGCAGCTCGCGGCGCTGGCGGACCGGCGTCGCATCGACCTGGGGCTGGAGGCGTCCGGCACGGCCTTCGTGCGGGCGCAGCCGGCGCTGCTCGATGCGCTGGTCAGCAACCTGCTCGACAACGCACTGCGCTACACGCAGGAGGGCGGCCGGGTGACGCTGGGCGTAGACGAGGCCGCGGACGCGGTCGTGCTGAGCGTGGAGGACAACGGCCCGGGCATTCCCGCCGAGGCGCGCGAGCGCGTGTTCGAGCGCTTCTACCGGGTGGCGCAGGACAGCGAGGGAACGGGGCTGGGGCTGGCCATCGTGCGCGAGATCGCGCGGGCCTTCGATGCCGACGTGGACCTGGCGGCCAACCCGCGCGAGGCGAGCGGGCTGCTGGTCACGGTGCGTTTTCCGCCGGCGGGGCCGGCGGAGAACGCGGGGTAGGCCCGGGGTAGGCCTTAGAGGCCGGCGGCAGCGCGCAGGGCCGCGGCCTGCGTGGTCGCTTCCCAGGTGAACTCGGGCTCCTCGCGGCCGAAGTGGCCGTAGGCGGCGGTCTTCTGGTAGATCGGGCGCAGCAGGTCGAGCATCTGGATGATGCCCTTCGGACGCAGGTCGAAGTGCTCGCGCACGAGCTCGGCGATCTTCTCGTCGGGGATCACGCCGGTGCCTTCGGTGTAGACCGTGATGTTCATCGGCTGGGCCACGCCGATGGCGTAGGCCACCTGGATCTGGCACTGGCGCGCCAGGCCGGCGGCCACGATGTTCTTGGCCACGTAGCGCGCGGCATAGGCGGCCGAGCGGTCGACCTTCGAGGGGTCCTTGCCCGAGAACGCGCCGCCGCCGTGCGGGCAGGCGCCGCCATAGGTGTCGACGATGATCTTGCGGCCGGTGAGGCCGCAGTCGCCCTGCGGGCCGCCGATGACGAAGCGGCCGGTCGGGTTGATCAGGTAGCGCGTGTTCTGCAGCCATTCCTTGGGCAGCACGGGCTTGATGATCTCCTCGATGATGGCTTCGTTGAACGAGGCCTTCATCTTGGTCGGCGTCTCGCTCTGGTCGGGGCTGTGCTGGGTCGAGAGCACCACGGTGTCGATGCTGTGCGGCTTGCCGTCGACGTAGCGCATCGTCACCTGGCTCTTGGCGTCGGGACGCAGGAAGGGCAGGCGGCCATCCTTGCGCAGCTGGGCCTGGCGCTCGACCAGGCGGTGCGCGTAGTAGATCGGCGCGGGCATCAGCTCGGGCGTCTCGTCGCAGGCGTAGCCGAACATCAGGCCCTGGTCGCCGGCGCCGGTGTTCAGGTGGTCGTCGCTCGCATGGTCCACGCCCTGGGCGATGTCGTTGGACTGCTTGTCGTAGCAGACCATGACCGCGCAGCCCTTGTAGTCGATACCGTAGTCGGTGTTGTCGTAGCCGATGCGCTTGATGGTGTCGCGCGCGACCTGGATGTAGTCGACGTGCGCGTTGGTCGTGATTTCGCCGGCGAGCACCACGAGGCCGGTGTTGGTCAGCGTCTCGGCGGCCACGCGGCTGCGCGGGTCCTGCTCGAAGATCGCATCCAGGATGGCGTCCGAGATCTGGTCGGCCACCTTGTCGGGGTGGCCTTCGGAGACGGATTCGGAAGTGAAGAGGAAGTCGTTCGCCATTTGTTCAAAGCTCCTTGAAGTGGTTTGGCGCGTTGCCAACTCTGCGGAGCCCTGGCGAACGCTTTAGCAGAATGCCGATGAGCCATCGGCGGGCACAATCGCCATGCGGCGCCCGTGCTTGTCGCCCTGCAAGTTGTTCCGTAACTCGGCGACAATTTCGATTCTATTCGAGCCGCGCCAAACCGTGCGCGCGCGTCCTTGACCCCATTCCCGACCTGTCCATGATCGCTCTCTTCCGATTGCTTGCCCGCGTACCGATGCCCGTGATGCATTGGTTCGGCGCCGGGCTCGGATGGCTGGTCTGGGCCCTGGCGCCCGACTATCGGAGGCGCTTCCGGGCCAATGCCCACAGCGCCGGCTTCGGCCCCGATGCCTACCGCCCGGCCATCGCCGCGGCCGGCAAGATGGCCTCCGAACTGCCCTGGCTCTGGCTGCGCCCCCATGGCGAGACGGTGCTGCCGCGCGTGTTGCGCTGGGAGGGCGTGGAGGCCTTCGAGGCCGCGCTGCAGGCGAAGAAGGGCGTGATCCTGGTCGCGCCCCACCTGGGCAGCTGGGAGATGTGCGGCCAGGCGATCGGCGAGCGTTTCCATGAACGCTATGGCCCGATCACCGCGCTGTTCCGTCCCGCGCGCAAGAAGTGGATGGCCGCGCTGATCGCCGCCGGCTCGCGCGACCGGCCCGGGCTGCAGACCCTGCCGACCAGCATCACCGGCGTGCGCGGCCTGATGCGCACGCTGCGCAACGGCGGCTACACCGGCATCCTGCCCGACCAGGTGCCGCCGTTGGGGCAGGGCGTGTGGGCGCCGTTCCTGGGCCGGCCCGCCTACACCATGAGCCTGCTGCCGCGGCTCGCGCAGCAGACCGGCGCGGCCTGCTTCCTCAGCGTCTGCGAACGGCTGCCGCGCGGCGCGGGCTACGTGATCCGCTTCGAGCCGATCGTGGGCACCGCGCTGACCGACCCGAAGGCCTCGCTCGAGGACGCGGCCGCCGCGATGAACGAGGCCATCGGCCGGCTGATCCGCAGCCTGCCAGGGCAGTACGTGTGGGACTACGCGCGCTACAAGCAACCGCGTGGCGACGCGCCCGTGGTGGCCGAGGCCGGGGGGGCTGCACGATGAGTCTGGGTTCCCGTCTGGGCATCGGTTTCATGCGCGTGATCGCGCCGCTGCCGCTGCCGCTGGTGCGTGGCTTCGGCGCCTTCCTGGGCCGCGTGCTGCACACGATCGCGCTGCCGCGCCGGCGCGTGGTCGACACCAACCTCGCGGTCTGCTTCCCCGAGAAGTCCGAGGCCGAGCGGCGCGCGATCGCGAAGGAGAGCTTCGTCTACGTGACGCAATCGTGGCTCGACCGCAGCTGGCTCT
Organism: Variovorax sp. PDC80; assembly: GCF_900115375.1. Classification (NCBI taxonomy): domain Bacteria; kingdom Pseudomonadati; phylum Pseudomonadota; class Betaproteobacteria; order Burkholderiales; family Comamonadaceae; genus Variovorax; species Variovorax sp. PDC80. Next base: position 192,187 of record NZ_FOWG01000013.1, on the reverse strand, counting down.
GGCATGCGCCCGAGAAGGTGGTGGCGAGCCGGCTGAAGATCGTGGGCGCGGCCGCGGAGATCCGCGAGATCGCCGAGGGCAGCGAGCCGATGATTTTGTTCGCGCCGCACTTCTACGGCCTGGACGCCGCGGCCACCGCGCTCACGATGCACACGGCGCGGCCCTCGGCCACCATCTACACGACCCAGCGCGACCCGATGGTCGATGCCTGGATTCGCGAGGGCCGCACGCGCTTCGGCGACGTGGCGGCGCTCAACCGGGTCGACGGCATCAAGCCGGTGCTCTCGGGGCTGCGCAAGGGCGGGCTGCTGTACCTGCTGCCCGACATGGACTTCGGCCGCGACCAGACCATCTTCGTGCCCTTCTACGGCGTGCAGGCGGCCACAGTGCCCTCGCTCTCGCGCTTCGCGCGGCTGGGCAAGGCGAAGGTGGTGCCGATCGTCGCGAAGCTCACGCGCGGGGGCTACGAGATCGAGGTGCTCGAGACCTGGCGCAACTTCCCGACCGACGACGTCGAGGCCGACACCGCGTTGATGAACACGCGGCTGCAGGGCTACATCGACCCGATGCCGGCCCAGTACTACTGGGTGCACCGCCGCTTCAAGACGCGCCCCGAAGGCGATCCGCCTATTTATTGAGGAAGGCCTCGATCTCGCCCGCCACGAGCTGCGGCTGCTCGTGCACGATCCAGTGGGTGGCACCCGGCACCTTCTTGACCACGAGATCGGGCACGTACTCGTCGAGCCCTTCGAGCAGGCCCGGCAGCAGCGCGGCGTCGTCGAGCGCCCAGAACACGAAGGTCGGCACGTCGACCACCAGCCGCTCGCGCGGCAGCACCGGGATGCCGTCGATGGTCTGGCCCGGCAGCGGCGGCTTCATCGGCGTCACGCGGTAGAGGTTGCAGGCACCCGTGAGGCCCGCGCTCCAGACCTCGCGGTACTGCTGCTTCACTTCCTCGGTGAGCCAGCCGAAGCCGTCGGGGCCGGCCTTCATCAGCAGGAAGAAGGGCCACATGCGCTTGAAGTCGTCGGCCGCGAGCAGGGCCTCGGCATCGGGCCGCGCGAGGAAGTTCATGTAGGCGCTGGCCTGCTGCTGCGCCGCGCTGTTGCGCAGCTCGCGCGTGAAGGTGCCGGGATGCGGCGAGTTGATGATCACCAGCTTGCCGACCTGTTGCGGGAACGCGTTGGCGTAGCCCCAGCCGAAGGCGCCGCCCCAGTCGTGCGCGACCAGCGCGGCCATCGTGCCGTCCTTGCTCTCGGTGGCCACCAGCTGCTGGATGTCCTGGATCAGCAGCTGCGCCTTGTACTCGGCCACCTCGGTGGGCGCGCTCGACTTCTCGAAGCCGCGCAGATTGGGCGCCACGCAGCGGTAGCCGCCATGCGCGGGATCGGCGAAGTAAGCGAGCAGCTCGTCCCAGATGAACGCGGCCTCGGGGAAGCCGTGCAGGAACACCATCAGCGGGCGGCCGGGTTCGCCGGCGGCGCGGCAGCTCAGGGTGATGCCATTGGGCAGGCTGCGTTGGAAGGTCTCGATCATGCGTCTTGTCTCCTCTTGGTTGCTATCTTTTCGATAGTGAGTTCGGCAGATGGGACGGCCGCTGCAGCCGGTCGTGCTCAGGATTCCTCGGGCGGCTCCGCGGCGGGCCCGCCGGTGTCCTCGTCGGGCTGGGCCGAGGCATCCTCCGTGTGGACCCAGCGCGACAGCAGCTCGGCCGCCTCGCCCACGCCCTGTTTCTTCAGTGCCGAGAACAGTTTGACCTCGCCGCCGCCGGCCTGCAGTCGCACGATGGACAGCACCTTCGCGCCCTCGGAGCGCGTGAGCTTGTCGGACTTGGTCAGCAGCACCAGGAACTTGAGGCCCTGCTCGACGCGCGGGCGGATCACCTCGAGCAGGATCTCGTCGAGCTCGGTCAGGCCGTGGCGCGGATCGCACATCAGCACCACGCCGCGCAGGTTCTCGCGCGTCATCAGGTAGTTGCCCATCACGCGCTGCCAGCGCAGCTTGGCCTCGCGCGGCACGGCCGCATAGCCGTAGCCGGGCAGGTCGGCGAGCACCGCGTCGTCGACCTTCTGCCGGCCGATGCCGAACAGGTTGATGTGCTGCGTGCGGCCCGGCGTCTTCGAGGCGAAGGCCAGCCGCGTCTGCTGCGTGAGCGTGTTGATGGCGGTGGACTTGCCGGCGTTGGAGCGGCCGACGAAGGCGATCTCGGGCAGGGCGAAGGGCGGCAGGTGCTCGAGCTGCGGGGCACTGGTCAGGAAGTGCGCGGTGTGCAGCCAGCCCAGCGCGGCACGTTCGCGTTCGGCGGTCTCGGGGTCTTTGGCGGGGGCCGCGCGGGAAGGAAATGCGGTGCTCTTGCGCGACGGCGTGGTCATCAATGGGCTTTCGGAACGGGGCGCCATTGTAGAATCGCGGGGTTTTGCGCCAATAAATTCGAGCCCCCGATATGAAGTTGTTTGCCAATTTTCTGCTTGCGGCCCTCGTGGGGATCGCTGGTACCGCAGTCAGCACTGGTGCTTTTGCCGAGGAGACGGCAGCCGCACCGACCACACCGGTCAAGGCCAAGCCCGACCCGGCCAAGGGCGACACCATCTTCAATGCCACCCCGGCCAACAGCCAGAGCTGTGCCTCCTGCCACAACGCGGATGGCAACTCGGCGATCCCGGCCAATCCCAAGCTGGCGCAGCAGCACCCCGAATACATCCTCAAGCAGCTCGAGGACTTCAAGTCCGGCAAGCGCAAGAGCGCGATCATGAAGCCGCTGGCTTCGGCGCTGTCCGAGGAAGACATGCGCAACATCGCCTGGTTCGTCGGTTCGAAGAAGGTCAAGCCTGGCTTCTCGAAGGACAAGGACACGATCGCCCTGGGCGAGCGGATCTACCGCGGCGGCATCGCCGACCGCCAGGTCCCGGCCTGCGCCGGCTGCCACAGCCCGAACGGCGCCGGCATGCCCGCGCAGTACCCGCGCCTGGGCGGCCAGCACGCCGATTACACGGCGGCCCAGCTCACGGCCTTCCGCGGCGACGGCACCACGGTGCGCGCCAACAACGCCGTGATGACCGGCGTGGCCGCCAAGCTCAACGACCGCGAAATCAAGGCCGTGGCCGACTACATCGCCGGTCTGCGTTGATCCCGCACGCGCGAGCGTGAACTAACCGCCGACAACAACCCCAAAAGAGGGCGGGCCGATCCAGAAGGATGGCCCGCCCTTTTGCGTTTCGCCTCTTCCGGACGCCTTTTCTTCTCTCTTCTCTAGCAATCGATGTCAGTCTCCACTCACGGCCTTCGCGTCCATCGCGGCCCGCAAGCGGTTCGCGCGGCGGTGGAACTGCTGTCGTCGATGCGCTTCGCGATCGCGCTGCTCACGATCATCTGCATCGCCTCGATCATCGGCACGGTGCTCAAGCAGCACGAGCCGATCAACAACTACATCAACCAGTTCGGGCCGTTCTGGGCCGAGGTGTTCCGCGCCGCGCGGCTCGACTCGATCTACAGCGCCTGGTGGTTCCTGCTGATCCTGCTGTTCCTGGTGATCAGCACCACGCTGTGCATCGTGCGCAACACGCCGCGCATCGTGGTCGAGCTGCGCACCTTCAAGGAAGACATCCGCACCCAGAGCCTCAAGGCCTTCGGCCAGCGCGCGCAGACGCAGCTCGGCGAAACGCCCGACATGGCGGCCAACCGCATCGGCCAGCTGCTCGTGAGCGGCGGCTGGAAGGTCAAGCTGCAGCAGCGCGAGGCCACCGGCGACGGCAAGACGCCGGCCGGCTGGATGGTCGCCGCGCGTGCCGGCGGCGCGCACAAGCTCGGCTACATCGCGGCGCACAGCGCCATCGTGCTGGTGTGCATCGGCGGCCTGCTCGACGGCGACCTGGTGGTGCGCGCGCAGACCTGGTTCAACGGCAAGAGCGTGTTCACCGGCGGCGGCATGATCGCCGACGTGCCGCCGCAGCACCGGCTGTCGGCCAGCAACCCGACCTTCCGCGGCAACATCCTGGTGCCCGAGGGCGGGCAGGGCAGCGTGGCGATCCTCAACCAGGCCGACGGCGTGCTGCTGCAGGAGCTGCCGTTCTCGATCGAGCTCAAGAAGTTCATCGTCGACTACTACTCGACCGGCATGCCCAAGCTGTTCGCGAGCGAGGTGGTGCTGCACGACCGCGAGACCGGCGCGCAGGTGCCCGCGCGCATCGAGGTCAACCATCCGGCCAGCTACAAGGGCGTGGAGATCTACCAGTCGAGCTTCGACGACGGCGGCTCGACCGTGAAGCTCAAGGCGGTGCCGATGGCGGCCGCGGCCAAGCCCTTCGAGGTCGAGGGCGTGATCGGCGGCCCGAGCAGCGAGATCACCAACGGCAAGGAGAAGCTCACGCTGGAGTTCGCCGCGCTGCGCGTGATCAACGTCGAGAACTTCGCCGACGGCGGCGCCATGGGCAGCGGCGCCGACGTGCGCAAGGTCGACCTGCGCCACGACATCGAGTCGCGCCTGGGCGCAGCCAACAAGACCAACAAGCCCAAGGTGCTGCGCAACATCGGCCCGAGCATCGGCTACAAGCTGCGCGACGCGGCCGGCCAGGCGCGCGAATACCAGAACTACATGGTGCCGGTCGACACCGGCGATGGCCAGCCGGTGTTCCTGCTGGGCATGCGCGAGAAGCCCGAGGAGCCGTTCCGCTACCTGCGCGTGCCGGCCGACGAGCAGGGCTCGATGGACGGCTTCGTGCGCATGCGCGCCACGCTCGAGGACCCGGCGATGCGCGCGCGCGCCATCGAGCGCTACATCGCCAAGGCCAGCGATCCGCAGCGCCCCGAGATGGCCGACCAGCTGCGGGTGTCGGCCACGCGCGCGCTGGCGCTGTTCGCGGGCAGCGAGCCCGCGCGCGCCGATGCCGCTGCCTCCGCGGGCGGCTGGCAGGCGATCGCCGAGTTCATGGAGAGCAACGTGCCCGAGGCCGAGCGCGAGCGCGCGGGCGCGGTGCTGGTGCGCATCCTCAACGACGTGCTGTACGAGGTGCTGAACCTCAGCCGCGAAGGCGCGGGCCTCGCGGCCCTGCCGGGCGACGAGAAGTCGCGGGCCTTCCTCACGCAGGCGGTGATCGCGCTGAGCGACGCCCACTTCTATCCGGCCCCGGTCGCGATGATGATGACCGACTTCACCCAGGTGCAGGCCAGCGTGTTCCAGGTGGCGCGCGCCCCTGGCAAGAACGTCGTCTATCTGGGCTGTCTGTTGCTGATCGTCGGGATTTTTGCCATGCTGTACGTGCGCGAGCGTCGGCTCTGGGTGTGGCTGACACCCGCCGGCGCCGCCGGAGACAAAACCACCGAGACCGCCGCGACGATGGCGTTCTCGGTCAATCGCAAGACCATCGACAGCGATCGGGAGTTCGAGCACCTCAAGCACAAACTGCTCGCCCTGAAGAAAGAAGAGTCCGCCTCACCATGAACACCACCACCCTCACGCTCAACGAAAGCTGGCTCTCGCGGCGCAACCTGTTCGACTGGGTGTTCGCGGCGCTGGTGCTCGCGGGCGGCCTGTTCGCCTTCGCGCGTCATGCGGGCTCGATGGATTCCTACGAGAAGCCGATCCTGGTGGGCGCGCTGATCTGCGTGATCGCCATGGGCTGGTTCTGGCGCCCGTTGCGGGTGCTGGCGATCGTGGTCGCGGCGGCCTCGCTGCTGGCCATCGCGTCCTACCAGGGCGACCTGGCGCGCGCCGACACCGTGTTCTGGCTCAAGTACTTCCTCTCGAGCCAGTCGGCCATCCTCTGGATGAGCGTGCTGTTCTTCATGAGCACGCTGTTCTACTGGCTCGGCTTCTTCGGCGGCAAACAGGGCGATGCGCTCGAGGCGATCGGTTCGCGGCTGGCCTGGGCCGCCATCACCATGGCGCTGATCGGCACCATGGTGCGCTGGTACGAAAGCCACCAGCTCGGCCCCGACATCGGCCACATCCCGGTCAGCAACCTCTACGAGGTGTTCGTGCTGTTCTGCTGGCTCACGGCCGCGTTCTATCTCTACTACGAAGAGCACTACCGCACGCGCGCGCTCGGCGCCTTCGTGATGCTGGTGGTGAGCGCGGCGGTCGGCTTCCTGCTCTGGTACACGCTGGTGCGCCAGGCGCACGAGATCCAGCCGCTGGTGCCCGCGCTGCAGAGCTGGTGGATGAAGCTGCACGTGCCCGCCAACTTCATCGGCTATGGCACCTTCTCGCTCGCGGCCATGGTGGCCTTTGCCTACCTCGTGAAGGAACAGGCGAGCGAGACCCGCTGGTACAAGCTCACGCCGATCTGGCTGCTGGGCATGGCGCTGTGCTTCGTGCCGGTGGCGTTCCGCCAGCGCGTGCAGGAAGCCGGCGGCAGCTACTGGGTGGCCTATGCGGCGATCTCGGCGCTGATCGCGGCCGGCATCCTGCTGGGGCGCAAGCGCATCGCGGCGCGCCTGCCGGCCAACGAGGTGCTCGACGACGTCATGTACAAGTCGATCGCGGTCGGCTTCGCCTTCTTCACCATCGCCACCGTGCTGGGCGCGCTGTGGGCCGCCGATGCCTGGGGCGGCTACTGGAGCTGGGACCCGAAGGAGACCTGGGCGCTGATCGTCTGGCTCAACTACGCGGCCTGGCTGCACATGCGCCTGGTCAAGGGCCTGCGCGGCACCGTGGCGGCCTGGTGGGCGCTCGCGGGGCTGGCGGTCACGACCTTCGCCTTCCTCGGCGTCAACATGTTCCTGAGCGGCCTGCACAGCTACGGCACGCTGTAGGCGCGCGCCGGCCGCCTTTCGCGAAGAATTGAAACCGCACGCCCCGCGTGCGCGTAACCGAATCGGGGGTCGCCACGAACTACCTTCCGAGTACAACGATTCCAGCGAAAGGCCCGTCATGTCGTTCCATTCCCGTCCGTCGCGCCGCAGCTCCAGCGGTTTCATCCATCCGCTGTCCAGCGAGATCACGCCGCGCGCCCTCTACGAAGGCCGGCGCGACCTGCTCAAGCTGATGGCCGGCGGTGCCGCCGGTGCCGCGCTGGCCTCCTTCGCGGGGCGCGAGGCGCTGGCCCAGACGGCGCGGCCGAACAAGCTGGAAGCGCTGCCGGGCGCGAAGTCCGCGGTGCCCGGTGCACAGACGATGGAAAAGCTCACCGACTACAAGGACGCGACGAGCTACAACAACTACTACGAGTTCGGCACCGACAAGGGCGATCCGGTCAAGAACGCCGGCACGCTCAAGACCCGGCCCTGGACCGTCGAGGTCGAGGGGTTGGTGAAGAAGCCCGGCAAGTACGCGATCGAGGACCTGCTCAAGCTCAGCGCGCAGGAAGAGCGCATCTACCGGCTGCGCTGCGTCGAGGGCTGGTCGATGGTGATCCCGTGGGTCGGCTATTCGCTGGCCGAACTGATCAAGAAGGTCGAGCCGCAGGGCAATGCCAAGTTCATCGAGTTCGTGACCCTGGCCGATCCCAAGACCATGCCCTTCGTCGGCTCGCGCGTGCTCGACTGGCCCTACACCGAGGGCCTGCGCATGGACGAGGCGATGCATCCGCTCACGCTGCTGGCCTTCGGCATGTACGGCGAGGTGCTGCCGAACCAGAACGGCGCGCCCGTGCGGCTCGTGGTGCCATGGAAGTACGGCTTCAAGTCGGCCAAGTCGATCGTGAAGATCCGCTTCGTCGAGAAGGAGCCGAGCACGGCCTGGAACAAGGCGGCCGCGCAGGAGTACGGCTTCTATTCGAACGTGAACCCGAACGTCGACCATCCGCGCTGGAGCCAGGCGACCGAGCGCCGCATCGGCGACGGCGGCGGCCTGTTCGCCAAGCGCAACAAGACGCTGCTGTTCAACGGCTACGAAGCGCAGGTCGGCCAGCTCTATGCGGGCATGGACCTGAAAAAGAACTACTGAGGCGGGCGCGCACCCCCGCAACCCGCGGGGGCGCGACCCGAACGCCATGAACAAGCTGCTGCTGCATCCCGCCGCCAAGCCCGTCGTCTTCCTGCTGTGCCTGCTGCCTTTCGCGTGGCTGGCCTACGGCGTGGTGGTCGACCAGTTGGGCCCGAATCCCCAGGAGTACCTGATCCGCGCGACCGGCGACTGGACCTTGCGCTTCCTGTGCATCGTGCTGGCGGTCACGCCGCTGCGCGTGACGACGAAGTGGAACGGCCTGGCGCGCTTCCGGCGCATGCTGGGCCTGTACGCCTATTTCTACGTGGTGCTGCACCTGCTGTGCTACGCGTGGTTCGACATGGGGCTCGACTGGGGCGAGATCGCGAAGGACATCGCGAAGCGGCCGTTCATCCTGGTCGGCTTCTCGGCCTTCGTGCTGCTGACGCCGCTGGCGCTGACTTCGTTCAACCGCGCGATCAAGGCCATGGGTGCGAAGCGCTGGCAGCTGCTGCACAAGCTGGTCTACCTGATCGCGGGGCTGGGCCTGCTGCACTTCTTCTGGATGCGCGCGGGCAAGAACAACTTCGCCGAGGTGTTCGTCTACGCGGCGATCATCGGCCTGCTGCTGGCGTGGCGGCTCTGGCGATGGATGAGCGCCCGCAAGGCGGGCGTACCGGCGGCGCGCGCCGGCGCGCGGGCGCGGCCGTCGAATTAGCCGCGGCCCCGTTCAGCCCTTGGCGGCCTGCAGCTCGGCCTGCAGCTGGTCCTCGATGGTTTCGCGCCGGCGGATCAGCGTGGCCGCCGCGCCGCTCACGAGCACCTCGGCCGCGCGTGCGCGCGTGTTGTAGTTGCTCGCCATGCTCATGCAGTAGGCACCGGCCGAGAGCACGCCCAGCAGGTCGCCGGCCACCACGTTGAGTTCGCGGTCGCGGCCGATCCAGTCGCCGCTCTCGCAGACCGGGCCCACCACGTCGTAGCTGGTGGCCGTGCCAGCGCGCTCGCGCAGCGGCACGATGCGATGGAAGGCCTGGTACATCGCGGGGCGCGGCAGGTCGTTCATCGCCGCGTCGACGATGCAGAAGTTCTTGTCCTCGCCGGGCTTGGTGTAGAGCACCTCGGTCAGGCACACGCCGGCATTGCCGACCAGCGAGCGGCCCGGCTCGATGACCAGCTTGCGCTGGCCGAAGCCGCGCGCGTCGAGCCGCGCGAGCAGCTGCTGCCACAGCGCATCGGCCTGCGGCGGCGTCTCGCCGTTGTAGTCGATGCCCAGGCCGCCGCCGAAGTCCAGGTGATGGATGGGAATGCCCGCGGCCTCGATCGCCACCACCAAGTCGAGCACGCGCTCGAAGGCATCGAAGTAGGGCGAGGCCTCGGTGATCTGCGAGCCGATGTGGCAGTCGATGCCGACCACCTCGAGGCCCGGCAGGCTGGCCGCATGGCGGTAGGCCTGCACCGCGCGGTCGTGCGCGATGCCGAACTTGTTGCCCTTGAGGCCGGTGGAGATGTAGGGATGCGTCTTGGGATCGACGTTGGGATTGATGCGGATGCTGATCGGCGCGCGCGCCTTCTCGGCCAGCGCCACTTCGTTGAGCACGTCGAGTTCGGCCTCGCTCTCGACATTGAAGCAGGCGATGCCGGCCGCGAGCGCCTGCCGCATCTCGGCGCGGGTCTTGCCGACGCCCGAGAAGATGATCTTCTTCGGATCGGCGCCGACCGCGAGCACGCGCGCCAGTTCGCCGCCCGAGACGATGTCGAAGCCGCAACCGGCCTCGGCGAACACGCGCAGCACGCCGAGCGAGGAATTGGCCTTCATCGCGTAGCAGATCAGCGCATCGCGGCCTTCGAAGCCGCGCTGGTAGGCCGCCAGGGCGTCGAGCATCCACTGCTTCGAATAGACGAACAGCGGCGTGCCGTGCTCGCGCGCGAGCGCGTCGAGCGACACGCCTTCGACCTGGAGCGCGCCGTCGCGCTGCGCGATGTGGGGATGGCCGGGCAGGGGAAGGGTGCTCATCGGGCGGCTCCGCTGCTGGCGGTGGCGGGCTTCGGCGCGGCCTGGCCGGCGCCGGAAGAGGGGGTGGCATCGCTGTTGCCGCCGGGCATGCTGGGCGTCAGCAGATCGGGCAGCGTGGCGCGCTGCGAGGCGGCCGGATCGGTCGGCAGGTAGAGGGCGCCGCGCTGTCCGCAGGCGGCCAGGCCGAGGGTGGCGGCGGCGAGGCAGACCATGAGCGCAGTGCGGCCGCGGGCGCTCACTAGAATTTGGTGGACATTCAACATAACGAAATTGTAATGACGGACTCCGAATACATGGACCGCGCCGAAGCCGCGCTGGCGGCGATCGAGCAAAGCTGCGACCGCCTCAACGACGCCACGGACGCCGACATCGACAACCAGCGCGTGGGCGGCATGATCACGATTTCGTTTCCCAACGGCAGCCAGCTGATCGTGAACCTGCAGAAGCCGCTGCAGGAGATCTGGCTGGCGGCGCGCTCGGGTGGCTACCACTACCGCTTCGACGGCCAGGCCTGGGTCGACACCAAGAGCGCGGAAGAATTCTTCGGCAACCTGTCGCGCGAGGCGACGCTGCAGGCGGGGCAACCGCTGAGCTTCACCGCGGGCTGAGGCCCGCGGCTCGGCCGACGCGGCATCAGTTGCGGAACAGGTCGAGGATGCGGCTGCGCTCCTCGGGCGGTGCCGGCGGGCTCACCGGCGCGCCGCTCAGCGATTCGGCCGGCGCCGCCGGTGTCGTGTCGACACCCAGGCTGGCCACGCCGCGGCCCGGCGCGTAGTCGTCGTAGTACCACTCGCCGCCCACGTTCACCACGCCGGAAGGCGGCGCGGTCGAGAGGTCGGTGATCGGCGCGCCCTTGATGGCGGTTTCCATGAAGTTGATCCAGATCGGCAGGCTCAGGCCGCCGCCGGTTTCGCGATCGCCGAGGTTGCGCGGCGTGTCGTAGCCGATCCACGAGATCGCGGTCATGGTGGGCTGGAAGCCCGCGAACCAGGCGTCGAGCGAATCGTTGGTGGTGCCGGTCTTGCCGTAGAGGTCGGGCCGCTTGAGCATCGCCTGGGCCTTGGCCGCGGTGCCGGCGCGCGCCACCGACTGCAGCAGGCTGTCCATGATGAAGGCGTTGCGCTGCGGGATGGCGCGCAGCGCCTCGTTGAGCAGCGGCGGCTGCTTGTCGACCAGCAGCTTGTCCTTGTGGTCGGTGATGCGCGTCACGAGATAGGGATTGACGCGGTAGCCGCCGTTGGCGAACACCGAATAGCCCACCGCCATCTGCATCGGCGTGACCGAGCCCGCGCCGAGCGCCATCGGCAGGTAGGCCGGGTGCTTCTCGCGCTCGAAGCCGAAGTTGGTGATCCAGTCCTGCGCGTAGCGCGTGCCGATCGACTGCAGGATGCGGATCGAGACCAGGTTCTTCGATTTCATCAGCGCGGTGCGCATCGACATCGGACCGTCGTAGCCGCCGCCGTAGTTCTTGGGCTCCCAGGGTTGGCCACCGGTGGTGCCGGCATCGAAGAACAGCGGGCCGTCGTTGATCACGGTGGCGGGCGTGAAGCCCTTTTCGAGCGCGGCCGAGTAGATGAAGGGCTTGAAGCTCGAGCCCGGCTGGCGCCAGGCCTGCGTGACGTGGTTGAACTTGTTCTTGCCGAAGTCGAAGCCGCCGACCAGTGCCTTGATCGCGCCGTCGCGCGGGTCCATGGCGACGAAGGCGCCTTCGACCTCGGGCAACTGGGTGATCTCCCAGGTGTTCTTGGGCGTCTTGACCACGCGGATCACCGCGCCGCGGCGGATCTTGATGTTGGGCGGCGCCTTGTCGGAAAGGCCCGATTGCGCGGGCTTGAGGCCTTCGCCCGTGATCTGCACCGCGTCGCCGTTGCCGCGCACCGCGTCGATCTGCTTGGCCGTGGCCTTGAGCACCACGGCCGCCATCACGTCGCCGTTGTCGGGATGGTCGCTGAGCGCGTCGTCGACGGCTTCGTCGAGGTCCTTGGCATCGTTCGGCAGCTCGACGAACTTCTCGGGGCCGCGATAGATCTGGCGGCGCTCGTAATCCATGATGCCCTTGCGCAGCGCCTTGTAGGCGGCCGCCTGATCGGCCGCCACCAGCGAGGTGTAGACCTTGAGGCCGCGCGTGTAGGTGCTGTCGCCGTACTGCGCATACATGAGCTGGCGCACGGTCTCGGCCACGTACTCGGCATGCAGCCGGTTCGGATCGGCGGCATCGCGCAGGTGCAGCTCTTCCTTCTTGGCGGCCGCGGCCTGCTCGGCGGTGATGAAGCCGGCGTCCTGCATGCGGTCAATGACGTAGAACTGCCGGCCGCGCGCGCGCTGCGGATTGTTCACCGGGTTGTTCGCGCCGGGGGCTTTGGGCAGGCCGGCCAGCATCGCGGCCTGGGCGATCGTGAGCTCGGACAGCGGCTTGCCGAAATAGGCCTCGGAGGCGGCGGCGAAGCCGTAGGCGCGGTTGCCGAGGTAGATCTGGTTCAGGTAGATCTCGAAGATCTGGTCCTTGCTCAGCAGGTGCTCGAGCTTGAAGGTCAGCAGCACCTCGTAGATCTTGCGCGTCAGCGTCTTCTCGGAACTCAGGTAGACGTTGCGCGCCACCTGCATGGTGATGGTGGAGGCACCCTGGCTCTTCACGCGGTTCATGTTCGCGAGGCCGGCGCGGATCATGCCCTTGTAGTCGACGCCGCCGTGGTCGTAGAAGCGGGTGTCCTCGGCCGCCAGCACCGCGTCCTTCACCACCTTGGGGATGGCGGAGATCGGCGTCAGGTTGCGGCGTTCCTCGCCGAATTCACCGATCAGGATGCCTTCGGCCGAGAACACCCGCAGCGGCAGCTTGGGCCGGTAGTCGGAGAGCTCGGAGATGTCGGGCAGGTTCGGATAGGCGACCGCCAGCGCCACCGCGACCACGCAGATCACCGACAGCACGCCGGCCGCGGCGATGCCCAGCCCCCAGAACACGAAACGCAGCAGCCATTTGAGCCAGGCGGGTCGGGTGGAGGTGGGGGGAGTCTTGGCTGGGCGTTTGGGGTTTGGCGTTGGCCGTGTGTTTTCTTGCATGGAGGGCCCGAGAGTCACCGCGCATTATAAAAAGCCACCCCTTGAGCGGGCCCGGATGTTTCCTCGGGCGCCCAGTCCTAAATCGAAAGTTACAGAACGAGGCTTTAACGTCAGGTTTTGACAACGTTCGACCATTCCGCCCCGATCCCTCGCTTGGATGCCTTGGAGCGTGCTGCTAGCATGCAACCGAACGCATATTTTTCTATTGGTTACAAATGCAGGGGAAGAGGGACAGAACTTGGCTGCTCTTGGAACGTTGTTTCGTCGTCAGAACGCCCCCCTGCTCGGGCTGGATGTCAGTTCGTCCAGCGTCAAGCTGGTCGAGCTCGGCCGTGAAGCCAGCGGCAAGCTGATCCTGGAACGCTGCGCCATCGAGCCCCTGGAGCGGGGCTGGATCACCGATGGCAACGTCGAGAAGTTCGACGAAGTCGCCGAGGCCGTGCGCCGCGTGGTGCGCAAGAGCGGCACGCGCACGCGCAATGTCGCGCTGGCGCTGCCGCCGTCGGCGGTGATCACCAAGAAGATCATTCTTCCGGGCGGGATGAGCGAGCAGGAGCTCGAAATTCAAGTCGAATCGGAAGCAAATCAATACATTCCTTTCTCGCTGGACGAAGTGAGCCTCGATTTCTGCGTGACGGGGCCGAGCCTGAGCTCGGCGGGCGACGTCGAGGTGCTGATCGCCGCGTCGCGCAAGGAGAAGGTGCAGGACCGCGAAGGCCTGGCCGAGGCGGCGGGCCTCAAGGCCATGATCCTGGACGTCGAGTCCTATGCCTCGCGCCTCGCCACCGCGCGCCTGATCGAGCAACTGCCGGGCAAGGGCCTGGACGCCATCGTCGCCCTGTTCGAGGTCGGCGCCTTCACCACCAGCATGCAGGTGCTGCGCAACCAGGAAGTGCTGTACGACCGCGACCAGGCCTTCGGCGGCGCCCAGTTGACCCAGATGATCGTGCGCCAGTACGGCTTCTCGGCCGAAGAGGCCGAGGCCAAGAAGCGCAGCGGCGATCTGCCCGACGACTACGGCGCGGGCGTCCTCAAGCCCTTCGTCGAAAGCATTGCCCAGGAAATCGCGCGTGCCCTGCAGTTCTTCTTCACCAGCACGCCGCACAACCGCGTCGACTACGTGATGCTGGCCGGCGGGTCGGCCTCGCTGCCGGGCCTGAGCAATGCGGTGACGCGGCAGACCTCCTTCGCCTGCTCGCTCGTGAATCCCTTCGACGGCATGGAGCTCGGTTCGAACATTCGCGAGAAGAAGGTCCGGCGCGAAGCGCCTTCCTACCTGACCTCCTGCGGTCTGGCCATGCGGAGGTTCCTGCAGTGATCCTGATCAATCTGCTCCCTCACCGCGAGGCCGCGCGCAAGCGCCGGCGCGAGGCCTTCTTCGGCACCCTGGCCGCCGCTGCGCTGCTCGGCGGCCTGATCGCCTGCCTGGGCTATCTCTGGTTCGAGGCCCAGATCTCGGCCCAGCAATCGAAGAACCGCTTCCTGCAGGGCGAGATCAAGAAGCTCGAGGTCGAGATCAAGGAGATCTCGACCCTGCAGGAGGAAATCGCGGCGCTGCGCGCACGCCAGCAGGCCGTCGAAGACCTGCAGGGCGACCGCAACCTCCCGGTGCATCTGCTCAACGAGCTGGTGCGTCAGCTGCCCGATGGCGTCTACCTGTCGAACATGAAGCAGGACAACCAGACCGTCACGCTGCAGGGCATGGCGCAGTCGAACGAGCGCGTGTCGGAGCTGTTGCGCAATCTTGGCAACAACAGCCCCTGGCTCGTGAAGCCGGAGTTGGTCGAAATCACCTCCGCGACCGTGAGCTTGAGTGCCAGCCAGCGCGACCAGCGGCGCGTGGCGAACTTCACCATGCGCATCGGCCTCAAGCGGCCCACCGACGCGCAGAAGGCGGCGGCCGACAAGGCGCTGGCCACCGCAGCGCAGTCCAAGGGCTAGGCGATCATGGCAAGCAACCGCTCCTCCCCCAAAGTCGATGTCGGCGCCGCGATGCGCCGCTTCGGCGATCAGTTCCGTGGACTGAACCTCAACGACCCCGCGAACTGGCCGCCCGTGCCGCGCTATGCGCTGTGCCTGGGCCTGTCCGTCTTCGTGGTCGTAGCCCTGTGGTTCGTCTGGCTCACGAATTCGAACGACGAACTCGAATCGGAGCGCGGCAAGGAAGCCACGCTCAAGACCGACTATCAAAAGAAGGTCGCCCAGGCGGCCAACCTCGATCTGCTGAAGAAGCAGCGCGAACAGGTACAGCAGTACGTCACGCTGCTCGAGAAGCAACTCCCGAGCAAGGCCGAGATGGATGCCTTGCTGTCGGACATCAACCAGGCTGGGCTCGGCCGCAGCCTGCAGTTCGAGCTGTTCCGCCCAGGGCAAATCGTCGTCAAGGATTACTACGCCGAGCTGCCGATCTCGGTGCGTGTGACCGGTCGATATCACGACATGGGCGCTTTCGCGGCCGACGTCGCGAGTCTCTCGCGCATCGTCACGCTGAACAACCTGAGCGTGACGCCGCAGAAGGACAAGGACGGTGCGTTGACCATGGATGCGACGGCGCGTACCTACCGCTATCTCGATGAAGAAGAGCGGGCAGCCCAGAAACGCGCTGCGGCGCCCAAAGGCGCAAAGAAATGAGAGCGGCGTTCAAGTTGTTGTGGCTGGCGATGGCCGCGTTGGGATTGAGCGCCTGTGGGGATTCCGACCAGGAAGATCTTCAGCGCTGGATGGTGGAGCAACGCGCTCAGGTCAAACCCAACATCTCGCCAATCACGGAGCCGAAAAGGTTTACGCCACAGGCTTACACGGAGGCCTCGGCGTTCGAGCCCTTCAACATGCTGAAGCTCACGCAGGCATTGCGCCGCGAATCGAACCAGCCGGGAAATTCCGACCTGATCGCGCCCGAACTGGCGCGTCGCAAGGAGGCCCTCGAGGCCTTCCCGCTCGATTCGATGGCGATGGTCGGCACCATGAACCGCAGCGGCCAGCCGGTGGCTCTGGTGAAGGTCGACAAGCTGCTCTACAAGGTGCGCGTCGGCGAATACCTGGGCCTCAACTATGGCCGCATCACCCGGATCAACGAAAGCGAAGTCGCCCTGCGTGAGATCGTGCAGGACGCGGCGGGCGAATGGATCGAACGCGCAGCATCGCTGCAGTTGCAAGAGAGTGCGAAATGAACCTAGAAAAATCGAAGATGGCACAGCGGTTGCGAAACGCCGCGCTCGGGCTGCTGGCATTCGGTGCCCTGGCCATGGCCCATGCCCAGAATGCCATCGAGTCGGTGACGAGTTCGATGCAATCGGGCGCGGAGGTGGTCCGTATTGATCTGGCGCAACCTTTGGCCGCCGTGCCCAATGGTTTCGCGGTGCAGACGCCTGCACGCATCGCGCTTGATTTTCCCGGTGTCACGAACGCCATCGGGCGCTCCGCGATCGAGGTGAACCAGGGCAATCTGCGCTCGGTCAACGTGGTGCAGGCCGGTGAACGCAGCCGCGTGGTGCTCAACCTCAAGCAGGCCACCGCGTACAAGACCGAGATCCAGGGCAAGTCGCTGTTGATAACGCTCGAACCCACGGCGGGCGTGGCGCTCGCGGCGCCGGTTTCCGCAACCTTTGCCGAAAACCGCAACCGGGACACCTTGGCGCTGCGCGATGTCGATTTCCGTCTGGGCTCCGACAACACCGGCCGCGTCATCATCGATTTGGCGAACAACCAGGTGGGCGTGGATCTGCGCCAGCAAGGCAAGAGCCTGGTGGCGGAATTCACCAAGTCCACGCTGCCCGAGGGCCTGCGCCGTCGGCTCGACGTGGCCGACTTCAATACACCAGTGCAGTCGATCACGGCCCAGCAGGCGGGCGATCGCGTGCGCCTGACGATCGAATCCAAGGGCGACTGGGAGCACAGCGCTTACCAGAGCGAGAACCAGTTCGTGGTGGAAGTCCGCGCGCGCAAGGTCGATCCGACCAAGTTGACGCAGGGCGCGGGCTACACGGGCGAGAAGCTCTCGCTCAACTTCCAGAACATCGAGATCCGGTCGCTGCTGCAGGTGATCGCCGATTTCACGAACTTCAACATCGTGACCTCCGACTCGGTGACCGGTGCGCTGACCCTGCGGCTGAAGGATGTGCCCTGGGACCAGGCGCTCGACATCATCATGCAGGCCAAGAACCTCGGCATGCGCAAGAACGGCAGCGTGCTTTGGATCGCGCCGAAGGACGAGATCAACGCCAAGGAAAAGCTCGAGTTCGAAGCCAAGGCCACGATCGAGAACCTCGAACCCCTACGGACGCAGTCGTTCCAGCTGAACTACACCAAGGCGATAGCCATTGCCCAAGGGTTGACGGGAACTGGCTCGTCAGCGGGTGGTGGTAGTGCCGGCACGGCCACGCGCATCTTGAGCCCGCGCGGCAGCGTGATCGCGGAAGCGCGCACCAATCAGTTGTTCGTGTCGGACATCCCCTCTCGTCTGAACCAGGTGGCCGAACTGATCCAGAAACTGGACGTGCCGGTGCGGCAGGTGTTGATCGAGGCCCGTATCGTTGAAGCGACCGACACATTCGGCAAGTCGCTGGGCGCGCGCCTGGGGGGAGGTATTGCGGGCGAGCGCGTGGCTTCTGCCAACGGCAATCGGGCCTTCGGCAACTTTGGTGCGATGCCGGTCGTAACCCAAGGGACCAATGGCAGCGGAAGTACGGGCACCACCACCTGGACCAACTCGAACTTCGTCAACATGCCTGCGTCGGATCCCACCGGCAACGGCGTCGCCGCCGGCACCTTCGCCATCTCGCTCTTCAATTCCAGCTTCTCCCGCATGCTGAACCTCGAGATCTCGGCGCTCGAAGCCGACGGCAAGGGCAAGCTGGTGTCCAGCCCCCGTGTCATCACGGCCGACCAGACCAAGGCCCTGATCGAGCAGGGCGAGGAAATCCCCTACCAGCAGGCGACCTCGAGCGGCGCCACCTCGATCTCGTTCCGCAAGGCGGTGCTCAAGCTCGAAGTCACGCCGCAGATCACGCCCGAAGGCAACATCATCCTGACGCTGGATGTGAGCAAGGACGCCCGGGGCATCAACACCACCGCCGGCCCGGCCATCAACACCAAGCACGTCCAGACCGAGGTGCTGGTCGAAAACGGCGGCACGGTCGTCATCGGTGGTATCTTCGAGCTCAACGAATCCAATGACGAGTCGCGCGTGCCGGTGCTGGGTGAAGTGCCTTATCTGGGGGCGCTGTTCCGCACACGCACTCGCATTGCGAACAAGACCGAAATGCTCGTCTTTATCACCCCGAAGATGATTACCGACCGCAACGCCGCGCGCTGACGCGCGGGCGTAGCAGCCACGGCGTGGCCGTCGCACTCGTCGGATTGCCCGGCGCCGGAAAGTCCGCGGTGGGCCGGCGCCTGGGGCTTCGACTCGATCTTCCCTTCGTCGACACCGACCACGAGATCGAGCAGCGCATCGGCTGCTCGATCCGCGATTACTTCGAGCGCGAAGGCGAAGCCGCCTTCCGCGACCTCGAGCAGCAGGTGATCGCCGAGCTGGCGGCCGGCGCGCATGGCGTGCTGGCCACCGGGGGCGGCGCGGTGCTGCGCGAGGCCAACCGCCAGCAGCTGCGCGGCCATTTCCACGTGATCTACCTGCGGTCCTCGCCCGAGGACCTGTTCCGGCGCCTGCGCCACGACGTCAAGCGCCCGCTGCTGCAGGTGGCCGATCCGCTGGGCCGGCTGCGCGAGCTGCACGATGCGCGCGATCCCTTCTATCGCGAGACCGCTCACGATGTGGTCGACACCGGGCGTCCCACGGTCGCGACGCTCGTGAACATCATCGTGATGCAGCTCGAGCTGGCCGGCATCGTTCCGCCCGGTGCGCATCCCGAGGGCCCCGAGCCGCCCCCGTCCTCGGGCTAGAGAGGCCCGGGCCGGGCACGGATCGACCCTCGCGCGCCAAGGCGCTTGGGGCCGGCGTTCCGGCCCCTGGGCGCCGCACCGCCTAAACTCCCGCCATGCCATCGCCCGCCGCTTCCGCTTCCTCGCCCACCCTCGAACGCGTCGACATCCCGCTCGGCGACCGCAGCTATCCCATCCTCATCGGCGCCGGCCTGTTCGACGATCCCCAGACCTATGGCATCGTGCCGCAGGCGGCCAGCGCGCTGATCGTCAGCAACACCACGGTCGCGCCGCTCTACGCCCAGTCGCTGCGCCAGGCGCTGGCCGGCCGGTTCCGGCAGGTGCATCTGCTCGAGTTGCCCGATGGCGAGGCCTACAAGAACCTCGAAACCCTGAACCTGATCTTCGACGCGCTGCTGGGCCACGGCAGCGACCGCAAGACCGTGCTGTTCGCGCTCGGCGGCGGCGTGGTCGGCGACATGACCGGCTTCGCGGCCGCCAGCTACATGCGCGGCGTGCCCTTCGTCCAGGTGCCGACCACCTTGCTGGCGCAGGTCGATTCCTCGGTCGGCGGCAAGACGGCCATCAACCATCCGCTGGGCAAGAACATGATCGGCGCCTTCTACCAGCCGCAGCTGGTGGTCTGCGACCTCGGCACCCTGCAGACCCTGCCACCGCGCGAACTCAGCGCTGGCCTGGCCGAGGTCATCAAGTACGGGCCGATCCACGACATGGCCTTCCTCGACTGGATTGAAGCCAACATCGAAGCCCTGGTGGCGCGCGATCCCGCCGCGCTCGCGCATGCGGTCAAGCGCAGCTGCGAGATCAAGGCGCTGGTGGTCGGTCAGGACGAGCGCGAGACGGGCCTGCGCGCCATCCTCAATTTTGGCCACACCTTCGGCCATGCGATCGAATCGGGCCTGGGCTATGGCGAATGGCTGCACGGCGAGGCCGTGGGCTGCGGCATGGTGATGGCGGCGCGGCTGTCGCAGCGCCTCGGCGGCGTGGACGCGGCCTTCGTCGAGCGCCTGACCCGTCTGATCGAGCGCGCCGGCCTGCCCATCGTCGGTCCCGACCTCGGCGCGGACCGCTACCTGGAACTGATGCGCGTCGACAAGAAATCCGAGGGCGGCGAGATCCGCTTCGTCGTGATCGACAAGCCCGGCTCCGCGATCATGCGCGGCGCGCCCGACGCGCTGGTGCGCGAGGTGCTCGCGCAGTCCTGCGCGGCGGCCTGAGCCCGCTTCCGATGGCCGGCATCGCCACTGCGGATTCATGAGCCTCGCGCCCTACGCCTCGCATCCCGCGCGTTCACGCGGCCGTCGCCATCCCGAGCCGCCCGCGCCCACGCGCGACGCCTTCCAGCGCGACCGCGACCGCATCGTGCATTCGACGGCATTCCGGCGGCTGGTCTACAAGACGCAGGTGTTCCTCAATCACGAGGGCGACCTGTTCCGCACGCGGCTCACGCATTCGCTCGAGGTGGCGCAGCTCGGCCGCTCCATCGCGCGCGCGCTGCGGCTCAACGAGGACCTGGTCGAAGCGGTCGCGCTGGCCCATGACCTGGGCCACACGCCCTTCGGCCATGCGGGGCAGGACGCGCTCAATGCCTGCATGGCCGAGCACGGCGGCTTCGAGCACAACCTGCAGAGCCTGCGCGTGGTCGATGCGCTCGAGCACCGCTATCCGCAGTACGACGGTCTCAATCTCAGCTTCGAGACGCGCGAGGGCATCCTCAAGCATTGCTCGCGCGCCAATGCCGAAAAGCTCGAGGCGGCCGAGCCCGGCGGCGTGGCGCGCCGCTTCATCGACCGCACCCAGCCCGGCCTCGAGGCGCAGCTGTGCAACCTGGCCGATGCGATCGCCTACAACGCCCACGACATCGACGACGGCGTGCGCTCCGGCCTGATCGCCGTCGAGCAACTGGCCGAGGTCGAGCTGTTCGAGCGCTACCGGCGCGAGGCGCTGGCCGAATACCCGGCGCTCAGCGGCCGCCGCGTGCTCTACGAGACCATCCGCCGCATGCTCAGCGCCCAGGTCTACGACGTGATCGACGCCACCCGCGCGACGCTCGAGGCGCTTGCGCCCGGCGATGCCGACGCGGTGCGGCGCGCGCCGCCGGTGGTCGCGTTCAGCGAGGGCATGCGCGCGCAGTCGGAGACGCTGCAGCGCTTCCTGTTCCGCAACCTCTACCGCCACCCGCAGGTGGTGCAGACCACCGACCAGGCGCGCGAGGTGGTGCGCGAACTGTTCGATGCCTACCTCGAGCGCGGCGCCGAGATGCCCGAGTCCTTCGCCGAGCGCGCGGACCGCCCGCGCGCCGTGGCCGACTACATCGCGGGCATGACCGACCGCTTCGCGATGCGCGAGCACGAGCGGCTGACCGGCCGGCGCGGCATTGCGCGCGCCGACGGGCCGACGGCATGACATCGCCCGGCGCGCGCCCGCGCATCCCCGCGGCCGCCTTCGCGGTCGTGGTCGCGGGCGTCAGCGCCGCGCTGCACCTGGGCAAGCTGCCGCCCGCGGTCCCGGCGCTGCAGGCTTCGCTGGGCATCGGCCTGGTCGAAGCCGGCTTTCTGCTTTCGCTGGTGCAGGTCGCGAGCATGACGCTAGGGCTGCTCGCGGGCCTGGCGGCCGACACCATCGGCCTGCGCCGCAGCATGCTCGGCGGACTGGCGGTGCTGACCCTGGCCAGCCTCGCGGGCGGCGCGGTCGGCAGCCACCTGCCCGCAGAGCAGGCTGTGCCCTGGCTGCTGGTGCTGCGCGCCATCGAGGGCATCGGCTTCCTGCTGGCGGTGATGCCGGGGCCGGGCCTGATCCGCGCCCTCACGCCCGCGGGCGCCGACAAGGCCGCGCTGGGGCTCTGGGGCGCCTACATGCCCTTCGGCGTGGCGCTGGCACTGTTGCTCGGCCCGGTGCTGATCGGCTGGAACGGCTGGCCCGGCTGGTGGTGGACGCTGTCGATGGTGTCGGCGCTGGCGGCGGCCTGGCTGTTCGTCGCGGTGCCGGCCGACCGGCAACGCGCGCCGATCGCCGCCACCGCACCCGAGAGCGGCTGGTCGCGCCTGCGCACCACCGTCGGCGCGCGCGGGCCCTGGCTCACGGCGCTGAGCTTCGCCGTCTATTCGGCACAGTGGATGGCGGTGATCGGCTTCCTGCCCGCGATCTATGCCGGCGCGGGCGTGCCGGCCGGCTGGAACGCAGTGCTCACGGCGCTGGCCGCGGCGATGAACATCGTCGGCAACATCATGGGCGGGCGCTGGCTGCAGCGCGGCATCGCGCCCGAGCGGCTGCTGCAATGGGGCTTCCTGATCATGGCGCTGGGCGGCATCGCGGCCTTCGCGGAACTGCGCGGACCGGGCGCCGATGCCATCGGGCTGCCCGCCTCGCTGCGCTTCGTGGCCGTCTGCGCCTTCTCGCTCGCGGGCGGCATGGTGCCGGCCACGCTGTTCCTGCTTGGCGTGCGCTTCGCGCCCGGGCCGGCCACCGTGTCGACCACCGTCGGGCTGATGCAGCAGGCCTCGTCGCTGGGCCAGTTTCTGGCGCCGCCGACGGTGGCTTGGGTGGCGCACCGCGTCGGCGGATGGCACTGGACCTGGGTCGCGACGCTGGCCTGCTCGCTGACGGGCATCGCGATCGCGCGCCGGCTCGGCCGTGCGCGGCTGGCACTGGAGGCGGCGACGCCATGAGCGGTGATGCTTCCATCACGGCCGAGCAGGCCGTCGCCGACACGCGCCGCTGGCTCGAGCGCGCGGTGATCGGCCTCAACCTGTGCCCGTTCGCCAAGGCCGTGCACGTCAAGGGCCAGATCCACTACGCCACCTACCTGTCCGCCGAGCATGACGACCTGCTCGACGCATTGCTGGCCGAAGCCAGGCAGCTCGTCGCGCTCGATGCCGCCGAGCGCGACACAACCTTGCTGATCGCGCCGAACGCGCTTTTGGACTTCCTCGATTTCAACGACTTCACGGCGCGCGCCGAGCGCCGGCTCGCCAAGGTCGGTTTCGACGGCGTGCTGCAGCTCGCAAGCTTCCATCCTCAATTCCAATTCGGCGGCACCGAGCCCGACGACATCGGCAACGCGACCAATCGCGCGCCCCATCCCACGCTGCACCTGCTGCGCGAAGAGAGCGTGGACCGTGCGGTCGAAGCCTTTCCCGATGCCGAGGAGATCTTCGGCCGCAACATCGACACCCTCGAGGCCCTCGGGCCCGAAGGCTGGGCCGCGCTCGACGTCGGCCCCGGGAGCACCCCCACATGAATACCCACGCACCGAAGAAGACCCGCGACGACCATTCCGCCAAGGGCGGCAAGACCGCCAAGGTGGCGAAGGCCGATGCCGAACTCGCCGAGGCCCTGCGCCCGGGCCAGTCGGTCGAGCTGCTCAAGGAGCTGCACATCCTCACGCGCGAGGGCCGGCTCAACCAGGACTCGCGCCGCAAGCTCAAGCAGGTCTACCACCTGTTCCAGTTCATCGAGCAACTGCTGCGCGAGCTGCCCGAGGGCGGCGCCAACGCCACGCTGGCCGACCATGGCGCGGGCAAGTCGTACCTGGGCTTCATCGTCTACGACCTGTTCTTCCGCGCGGGGCAGGGCGGTCAGGTCTACGGCATCGAGACGCGCGCCGAGCTGGTCAAGAAGTCGCGCGAACTCGCGCAGCGGCTGGGCTTCGACCGCATGTCCTTTCTGAATCTGACGGTGGCCGAGTCCGCCACCGCGGGCGAGCTGCCATCGCAGATCGACGTGGTGACCGCGCTGCATGCCTGCGACACCGCCACCGACGACGCGATCGCCTTCGGCCTCGCGAAGAAGGCCCGCTGCATGGTGCTGGTGCCCTGTTGCCAGGCGGAGGTGGCGGCCTGCCTGCGCGAGACCAAGGCGCTGGCGCTCTCGCGCACGCCGCTGGCCGAGCTCTGGCGCCATCCGCTGCACACGCGCGAGATCGGCAGCCAGCTCACCAACGTGCTGCGCTGCCTGTACCTCGAGGCCAACGGCTACAGCGTCACCGTGACCGAGCTCGTGGGCTGGGAGCACAGCATGAAGAACGAACTGATCCTCGCGCGCCACACCGGCCAGCGCAAGGCGAGTGCGGCGGCGCGGTTGCGCGAGCTGCTGGCGCAGTTCGGGCTCGATGCGTTGGGCGATACGCGCTTTAGGCTCGACTGAGCCTGACGCCGCGTCGGGTCAGCGCGACGCGAGCAGCGCCGGCAGCGCGTCGCGCGCGGGCCAGTCCAGCGTCTTCCACGGGCTGCGCTCGTCTTCCAGCAGCCGCTCGGTCACCGAAGCCAGCACCTTGCGGCCCATGAAGTTGCTGCCCGCGGCATCGCGCTCGCCCTCGAGGAAGCTGCGGCCGTAGTGCTCCCAGCCGTCGAAGCGTTCGATCGCCAGCGCCACCGCCGGCTCGAGCGCGTCCAGCGCTTCGCGCGCTTCCAGGTAGCCGACCGCTGCCGAGCCGGTCGCGAGGTGCGCGAAGCGGGCGATCCACACGGCCAGCTCGCCGTCCGTGCTCCGGGCCATCGCCTCGGCCGCGTCGTGGGTGTCGGCGATGGCTTCGCGTGCCTGTGCCTCGTCGCCCGCGTCGAAGTCGCGCGCCAGCAGCTTCTTCCAGGGCGCGACTTCCTCGTCGGGGATCGGCACGCACAGCAGGTGCACCGCGCTGCGGTTCGCCTCCTTGGCGGCCTTGAGCTCGGGGGCGAAGGTCTCGCGGTAGATCGCGGCCAGCGCCACGGCCATGTTCTCGTAGCGCGACGAGGCCGCGAGCCGTGCCTCGAGCGTCGCGCCGTCCTGCTGGGTCTTGGCCTCGCGCTCGGCGGCTTCCTGCGCCAGCTCGGCGCGTCCCTCCGCCATGCCTTCCTTGACCGTATCGAGCATTTCCTTGAAGAACTTGAACATCGAATGGCTCCTCCCCCGCCAGGATGGAATGGTTCGGCGGGCGGCTTAGGATACAAGCCCCGCGCGTCAACCCTTTCCTGGCCCATGGCCCGCCTTCCCCGTCTCACCCTTGCCGGCCTGCCGCACCACGCGATCCAGCGCGGCAACAACCGCCAGCCGATCTTCGTGGACCGCACGGACCACGAGAAGCTGCTCGCCCTGCTGGCCGACAGCGCCACGCGCTTCGGCGTCGCGGTGCATGCCTACGTGCTGATGGACAACCACTTCCACCTGCTGGCCACGCCCGACAGCGCCACCGGGCTGCCGCAGCTGATGCAGGCGGTCGGGCGCAGCTACGTGCGCTATTTCAACGACCGCCATGGCCGCAGTGGCACGCTGTGGGAAGGGCGCTACAGGTCGACCCTGATCCAGACCGAGCGCTACCTGCTGACCTGCATGGCCTACATCGACCTCAACCCGGTGCGCGCGGGGCAGGTGATCGATCCGCGCGACTTCGCGTGGTCCAGCCATGCGCACTACGCGGGGCTGCGGCACGACCGGCTGCTCACGCCCCATCCGTTGTACTGGGAGCTCGGCAACACCCCATTCGCGCGCGAGGCGGCGTATGTCGAACTGGTGCGTGCGGGCGTCCGGGCCGCCGACCAGTCGACGCTGACCGAGGCCACGCTGCGGGGCTGGGCGGCAGGCGATGCGGATTTTCTGGACGCGTTGCAGAAGAACACCGAGCGCCGAGTGCTGCCGGCCAAGGCCGGGCGGCCGCCTTCGGGCGCCAAGAACTGAACTGAAAAGGGCGGAAACCGCTGTCCAGTTGTGGTTTTCCGCTATCTAATTTGATGTGTCCCCAATTAAATTCTGACAAGAAAACTCAAGATTTAATTGGAATCTGACCCCCATTAAAGTGTTTGGCATTCTTTGTGCATCGCAATATGCTCCCAATCCCTGCGAAAACTGAAGGAGTGCGCCATGACGACGGCTGCCGAGATTCAACATCTCCAACAACACGGTCTGTATTCCGGTGCCGACGAGCACGACGCCTGCGGCGTCGGCTTCGTGGCCCACATCAAGGGCGAGAAGAGCCACGCCATCGTGCTGCAGGGCTTGAAGATTCTCGAGAACCTCGACCATCGCGGGGCCGTGGGCGCCGACAAGCTGATGGGCGACGGCGCCGGCATCCTGATCCAGCTGCCCGACCACCTGTACCGCGACGAGATGGCCAAGCAGGGCGTCACGCTGCCCCCGCCGGGCGAGTACGGCGTCGGCATGATCTTCCTGCCGAAGGAGCACGCCTCGCGCCAAGCCTGCGAGCAGGAAATGGAACGCGCGATCAAGGCCGAGGGCCAGGTGCTGCTGGGCTGGCGCGACGTGCCGGTCAACCGCGACATGCCGATGTCGCCCACCGTGCGCGAAAAGGAACCGCTGCTGCGCCAGGTCTTCATCGGCCGCGGCAACGACGTGATCGTGCAGGACGCGCTCGAACGCAAGCTCTACGTGATCCGCAAGACCGCGAGCGCCAACATCCAGCGCTTGAAGCTCAAGCACAGCAAGGAATACTACGTTCCGAGCATGTCGAGCCGCACCGTGGTCTACAAGGGCCTGCTGCTCGCCGACCAGGTCGGCACCTACTACCTCGACCTGCAGGACAAGCGCTGCGTCTCGGCCCTGGGCCTGGTGCACCAGCGCTTCTCGACCAACACCTTCCCCGAGTGGCCGCTGGCCCACCCGTACCGCTACGTCGCGCACAACGGCGAAATCAACACTGTCAAGGGCAACTACAACTGGATGAAGGCGCGCGAGGGCGTGATGTCGTCGCCCGTGCTCGGCGCCGACCTGCAGAAGCTGTATCCGATCAGCTTCGCGGGCCAGTCCGACACCGCCACCTTCGACAACTGCCTCGAGCTGCTGACGATGGCCGGCTACCCGATCAGCCAGGCCGTGATGATGATGATTCCCGAGCCCTGGGAACAGCACAGCACCATGGACCCGCGCCGCCGCGCGTTCTATGAATACCACGCCGCCATGCTCGAGCCCTGGGACGGCCCGGCCTCGATCGTGTTCACCGACGGCCGCCAGATCGGCGCCACGCTCGACCGCAACGGCCTGCGTCCCTCGCGCTACTGCGTGACCGACGACGACCTGGTCATCATGGCCTCCGAGTCGGGCGTGCTGCCCGTGCCCGAGCAGAAGATCGTGCGCAAGTGGCGCCTGCAGCCCGGCAAGATGTTCCTGATCGACCTCGAGCAGGGCCGCATGATCGACGACGAGGAGGTCAAGGCCACCCTCGCCAACAGCAAGCCCTACAAGCAGTGGATCGAGAACCTGCGCATCAAGCTCGACAGCGTGCAGGCCGAGCCGGTGACCGCGCCGATCTCGCAGGTCGCGCTGCTCGACCGCCAGCAGGCCTTCGGCTACACCCAGGAAGACATCAAGTTCCTGATGAGCCCGATGGCGCAGGCCGGCGAAGAGGGCATCGGTTCGATGGGCAACGACAGCCCGCTGGCCGTGCTCTCGAGCAAGAACAAGCCGCTGTACAACTACTTCAAGCAGCTGTTCGCTCAGGTCACGAACCCGCCGATCGACCCGATCCGCGAAGCCATCGTGATGTCGCTGGTGTCCTTCATCGGACCCAAGCCCAACCTGCTCGACATCAACCAGGTCAACCCGCCGATGCGGCTCGAGGTGAGCCAGCCGATCCTCGACTTCGCCGACATGGCGAAGCTGCGCGACATCGGCAAGTACACGCAGGGCAAGTTCAAGAGCTACGTGCTCGACATCACCTACCCGCTCGCCTGGGGCGACGAAGGCGTCGAGGCCAAGCTGGCCTCGCTGTGCGCCGAAGCCGTCGATGCCATCAAGGGCGGCCACAACATCCTGATCGTCAGCGACCGCGGTGTCGGCCCGACGCAGGTCGCCATCCCCGCCGTGCTGGCGCTGTCGGCCGTGCACCAGTACCTGGTGCGCGAGGGCCTGCGCACCACGGCCGGCCTGGTGGTCGAGACCGGTTCGGCGCGCGAGGTGCACCACTTCGCCGTGCTCGCGGGCTACGGCGCCGAGGCGGTCCATCCCTACCTCGCGATGGATACCCTGGCCGGCATGCATGCCGACCTGCCGGGCGCGCTGAGCGCCGAGAAGGCGATCTACAACTACGTGAAGGCGATCGGCAAGGGTCTGTCGAAGATCATGTCGAAGATGGGTGTCAGCACCTACATGAGCTACTGCGGCGCCCAGCTGTTCGAGGCCATCGGCCTGAACAGCGAGACCGTCAGCAAGTACTTCACCGGCACCGCCAGCCGCGTGGAAGGCATCGGCGTGTTTGAGATCGCCGAGGAAGCCATCCGCATGCACAAGGCCGCTTTCGGCGACGACCCGGTGCTCGCCAGCATGCTCGACGCCGGCGGCGAATACGCCTGGCGCACGCGCGGCGAAGAGCACATGTGGACGCCCGACGCGATCGCCAAGCTGCAGCACAGCACGCGCGCCAACAACTGGAACACCTACAAGGAATACGCCCAGCTCATCAACGACCAGAACCGTCGCCACCTCACGCTGCGCGGCCTGTTCGAGTTCAAGATCGATCCGGCGAAGGCAATTCCGGTCGACGAGGTCGAGTCGGCGGCCGACATCGTCAAGCGCTTCGCCACCGGCGCGATGTCGCTGGGCTCGATCAGCACCGAGGCGCACTCGGTGCTGGCCGTGGCCATGAACCGCATCGGCGGCAAGAGCAACACCGGCGAAGGCGGTGAAGACCCCGCGCGCTACCGCAACGAGCTCAAGGGCATCCCGATCAAGCAGGGCGACACGCTGCGCAGCGTGATCGGCGCCGAGAACGTCGAGGTCGACCTGCCGTTGAAGGACGGCGACTCGCTGCGCTCGCGCATCAAGCAGGTGGCCTCGGGCCGCTTCGGCGTCACGGCCGAGTACCTGCACTCGGCCGACCAGATCCAGATCAAGATGGCCCAGGGCGCGAAGCCGGGCGAGGGCGGCCAGTTGCCGGGCGGCAAGGTCACCGAGTACATCGGCAAGCAGCGCTACGCGGTGCCGGGCGTGGGCCTGATCTCGCCGCCGCCGCACCACGACATCTACTCGATCGAGGACCTGGCCCAACTGATCCACGACCTGAAGAACACAGCGCCGCACGCCAGCATCAGCGTGAAGCTGGTCAGCGAGATCGGCGTCGGCACCATCGCCGCGGGCGTGGCCAAGTGCAAGAGCGACCACGTCGTGATCGCCGGCCATGACGGCGGCACGGGCGCCTCGCCCTGGTCGTCGATCAAGCATGCGGGCAGCCCGTGGGAAATCGGCCTGGCCGAGACGCAGCAGACGCTGGTGCTCAACCGCCTGCGCAGCCGCATCCGCGTGCAGGCCGACGGCCAGATGAAGACCGGCCGCGACGTCGCGATCGGCGCGCTGCTGGGTGCCGACGAGTTCGGCTTCGCCACCGCGCCGCTGGTGGTCGAGGGCTGCATCATGATGCGCAAGTGCCACCTCAACACCTGCCCGGTGGGCGTGGCCACGCAGGACCCGGTGCTGCGCAAGAAGTTCTCGGGCAAGCCCGAGCACGTCGTCAACTACTTCTTCTTCGTCGCGGAAGAAGTGCGCCAGATCATGGCCCAGCTCGGCATCCGCAAGTTCGACGACATGATCGGCCGCGCCGACCTGCTCGACATGCGCAAGGGCATCGAGCACTGGAAGGCCTCGGGCCTCGACTTCAGCCGCCTGTTCGCGCTGCCGAACGTGCCGGCCGATGTCTCGCGCTTCCATGTCGAGAACCAGGACCACGGCCTCGACAAGGCGCTCGACGTCCGGCTGATCGAGAAGTCGCGTCCCGCGATCGACAAGGGCGAGAAGGTGCAGTTCATCGAGGTGGCGCGCAACGTCAATCGCTCGGTGGGCGCGATGCTCTCGGGCGCGCTGACCAAGGTGCATCCGCAGGGCCTGCCCGACGACTCGATCCGCATCCAGCTCGAGGGCACGGGCGGCCAGTCGTTCGGCGCCTTCCTGGCCCGCGGCATCACGCTGTACCTGATCGGCGACGCCAACGACTACACCGGCAAGGGCCTGTCGGGCGGCCGCGTGGTGGTGCGCCCCAGCCTCGACTTCCGCGGCGAGGCCGTGCGCAACACCATCGTCGGCAACACCGCGCTGTACGGCGCGACCACCGGCGAGGCCTACCTGTGCGGCGTGGCCGGCGAGCGCTTCGCGGTGCGCCTGTCGGGCGCCACGGCGGTCATCGAAGGCACGGGCGACCATGGCTGCGAATACATGACCGGCGGCACCGTGGCCGTGCTCGGCAAGACCGGACGCAACTTCGCGGCCGGCATGAGCGGCGGCGTGGCCTTCGTCTACGACGAGGACGGCCAGTTCGCCTCGCGCTGCAACATGTCGATGGTCTCGCTCGAGAAGGTGCTGACCTCGGCCGAGCAGACCGCCAGCGTGCATCGCAAGATCTGGCACGGCGGCGAGACCGACGAGGCCCAGCTGAAGAAGCTGCTCGAGGAACACCACCGCTGGACCGGCAGCAAGCGCGCGCGCGAGCTGCTCGACACCTGGGCCGTGTCGCGCACCAAGTTCGTCAAGGTCTTCCCCAACGAGTACAAGCGCGCCCTCGGCGAGCTGCACGACCGCAAGGTCGAGCTCGCCAGCACCGGCAACAACGCGCACGTCGGCCTCGAGCCGCACGCGATCGCCGCCGCGCCCAAGACGGCGCCGGCCGCCGCCTGAAGGCGCCGGTGAACGAAGACACAACGAAGGAACAGCACGATGGGAAAGATCACCGGTTTTCTGGAGCATGAGCGCATCGAGGAGGGCTACCGCCCGGTCGAGGAACGGCTCAAGCACTACAAGGAATTCGTCGTCGGCCTGGACACCGACCAGGCGAAGGTGCAGGGCGCGCGCTGCATGGACTGCGGCACGCCGTTCTGCAACAGCGGCTGCCCGGTCAACAACATCATTCC
Organism: Variovorax sp. PDC80; assembly: GCF_900115375.1. Taxonomy (NCBI): domain Bacteria; kingdom Pseudomonadati; phylum Pseudomonadota; class Betaproteobacteria; order Burkholderiales; family Comamonadaceae; genus Variovorax; species Variovorax sp. PDC80. Next base: position 161,532 of record NZ_FOWG01000013.1, on the reverse strand, counting down.
GGACTTCAACGACCTGGTGTACCGCAACGATTGGCAGAACGCCTTCGCGGTGCTCGACTCGACCAACAACTTCCCGGAGTTCACCGGCCGCATCTGCCCCGCGCCCTGCGAGGCGGCCTGCGTGCTCAATGTGAACGACGACGCGGTCGGCATCAAGTCGCTGGAGCACGCGATCATCGATCGCGCCTGGGACGAGGGCTGGGTCGCGCCGCGCGTGGCCAAGCACAGGACCGGCAAGAAGGTCGCGGTGGTGGGCGCGGGCCCGGCAGGCATGGCCGCCGCGCAGCAGCTCGCGCGCGCCGGTCACGACGTGACGCTGTTCGAGAAGAACGACCGCATCGGCGGCTTGCTGCGCTATGGCATCCCCGACTTCAAGATGGAGAAGTCGCACATCGACCGCCGCGTCGAGCAGATGAAGGCCGAGGGCGTGGTGTTCCGCACGGGCGTGGTCGTCGGCGCCGCCAAGGATCCGCTGGGCAAGGGCTCCAAGGTCACGAACCTGGCCAAGGAAACCGTCACGCCCGAACAGCTGCAGAAGGACTTCGACGCCGTGCTGCTGACCGGCGGCGCCGAGCAGTCGCGCGACCTGCCGGTGCCCGGCCGCGACCTCGACGGCATCCATTTCGCGATGGAGTTCCTGCCGCAGCAGAACCGCGTCAACGCGGGCGACAAGGTCAAGGGCCAGCTGCGCGCCGACGGCAAGCACGTGATCGTGATCGGCGGCGGCGACACCGGCTCCGACTGCGTGGGCACCAGCAACCGCCATGGCGCCGTGAGCGTCACGCAGTTCGAGCTGATGCCGCAGCCGCCCGAGGAAGAGAACCGCCCGCTGACCTGGCCCTACTGGCCGATCAAGCTGCGCACCAGCTCCAGCCACGACGAGGGCTGCGAGCGCGAGTTCGCGATCTCGACCAAGGAATTCATCGGCGAGAAGGGCAAGATCACCGGCCTGAAGACCGTTCGCGTCGAATGGAAGGACGGCAAGATGCAGGAAGTGGCCGGCAGCGAGCAGGTGCTCAAGGCCGACCTCGTGCTGCTCGCGATGGGCTTCGTGAGCCCCGTGGCGACCGTGCTCGATGCCTTCGGCGTCGAGAAGGATGCGCGCGGGAATGCGAAGGCCAGCGTCGACTTCATCGGCGGCTATGCCACCAACGTGCCGAAGGTCTTTGCCGCCGGCGACATCCGCCGCGGCCAGTCGCTGGTGGTGTGGGCGATCCGCGAGGGCCGCCAGGCCGCGCGCTCGGTCGACGAGTTCCTGATGGGTTTCAGCGACCTGCCGCGATAAGTCCAGGTGCCGCGCCCGCCCTCCCTCGGGAGGGCGGGCGTCTCCTCCAAACGGAGCAGGCCGGCCCGGCGGAAATTTGTTTCAATTCGGCGGGGCTTCTCGTGGCTCCTTTATCATCCGCGGAAACCGCATGCCGGGATGCCTCTTCAGGGCGCCCGGCTTTTTTATTGAGATGGACCCAGCCGCACAGCCACAGCCCTTCGTAGAGTTTCGCGACGTTCGCTTCGGCTATGGCGCGCGCGCGATCCTCGATGGCGTCTCGTTCTCGCTGCCGCGCGGCAAGGTCACGGCGCTCATGGGCGCGTCGGGCGGCGGCAAGACCACCGTGCTGCGCCTCATCGGTGGCCAGCAGCGCGCCCAGCGCGGCGAGGTGCTGTTCGACGGCCAGGACGTCGGCCGCATGGACTCCGCCGCGCTCTATGCCGCGCGGCGCCGCATGGGCATGCTGTTCCAGTTCGGCGCGTTGTTCACCGACATGAGCGTGCTCGACAACGTGGCCTTTCCGTTGCGCGAACACACCGAACTGCCCGAAGCGCTGGTGCGCGACATCGTGCTGATGAAGCTCGACGCCGTCGGCCTGCGCGGTGCGCGCGACCTGCTGCCCAGCGAAGTCTCGGGCGGCATGGCGCGGCGCGTGGCGCTGGCGCGCGCGATCGCGCTCGACCCCGACTTCGTGATGTACGACGAACCCTTCGCCGGCCTCGACCCGATCTCGCTCGGCACCGCGGCGCGGCTGATCCGCCAGCTCAACGACACGCTGGGACTCACCAGCATCATCGTGTCGCACGACGTGGAAGAGACCTTCCGCATCGCCGACCAGGTGATCGTGCTCGCCAACGGCGGCATCGCCGCGCAGGGTACGCCCGACGAGGTGCGCAACAGCAGCGACCCGCTGGTGCACCAGTTCGTGCATGCGCTGCCCGACGGGCCGGTGCGCTTCCACTATCCGGGCGTCAGCATCGAGGACGACTTCGGCCCCGCGCATGGAGGCCATTCATGAGCTGGTGGAACCCGCGCGACGTCGGCTTCGCCGTGCGCAGCAAGCTGGCTGACCTCGGCTATGGCGCCAAGCTGTTCATGCGGCTCGCCTTCCAGGGCTCGCGCAGCCTGCGCCGCTTCGCACTGGTGCGCGACCAGATCCATTTCCTGGGCAACTACTCGCTCGCGATCATCGCGGTGTCGGGTCTGTTCGTGGGCTTCGTGCTCGGCCTGCAGATGTACTACGCGCTGCAGCGCTATGGCTCCTCGGAAGCGCTCGGCCTGCTGGTCACGCTGAGCCTGGTGCGCGAGCTCGGGCCGGTGGTGGCGGCGCTGCTGTTCGCGGGCCGTGCCGGCACCTCGCTCACGGCCGAGATCGGCCTCATGAAGGCCGGCGAGCAGCTCAGCGCCATGGAGATGATGGCGGTCGACCCGGTGCAGCGCATCCTCGCGCCGCGCTTCTGGGCCGGCGTGATCACCATGCCGCTGCTGGCGGCCGTGTTCAGCGCGGTCGGCATCCTCGGCGGCTACGTCGTGGGCGTGCTGATGCTCGGCGTCGACCCCGGTGCGTTCTGGGGCCAGATGCAGGCGGGCGTCGATGTTTGGCGCGACGTCGGCAACGGCGTCATCAAGAGCATCGTGTTCGGCTTCACCGTGACCTTCATCGCGCTGCTGCAGGGCTACGAGGCGCAGCCCACGCCCGAGGGCGTGTCGCGCGCCACCACGCGCACGGTGGTGGCGGCTTCGCTGTCGGTGCTGGGGCTGGATTTCCTGCTCACCGCCATGATGTTCAGTATCTGAAGGGGCTCGCCCCCGATCGTTCTAGATAGAGAGTGCAACCATGCAACGTTCCAACAACGACATCTGGGTCGGCCTGTTCGTGCTGCTCGGTGCGGCCGGGCTGCTGTTCCTCGCGCTGCAGTCGGCCAACCTGCTGAGCCTGAACTTCCAGAAGACCTACACCGTCACCGCGCGCTTCGACAACATCGGCGGCCTCAAGCCGCAGACGGCCGTCAAGAGTGCCGGCGTGGTGATCGGCCGCGTGCAGTCCATCTCGTTCAACGACAAGACATTTCAGGCCGACGTGACGCTGGCATTGCAAAACCGTTACAGTTTTCCCAAGGACAGCTCGCTGAAGATCCTCACCAGTGGCCTGCTCGGCGAGCAGTACATCGGGATCGAGGCAGGCGTCGAAGAGAAGAACCTGCAGGCCGGCGACACGATCACAGCGACCCAATCGGCCGTGGTGCTCGAGAACCTGATCAGCCAGTTCCTCTACAGCAAGGCCGCCGAGGGAAGCTCCACGCCGGCCAACAGCAACAAGAAATGAAAAACCGTCACCCCATGTCGAATGCTATGAAGAACATAGCTACCTATGCCCGCTGGATGGGCGTTTCCGCCGTCCTGTCGGTGCTCGCTGCGTGCGCCACCGGCCCGCAGGCCAATCCGCTCGATCCGCTCGAGCCCTTCAACCGTGGCGTGACCCGCTTCAACGACGTCGTCGACGAGAACGTGCTCGTGCCGGTGGCCACCACCTACACCCGCGTGCTGCCCTCGCTGGTGCGCACCGGCGTCGCCAACTTCTTCAACAACGTGGGCGACGTCTGGAACCTCGCCAACAACGTGGCGCAGGCCAAGCTGCAGAACAGCGCGCAGACCTTCATGCGGCTGAACGTCAACACCATCTTCGGTCTGGGCGGCCTGCTCGACATCGCCACCGAAGCGGGCATCGACCGCCACGACGAGGACTTCGGCCAGACGCTGGGCTACTGGGGCGTGGGCTCGGGCCCGTACCTCGTGCTGCCGCTGCTCGGCCCCTCGACCGTGCGCGATGCCGCGGCGCTGCCGGTGGACCGCTGGGGCGATCCGATCTCGCACATGAACGACGTGGCGTGGCGCAATTCGCTCAACGTGCTGAACCTGGTCGACACCCGCGCCAAGTACCTGCGCGCCGGCCGCCTGCTCGACGATGCGGCGCTCGACAAGTACACCTTCACGCGCGACGCCTACCTGCAGCACCGCCGCAGCGACATCTACGACGGCAACCCGCCCGACGAGCGCGAGGACATCGACGGCAAGGACAGCAAGGGCAACGACGGCAAGTAAGCGCCGGCCCGCCGTGCCTGGCGCATGGCGACCCAGGCAACCGGCTGCGGCATTTGCTTGCATCCGGTTGCAGGCTTCATCCGACGTTCAGGAACCCCGCGAGCCGGTACCCTGTCGAAACCGTTCCAGACTTGGCGCGGCTGCTCTCTTTTTCGAAGAGCCGCGCGGCAGATTCAACCAGAGGGACTCACGATCATGACAAAAACCCAGACCTTGATTCAACGACGCAGCCTCGGCCGCCTGGTGCTGGCCGGCGCGCTGCTGATCGGCGCCGGCGTCGCCTTCATGCGTCCCGCGCAGGCCGCGGACGAAGCGCCCGACGCGCTGGTCAAGCGGCTGTCGACCGACGTGCTCGAGACCATCAAGGCCGACACCTCGATCAAGGCCGGCGACGTCAACAAGATCATGCTGCTGGTCGACAGCAAGATCATGCCGAACGTCAACTTCCAGCGCATGACCGCCTCGGCCGTCGGCCCGGCCTGGCGCCAGGCCACGCCCGAGCAGCAGAAGCGCCTGCAGGAAGAGTTCAAGACCCTGCTGGTGCGCACCTACGCCGGCGCGCTCGACCAGGTGAGCGACCAGACCGTCACCGTGCGTCCCTACCGCGGTTCGCCCGACGACAAGGAAGTGCTGGTGCGCACCGAGGTCCGCGGCCGCGGCGACCCGGTCCAGCTCGACTACCGCCTCGAGAAGACGCCCGGCCAGGGCGGCGGCTGGAAGGTCTACAACCTCAACGTGCTCGGCGTGTGGCTGGTCGATACCTACCGCACCCAGTTCTCGCAGGAGATCAACGCCCGCGGCATCGACGGCCTGATCACCGCGCTGGCCGCCCGCAACAAGGGCAGCGGCAAGGGCTGAGCCCGGCCGGCACGCCAAAACAGGAGCCGAGGCCATGCTGGTCCTGCCGACGAAGCTCACGCACGACGAGGCGCCCGCCTGCATGCGCATGCTGCAGAAGGGCCTCGCCGGCCAGGCCGATGCCTCCGCCACCGTGGTCGATGCCAGCGCGCTGGTGCAGTTCGACTCGTCGGCGCTGGCGGTGCTGCTCGAATGCCGCCGCGAGGCCAGCGCCCTGGGGCGCGGCTTCGCGGTGAAGGGCCTGTCGCCGCGGCTGCGCGAGCTGGCGGCGCTCTACGGGATCGCCGGCCTGCTGCCGGCCGCGCCCTGATCCCTTCTGATCCCTACTTCCCCTCGTCTTTACGCGCTCAGGAGGCCGGAACGGCCTCCATCAGCAGCTTCAGCGCATCGTTGAGCGACCGGCTGTAGACCGGTGCGCCCTTCGAGTGCCCGATGCGCACGATCACCAGGTCGTGCGAGGGCACGATCAGCACCACCTGCCCGTCGGCCCCCAGCATGTAGTAGGCCGAGGTCGGCACCGGGAACACGGTGGCTCCGCTGATCGCGCCGTTGAGCCAGAAGAAGCCGCCGTAGATCGGCCGCTTGTCGGCCGCCCAGCCCGGCGCCACGGTGCGCACGAAGTTCACGTAGCCCTCGGGCAGCAGGCGCTCGCCGTTCCAGACCCCGTCCTGCAGGTACAGATTGGCCAGCCGCGCCCAGTCGCGGCCCGACATGAAGTCGTAGCCCTGCGCCAGGAAATTGCCGTAGGGGTCGGTCTCCAGCACCATCGAGCGGATGCCGATCTTGTCGAACAGCGCGCGCTGCGGGAACGAGAGGTACTCCTCGCCGCGCTTCTCGACCGCGAGGCGCACCAGGTAGCTGGCCAGCACCGGGTCGGTGTTGCGGTAGCGGCCCACGAGGTTGGGCTGCCATTGCTGCGGCCGCGTGGCGGCGTAGTTGAAGGCGTTGATCCGCCCCGTGTAGAAGTAGAGGTGGTCGGGGTAGGTGCCGTTGGGATCGAAGTCCGGATCGTCGGGCGCCTTGATGCGCAGCCCGCTCGACATGTGCAGCAGGTCCGAGATGCGAATCTTCTGGCGGCCATCGCCTTCGCCCTGCCATTCGGGAATCGGCGCCGGCTGGTCGAGCGTGTAGACGCCCTGCTTGATCAGCACGCCCATCATCGTGGCCACCACGCTCTTGCCCATCGACCACGATTCCAGCGGTGTCGTCGGGCCGATGCCCTGCATGTAGCGCTCGCCGATGATCCGCCCCTTGTGCGTGACCACGAAGGCCGAGGTGTAGGCCTCGGGGATGGCGAAGGCGGCGTCCACGGCCTGCGCCACCTTGGCCATGTTCACGCTGGCCGGCGGCGGGGTGCTCGGCAGCAGGTCGCCCATCGGCCAGGGCTGGGTGGCCGCATCGGGCAGCGTGCTCTTGACCTCGAGCGGCGTGAAGAACACGTCGTCGCGTCCGGGTGGCAGCGTCACGCAGCCCTGCGAGCCGAACTGGCGCGCGGTCAGCGTCGGGCCGCCGGGGATGGCGATGCGTACTTCGCGCTTCGTGCGGTCGACGACCGGCTTGCCCACCTTCCTGCGTTCCGAATACGGCCCGACGAAGTAGCCGATGGTCTCGGCGGCGACGTCCGGGTCGAGCCCGGTGATGAAGACCGCCGAGCACATCGCCTTGGCATAGCCCGAGGTGTTGTGTTCGAGCACGTTGCCGGGCGGCGGCACGTAGGGCGTGTTGAGCTCGAGCGCCCGCGCGCGGGCGATCAGCGCCTCGCGGGCCGGCAGCTCGGCCGTGCTGGGCGGCGGCGCGCCGCCGACGCCGGGGAAGCCTCCGCCCCCTCCACCGCCACCGCCGCCACAGGCGGACAGCAGGCTCGCAAGAATGAGGGCCCCGGCGGCCAGCCAGGGCCGGGGAGGGCGGTGCAACGATCGCATCACGAGGGCTCCTTGCGACGGCCGGCGGTGGCGGTGCCCCGCCCGGCGTCGGGCGCGATTCTGATCCGAACCGGGCCCGCGGTCCTTAAGGGTCCGCCGGGCTTGCATTCCCGCACGAACTGCGCTGGAGGACCCGCGCCCTTAAAATCCCGGCCTCCCATGCCCGCGATCTCATTCCAATCGGTCTCCAAGACCTATCCTCCCTCACGACAGCAGCGGGCCCAGGGCAAGGCCGGGCTGCGAGCGGTCGACGAGGTCAGCTTCGACATCGAACCCGGCGAGTTCTTCGGCCTGCTCGGCCCCAACGGCGCCGGCAAGACCACGCTGATCAGCATGCTCGCGGGCCTGTCGCGGCCCACTTCGGGGTCGATCCGCGTGCACGGCTTCGACGTGCAGCGCGATTACGCCGAGGCGCGCCGCCAGCTCGGCATCGTGCCGCAGGAGCTGGTGTTCGACCCCTTCTTCAACGTGCGCGAGTCGCTGCGCATCCAGTCGGGCTATTTCGGCATCAGGAACAACGAGGCCTGGATCGACGAGCTGCTGCAGAGCCTGGGCCTGGCCGACAAGGCCACCGCCAACATGCGCCAGCTCTCGGGCGGCATGAAGCGCCGGGTGCTGGTGGCGCAGGCGCTGGTGCACAAGCCGCCGGTGATCGTGCTCGACGAGCCCACCGCTGGCGTCGACGTCGAACTGCGCCAGACGCTGTGGCAGTTCGTCGCGCGGCTCAACAAGCAGGGCAGCACGGTGCTCCTGACCACCCATTACCTCGAGGAAGCCGAGGCGCTGTGCAACCGCATCGCGATGCTCAAGCTCGGCCGCGTGATCGCGCTCGACCGCACCAGCGAGCTGCTGAAGTCGGCCGCGAGCAACGTGCTGCGCTTCAAGACCGATGCGATGCTGCCCTGGGAGATCGCCCAGCATGCGCGCATCACGGGCCGCATCGTGCAGCTGCCGGCGCAGAACGCGCATGAGGTCGAACAACTGCTGGCCGCCATCCGGCAGGCCGGCGTGGCGGTGGAAGACGTGGAAATGCGCAAGGCCGACCTGGAAGACGTGTTCATCGACCTGATGGCGGGCGAGCAGACGCCGCTGGAGGTCGCGCGATGATGGCTGTCACGGGTTGGCGTGCGCTGCTCTACAAGGAAACGCTGCGCTTCTGGAAGGTCGGCTTCCAGACCGTCGGCGCGCCGGTGCTCACCGCGCTGCTGTACCTGATGGTGTTCGGCCACGTGCTCGAGGACCACGTGAAGGTCTACGGCACCGTCGGCTACACCGCCTTCCTGATCCCCGGACTGGTGATGATGAGCGTGCTGCAGAACGCCTTCGCCAACAGCTCGTCCTCGATCATCCAGAGCAAGATCATGGGCAACCTCGTGTTCGTGCTGCTCACGCCGCTGTCGCACTGGGGCTGGTTCCTGGCCTACGTGGGCTCGTCGGTGATCCGCGGGCTGGCGGTGGGGCTGGGCGTATTCCTGGTCACGATCTTCTTCGCGGTGCCCGACTTCGCGGCGCCCGTGTGGATCCTGGTGTTCGCGCTGCTCGGCTCGGCCATGCTCGGCACGCTGGGCCTGATCGCCGGGCTCTGGGCCGAGAAGTTCGACCAGATGGCCGTGTTCCAGAATTTCCTGATCATGCCCATGACCTTCCTGTCGGGCGTGTTCTATTCGATCGGCTCGCTGCCGCCGTTCTGGCAGTCGGTGAGCCACCTGAACCCCTTCTTCTACATGATCGACGGCTTCCGCTACGGCTTCTTCGGCGTCAGCGACGCCTCGCCGTGGCTGAGCTTCGGGATCGTCGGCAGCGCCTGGCTCGTGGTCAGCGCGATCGCGGTCCACCTGCTGAAGATCGGCTACAAAATCCGGGGCTGAACGGCCCCTTTCCATACCCCATGACCGCAGACCAACTCAAGGCCATCATCCAGTCCCACCTGCCGTGCGAGCACATCGCGCTCGAGGGGGACGGCCGACATTGGTACGCCACCATCGTCTCGGCCGAATTCGAGGGCAAGCGCTCGATCCAGCGCCATCAGCGGGTCTACGCCACCCTCGGTGCGAAAATGCATACCGATGAGGTGCATGCGCTCTCGATGAAGACCTATACGCCGTCCGAATGGGCGGTGGCTGAAAAATAACTCTCCGGGCCTGCGGGCCCTTTGCGAGCCACTCGCTGGACCTTCGATGGACAAACTCCTGATTCGCGGCGGGCGCCAGCTCCGCGGCGAAGTACTCATTTCCGGCGCCAAGAACGCCGCGCTGCCCGAGCTGTGCGCGGCCCTGCTGACCGACCAGCCCGTGGTGCTGCACAACGTGCCGCGCCTGCAGGACGTGTCGACCATGCTCAAGCTGGTGCGCAACATGGGCGTGTCGGCCGAGCGCGACGACAACGGCACCGTGCGCCTGAACGCCGGCGACCTGACCCGCCCCGAGGCCCCGTACGAACTCGTGAAGACGATGCGCGCCTCGGTGCTGGCGCTGGGCCCGCTGCTGGCGCGCTTCGGCCACGCCAAGGTGTCGCTGCCGGGCGGCTGCGCCATCGGTTCGCGGCCGGTCGACCAGCACATCAAGGGCCTGCAGGCCATGGGCGCCGAGATCGTGGTCGAGCACGGCTACATGGTCGCGCGCCTGCCCGCGGGCCGCACGCGCCTGAAGGGCGCGCGCATCCTGACCGACATGGTCACGGTCACCGGCACCGAGAACTTCCTGATGGCCGCCGCGCTGGCCGAGGGCGAGACGCTGCTCGAGAACGCCGCGCAGGAGCCCGAGATCGTCGATCTGGCCGAGATGCTGATCCGCATGGGCGCGAAGATCGAGGGCCATGGCACCAGCCACATCCGCATCCAGGGCGTCGAGACGCTGCACGGCTGCGAGCACGCCGTGGTGGCCGACCGCATCGAGGCCGGCACCTTCCTGTGCGCCGTGGCGGCCGCGGGCGGCGAGGCCTTGCTGCGCCATGCGCGTGGCGACCACCTCGACGCGGTGATCGACAAGCTGCGCGACGCCGGCTGCGAGGTTGGCTGCGAGCAGGACGGCATCCGCATCGCCTCGAAGGGCGCCGAACAGCTCAAGGCCCAGAGCTTCAGCACCACCGAGTACCCGGGCTTCCCGACCGACATGCAGGCGCAGTTCATGGCGCTCAACGTGATCGCGCACGGCGCCTCGATGGTCACAGAGACCATCTTCGAGAACCGCTTCATGCACGTGAACGAGATGGTGCGCCTGGGCGCGCGCATCCACGTCGAGGGCAAGGTGGCGATGGTCGAGGGCGTGCAGCAACTGTCGGGCGCCACCGTGATGGCGACTGACCTGCGCGCCTCGGCCAGCCTGGTCATCGCCGGCCTGGTGGCCGAAGGCGAGACCCTGGTCGACCGCATCTACCACCTGGACCGCGGCTACGACCGCATGGAAGCCAAGCTGCGCGGCCTCGGGGCCGACATCGAACGCGTGACCGGAGCCACCGCATGATCACCCTGGCGCTTTCCAAAGGCCGCATCTTCGAAGAGACCATGCCGCTGCTGGCGGCCGCCGGCATCGAGGTCACGGAAGACCCCGAGAAGTCGCGCAAGCTGATCCTCGGCACCACCCGCCCCGACGTGCGCGTGGTGCTGGTGCGTGCCTCCGACGTGCCGACCTACGTGCAGTACGGCGGCGCCGACCTCGGCGTGACCGGCCTCGACGTGCTGCTCGAGCACGGCAACCAGGGCCTGTACCAGCCGCTCGATCTGCGCATCGCCGCCTGCCGCCTCAGCGTGGCCGTGCGCGCCGACTACGACTACGCCTCGGCCGTGCGCCAGGGTTCGCGCCTCAAGGTCGCGACCAAGTACGTGGGCCTGGCGCGCGACTTCTTCGCCAGCAAGGGCGTGCACGTCGACCTGATCAAGCTCTACGGCAGCATGGAGCTCGCGCCGCTGACCGGCCTGGCCGATGCCATCGTCGACCTGGTCTCGACCGGCAACACGCTCAAGGCCAACCAGCTGGTCGAGGTCGAGCGCATCATGGACATCAGCGCGCGCCTGGTCGTCAACCAGGCCGCGCTCAAGCTCAAGCGCGAACCCATCCGCCGCATCATCGACGCCTTCGCGTCGGCCATTCCCTCCGCCTGATCCCTCGAACCGCACTTCGCCAAATGACCCTGCAAGCAGCCCCCGCCCGACTGTCCACGACTTCAGCCAGCTTCGATACTGAATTCAAGGCGCGGCTGCATTGGTCCGCGGATGCCGATGCCGCGATCGAGAAGACGGTGGCCGACATCCTGGCCGACGTGCAGACGCGCGGCGACGCGGCGGTGCTCGAGTACACGCGCCGCTTCGACGGCCTGGGTGCCGCTTCGGTGTCCGAACTCGAACTGACGCAGGCCGACTTCAAGCAAGCCTTCGACTCGCTGCCCGCCGTGCAGCGCGAGGCGCTGCAGGCCGCGGCCGACCGCGTGCGCAGCTACCACGAGGCGCAGAAGAAGGCCTCGGGCGAGAGCTGGAGCTACCGCGACGCCGACGGCACGCTGCTGGGCCAGAAGGTCACGCCGCTCGATCGCGTGGGCATCTACGTGCCGGGCGGCAAGGCGGCCTATCCGTCGAGCCTGCTGATGAACGCCATTCCGGCCCACGTGGCCGGCGTGGGCGAGATCATCATGGTCGTGCCGACGCCCGTGAAGGGCAGCGTGGCCACCGGCGGCGCCGGCGGCGAATCGTCCGCCAAGGGCGAGCGCAACGTGCTGGTGCTGGCCGCCGCCTACGTGGCCGGCGTCACGCGTGCCTTCACCATCGGCGGTGCGCAGGCCGTGGCCGCGCTGGCCTATGGCACCGCGACCATTCCCGCGGTCGACAAGATCACCGGTCCCGGCAATGCCTACGTGGCCGCCGCCAAGCGCCGCGTGTTCGGCACCGTGGGCATCGACATGATCGCGGGCCCGAGCGAGATCCTGGTGCTGGCCGACGGCAGCACGCCGCCCGACTGGGTGGCGATGGACCTGTTCAGCCAGGCCGAGCACGACGAGCTCGCGCAGAGCATCCTGCTGTGCCCCGACGCCGCCTACATCGACCGCGTGCAGGCCGAGATCGACCGCCTGCTGCCGACCATGCCGCGCGCGGCGATCATCGCGGCCTCGCTCAACGGCCGCGGCGCGCTGATCCACACGAAGAGCATGGAAGAGGCCTGCGAGATCAGCAACCGCATCGCGCCCGAGCACCTGGAAGTCAGCAGCAGCGAGCCGCAGCGCTGGGAGCCGCTGCTGCGCCACGCGGGCGCGATCTTCCTCGGCGCCTTCACCAGCGAGAGCCTCGGCGACTACTGCGCCGGCCCGAACCACGTGCTGCCCACCAGCGGCACCGCGCGCTTCTCGAGCCCGCTGGGCGTGTACGACTTCCAGAAGCGCTCGAGCCTGATCGAGGTCAGCGAGGCCGGGGCCCAGGTGCTCGGGCCGATCGCCGTCACGCTGGCCGAGGGCGAGGGCCTGCAGGGCCACGCCGAGGCCGCGCGCATGCGGCTGCGCAAGGTTTGAGGGCCGCGGCCGCGGGCCCGGTTCCGATGGCATTTCCGTCCACAACCCGCTCGGGAGGAGCAAGCCTGATGATGAATCAACGTCTGCGTCGTTCGCGCCTGTTCAAGTTCGCCCTCGGCCTGCTGGCCGGTACCGCGCTGCTCGTGGCCTGCACCCCGATGCCGCGCACCCAGGGCCAGGCCGAGGCGGTGCCGAGCACGGCCGCCGCCGTTGCCGCGCCCGCCGCACCGGCGCCGCGGCTCGGTACCCAGTGGGGCGAGGGCCGCGAGTCGAACACGCGTAGCGTGCAGGTCCAGCGCTACACGCCCGACCAGCCCGACGAGGTCGCTTCCATCGGCTACAACGACGCCGCCAGCGTGCGCCGCGGCGTCGGTGCCAATCCCGAGCGCCGGCTCAACCTGCAGCTCGCGCAGGGCGACGTCGAATGGTCGGTGATCGACGAATCGGGCCGCGCGATCCCGCTGCAGCGCGCGCGCCGCGGCACGGGCGGCGACGAGAACTTCCGCCTCGCCGGTGCAGAGGGCGCGCGCTACACGCTGCGCTTTCGCAACCTCAGCGACCGCAGCTACGAGGTGATCGCCACGGTCGACGGCCTCGACGTGCTCAACGGCAAGCCCGGCAGCCTGCGCAACGGCGGCTACGTGCTGCGTCCGCTGCAGGTGCTCGACATCGAGGGCTTCCGCAAGAGCCAGTCCGAGGTCGCGGCCTTCCGCTTCGCCACGCCGGGCCGCGCCTATGCCGCCAACACCGAGGCCGGCGACGCGCGCAACATCGGCATCCTCGGCGCCGCGCTGTTCGAGATCGCGCAGCCCGACGCCCCGCGCCGTCCGCGCCGCGGCCCCGATGCCGCGCAGCCCAATGCCTTCCCGGCCGACGGCGCGACCGGCTACGCGCCGCCGCCGCGCTACGCGAAGTGAGGTCCGCCATGCAGCGCATGCGTCTCTGTCTGCTGCTCGCGCTGGCCGCGGCCAGCCTGGGCGCGCAGGCCATGAGCATCCGCGAGTTCCACACCCTCGAGGTGAAGGAGAAGAAGGAGGGCAAGGCCTACGCCAGCTACTACCTCGTGGGCGTGCTCGAAGGCCTGCGCGAGGCCGGCGACGCCGCGCGCCGCACGGGCCAGAAGCCGCTGTTCTGCGTCGAGGGCCGCCGGCTCGAGCCTTCGATGGCGCGCTCGCTGTTCGAGGCCGAGCTCAAGCGCAACGCCGAGCTCTACGAGGCCGACATGCCGGTGCAACTGGTGCTGTCGACCGCGCTGCAGAACAGCTTCCGCTGCGCTTCCTGATTTTTTCCATCGACCGTTTTCCCTCCGAGCCCCCGATGTCCGACACCACCGCCCCCGTCCCCGCGCTCCAGCGCATCCGCGCCGACGTGCGCGCCATGCAGGCCTATGCCGTGCAGGACGCGCGCGGCCTGGTCAAGCTCGACGCGATGGAGAACCCTTTCGGCCTGCCGCCCGCGCTGCAGGCCGAGCTGGGCGCGCGGCTCGGCGCGCTGGCGCTCAACCGCTACCCGGGCGAGCGCGGCGCCGACCTGCAGCGCGCGCTGGCCGCGCAGGCGCGCCTGCCCGAGGGCTTCTCGCTGGTGCTGGGCAACGGCTCGGACGAACTGATCTCGCTGCTCGCGATCGCCTGCGACCTGCCGGGCGCCAGCGTGCTGGCACCGCTGCCGGGCTTCGTCATGTACGCCATGAGCGCCCAGCTCCAGGGCCTGCGCTTCGTGGGCGTGCCGCTCACGGCCGACTTCGAGCTCGACGAGGCCGCCATGCTGGCCGCGATCGCGCGCGAGAAGCCGGCCATCGTCTATCTGGCCTATCCGAACAACCCGACCGCCAACCTCTGGGACGACGCAGTGCTCGAGAAGATCGTCGAGGCCCAGGGCGTGCAGGGTGGCCTGGTGGTGATCGACGAGGCCTACCAGCCCTTCGCCGCGCGCAGCTACATCGACCGGCTCGCGAAGCATCGCCACGTGCTGCTGATGCGCACCCTCAGCAAGTTCGGCCTGGCCGGCATCCGGCTGGGCTACCTGATGGGCCCGGCCGCGCTGATCGCCGAGATCGACAAGGTGCGCCCGCCCTACAACGTCAGCGTGCTGAACTGCGAGTGCGCGCTGTTCGCGCTCGAGCATGCCGAGGTGTTCGAGGCCCAGGCCCGGCAGATCCGCGAGGAGCGCGAGCGGCTGATGATGGGGCTCGGCCGGCTGCCGGGCGTCAAGGTCTGGCCCAGCGACGCCAACATGATCCTGCTGCGCGTGCCCGATGCTTCCCGCACCTTCGACGGCATGAAGGCGCGCGGGGTGCTGGTGAAGAACGTTTCTAAAATGCACGAACTGCTCGCGAACTGCCTGCGCCTGACCGTCGGAACGGCCGACGAGAATGCAAGGATGCTCGCGGCGCTCGAAGCCTCACTATGACCACCCCCCAAGCCGCCCCCGCGGTCACCCCCGACGCCATCGCCGCGCGCACCGCCACGGTCGCGCGCAACACCGCCGAGACGAAGATCACCGTCAGCGTCAACCTCGACGGCACCGGCCGCGCCAAGCTGGCCACCGGCATCGGCTTCTTCGACCACATGCTCGACCAGATCGCTCGCCACGGGCTGATCGACCTCGAGATCGACTGCCAGGGCGACCTGCACATCGACGGCCATCACACGGTGGAAGACGTGGGCATCACGCTGGGCCAGGCCGTGGCCAAGGCCGTGGGCGACAAGAAAGGTATCCGCCGCTACGGCCATGCCTATGTGCCGCTCGACGAGGCGCTCAGCCGCGTGGTCATCGACTTCTCGGGCCGGCCCGGCCTCGAGATGCACGTGCCCTTCACCAGCGGGATGATCGGCGCCTTCGACAGCCAGCTCACCTACGAGTTCTTCCAGGGCTTCGTGAACCACGCCTTCGTCACGCTGCACATCGACAACCTCAAGGGCGTCAACGCGCACCACCAGTGCGAGACCGTGTTCAAGGCCTTCGCCCGCGCCCTGCGCGCCGCGCTCGAGCTCGATCCGCGTTCGGCCGGCGTTATCCCCTCGACCAAGGGCTCGCTCTGATCCTGCAAGCGGAACAGCGTGCCATCGCACGCTCCGCCTGTCATTGAAGCTATGAAAACTGTAGCAAACAACGCCAACACCGTCGCCGTGGTGGACTACGGCATGGGCAATCTGCACTCCGTCGCGCAGGCGGTGCGCCATGCCGCCGACCAGGTCGGCGTGGAGGTGTTCGTGACCTCCGACCCCGAGGTGGTGCGCAAGGCCACGCGCGTGGTGCTGCCGGGGCAGGGCGCCATGCCCGACTGCATGCGCGAGCTGCGCGATTCGGGGCTGCTCGAATCGGTGCTCGAGGCCGCGGCGAGCAAGCCGCTGTTCGGCGTCTGCGTGGGCATGCAGATGCTGCTGTCGCGCAGCGATGAGGGACCGACCGACGGGCTCGGCCTGATCCCGGGCGAGGTGGTCCGCTTCGAACTCGAAGGCCGGCTGCAACCCGATGGCAGCCGCTTCAAGGTGCCGCAGATGGGCTGGAACCAGGTGCGCCAGGCGCAGCCGCACGCCGTGTGGGCCGGGGTGCCCGACGGCAGCTACTTCTATTTCGTGCACAGCTTCTACGCGCGGCCGGTCGATGCGCGGCACAGCGTGGGCGAAGCCGAATACGGGGCATGCTTTACCGCCGCCATCGCACGCGATAACATTTTTGCCACCCAGTTCCACCCGGAGAAGAGTGCGGACCACGGGTTGCAGCTCTACCGAAACTTCCTCCACTGGAATCCCTGAACACTTCGTTCCCCTGACCGGGCGCCGCCGGCCGGCGCCCTTTCGTTGCACTCTCGCGTCACTTTCATGCTCCTCATCCCAGCGATCGACCTCAAAGACGGCCATTGCGTACGCCTGAAACAAGGCGACATGGAACAGTCCACCATCTTCAGCGAAGACCCTGCCGCCATGGCGCGCAAATGGGTCGAGGCCGGTGCCCGGCGCCTGCACCTGGTCGACCTGAACGGGGCCTTCGCGGGCAAGCCGCAGAACCACGCGGCGATCAAGGCGATCCTGAAGGAGGTCGGCGACGACATCCCGGTGCAGCTCGGCGGCGGCATCCGCGACCTCGACACCATCGAGCGCTACATCGACGACGGCCTGCGCTACGTGATCATCGGCACCGCCGCCGTGAAGAACCCGGGCTTCCTCAAGGACGCCTGCAGCGCCTTCGGCGGCCACATCATCGTGGGCCTCGACGCCAAGGACGGCAAGGTCGCCACCGACGGCTGGAGCAAGCTCACGGGCCACGAGGTGGCCGACCTGGGCAAGAAGTTCGAGGACTACGGCGTCGAATCGATCATCTACACCGACATCGGCCGCGACGGCATGCTGTCGGGCATCAACATCGAGGCCACGGTCAAGCTCGCGCGCGTGCTGTCCATTCCGGTGATCGCCTCGGGCGGCCTGTCGAACATGGCCGACATCGACCAGCTCTGCGCGGTCGAATCCGAGGGCGTCGAAGGCGTGATCTGCGGCCGCGCCATCTACTCGGGCGACCTCGACTTCGCTCAGGCGCAGGCGCGCGCCGACGAACTGGCCGGCGCCTGAGGAGGCTCGGCGGCGCGTGCTGTCCGCGCTCGCCATCGCCAACTACCGCTCGCTGCGCCAGCTCACGGTGCCGCTCGCGCGGCTCACCGTGGTCACCGGGCCCAACGGCAGCGGCAAGTCGAGCGTCTACCGCGCCATGCGCCTGCTGGCCGAGATCGCCAACGGCGGCGCGATCCGTTCGCTGGTGCGCGAGGGCGGCCTGTCCTCCACGCTGTGGGCCGGGCCCGAGCGCTTCTCGGCCGCCATGCTGCGCGGCGAGATGCCGGTGCAGGGCACCACGCGCAGCGAACCGGTCGCGCTGAAGCTGGGCTTCGCAGGCGCCAGCTCCGAGGACTTCGGCTACGCGATCGACATCGGCCTGCCGCCGCCGATTCCCTCGACCGCCTTCTCGCGCGATCCCGAGATCAAGCACGAGGCCATCTGGAGCGGCCCGCTGCTGCGGCCGTCCACGCAGCTGGTCGACCGCAAGGGTGCCTCGTTGCGGTTGCGCGACGGCCGTGGCTGGCAGCCCGTGGGCCGGCCGATCCCGCCCTTCGCGAGCATGCTGACCGAGCATGCCGATCCGCGCGACGCGCCCGAGATGCTCACCCTGCGCGAGCAGATGCGCTCCTGGCGCTTCTACGACCACTTCCGCTCGGACGCCGAGGCGCCGGCGCGCCAGCCGCAGCTCGGCACCCGCACGCCGGTGCTGGCCAACGACGGCGCCGACCTCGCCGCGGCGCTGCAGACCATCCGCGAGATCGGCGATGGCGAGGCGCTCGATCGCGCCGTGGACGATGCCTTCCCGGGTGCGCGCATCGAGATCGACGCCGCCGGCGACCGCTTCCAGACCCTGATGCACCAGCATGGCCTGCTGCGCGCACTGACCGCCGCCGAGCTGTCCGACGGCACCTTGCGCTACCTGCTGTGGATCGCGGCGCTGCTCACGCCGCGGCCGCCCGCGCTGCTCGTGCTCAACGAGCCCGAGACCAGCCTGCATCCCGACCTGCTGCCCGCGCTCGGCCGGCTGATCGCGCATGCCGCGCGCGAGTCGCAGGTGATCGTGGTGTCGCACGCCTCGCGGCTGATCGCCGCGCTCGAGGAGGCGGCCGCGGGCGGCGTCGCGCTGCAGTCGGTGGTGCTCGAGAAGCGCCTGGGCGAGACCCGCATCGCGAACCTCGACATGAGCGAGATTCCGCGCTGGGAGTGGCCGGCGCGCTGAAGGCCGCCCCCGCTACTCGGCCTTGACCGACATCGTCTTGATGATCGTCTCGAGCTGCGCGCTCATCGGCAGGTCGAGGCTGGCGCCGGTGGGCAGCTTGCGCAGGAACCAGCGCTTGTACTGGCGCTCGATCTCGCCGTCCTCGGCCAGCACCTGGAAGCTGTCGTTGATCACCTTCGCGAGCTGCGGGTCGCCCTTGCGGTACATGATCCCGTAGGGGTCGTAGGAGAGGAAGTCGCCGACCACGCGGTAGTCGGCCTGGGCGTTCTCCTGCGCGATCAGACCGTAGAGCAGCACGTCGTCGGTCGCGAAGGCATCGGCCTGGCCGCTCCTCACGAGAGCGAAGGACTCGGCATGGTCGCGCGCCACCTGCAGCTGGATGCCGAGCTTGAACTTCTCGGAGAGATCGCGCAGCGTCTTCTCGTTGGTGGTGCCCGCCGTCACCGCCACCTTGCGGCCCGCGAGGTCGCGGAACGAGGCGATCGGCGTGCCCTTCTTCACCAGCACCTTGGTGCCCGAGACGAAGATCGTCGGCGAGAAGCTCACGCGCTTCTGGCGCTCGAGGTTGCTGGTGGTCGAGCCGCATTCGAGGTCGACCTTGCCGCTCGTGACCGCGTCGAAGCGCGAGTCGGAGGTGACCGGCTCCCACTGGATCGCGAGCGTGCGGTCGACCGCGTTGCCGATCGCCGTGACCAGCTCGCGGCACAGTTCGATCGAGTAGCCGACCGGTTCCTTGCGCGTGTTGAGGAAGGAGAAGGGCACCGAGGATTCGCGGTAGCCGATGGTGATGGCGCCGCTGGCGCGCGCCTTGGCGAGCGTGCCGGTGAGCAGCTCCTGGGCCTGCGCCGCGCCGGCCGCGAGCAGCAGGGCCGCGCAGGCCAGGCCGGCCCTGCCAAGCATCGTCGTCATGGTGCGCATCGCCTCAGCCATGCGCCGGATGCGCCAGCGTCGCGGCCGCCTCTTCGTCGAGCTTGGCCGCGTTGAGCTCGGCCTCGCTCTCCGGCAGCAGCTCGCCTTCCCACTTGGCGACCACGGCGGTGGCGATCGAGTTGCCCACCGCGTTGGTGGCCGAGCGGCCCATGTCGAGGAAGGTGTCCACGCCCAGGATCAGCAACAGGCCGGCCTCGGGAATGTCGAAGTGGTTGAGCGTGGCGGCGATCACCACCAGCGAGGCGCGCGGCACGCCGGCCATGCCCTTGGAGGTGAGCATTAGGATCAGCAGCATCGTGACCTGTGTGCTGATCGGCATGTGGATGTTGTAGGCCTGCGCGATGAACAGCACGGCGAAGGTGCAGTACATCATCGAGCCGTCGAGGTTGAACGAGTAGCCCATCGGCATCACGAAGCTCGAGATCTTGCGCTTGACGCCGAAGCGGTCGAGCGCCTGCAGGATCTTCGGGTACGCGGCTTCCGAACTAGCGGTGGCGAACGAGAGCAGGAAGGCTTCCTTGATCAGCACCAAGAGCTTGAACACGCGCGGCCCGAGGAAGGTGAAGCCCGCGAGGATCAGCACGCCCCACAGCACGAACAGGCCAAGGTAGAAGTCGCGCATGAACACCGCGAACTTGATCAGGATGCCCAGCCCGTTGACCGCCACCGTGGCGGCCATGGCGGCCAGCACCGCGAGCGGCGCGAGCTTCATCACGTAGCCCGTGATCTTCAGCATCGCGTGCGAGAGTTCCTCGGTGGCGGCGACCAGCGTCTTCGCCTTGTCGCCGAGCGAGGCCAGCGCCACGCCGAAGAACATCGAGAACACCACGATCTGCAGGATCTCGTTGTTGGCCATGGCCTCGATGAAGGACTTCGGCACCGTGTGGCTCACGAAGTCCTTGAAGGTGAACTTGGAGGTCGCGAGGTTCGCCGAGGCGCCGATGTCGGGCAGCGGCAGGCCCAGGTTGGCGCCGGGCTCGAGCAGGTTGGCCATCACCAGGCCGATCACCAGCGAGATCAGCGAGGCCGTGAGGAACCAGCCGATGGCCTTGCCGAACACCCGGCCCACCGACTTGGCGTCGCCCATGTGCGCGATGCCGACCACGAGCGTGGAGAACACCAGCGGCCCGATCAGCATCTTGATCAGGCGCAGGAACACGTCCGAGACGATCGAGACATAGCCCGCGATCTCCTTGGCGGTTCCCTTGTCCGGGAAGCTCGCGAAGATCATGTAGCCGAGGATGATGCCGAGCACCATGGCAATCAGTATCCACGCCGCCATCGGCAACTTCTTCTTCATTCGATTCCCCTTGTGCTTGGTTGTGTGAGCGATTTTTTTGCAGGCACAGGGTATCCAAGAAGGCCCCCGGCTTGCAATCGGGGCCTGACCATGCAGTCTTTAGGCCCCATGGCCGTGCCGCGCGAGGCGCCGATGTTGCGCGAAGACGGTGCGATCGGAGCGCTGCCTACAATTCCTCACATGCACACCAGCTCGATCGAGTTCCGCGGCCAGCCCGCGCTGCGCGCCACCGGTGCCGACGGCAGCACCCTCACCGTGGCCCTGCACGGGGCGCATCTGCTCTCGTGGACCACGGCCGACGGCAGGGAGAGGCTCTACCTGAGCCCGCGCGCCGTGTTCGACGGCAAGACCGCGATCCGCGGCGGCGTGCCCATCTGCTGTCCGCAGTTCAACCAGCGCGGCATGCTCCCCAAACATGGCTTCATGCGCAATCTGCCTTGGGAGAGCCAGGGCGTGGATCCCGAATCGGGCGCGCTGACCCTGCGGCTGCGCGACGACGACGCCACCCGGGCCCTGTGGCCGCATGCCTTCGAGGCGCGGGTCGCTTTCACGCTCGAGGCCGGGCAACTGCGCACCGCGCTGAGCCTGCGCAACCTCGGCGGCGGGCCCTTCGGCTTCACGGCCGCGCTGCACACCTACCTGGCCGTGGACGACATCGCCGAGGCCCGGCTCGAAGGCCTGCAAGGCGCCAACCGCTGGGATGCGGTGCGCGACGACCGCCATGTGGAAACCGCGCCGGCGCTGCGCTTCGAATCCGAGTTCGACAGCGTCTATGCCGCGCCCGCCGAGCCGCTGCGGCTGGTGCAGCCCGGCGGCACGCTCGAGATCGCCCAGGGCGCCACCTGCACCGAAACCGTGGTCTGGAACCCGGGTGCCGCGCTCGGTGCGAAACTCGCCGACATGCCCGAGGACGGCTTTCGCCACATGCTCTGCGTCGAAGCCGCGCGCATCGACGAGCCCGTGCAGCTCGCGCCCGGCGCCGAGTGGCAGGGCTGGCAGCAGCTGCGCGTCCTCTGATTCCCACTTCCTTCCAGTTACCCCACCATGCTCGCCAAACGCATCATTCCCTGCCTCGACGTCACCGGCGGCCGCGTCGTCAAGGGCGTCAACTTCCTCGAACTGCGCGACGCGGGCGACCCGGTCGAGATCGCCGCGCGCTACAACGCGCAGGGCGCCGACGAGCTGACCTTCCTCGACATCACCGCCACCAGCGACGGCCGCGATCTGATCCTGCCGATCATCGAGTCGGTCGCCTCGCAGGTGTTCATCCCGCTGACCGTGGGCGGTGGCGTGCGCACCGTGGAAGACGTGCGTCGGCTGCTCAATGCCGGCGCCGACAAGACCAGCTTCAATTCGGCCGCCATCGCCAATCCGCAGGTGATCAGCGACGCCTCGGCCAAGTACGGCGCCCAGTGCATCGTGGTCGCCATCGACGCCAAGCGCCGCACGCCCGAGGAAGCGGCCAGCCGCGGCCCGGGCTGGGACGTCTACAGCCATGGCGGGCGCAAGAACACCGGTCTCGACGCCGTCGAGTGGGCCACCGAGATGGCGCGCCGCGGCGCCGGCGAGATCCTGCTGACCAGCATGGACCGCGACGGTACCAAGAGCGGCTTCGACCTGGCGCTGACCCGCGCCGTCAGCGACGCCGTCAACGTGCCGGTGATCGCCTCGGGCGGCGTGGGCAACCTCGACGACCTGGCCGATGGCATCCAGAAGGGCGGGGCGGACGCCGTGCTGGCCGCGAGCATCTTCCACTACGGGGAGCACACGGTCGGCGAGGCCAAGGCGCGGATGGCCGAGCGCGGCATCCCGGTGCGGATTTAATGACCCTTCGGCGTCGGTCGCGGCCGGCCGATCGCCGACAATCCCGCCCATGATCTGGCTCGATGAAGTGAAATGGGACGCCAACGGCCTCGTGCCGGTGATCGCCCAGGAACAAGGCACCAACGACGTGCTGATGTTCGCGTGGATGAACCGTGAGGCGCTCGAGAAGACCGCCGAACTCGGCCGTGCGGTGTATTTCAGCCGCTCGCGCGGCAAGCTCTGGTTCAAGGGCGAGGAATCGGGCCACGTGCAGACCGTGCACGAGATCCGCCTCGACTGCGACAACGACGTGGTGCTGCTCAAGGTCACCCAACTGGGCCACGAGCCCGGCATCGCCTGCCACACCGGTCGCCACAGCTGCTTCTTCAGCAAGTACGAGAACGGCCAGTGGACCGTGACCGAGCCGGTCTTGAAAGACCCGGAATCGATCTACAAATGAGCGGCACCGTGAACACCAACGACGCCCTCGCACGCCTGGCCGCGGTCATCGAGAGCCGCCTGCCCGCCAATGGCGGCGATCCCGAGAAGAGCTACGTCGCGCGGCTGCTGCACAAGGGTCCCGACGCCTTCCTCAAGAAGATCGGCGAGGAAGCCACCGAAGTGGTGCTGGCGGCCAAGGACGCCGACCATGGCGGCGACCGCACGAAGGTGGTCTACGAGGTGGCCGACCTCTGGTTCCACACCATGGTGGCGCTCGCGCACTACGGCCTGACGCCCGCCGAGGTGGTGGCCGAACTCGAGCGGCGCGAAGGCACCAGCGGCATCGAGGAAAAGGCGCTGCGCAAGGTGCAGGCCCGCGAAGCCGCCAGCGAGTGACCGCCTGATTGCCGAGGGATGACTCTGACGACCGAAAGGACATCGCCATGCCCAACGACATCGTGAACGTTCAGCCCGACGACTCGCTCAAGACCTGGGGCTGGGTCAGCTACATCCTGCACCTGATCGTCGCCATCGGCGCCGTGGTGCCGGGCGCCCAGGCCTCGGTGCTGCTGCTGCTGCTGGCGCTGGTGATCGACTTCGTGAAGCGCGACGACGCGGCCGGCACCTGGCAGGCCTCGCACTTCAGCTGGCGCATCCGCTCGGTGCTCTGGGCCGGGCTGCTGTACATCGTCACCTCGTGGCTCTGGCTGCTGCTCTTCGTCCCGGGCTGGATCGCCTGGAGCCTGATTTCGCTGTGGTTCCTCTACCGGATCGTGAAAGGCATGATCCGGATGAACGACGGCCGTCCCATGGAACCCAACGATGTCATCTGATCCGAACTGCATCTTCTGCAAAATCGTCGAGGGCAAGATCCCGTCGCGCAAGGTCTACGAGGACGAGGACGTCTTCGGCTTCCACGACATCGCGCCCTGGGCGCCGGTGCACTTCATGCTGGTGCCCAAGAAGCACATCGCGTCGATGGCCCAGCTGACGCCCGACGACGCGGCCCTGATGGGCAAGATCATGACCCTGGCGCCCAGGCTGGCGCTCGAGCAGGGCTGCAATCCGTACCCCGAAGGCGGCTACCGGGTGGTGGTCAACACGGGTACCGAAGGGGGGCAGGAGGTGCATCATCTCCATGTCCACGTCATGGGCGGTCCGCGCCCCTGGCTTCGCGGCTGAGCCGTTAAGTAAATTTGTCACATTCGCCGCGACTAAAATCGGCACATTCTTAGGAGTCTTCCATGGGTTCTTTTTCCATCTGGCACTGGCTGATCGTGCTGCTCGTCGTCGTCATGATCTTCGGTACCAAGAAGCTTCGGAACATGGGTTCCGACCTCGGTGGTGCCGTCAAGGGCTTCAAGGACGGCATGAAGGACGGTTCCGCGACCGACGCGCCGACCGCCACCGGCCCGGCCGCCCAGGTCACGAGCCAGTCGGCCGCCACCGACAAGCCGACGATCGACGTCGAAGCACGCCACAAGTCCTGATCCGGGCGACACGTGCTGGACCTCGGCATTGAGAAGATGGCGCTGATCGGCGTCGTGGCGCTGATCGTCATCGGACCCGAAAAGCTGCCGCGCGTGGCGCGCACCGTCGGCACGCTGCTCGGCAAGGCGCAACGCTACGTCAACGACGTCAAGGCAGAGGTCAACCGCTCGATGGAGCTCGACGAGCTCCGCAAGATGAAGACCACCGTCGAGGACGCGGCGCGCGACGTGGAGCAGAACATCCATTCGGGCGTGAGCGACCTCGAGAAGCAGTTCTCCACCCCCGCGGGCGAAACCCTCTCGGCGCTGGCCGAACCGGAACCGGTGGTGCCGGTCTACAAGCATCCGCGCAAGAACTGGCGCCTCAAGCAGGGCGCCACGCCGCAGTGGTACAAGTCCCGCAACGGCGTGCGCACCAAGGCGCTGTCGGGCGCGGCGCGCGTCGCGCGCTACCGGCCGCACAAGGTCAGCTAGCAGCGGCGCGGCGCGTTTCCCCCTCCACCCAGCGTTCCCACGCGCGCCGCCCGTCGGCAGCCCACGCTTTCCATCTCCTCAATGGCTGATTCCGACTCCAAGAACAAAGAAGACGAGCTCGCCGGCACCGAGCAGCCTTTCGTCGCGCACCTGATCGAGCTGCGCGACCGGCTGCTCTATTGCGTCTACGGCATGGCGATCGCCGGCATCCTGCTGGCGGTCTGGCCCGGTCCGGGCGGCTTGATCGACATCATCGCGATGCCGATCCGCGCCCACATGCCGCCCGACGCCAAGCTGATCGCCGTGGGCGTGTTCTCGCCCTTCTTCGTGCCGCTCAAGGTGCTGATGATGGCCGCCGTGCTGCTCGCGCTGCCGTGGCTCATGTACCAGGCCTGGATGTTCGTGGCGCCGGGCCTCTACACCCACGAGAAGCGCTTCGCGCTGCCGCTGATCATCTTCGGCAGCCTGCTGGCCTACGCGGGCATCGCCTTCGTGCAGCTGTTCGTGCTCGACAAGATGTTCGGCTTCATCCAGAAGTTCACGCCGGCCGCGGTGGCGGCCACGCCCGACATCTCCTCGTACGTCGAGGCCATCCTGTCGCTCTATCTCGCCTTCGGCGTCGCCTTCCAGGTGCCGATCGTCGTGATGCTGCTGGTGCGCTTCGAGATGGTGACCATCGAGAAGCTGCGCTCCTTCCGCGGCTACTTCATCGTCGTGGCCTTCATCGTGGCCGCCGTGCTGACGCCGCCCGACGTGGTGTCGCAACTGGCGCTGGCGATCCCGATGTGCGTGCTGTACGAGGTCGGGATCATCGGGGCCAAGTACTTCTCGCGCGTCTCGAAGTCGCCGGAGGACGAGGAAGCGGATTCCTCGTCGACCACGCCGCCCTGAGCGGCGAGGATCTTCCGGATCCGGCATGAAAAAAGCGGCCCGTCGGCCGCTTTTTTCATGGCTGCGCGGACCCGGGCCCGCGCGTCTCGTTCGTTCACTCGTTCTGGTTCGGCACCTGCCGCACCGGGCTCTTCGGCCGCAGCCCCGGCATCACGTCCAGTTCCATCTTGTCGCTGCCGCGTTGCAGCGCGAAGCGCGCGGTGCTGCCGGGCTTGAGGCCGGCCACGGCGGTCAGCAGCGCCTGCACGCTGTCGGTCTTCTTGTCGCCCACCGCGGTGATCACGTCGCCAGGGCGGATGCCGGCCTTGGCGGCCGGGCCGTTCTGCAGCACGCCGGTGATGATCACGCCCGCGTCGGCCTTCACGCCGAAGGTCTCGGCCAGCTCGGGCGAGAGGTCGCTCGGCTCGACGCCGATCCAGCCGCGGCGCACCTGGCCTTCCTTCACGATGCCCTCGAGCACGATCTTGGCCATCGACACGGGAATGGCGAAGCCGATGCCCATGCTGCCGCCCGAGCGCGAGTAGATCGCGGTGTTGATGCCCAGCAGGTTGCCGTTGACGTCGATCAGCGCGCCGCCCGAGTTGCCGGGGTTGATGGCCGCGTCGGTCTGGATGAAGTTCTCGAAGTTGTTGATGCCGAGCTGGTTGCGGCCCAGCGCCGAGACGATGCCGCTGGTCACGGTCTGGCCGACGCCGAAGGGATTGCCGATGGCCAGCACCTGGTCGCCCACTTGCAGCTCATCGGAACTGCCCAGCACGATCACCGGCAGCTTGTCGAGCTCGATCTTGAGCACGGCCAGGTCGGTGTCGGGGTCGGTGCCGATCACCTTGCCGCGCGCGTGGCGGCTGTCGTTGAGCGTGACCTCGATCTCGTCCGCGCCCTCGACCACGTGGTTGTTGGTGAGGATGTAGCCGTCGGTGCTCACGATCACGCCGCTGCCCAGGCCCACCTGGGGCTGGTCGTCCTGGTCGCCGAAGAAGAAGCGGAACCAGGGGTCGTTGCTGCGCGGATGGCGCTGCGCCGCCTTGCTGGTGTTGATGCTCACCACTGCCGGCGAGGCCTTCTTGGCCGCGGCGCTGAGGCTGCCGGGCGCGGGCACGCCCGGCGTCGAGCTGGCGGGCGCCTCGATGATCGAGACCACGCCGCCCAGCGAGGTCGTGCGCCGGTTGATCCATTCGGGCTTGAGCGTGGCGACCACGAAATAGGCCGCCAGCAGGACGGTCACGGCTTGGGCGAAGAGCAGCCAGGTGCGTTTCATGAAAACTTGGTGAAAAGGCGCGAAAGGGCGAGGGCGCTGAGGGGGAAAGGCCGCGGAGCGCGGCGCTGCGGGAGATTGTCTCTCAACGGCAGAGGACGAAGACCGCGCCGGCCGGTCGAGATTCCTGGAGGCTCGAGGCGCCTATAAGGGATAACCCTTAGCATCGGTGCCCTGCCGACCCGGCTCTCCTTCGCCGCTGCACCGCCCACCCGGTGGACGCGGCCCGGCACTTTCGTCGGCGTACCGCTTTCGCTTCCCATCCGGCCTTGCGGCCCCGGTGCGCAGCCATGACTCTCCGCCCGCCATGACTTCACACGCCATCACCCCGGACGGCACCACGCCGGCCCCGGCCCGCGCGCTCGATGCCCGCGACTACAAGACGCTCGCCCTGTCCGCCCTCGGCGGCACGCTCGAGTTCTACGACTTCGTCATCTACGTCTTCTTCGCCACCGTGCTGGGCGCGCTGTTCTTCCCGACCGACATGCCCGACTGGCTGCGCCAGCTGCAGACCTTCGGCATCTTCGCGGCCGGCTACCTGGCCCGGCCGGTCGGCGGCATCGTGATCGCGCACTTCGGCGACCTGCTCGGCCGCAAGCGCATGTTCACGCTGTCGATCTTCCTGATGGCCGCGCCCACGCTGGTCATCGGCCTGCTGCCCACCTACGCCAGCATCGGCGTGGCGGCGCCCCTGCTGCTCTTGGCCATGCGCGTGCTGCAGGGTGCAGCCATCGGCGGCGAGATGCCCGGTGCCTGGGTGTTCGTCGGCGAGCACGTGCCCGCGCAGCGCTACGGCTTCGGCGTCGGCACGCTGACCTCGGGCATCACCGGCGGCATCCTGCTGGGCTCGCTGGTGGCCGTGGCCATCAACCGGCACTACGCGCCCGAGCAGGTGAGCGACTTCGCCTGGCGCATCCCCTTCATCCTCGGCGGCGTGTTCGGGCTGGTGTCGGTGTACCTGCGCCGCTTCCTGCACGAGACCCCGGTGTTCCGCGAACTGGCCGACCGCCGCAGCGTGGCGCGCGAGCTGCCGCTGCGCACCGTGCTGCGCGAGCACCGCGGCGCCAGCGTGTTCGTCGCGCTGCAGACCTGGGTGCTGTCGGCCGCGATCGTGGTGATCGTGCTCTACACGCCCACCTACCTGCAGAAGGTGCACCACATCCCGGCTGCGCTTGCGCTCGAGGCCAATGCACTCGCCACCCTCACGCTGACCATCGGCTGCGTGATCGCCGGCTGGGCCAGCGACCGCATCGGCACGCGCGCCGTGATGCTGATCGGCTGGGGTGGCCTGTTCGTGACCGCCTACCTGTTCTACACCGGCCTGCCCGGCACGCCGGCCACGCTGTTCTGGCACTACGGGTTGACGGGCCTGTTCGTGGGCACCATCGCCACCGTGCCGATCGCCGGCGTGCGCGCCTTCCCCGCGCCGGTGCGCTTCACGGGGCTTTCGTTCGCGTACAACATGTCGTACGCCGTCTTCGGTGGGCTCACGCCGGTGGTCCTCACGCTCTGGCTGCAGCACGACAGCATGGCGCCTGCGCACTACGTGGCGGTGCTCGCCGCGCTCGGC
Source organism: Variovorax sp. PDC80 (assembly GCF_900115375.1). Lineage (NCBI taxonomy): Bacteria > Pseudomonadati > Pseudomonadota > Betaproteobacteria > Burkholderiales > Comamonadaceae > Variovorax > Variovorax sp. PDC80. The sequence goes on along the minus strand of NZ_FOWG01000013.1, from coordinate 132,967 downwards.
TTCGTGCTCGCGTTCTGGCCCCTGGCTGCGCGCGGCCACCCCATGCGGGCTGGCGTGGCGTCGGCCGGCGGCGCGACAATGTCGCGATGAGCACCACCCGCCACGAACTGCTTCACGCATTCGACCTGCTGCTCGCTCCCGAGCGCTTCAAGGACTACGGACCGAACGGCCTGCAGGTCGAGGGCCGCACCACGGTGCGCAAGATCGTCTCGGGCGTGACCGCGAGCCGCGCGCTGATCGAGGCCGCCATCCGCGCCGAGGCCGATGCCATCTTCGTCCACCACGGCCTGTTCTGGCGCGGCCAGGACGGCCGCGTCACCGGCTGGATGAAGCAGCGGCTGGCGCTGCTGCTGAACCGCGACGTCAACCTCTTCGCCTACCACCTGCCGCTCGACGCGCATCCCGAGCTCGGCAACAACGCGCAGCTCGGCCTGCAGCTCGGTCTGCTGGCGCATCCCGGATCGGCCGGACGCTTCGGCGAGCAGGAGTTGGGCTTTCTCGGCGGCCTCGAGGACGGCGAGACCCTGGCCAACGCGAAGGCGCTCGCCGTCCACGTCGAGAAGGTGCTCAAGCGGCCCGTGACGCTGGTCGACGCTGCCCATCGTCCGATCAAGACCATCGCCTGGTGCACAGGCGGTGCGCAGGGCTACTTCGAGGCCGCCATCGCGGCCGGCGCCGACGCCTTCATCACCGGCGAGATCTCGGAGCCGCAGGCCCACTACGCGCGAGAGATGGGCGTGGCCTTCCTGGCGTGCGGGCACCATGCCACCGAGCGCTATGGCGCGCCTGCCGTGGCCGAACACGTGGCTGCGCAGCTCGGGCTCCAGCACGAGTTCATCGACATCGACAACCCGGCATGACGGGCGACGCTTCCGCGGGCAGTAAGCCTGTTGCCATCACGCTCGGAGACCCGGCCGGCATCGGGCCCGAGATCATCGGCAAGGCGTTTCGCGATGCGTCCGACGCCACGCGCGGCGCCTTCGTGGCGGGCGATGTGGGCACGATGCGGGCGGCGCTGCAGGCCCTGTCGGCGCCCGGGCATCCGGTGTGGCCCGTGGTCGAGATTGCTTCGTCGGCCGAGGCGCTGGAGGTTCCGCCCGGTTGTGTGCCTGTGCTGCAGGTGATCGCGTCGCCGCAGGGAGTGGTCCATGGCCGCATCAGCGCCGAGGCTGGGCGCGCGGCGGGCGACGCGGTGGTCTGGGCGGCCCAAGCCGCGTTGCGCGGCGAGATCGCTGCCATCGTCACCGCGCCCTTGCACAAGGAAGCGTTGTCGGCGGCAGGATTTCCCTTTCCGGGCCATACCGAACTGCTGCAGGCCGAGGCCGCGGCGCATCTGGGCCGCAGCGTGGCCGAGGTGCCCGTGCGCATGATGCTGGCCAACGACGAGCTGCGCACCGTGCTCGTCAGCATCCACATGTCGCTGCGCCAGGCGATCGAGGCCGTCACCTTCGACGGCGTGCTCGAGACCCTGCGCATCACCCACCATGCGCTCTCGCGCACCCTGCGCCGCGCGCCGCGCATCGGCGTTGCGGGGCTCAACCCGCATGCCGGGGAGGGCGGACTCTTCGGGTCGGAGGAGCAGGAGATCATCGTGCCGGCCATCGCCGCGGCGCGCGCCGAAGGCATCGCCGCCGATGGGCCGCATGCGCCCGATACCGTCTTCATGCGTGCCCGCGCGAAGCGGCCCGGCGTGGCCGATAGCGGCGAGTTCGACGTGGTGGTGGCGATGTACCACGACCAGGGACTGATCCCGGTGAAGTACCTGGGCGTGGAGAAGGGCGTGAACGTGACGCTCGGGCTGCCGCTGGTGCGGACCAGCCCCGATCACGGGACGGCGTTCGATATCGCGGGCACCGGGCGGGCGGATGCATCGAGCCTGGTCGAGGCGCTGCGCATGGCGCGCGCGCTGGCCGGTATCTGAGAGGGGCGCGCGGTCTTCAGGGCCGCGCTGCGCTTCAGGAGCGCTTGAGGCTGTCGCGGATCTCGCGCAGCAGCACGATGTCTTCGGGCGGTGCGGCGGGGGCAGCCGGTGCGGCTTCTTCCGTGCGGCGCAGGCGATTGATCTGCTTGACCATCATGAAGATGATGAAGGCGAGGATCACGAAGTTGACCACGATGGTGATGAAGTTGCCGTACGCCAGCACCGGCACGCCGGCCTTCTTGAGCTCCGCCAGGTTGTTGGCGATTCCCGCGGGCACCGTGCCCAGGACCACATAGAGGTTCGAGAAGTCCAGCTTGCCGAACACCAAGCCGATGACCGGCATGATGATGTCAGCCACGAGCGAATCGACGATCTTGCCGAAGGCCGCGCCGATGATCACGCCGACCGCCAGGTCGACGACATTGCCCTTGACGGCAAACTCCTTGAATTCGCTGAGGATGGTCATGGTTGGGAGGGTGCGGGAGCACTGGGGTTGAGAGAGGCGCCAGTATGCACGGGAGGCCGTGGTGTTCCGCGTGGCGTGGTGCCTGAGCCTCATGAAGTCCTTCACAAAGCTGAATCGAATCTGGATTTCTGTCGGCGCGACAGATCGCTCGGTGACCCGACTGAGCCCAACTTGTTGCTAGTTGTTTCCAGTCCTGCTCGGACTGAGGCAAGCCTTTGCCTCTTGGCACTCCCTCAAGCGGGGGATGCGCGAACTTTTTCGCAACTTTACATTCACGCGGGCGGCCTTCTCGGCGAGGTTTTTCGTGGGTGTCGAACAACGTTTCCCCACGGAAAACGGTAACGACGTGGGGATCGCTAACACTTTGGCAATGCTACGAAGGTTATAAAAAAGTCTTCTTCATCGAGTAGATTGGTTTGCTGGGCAGGGGGTGTTGAAACGAGAGAGACCAAAGGACTCGCCTATGATCGACCTGTCGAGCAAGGGTTGGACACAATCTTTTGCAACTCACAAGCTGGGATAGCAGTCGTCACGTGCAGCGACAATGCCGGGTTGGCCTGGGGAGGGAAATCCCGCGGGTCTCTTGACCAACAGCCAAACAGGGAGGCTGTCTGACCACCGCGTCAGAGGCCAGGCGCAGATGCGCTTGGGGGTCTGGGTTGTTCAACAATCAATCAGTCGTGCGATGAGGATCGTTTTGAGAAGACGCTATGTGCACCCCATTGGGCCAGCCAATCATTTGGTTCGGGTTTTGTTGAGGTAGGGCTTGTCCCGAATTCGAAATTGACGATGGCGAAAATTGATTTTCCGTGGGGGTTGAAATTGAAAAGAGTAGCGAATTTTCTGAAGTGGGGTCTGCTTGCATCTGTGATGGTGTTGCAGGCATGCGCAATTGCACCAGGCATGGGGAACGTCGAACCCTATGACGCTGCCGGTCCGTTGCCCAACGACTTCCGCTATCTGCCGGACGGGGCGCCCGAGGGCGAGATCACTCCTATTTCCCTTGCGCTGGTTCGTACCTTGGCCGAGGCCGCACCTCAGGGCGTGCCGTCGGAAGTGCGTGCGCTGTTTGGCAAGGGCGCGCGCTACACCATTGGATCGGGCGATGTGGTGGGTGTCATCGTGTATGACCACCCTGAACTTTTGCCGAATGCAGGGGCTGTCATCTCGCAGTCGGTGGATCCGACGGGCGTGCAGGTCGCTCCGGGGTTCATCGTCGATGCCGACGGCGAGATTGCATTTCCCTATATCGGTCGTGTGCGCGTTGCAGGTTTGAGCGAAGGCGATGCTTCGGATCTGCTGATCAAGTTGCTGAGACCGCACATTCGCGATCCCCAGGTCACGGTGCGAATCCAATCCTTCAGAAGTCGCCGTGCGTACGTGGAAGGCGAAGTTCGCACTCCTGGCTCGCAGATCTTCACGGACGTCCCGATGACGCTGAATGAAGCCATCAACCGAGCTGGTGGCATCACGGCGGCGGGGAATCGGTCCTCGGTCACGCTGATTCGGAATGGCCAGTCCATCCTCATTGATTTGGTCAAGCTGCGCGAGGCCGGTTATGACGGCAACAGCATTCCTCTGAAAAGCGAGGACACCATCCGCGTGGCGAATAGGGAGGACTCCAAGGTCTTTCTCATGGGCGAGGTCCTCGCACCTTTGGCATTGCCCATGCGCAGCAATGGTCGTCTCAGCTTGAGTGAAGCCTTGGGCGAAGCCGGAGGGCCAATGAATGCCACGGCCAGTGCCGGTCAGATTTATGTCATTCGGCAAGGTGCAACAGGTGCTCCTGCGATCTTCAATCTCAATGCCAAGAACCCCGCTGCACTTGCGATTGCGAGCCAGTTTCGGCTGCAGTCTCAAGACGTGGTCTACATTGATCCCGTGCCGTTGGTCAAATGGAACCGTGTTGTCAACCTGATTCTGCCTTCGGCTTCGGTGGCGAATACTGCGAGCGAAATTTACATCAGGCATAACAACTGATTCATAGAGCCCCATTCATTGCCTGAACGGCGAATACGGTGATTGGGGCTATCAAAAATCGTTCAGGCGCTCAGGCGAAGTCTTCTGTCGGAGACACGTCGACAAGTCTTTGACTTCGGTGTTCTTAGTATGCAAATTCTTCCTCTCAAACAACCTATTGCGATCGTTGGCCTGGGCTATGTGGGGCTGCCCCTTGCCGTGGAGTTCGGCAAAAAGCGTCAAGTTGTCGGCTTTGACATCAATGCCAAACGCATTGCCGAACTTCAAGGCGGACAAGATCATACGCTCGAGACCACGCCTGAAGAACTGAAGGCTGCAACGCAACTTGTCTTTACGTCACACGCCGATGACTTGCGCGATTGCGCCGTCTTTATCGTGACGGTTCCAACGCCGATCGACAATGCCAATAGACCAGACCTGACGCCTCTGATAAAGGCCAGCGAAACCATCGGCAAGGTCATGAAGACCGGTGCGATCGTGATCTTCGAGTCGACGGTTTATCCAGGGGCCACCGAAGAGGTTTGCGTACCCATGCTGGAGAAGTTCAGCGGCAAGAAATTCAATGTCGATTTCTTCTGCGGATACAGCCCGGAGCGGATCAACCCGGGGGACAAAGTCAACACGCTTACAAAGATCAAAAAGATCACCAGCGGCAGCACCCCTGAAGTAGCAGATCTGGTGGACGCCCTCTACAACGAGATCATTACTGCGGGTACGCACAAAGCGGCCAGTCTCAAGGTGGCCGAGGCCGCCAAAGTTATCGAGAACACGCAACGCGATCTGAACATCGCGCTGGTGAACGAACTCTCCGTGATCTTCGAGCGCTTAGGTATAGATACTCTCGACGTGCTTGAGGCCGCGGGCAGCAAATGGAACTTTCTGCCGTTTCGCCCGGGCCTTGTCGGTGGGCACTGTATCGGCGTGGACCCCTATTACCTCACACACAAGGCCGAGCAGGTTGGCTATCACCCGCAGGTGATATTGGCCGGACGTCGCATCAACGACAACATGGCGCGCTATGTTGCCCGTAACACCATCAAGCTGATGCTTAAGAATGGCATGGACGTGCCGCGCTGCCGTATCGGTGTGCTGGGCATCACTTTCAAAGAAAACTGCCCGGACATCCGCAACAGCAAGATCGTGGATATGGTGCGGGAGTTCGAGGCGTGGGGGGCTTCCGTGGAAGTGGTAGACCCTTGGGCTGAGCCTGAAGAGGTGTCCCACGAGTACGGCCTTCAACTCGGCCATGTCGACGTGGACCATCCGGTCGACGCACTTGTCGTCGCGGTGGGCCACAACGAGTACCGTCGCGCGAGCATGGCTGAATTGCGTGCTTTGTGCCGGGGCGAACGGCCCGTCCTGGTGGACGTCAAGAGCCTGTACAACGCGCAGGATGCGCGCGACAGCGGCTTTTCCGTGTTCCGTCTTTAAGCGTTTTCCCGCCTTTCCCCCGACATGAAAAACTTTGCTCTTATCGGCGCAGCCGGCTACATCGCTCCGCGCCACATGCGTGCCATCAAAGACACGGACAATCATCTTGCGATCGCCTACGACATCAACGATTCGGTCGGCATCATCGACAGCATCTCGCCGCAAAGCGAATTTTTTACGGAGTTTGAACGGTTTTTAGAGTATGCGCAGCAACTCAAGCGCAATCCCGCAACTGCATTGGACTACGTGGCGATCTGCAGCCCCAATTATCTGCATCACCCGCACATTGCCGCAGGTCTGCGCTTGGGTTGCGACGTGATCTGCGAAAAGCCACTGGTGCCGACGCCCGATCTGATTGACGAACTGGAGCTTGTAGAAAAGGAAACCGGCAAGCGCGTCTTCAACATTCTTCAGTTGCGTCATCACGATGCCATTCTCAAGTTACGCGACAAGGTCGCTGCCGCACCGGCAAATACCAAGTTCGATGTCGAGCTGACCTACATCACTTCGCGCGGCAAGTGGTACATGGAAAGCTGGAAGGGCGACAACCGCAAGTCGTTCGGCGTGGCAACCAACATCGGCGTGCACTTCTATGACATGCTGCATTTCATCTTCGGCAAGCTGCAGCGCAATGTGGTGCATTACAGCGGTATCGCAAAAGCGGCAGGGTATCTTGAATACGAGCGTGCGCGCGTGCGGTGGTTCTTGTCCATTGACGCCAACGATCTGCCGGCTGACGTAAAGGGAAAGAAGACCACTTTCCGAAACATCGACATCAGTGGCGAGAAGCTCGAATTTTCCGAAGGCTTCACCGACCTGCACACGGTGAGCTACAAGGAAATCCTCGCGGGTCGCGGCTATGGCCTCGAAGACGCGCGTCACTGCATCGAGACCGTTGACGTGATTCGCCGCTCGACGCCTGTTCAGGGTGAGCAGGGTGAAGTACACCCGTTTGTGCGTCACTTGGCCTGACGCGAAGCGAGGTCGTCATGGCATACAAAGCCCACCCCACCGCCATCATCGACGACGGGGCCCGCATCGGCGACGGTTCCCGTATCTGGCATTGGGTTCACGTCAGCGCGCAGGCATCCATTGGCGAGGGATGCTCGTTGGGCCAGAACGTCTATGTAGGCAACGACGTAACCATCGGCCGCAACGTAAAGATTCAGAACAACGTCAGCGTTTACGACGCGGTCACTTTGGAAGACGATGTCTTCTGCGGGCCGAGCATGGTCTTTACCAATGTCTACAACCCGCGCTCGGCCGTCACTCGCAAGGACGAGTACCGTCGCACTATCGTGAAACGCGGCGCGACGCTGGGCGCCAATTGCACCGTCGTTTGTGGCAACACGGTGGGGGAATACGCTTTTGTCGGCGCCGGCGCCGTAATCAACAGAAATGTGCCGGCTTATGCGCTCATGGTGGGCGTACCAGCCCGGCAGATCGGCTGGATGAGCGAATTTGGCGAGCAACTTTCATTGCCACTCGAAGGTAAGGCAGAAGCCGTTTGCGCACACACCGGTGCGCGTTATGTACTCGAAGGCAACGCCGTGACTAAGTCGGATAACAAGAAGCCATGATCGAATTCATCGACCTCAAGACCCAGCAAGCGCGCATCAAGGACCAGATCGACGCAGCCATTCAGCGCGTCCTCGCTCATGGGCAGTATATCCTCGGCCCTGAAGTCGCTGAGTTGGAGGAAAAATTGGCTGCCTACACAGGCGCTAGGCATTGCATTACCGTGGCCAACGGCACTGATGCATTGCAGATCGCCCAAATGGCGCTTGGCATTGGACCGGGGGACGAAGTTATAACTCCGGGTTTTACCTACATTGCAACTGCCGAGACCGTAGCGCTATTGGGTGCCAAGCCAGTGTACGTGGATATTGACCGGCGAACCTACAACCTGGATCCGGCGCTGCTTGAAGCGGCTATTACTGCGCGGACCAAAGCCATTGTGCCGGTTAGCTTATATGGTCAGTGCGCAGACTTCGACGCTATCAACGCGATTGCTGCCAAGAATGGTATTCCCGTCATCGAAGATGCGGCGCAGAGCTTTGGCGCTACCTATAGAGGGCGCAAGAGCTGTAATCTCAGCACCATCGCGTGCGCGAGCTTTTTTCCGAGCAAACCACTGGGATGCTATGGGGACGGAGGGGCGATTTTTACCAGTGATGACGAACTGGCAAGGGTGATGCGGCAGATCGCACGCCATGGGCAGGACCGCCGGTATCACCATGTTCGGGTCGGTGTGAATAGTCGCCTCGATACGCTGCAGGCGGCGGTGTTGTTAGCAAAAATGGAAATCTTTGATGACGAAATCGCGGCCCGTCAGCGGGTGGCCACGGAATACGGGAAATTACTCAAAGAAATCGATATTGCAGTAACTGCTCCGTATGTCGATTCAGAAAATCGGAGCGCTTGGGCGCAATACACCGTTCGGGTAGCGGATCGTGACGCTTTACAAGAACGAATGAAAAAGGCGGGAATTCCAACCACGGTTCATTATCCCATTCCATTAAATAAGCAGCCCGCAGTGGCTGATTTGAAGGTGAAACTTCTCATTGGTGACGAAGTCGCAAGTCAGGTTTTAAGTCTTCCAATGCATCCATATGTAGATGACGAAGCACTTGGCGCAATTCTGCAAGCACTCAAAAATATTTAGCGACTGCTGTGAAGAAAATTCTGGTAATTGGATCTGCCGAATCTGTATTTGTTAGAGATTTTATTTCTCAGTTTTCCTCCGAAGAACTTGTTGTTGATCTAATTTCGCTGTCGAATGAAGTTCAGGGCGTAAATGCACGCACTATCGAGTATGTACCATTAGATATTCGCAAACAAAAAGTACTTGGGCGGCAACTGGACTTGTTTTTTCGAATTCGTGCGGCTCTGAAAAAAGTCGCATCCGAGTACGATGCCATTGTAATTCACTATGTATTCTTTTTTTTGGCGCCCCATGTTCTTCGCATGCGCTCGATGACAAAAAATATTGTTTCGGTGATATGGGGGAGCGATTTTTACAAATCTACCAAAATAAAAATTCTACTACAGTCAGTTATTTATCGATCTTCCAAGAGCATTGTCTTCACCAACCCAGCGACGAAGGAAGAGTTTTCAAAAAAACACCGCTCGGTCCCGAGCTGCCGATTGAAAGTTGCACGCTTTGGATTACCGGTACTTGAAGAAATCGATCGGATCATTTCGAAAAAAATTGACCGGCATGGTATCTGTGAAGAATTTGGTCTTCCTTCGGAAAAAGTCCTTATATTTGCCGGATACAACGCAAATGAATCTCAGCAACAAACCTTGGTTGTCGAGAAATTTTCGAAGCTAGATCGATCTCTAAAAGATAAGGCGGCTTTGATATTCACGCTCGGATACGGCGATCCTTCCGCAGAGCAGCGTATTAGAGATTCACTGGAGCGAAATCATGTGGAACATTTCGTTGTCCTCAAAAAATTCTATGGACCAGAAGAAATTGCAAAAATACGATGTGTAACGGATGTCTTGATCAATATCCAGCCTAGCGATCAATTCAGCGGCTCAATGCAGGAGGTGCTTTACGCGGGGGGGCGCGTGATAGCTGGAGCATGGTTGCCATACAAGGAGATTATTGAGGCCGGCGGAAGAATAAGAAGTATAAATAATAAAGATGAAGTTGGACGAGCATTAGAGTTCGAAATAAATTTCGATGCTCGAAATTTGGATTTAAATAATGATGGGGCTCGAGGTTTTATTGAAAGCTCGTCCACATGGCGAGGAAATTTAGGGGTTTGGAAGCACATTGTGGTTCCATGACAAAACTACATGGCTGCACAAGTCGGTCAATTTTGAAAAAAACTTCGCCCCTGTTCAAGTTGGGTGTTATTGATTGCGATATGAAGTTGACTCTGTTGGGTTGTTGGCAGGAAAAGCTTAGTTTTGAGATTTGAAATCGGATTTCGATTTGAACCTAAAAAAAATTACTGCCTTTGCGGTTGGCCCGCTTACAAGCATGCTACTTGGGATGGTTGTCGTTCCTGTGATCGCTTGGGCATTCAGGCCTGAAGACGTGGGGCGGCTTGCGTTATTTCAGCTGGCGTTATCACTCACATTATTATTTTTTACGCTTGGTTTGGATCAGGCATATATTCGTGAGTTCCACGAATCGAACGACAAATATCGCCTTTTGAAAGCGACGTTCTTGCCAGGTTTTTCGCTGCTTTTGATCGCCGTTTTTTTTGCTGCATGGTTTTCAGTGCCTTTGTCTATATGGATTTTTGGTGAATACGATCCCTTGTACGGCTGGCTCTCGCTTTTTTGTATTTTATCGACTTACGTTTCCCGATACCTTTCCCTTATTTTGCGAATGGAAGAACGGGGGCTTGCGTTTTCGCTGAGTCAAATTATTCCTAAAGCTTTACAATTGGTTTTGTTGCTCGGCACGATACTATTGGGCGGCCCTAAAACATTTTCTACATTACTGGTAGTTTGGGGAATCGCGAACTTTGCCGTGGTCTTGGCTTACGCATGGAACACACGCCAACAGTGGCTTTTGGCAAGCGGCGCAGCGCTGAAGGTAGCCGAAATCCGACTGCTGCTGAAATTTGGGGTTCCATTAATGTTCTCGGGGCTGGCGTACTGGGGGCTGACTGCGACTAGCTCATTAGTGCTGCGATCCAGATCCTCGTTTGACGAACTGGCGATTTTTTCGGTTGTAAACAGCTTCGCATCGGCTGCGTCGGTTTTTCAAGTTGTTTTTTCAATTATCTGGGCCCCAACAGTTTATAGATGGGTGGCCAACGGTATTGAAGAAGCACGACTGGATGCCATTCGACGGCAAGGCTTGGCAGTTGCGTGTGCCATATTCATTTTGATTGGCTCTTTTTCATGGTTTGTTGACTATCTCCTGCCCGAGCATTACCTTAATGTAAAAAATCTTCTTCTCTGTGCCGCTATTCCGCCATTATTGTATGTTTTGGCCGATGTTACTTCTATAGGAGTAAATATTACGCGCCGTACAGGACTAACAATGGGAGTTACGCTGGCAGCATTTCTCCTGAATATGTTGTTGAACTTGTGGTTGGTTCCAAAACACGGAGCAGCGGGGGCTGTGATGGCAAATGCGATCGCATACCTAATTTATTTTATTGGGCGCACTGAGGCGGCCGCTTACGTATGGTGCCAATTCCCTAGAAAAAAAATCTATATGTTTGTTGGAATTGGATTGATTATGGCGCTGATTGCTGCAAGTGGTGGCCATAAATTTTCTGCGCACTATTCGCTAACGATGTTAATTTTAGTCCCTGTCTTGGCGTGGAGTTTTAGAGTGGAATGGACGGAAATCCTAGCTGCCGCCAAGCTAACAAAGGCCTCGTAACTAGGTCTTGTTTGAGACGAACCTGCCAATATTCTCACGAGACATTCAAGTGACGAAAATTAGAATTTATTTTCGAGCCGTCGTTGACCGACATCCTACTTGCGGCTGAATATGCAAACGACATCGCTTGTTCGAATTTTTAGGATTTGGGTGATTTTCATCCTCGTTCTATATCTGATTGCGCCAACTTCGACGGATGCCTTACTTCGGGTAGTTGGTGGAATCTTTTTTCTAACACTATTTTTGTTTGCTTTTTTAACTGCCCAAACTCAAGTGCCCGGAAAAATAGTCGGCCGTGCTTTAAGTTTGCGAACAGTAGTAGCGTTGCTGATTCTTCAACTAGTCAGTGTTGCCTATGCAATTAATTTTTATACCGGCTCTAGTATTTTTAGCGTAATCACGGGTTCCCTTGCAGGCGAAAATCTCTATTTATCCTATCAAAACTACTTTAGAGACGAAGGTGTAGCCGAGTTTAGTATAGGAAAAATACCTGCAATCTTAGGCCTCGCTGCCACAAAATCGATTTTCTTGTTTTTGTTCGCATCTGTTTTTCTTGGTAATGAGCCCAAGGGCATTCGTAGAGTAATGATGCTGTCCGCGTTGCCGATCGTATTGATGTCAATGGCGCGAGGAACTTTTTTTGAAATCTTTGAGATTTTGGTGGTGGTCGCATATGGAATTTCACTCCGAACTCGCAGGTTCAAGGCAAAATACGTCTTCTATTTTTTGGCTGTCGGAATTTCTTTTTTTGTTTTATTCATCCTTAATACTATTAGGCGTTACGAGGATGCAGAGAGTTATTTTGCAAGTAGTTGTGCAACGTTAAATTACTGTTTTTCTCCGTATGGATTTGCTTTTTACGTCGAATATGCAATTTATTTGCTAAGTACATATTTTTCAATGGGAATATTTTTTCTCTCGAATTATATTTCTATTATTTTTAGTGGAAATTTACTGTCTTCGATTTTTCCGTTGGCTTCGACTAGTTTTTTTGGATTAATGGAGAATGGGCTTGAGCGAGAATTGTGTCGGCGTTATTTGGATTGCAGCGCTGTTTGGATGCCTGAGGTGATTTCGTGGGTTTCATTTTTCGGTCTTCTGATTGTCTTTCCAGCCGTTTGGCTTTTTATTCGTGCCGCAAATAAGTTCGAGATTCAAGCTTTGAAAACAGGCAGCCGATATTCATTCCCGATTTTGGCGCTCCTTCTGATTTATCTTGTATCTCTGCCGGTTGGAAAATTCTGGACAGTATCATCGCAAAACATACTAAGCACAATATTTTTTGGGGTTGCCTTTGTTTTGAGCGGAAAAAAGCTTGTAGCCCGGACAAAAAATCGAAGCATAGCGTAATAGTTAAACAAATCACTGTATGACGGTTCACATTTTTTCTCGCTCTAAATGGGATGAGCCGCATCGTCTGCGCCAGCAACTTGCTGGATTGCTTTCCTCAGGTTATCAAGTTGAGTACTGGTCTCCAAAGTCTTCTGGCAATTTGAATCGATTAAATCTTCCAAATGAATTGCGCCTCAGGCAATTTCGATTTATCGAACGCTTTGCTTCTGTTCCATTTGTGTCTATTGCAAATGCTATTTTTCTTTACTTTTATCTAAAAGCAAATGTCAAGAAGGGTGATGTTGTATTTAATTTTTTGCCAGAATTGATTTGGATTCCCCGGCAAAGGTGCTCGGCAATAATTTCTGTGCTGAATGACGATTTTGCGTCAATGGCGCCAAAGGTTTCAGCTTGGTGGGTCAGGTGGATGTTGAAAAGAATGGCGGCGAAGGCTGATGCAGCTCTTTATGTCTCAACTCTTCTTCGCACGAAGTATCCAGCAAAAAATGGATATTTGTTCTATCCGTGGTCTGATTTTGAATTTTTCTCTGAGAAAAATAAAAAGCGCCGAGATGTTATTTTGTACTGGGGATATATTTCCTCGCATTTAAATTTAGAGCAAATCGAAGAGATGGCTAGGCAAATCCTGGATTCATCACTTTCTCTCGAAATTCATTTGGTAGGGCCATTGGATTCGCTAGTTTCCGAGCGAATTCTTGAGCTGGCTCAAAAATTTTCGTGTGTTAAGTATTTTCCCCCTAGAAGCTTGAAGGCTCTGGATATGGAGCGAGTGCTTTGTGGTTTGGAGCTATTGGGGAAAGATTTTAAGAACGCAGGTGCGGTTGAATTTCCCAACAAGGCGCCACGATTGCTTGCGTATGGAATTCCGTTGGTCTTCAGTGGTTGTGCTCTTTTGAAGGAACCGTATTTCATCGAGTATCAGGAAAATATTTCCGCATTGGTTTCCGAAATAAATGAAAAATCGGATGCGATCGACGCGTCCATATCTGATTATTTTTTAAAAAATAACTCAAAAATTCGGCTGGACAAGATTCGAGAGATATTGAAAAAAGTGTCTTTATCTTCGAATTAGAGTTCGCTGCGGGCGTATGAAAATATTGATGCTTACCACGAAGTTCAAGCACAAGGACGGGTCGCCTTGGCTGATAAGTGAACTTGCCGCTGAATTGGGAAGGCAAGGTCATGAGGTTACGGTTTTGAACGTCGAATGGTCGGGCGACCCAGTTGCCACGACTCCGGGGGAGTTCAATGTAACTTTGAAAAACTTTAGTAGCGTGAGAGTCGGACGGGGAAAGATTTCACTGGCACTTCGATGGATGTTTTCCTCCTTCAAAGCCGTTCCATCATTGCTGGCGGATTTGTTTCGTGGCTCGCGCTATGATCTTTTGATTTGCTTTAGCCCGTGTTCTGCACTTTCTGTTGCAATTGTTGCTGCTAAACTTATTTGCAAAAGATCTTTTTTGATCTATTGGGATTTCTTCCCAATTCACAATTACGAAATAAGTGAAAAGTTGCCTTCATTTGCTCTTCCGCTTCTAAAATTTTTGGAGAGATGCTTAATTGGATGCTTTTCTCGAGTTGGCTGCATGAGTGAGAAAAGTATTTTGTACTTTGAAAACTATTTTGGGAGGATGGCGGGGGTGCATGTGTCCCATCTTCCTATTTGGACTTCCTTTCTTCGGTCGGAGCCGAATTCTCGTGCTACGGTTCGAGAGCGACTCGGCATTGATAATGAGTCCTTGGTTTTGGTCTTTGGTGGTCAGCTAAGTGCCGGGAGGGGTATCGAACACATATGCCGCGCGGCAATCATGGCGTGGGAGGCTGATCGAAGAATAGTTCTCTTAATTTGCGGGTCAGGGGATAGATTGGGTCAGGTCCGCGAGTTTGAGAAACTAAACCCGCGTGCAATAAAGTACGGAGGCTCCCTCTCGAGAGAAGAGTATCTTGAAGTTCTTGGCGCAGCGGACGTTGGAATAGTTTCAACGACAGGCTCTACTTCTTCACCATCTTTTCCATCCAAAAGCCTTGACTACATGGCCAGCCGATTGCCGATACTTGCGACAGTGGAGTTTTCCAGCGAATTCGGTGCGATTGTGGAGGGCTTCGATATGGGTATAGCGTGCATAGCGGCAGACGTATCAGATATGGCTGGCGCTATGGGGCGAATTTTTTCCAGTAGGGAGTCAATGATTAAAATGGGAACTAACGCGCAAAAATATTTGCGTATTCACCATTCGGTGGAGCAGGTTACGCGGTTGATAACGGATTAATACATGTTTGACGAAAAAACTTTGCTTATTACCGGTGGAACCGGATCCTTTGGAAATGCCGTTCTCAAGCGTTTTCTTGATACCGGCATCGCCGAAATTCGCGTTTTCAGCCGAGACGAGAAAAAGCAAGATGACATGCGCAAGCGCTACAACCATCCTAAACTCAAGTTCTATATTGGCGATGTGCGTGACTCACGAAGCGTGAGTGCAGCCATGCGCGGGGTGGACTATGTTTTTCACGCGGCGGCTCTCAAGCAAGTTCCGTCCTGTGAATTCCATCCGATGCAAGCTGTGCGGACTAACGTTCTCGGCACCGAGAACGTTTTGGAGGCAACGGTTGCTGCCGGCGTTAAGCGCGTCGTATGCCTCAGTACTGACAAGGCGGTCTACCCTATTAATGCCATGGGCATCAGCAAGGCGATGATGGAAAAGGTGATGGTCGCCGCCAGCCGGAATCTCGAGAGCACGAAAACTGTCATTTGCGGAACTCGTTATGGCAATGTTATGGCCTCTCGTGGTTCAGTCATTCCGCTGTTTGTGGAGCAGGTGCTTGCGGGCAATCCCATCACTGTGACCGACCCCTCCATGACTCGCTTCATGATGACATTGGAAGACGCTGTCGAATTGGTGCTACATGCTTTCGAACACGGCAGCAACGGCGATATCTTCGTACAGAAGGCCCCTGCAGCTACGGTGCGGGTGTTGACGCAGGCCATCCTGGAACTGATGGGTAAACCGGATCACGAGATTCGGGAGATCGGCACGCGTCATGGAGAGAAGCTCTACGAAGCGCTTTTGAGCCGTGAAGAAATGGCTTGCGCCGAAGATCAAGGTGGTTACTACCGGGTGCCGCCCGATGGTCGCGACCTGAACTACGCCAAGTATGTGGAGCAAGGCGAGCAGCGCATCACCCACAGCACGCACGGCGAGGACTACAACTCGCACAACACGACTCGCTTGGACGTGGAAGGCATGAAGAAACTGCTACTCAAGCTCGACTTCATGCAGCGAATCGCGCGCGGTGAGCATGCCGAAGCAGAGGGCTAAGACGATGAAGGTGTTAATTACCGGCGCTGACGGGTTCGTGGGAAAAAACCTGCGTTTGCACCTGACCGAGCGCAAGGATGTGCAAATGGTTTGCTTCACACGCGACAACGGTGTGGAGGAGTTGCCAGCGCTGTTGCAGGATATCGACTTCGTCTTTCACCTGGCAGGCGTCAATCGCCCTCAAGATCCGAAAGAATTCGCTATTGGTAACGCGGAACTCACACGGGCCCTCTGTCTCGCCGTCGGAGCCGTGGCGGAAGCGGCAGGTAAGAAGGTGCCGATCATCTACACGTCGTCCACGCAGGCCGCACGCGACAACCCTTACGGCAACAGCAAGCGTGGCGCGGAAGACGCACTGCGAGCGGCGGCACTTAGCCTCGGCATTCCTGTGCACGTCTTTCGCTTGCCCAATGTATTTGGAAAATGGTGCCGGCCTAACTACAACTCTGCAGTTGCGACGTTCTGCCACAACATCGCCCGTGATATTCCGATCCAGGTCAACGATCCAGCCTCGCCCGTTACGCTGGTGTACGTGGATGATGTCATCGAGCGCTTCGTCCAGCTGATGGACGGCGCAGATGCTGCTGTGGACAAGGATGGCTTCGCAACGGTCGTGCCGCAGTACACCACCACGGTCGGAGAGCTTGCCCGGCAGATCCAGTCATTCAGGGCAAGTCGGAGTACCCTTGTGACTGATCGCGTGGGAACCGGGCTTGTGCGTGCCCTCTACTCCACCTATGTAAGTTATCTGCCCCCAGAATCTTTCGCCTATGTCGTGCCGCAACATGGAGATGCGCGCGGCGTATTCGTCGAGATGCTGAAGACGCCAGATTCGGGCCAATTCTCGTTCTTCACAGCGCACCCGGGTATCACGCGAGGCGGCCATTACCATCACAGTAAGACCGAGAAGTTCCTCGTCATTAAAGGGCGGGCACGTTTCAAGTTCCGACATATGCAGACCGGCGAGATCCATGAATTGGTGACCGCAGGAGATAAGTCGGAAATCGTCGAGACCGTTCCCGGCTGGACGCACGATATCACCAACATCGGCGCCGAAGAAATGGTCGTCATGCTATGGGCCAACGAAGTGTTTGATCGTGCACGGCCAGACACCTTCGCCTGCCCTCTGTAGTCTCGGGGCTTGGATCTCTTCGATGAAAAAACTCAAAGTCATGACCGTGGTCGGTACCCGACCCGAAATTATTCGTCTTTCGCGCGTATTGGCTCGTCTGGATGAGCATTGCGACCATGTGCTGGTGCATACCGGCCAGAACTACGACTACGAACTCAATCAGGTTTTCTTCGACGACCTGGATGTGCGCAAGCCCGACCATTTCCTGAACAGCGCGGCCAACGCAACCAGTGCGGCACACACTATCGGCAATCTCATCATCTCAGTAGACCAGGTGTTGAGCGAGGTGCAGCCTGAGGCGATGCTTGTGCTGGGCGATACCAACAGCTGTCTCTCGGTAATTCCAGCCAAGCGCCGGAAGATCCCGATCTTTCATATGGAGGCAGGCAATCGCTGCTTCGATCAGCGTGTGCCAGAGGAAACCAACCGACGCATCGTGGACCACACGGCGGATGTCAACTTGACCTACAGCACCATAGCGCGCGACTACCTTCTGCGCGAGGGGCTTTCGCCCGACCTAGTGATCAAGACTGGTAGCCCGATGTTTGAAGTGCTGACGCACTATCGTCCGCGCATCGACGAATCCAATGTGCTAGAGCGTTTGGGTTTGCAAGCTGGGCAGTATTTCGTGGTGAGCGCTCATCGCGAAGAGAATATCGAGTCGCCACAGTCCTTTGCCAAGCTGGTTGCAGTCTTGAATGCAGTTGCTGAAGACCATGACTTGCCAGTCATCGTATCAACCCATCCACGCACGCAAAAACGCATCGACGCGACGGGCGTGCAGTTTCACAGCCAGGTACGTTTGCTGAAGCCGCTGGGGTTTCATGACTATGTGAAGCTGCAGCTTTCGGCGCGTGTCACGCTCTCCGACAGCGGGACTATCAACGAGGAGTCCTCTATCCTCAATTTTCCGGCGCTCAACCTGCGCGAGGCGCACGAGCGCCCCGAGGGGATGGAAGAGGCGGCCGTCATGATGGTGGGCCTCGAAGTAGACCGCGTACGCCAGGGCCTGGCAATTTTGGAGAGCCAGCCCCGAGGGGAAGTGCGCGGCCTGCGCCAAGTAGCTGACTACAGCATGCCCAACGTGTCGGACAAAGTGCTGCGCATTGTCCACAGCTACACCGATTACGTGAATCGCGTGGTCTGGAAGAAGTATTGACACATGGCGATTCGCGTGTTGCTACTGACGCAGTGGTTCGATCCCGAACCGACATTCAAGGGCATCGTGTTCGCCCGTGAGTTGGTGCGCCAGGGTTTTGAAGTCGAGGTGCTGACGGGGTTCCCCAATTACCCGGGCGGCAAGGTGTATCCGGGCTACCGGATCAAGCTGCTGCAGCGTGAAGTGATCGACGGCGTCCAGGTGACACGTGTACCTCTTTACCCTAACCATAACCAGTCGGCGATCAAGCGGGTGTTGAACTACGCGAGTTTCGCCGCATCGTCGTTCGTTTATGGTCTGTTCATGGCGCGGCGACCCGACGTGATCTATGCCTATCATCCGCCACTTACGGTAGGTATCACGGCCGGGCTGCTGCGGCTTTTGCGCCGCATCCCGGTGGTCTACGACATTCAGGACATGTGGCCGGACACCCTGCGTGCCACTGGTATGGTCAGCAATAACAGAGCCTTGAGCGTAGTAGGGACTGTGTGCCAATGGGTGTATCGGCGTATGGACCACATCGCAGTGCTCTCACCGGGGTTCAAGCGCCTTCTGTTGCAGCGCGGCGTGCCTGACACCAAAGTGGATGTGATCTACAACTGGGCCGATGAGGTTGCGCTGGCCTCACCGCAGGGTCATCCTCCCGCAAACTTTCCGGGTCCGGAGCGACTTCGCATCCTTTTTGCAGGGAATATGGGCAAGGCTCAGGCCCTGGACACCGTACTGGAAGCTGCTGCCCTCCTGCAAGCACGCGACGCCAGGGTGTGTTTCGTATTGCTGGGAGGGGGTGTCGAAGCTGCTCGGCTCGAGCAGCGCGCTATCGATATGCAATTGCACAACACGATCTTTTTACCTCCTGTACCTATGTCGGAAGTTGGAGCTCTGTTGAATGAGGCCGAAGTTCTCCTGGTCCATCTGCGCAAGGATTCGTTGTTTGAAATCACGATCCCGTCCAAGACGCAGGCCTATATGGCGGTGGGAAAACCGCTATTGATGGCGGTCGATGGTGATGCGGCCGAGCTAGTTTCACAGTCGGGTGGTGGCGTGGTCGTTGAATCCGAGAATGCGTCGGCGCTCGCGGATGCCGCGGAAGCACTGGCAGCAGTGCAACAGGACGCGTTGGCCACCATGGGGCGCCAAGCGCAGCGTTTCTATCGTGAGCAACTGGCCTTGCAAGTCGGCGTCTCTAAGTTCGGTGCGATCTTCACGCGGCTGGCTGCGAGGTGATAGCGAAATGAAACGTCTTTTCGACATCGTACTTGCCGGCTTGGCTTTGCTGATCCTTGGCCTTCCGCTGTTGTTTTTGACATGGCAGGTGCGCCGTAAGCTGGGTAATCCAGCATTTTTTCGTCAGCGGCGACCGGGTCTGGGCGGCCGGCCATTCAACATGGTGAAGTTCCGCACGATGACTGACGCGCGTGGCGCCGGTGGTGTGCTGCTGCCCGATGCAGACCGCTTGACCCCCTTCGGCCGCTTCCTGCGCGCCAGTAGTCTCGACGAATTGCCTGAGCTCTGGAACGTGCTCAAGGGTGATATGAGCTTGGTTGGACCGCGCCCGCTGTTGATGGATTACCTGCCGCTTTATTCCGCCGAGCAAGCCCGCCGCCATGAGGTGCGCCCCGGTATCACCGGTTGGGCGCAGATCAATGGGCGCAATGCGCTCAGTTGGGACGAGAAATTCAAGCTCGATGTTTGGTACGTTGACAATCGTTCGCTCTATCTCGATATCAAGATCCTCTGGCTGACAGTACGCAAGGTGCTGGTGCGCGATGGCATCACCGCCACGGGCGAAGCCACGATGCCGCGCTTTACAGGATCGCGAATGGAGCATAAGCAATGAGTCTGCCGCTGTTTGCTGTGTTTGGCGCTAGTGGATGCGGTCGGGGCGTGATGCCTTTGGCCCGCTTGCAGCTTGCGCGTGAAGGCATCCCAGCGACACAGCTGGTATTCGTTGACGACCGGCCCGAGGCCAGTGAGGTCAATGGCCATCGCGTACTGCGTTATGAAGAATTCGTGCAAATTGATGCAAGCACAAGACGAATAGTGATCGCCATTGCAAACAGCACTGTGCGGGAAAGTCTGGCCGACCGCTGTGCTGTAGATGGTGTGCTGCCCTGGACGGTTCAAGCCGCGAATGTCGTGATCATGGACGACGTGTCGCTGGGGGAGGGCGCAGCACTGAGCCCGTTCGTCACCATTACGTCCAACATTCGCATTGGCAAGCACTTCCACGCGAACCTGTACAGCTATGTCGAACACGATTGCGTGATAGGTGACTTCGTAACTTTTGCGCCTGGCGCAAAGTGCAATGGCAACGTGCACATCGAAGACC
This sequence comes from Variovorax sp. PDC80, assembly GCF_900115375.1. NCBI lineage: Bacteria > Pseudomonadati > Pseudomonadota > Betaproteobacteria > Burkholderiales > Comamonadaceae > Variovorax > Variovorax sp. PDC80. The sequence continues at coordinate 112,517 of NZ_FOWG01000013.1, read as the reverse complement.
ACGCGTACGTCGGAGCCGGCGCTGTTATCAAGCAGGGCCAACCGGGCCGTCCTCTCGTGATCGGTCGGGGTGCCTTGGTCGGCATGGGCGCGGTCGTCACGCGCGATGTGCCACCTGGCGCCGTCGTGGTCGGAAACCCTGCCAACCCATATCTGAAAAAGGCTGAACTCTCGTGTTAAATACTTCTTTCTCCCCATGGCCTAGCTTCACTGCAGAAGAAGCCGATGCAGTGCAGCGCGTGCTGCTGTCCAACAAAGTCAACTACTGGACAGGGCAGGAGTGCCGCACATTTGAAAAAGAGTTCGCCACTTGGGTTGGCACCTCGCATGCGCTGGCTCTCGCCAATGGCACTTTGGCGCTGGACGTGATCCTCAAGGGAATGGGCATCGGACCAGGTGACGAGGTGATCGTCACGCCGCGCACGTTCATCGCCAGCGTGTCCTGTGTTGTGAATGCGGGGGCGACGCCGGTATTTGCGGATGTTGATGCGCAAAGCGGCAATCTATCCGCCGAAACCATCGCGCAAGTTGTCACGCCGCGCACCAAGGCCGTGATCTGTGTTCATCTGGGAGGTTGGCCCTGCGACATGGATCCGATCATGGCGCTGGCCACTGAACACAGCTTCAAGGTCATCGAAGACTGCGCTCAGGCGCACGGCGCGCGCTACAAGAATCGCTCGGTCGGCTCTATTGGGCATGCGAGCGCCTGGTCTTTCTGCCAGGACAAGATCATGACGACAGGCGGCGAAGGTGGCATGGTCACCACCGACGACAATGCGTTGTGGCGTGCCATGTGGGAGTACAAGGACCATGGTAAGAGCTTCGAGGCCGTTTACGAGCGGGCGCATCCGCCAGGCTTTCGCTGGCTCCACGAAAGCTTCGGTACGAACTGGCGCATGCTCGAGATCCAGGCGGTCATCGGTCGAATTCAATTGCAGCGAATGGCGCAATGGACTGCAGTGCGTACGCGGCATGCGAAAGCGTTGTGGAATGCAGCCCGTCCTTATGCTGCTGTGCGCGTTCCCGATTTCGGCCACAACGAAGCCGCAGGGAGCGCTCATGCGCATTACAAGTGCTACCTCTACACACAGCCAGAACGGTTGGCGCACGGCTGGACGCGCGACCGTATCATCGATGCCATTCAAAACGGTGGCGTTCCTTGTTATCAAGGATCATGCTCTGAGGTGTACTTGGAGCGAGCCTTCGATGGCACCGGATGGCGGCCGATGCAACCACTTCCCATCGCGCAGGCGCTCGGCGAAACAAGCCTGATGTTTCTTGTGCATCCCACGCTGACGTCGCTCGAAATCGACAGGAGTTGCAGCGTGATTTCTCAAGTGCTGGCTGAGGCAACGGCTTGATTGGTGGCGTAGGTCTGTGTGGTTTTGCGACTCGGATTTGCAAGTCGAGGCGGCAGTGGTGGTTGGGTCTAAAAAACTGCTACATGCGCGGGCGAGACGCGTCCCGATCGATTTGGTCATGCCGAATCAACGCAAAGCAATGGGCAACTAAAATGTGAAACAAGGGAAGAGAATATTGTGATCGATTCTTCAACGCGGTTGAAAACCGCCCTCAACTTCTCGGGTCATTGCTCGGCATGAAGTCTGTATTGGTCGTATGCATCGGTAATATCTGCCGAAGTCCGATGGGCGAGGCGTTGCTTGCGGCAGCATTACCGGATTTGAATGTGCGGTCTGCAGGCGTTGGAGCGCTCGTTGGGCAGCCCGCAGATCCCTTGGCGTGTACTTTGATGGCCGAGCGTGGAATAAACATCGAAACCCATCGTGCGCGGCAGTTGACGAGTCACATGTGCCAAGAGGCTGACCTGATTTTGGTCATGGACGATGAGCAACGCTTGCATATCAACCAGCGTCACCCGTTTGCCCGCGGCAAGTTATTTCGCTTGGGCGAGGTTGCTCGCGTAGATATTCCCGACCCCTATCGCTTGGGCCGAGCGGCCTTCGATCAAGCCCTACAACTCATCGACGCCGGCACCGCAGCTTGGGCCGAGCGCATTAAGAAGCTTTCATGAACGCCTTAGCTACATCATCTGACTTGCCGATAGGCGGTGCCGCCTCTTATGACGACGACGCTTTTCGCGTGTCCGAGTATTTAGATATTCTGATTGATCGTAGATGGCTGGTAGCAGCTATCACGGGCGTCGCAGTCGCGCTTGGAATGGCTTATGCAATGCTTTCCACGCCCGTGTACCAATCTAACCTCTTGATCCAAGTCGAGGATTCGGCGCCAGACGCAAAGAGTTTTCTTGGCGACACAGCCAACTTGTTCGATGTCAAGACATCAGCCGCCGGTGAGATTCAGATTATTCGGTCGCGCATGATCATGGGCGGTGCGGTGGAGGCGACTCGGCTTTATATCGACGCACGCCCGCACTATGTGCCATTCATTGGTGCCTGGCTTGCCAGACGTGCAAAGACGCTTTCCGAACCGGGCTTTCTTGGAATGAATGGGTACGTTTCTGGCGCGGAAGCAATTACGGTTGCCAAGTTTGATGTACCACCGACTTTCGAGGATCAGCAAGCTTTCGTTATTACAGCGGAGGCCGATGGGCAGTACACCCTTGCGCACCCCGGCCTCGAGAATGTGCTGAGTGGCACCGTTGGGAAGCCCTTGACCCAGGAAGTCGCCGGAGGGACTTTGGTGCTGATCGTGTCGCAGCTGGAGGGTAAACCTGGAGCTCAGTTCGTGGTGTCGAGAGCCTCCGTGCTCGCTACAACCGAGGGTTTACAGAGACGCGTTCAACTCAGTGAACAAGGCAAGCAATCGAATGTGATCAGTGTGACGCTCGAAGACAGCGATCGCGAGCGTTTGCGTCGGATCCTCGATGAAATCGGGGCACAGTATGTGCGTCAGAACGTGGATCGAAAAGCGGCCGAAGCAGAAAAGACGCTTCAATTTCTCGATACTCAATTGCCCGCCTTCAAGAAACAACTTGAAAGTTCGGAAGATGCATATGCGGATTTCCGCAACAAGAACGGAACCATCGCTTTCGATGAGGAAGCCAAGGCAGTTCTCGGTCAAGCAGTGCAGCTACAGACCAAATTGCTCGAATCGCAACAGCTTCGTCGCGATTTGCTCTCGCGCTTCACCGAAACAAATCCAAAGGTGCGTGTCGTCGATGGCCAAATCGCAGCATTTCGCCATGAACTCGATGGTATCGATCGACGGGTAAGCTCAATGCCCGTACTGCAACGCGACGCATTGCGTCTTGAGCGGGACGTGCGCGTGAATGGAGAATTGTATAAGTCCCTTCTCAATAGCTCTCTTCAATTGCGCCTTGTGAAAGAGGGTAAGGTAGGGAATGTCCGTTTGCTAGATAAGGCTATCAAGCCAAGAAATCCGGTGAAGCCGCAAAAGCCTTTGATCGTTGCATTGGCTTTTGTAATAGGTCTTCTTTCTGGTATTGTTTTTGCAATTGTCCGCAGCAAGATGGCCAGTGGCATTCACAATCCGCAAGAAATCGAAGATCGCCTTGGGTTGAGCGTGTATTCCGTAGTGCCGCAAGCGGTGGAGCAAGACGCACTTATTCAATTGATCGCCACTGGAGCTGGTGGTGCTCAAGTCCTTGCAGTTACAGCGCCAGAAAGCCTTGCAATCGAAAGCTTAAGGAATTTGCGAATTTCCTTGCAGCTCGCTTTGATGGAGTCTGGAAGCAATCGAGTGCTGGTGACCGGTGCGACACCAGGTGTTGGTAAAAGCTTCGTATCGAGCAACTATGCCGTCATCATGGCTCAAGCCGGTAAGCGCGTGCTGTTGATCGATGCGGACTTGCGCAAAGGTCATATCAACAAGTCCTTTGGCCTCCCGCGCCAAGGAGGTCTTGCGGATGTTTTGGCTGGAGATATGGCTCTTGAGCAAGCCCTGCATGCGCAGGTGCTTCCAAATCTTGATGTGCTCACGACAGGAAACTATCCCTTCAACCCGGCCAATATGATGCTGTCATCTGCTCTAGGAGAAATCTTGGATGGGGCGTCGCAGCGGTACGACTTGGTGGTGATCGACAGTCCACCAGTTCTTGTTGCAGCAGATGCGGCCGCGGTGTCTGCTCACGTTGGCGCGATCTTGTTAGTTGCTCGCGATGGATTGACTCAGGTCGGAGAGTTGAGCGAGAGCGTCAAGAGGCTGGCACATGCCAATCAACGAGTCAGTGGGGTAGTCTTTAATGGGATGGATCTCTCTCGCAGACACTATGGGAGCTATGGATACAAGTATGGCGGCTATCGCTATACGGAGTACAAGTACAAGCAAGCGAGTTGACGCGAAGCGATGTAAGCAATCGGTAGTGGTGACGAGCGCCGCCGCTTCTCAGAGTCGACGAGATCGAACTTCGTATGTCTTTTGGAGGAATGTCTCCAAACGTGGTGATTTGTACACTTCCTAACAATCAAGATTTGGGGGCAAGAACAGCCCTGGAGCATGAGATGCACAATCATTCGCGATATCCGAGTGCGGCTCGGGGTAGGAGTCTTGCGTGATTAATCGTCTGGCAGAGCGGTTGCTCGGATTGCCTAGACCTGCCAAACGGTTACTGGCGCTGTGCGTGGATGCGCTCGTGTGTGTACTGTGCGTCTGCTTTGCGTTAAGCCTGCGCTTTGAGCAATGGATGCTCCCTCGGGGGTCACAATGGTGGGCGGCAACGATGGCGGTGTTGATTGCACTTCCGCTGTTCACGGTCTTCGGCTTGTACCGCGCGATATTTCGCTATGCGGGTGCACCAGCGGTCTTGGCGATCTTGCGGGCGTGTGCGTTGTTCGGGCTCGCCTATGCCGTACTTTTCACCGTCTTCGGCGTCAGCACGGTGCCGCGCACGGTCGGGCTTGTGGTTCCATTGCTGCTCTTCATGTGCATCGGCGGTCTCCGCATGCTGGCGCGCTACTGGCTCGGCGGCATGTACATGAGCGCAGTCCAGCGCAAGTCGCTGCCGCAGGTGGTTATCTATGGCGCTGGCGGTGCGGGGCTACAGCTTGCGGCTGCGCTCGCGCAGAGTCGCGACATGCTAGTGCGAGCCTTTATCGATGATGCAAAGCATCTTCATGGCAGCACTCTCAACGGCGTCAGGATTCAACCGCCAAGCTGGTTGCGAGAGAACGCCGCGATGCTCGGGATCTCGGACGTCTTGCTGGCGATGCCCTCTACCAGCAGGGCACGGCGCGCCGAGATCCTGCATGATTTGCTGCCGCTCCATCTGCATGTACGTACGCTGCCCGCGCTCGCCGATCTGGCCAATGGCCGCGTTCAAGTTCATGACTTGGTCGAAGTTGATATCGAGGATCTGCTGGGCCGTGATCCGGTCGCGCCGGTCGACGATCTGCTGCACAAGCACATACGACACCAGGTAGTGTTGGTCACAGGTGCCGGAGGTTCGATCGGCAGTGAACTCTGCCGGCAGATCGTAAAACTTTCGCCGTCGAAGCTGCTGTTGGTAGAACTGACGGAGTTTGCGCTTTACGCAATCCACCAAGAACTAGAGGTGATGAGTCCGGAGGTCCAGATAATCCCTCTCCTGGCTTCGGTGCGTGACCCGGCACGCCTGCGCGAAATCATGCGGACCTGGCGGCCCGATACCGTCTACCACGCTGCAGCCTACAAGCATGTGCCGCTCGTGGAGCACAACCCTGTCGAAGGCGTTCGGAACAATTCGCTAGGTACGCTCCTGGCGGCACAGATCGCGATGGAATGCCAGGTTCGCCGATTCGTGCTGGTGAGCACCGACAAGGCGGTGCGGCCGACCAACATCATGGGAGCAAGCAAGCGCTTGGCCGAGCTCGCTTTGCAGGGTTTGGCACAGCAGCCTTCAGGAACCTGCTTTTCGATGGTGCGCTTCGGCAATGTGCTGGGCTCTAGCGGCTCGGTGGTTCCGTTGTTCCGCCGGCAGATCGAGGCTGGTGGCCCGATTACTTTGACGCACGCAGATATCACCCGCTATTTCATGACGATCCCGGAGGCGGCGCAGCTCGTCATCCAGGCCGGCGCCATGGCGCAAGGCGGAGATGTCTTCGTTCTCGACATGGGCGAGCCGGTTCGAATCATCGATCTGGCCCGGAGACTGGTAGAGCTGTCGGGGCGAACCGTTCGTGACGAGAGTGCCCCTGACGGAGACATCGAACTTCGCATTACGGGTCTGCGACCGGGTGAAAAGCTCTACGAAGAGCTTCTCATCGGGGACAACGCGATGCAGACCACGCACTCTCGGGTGATGAAGGCTCACGAGCCTTGCCCACCGGCCGAGGAGCTTTGGCGGCAGTTCACAATGCTGGGGGCCATTCTCGATCGCAACGATGTACCGGCTCTCAAGCACGCGCTGGCGCAGATGCTGCCCGGATACCAGCCGCACGCGGAGGTGGTCGACTGGGTGCATTTGGAAAGGCACTCGGCAAACGCAGTGCTGTTGCATGACGACGATCCGGATTCGAACGTCATTGGTGGTGAGGTCCTGCTGGACGGCTCTCCTCGGGTTGCCGGGGCTGCTCTGGTAGCTTGATCGGATTGCTTGACTCGCGCGCCTTAGGACGACTGAAAACAAACGACAATGCGGCCCGTTGCTTCAGCAACGGGCCGCATTGTTTTTGATGTGAGTGCCTTCGAACGCCGTGCGGAGGGGACTGGAGTTCTCGACCCGTTCCTCAGCCCGCAGTTGCCAATCCTTTGCCTCAGCGAGCCCCATCGAAGTTCAGAATATTGTCCCCCGCCCGCGCCGGATTGCTCTCCGGCGCCCCGATCGAGAAGGCCTTGGGATCCCTGATCGACGTCATGTCGTACAGCGGATTGATCCGCCCCAGCTTCGCACCACCATCCCGAATGAGCGGCGACCAATTGAAGGCCGCGGTGAACTTGCTCGACTTCGGCAGGAAGGCGTCGAAAGGCACCGCCACGTAAATGCCCTTGTCGAAGCTGCCTTCGCCGAACTCTCGCGAGGACACGTTCGTCTTGGTTGCATAAGCACCGAGCACGACGCCGTTGTCGAAGCTCTTGCTGACGTTGAGCGTGACGCCCTTGTCGCCAGCGAGGTACTGGCCCACGCTGACGGTCGCGCGAACGCCGTTCCAGCCCGTGTCCCAGTACAGCGTGGCGTGGCCCGTATTGACCTTGTAGTCGCGCAGGCCGAAGTCCTGGGCGAAGTCGCGCTGGCGCACATGATTGATGTCGATGCCGAAAGCGACACGGCTGCGTGACGGGCGATAGAGCCATTCGGCGCCGACGCCCGCAAACATGGGCTCGAGCGCGCCACCGTAGACGCTGTAGTACTGATCCTCTGCCAGACGGCCCACATGCGTGAGTTGGAACACGGGCAAGGTGAGCCGCTTTGTCGTGGCGTACTCACGCTGGAAGGTTCGTACGCGCGGCAGATTGCTGGGCGCTGTATAGCTGAACTTGTCGAAGTTATCGAACATGCGCCAGTTGAGGGCGCCGTTGAACCAGGTGCTGTCGGTGAACCGGTACTCGAGAACTGCTTGAATACCGATCTGGTAGAGCAGGAAGGCGTCTGGGCCGCCGACGATCTGCGAGGTGCTGGGCGTGATGCCGAAGGTATAGCGTTCGCGCTTGCGTTCCCATGGTGCCATCGGCGGCGTGGCCGTTGCAGCTGTGGTGGCGGCGACACCGGTCGGCGAGCCATTTCCCGCATTCTGCGGCGCATTGACGGATGCGCTTGCCGCCGTGGCAGCCACTGCTCGCAGCGGCTGCATGTCTTCGCTGCTGTCCACGTTGGGCGCGTATTCGCGCTGACCGACAGCACGCTTCTCGCTCGGCGTCATCGCCCTGTAATGCTCGTTGACCCATTCGTCTCGATTGATCACTTGCGCATGCAGCGACAGCCCGCGTTCGCGATAGTGGAGCACGAAGTACTTGATTGAAGCCGGCGCATCGCGATGCAGCAACGCGGTGATGGTCTCGACGCGCGCCTCGCGATAGACCGTCAGGCTCTCGCTGATCCAGACATGCAGCTTGTCGTCTTGCGGGGCGATGCGCTGCACGGTCCATTCGGTGCGGGCTTCGATGTCGGCTGCGGTGGTCGGCCAACCAGGTGGTGTCTTGGGTGCTTCGGGCGTGAAGCGTGGCAGCGGCGCATCGAGCACTTTGGGAGACTGGAGCTTGGCGAGATTGGTCGAGAGCGATACGCCGAGCATGACCTTGTCGCCACGCTCGAAGCCCAGGGAGAACGACAGCCCGGGCGCGTAGCGGTACTCGAGCCCCACATTGAAAGGAGTGCGCTGGCGCTGATTGATGCCCGACGGCTCGTGCTGATAGTCGTTGCCGTCGTATTCGAGCTTCAGGGTCAGCGGGTCCCAGGGAGTACGCCATTCGACGCCGCCGAAAAGCGCTGCGGGCCCGCGGAAGAAGCTGTTGAAGTTGGCTTGGCCGCCGGTGGTGGCTGTGCTGCCGGGGCGTGTTCTGAAGCGATTGCTGACGGCGATCAGCGGGTTCTTGATGTTGCCGCTGTTGCCCATGTAGCCCCAGCCGATGCCGAGGCTGAAATCGAAGTCGCCATAGCGTTTGCTGGCGACGAGGTATTCGGACGAGAACAAGCCGGTACCGCCGAAGTCGCGGAATCCGAGAGCGAGCTCCGGCACGTAGGCCGACTCCTTGGCGAGCCGGACCTTGAAATCGATACTCTTGTCCTTGTTCGACTGGCCCGTGGTGCTCGCCGCGTAGGCTTGGTTGCTGATCGAGGTGTAGCGAAAGCCCGCTTCGAACCACTCCAGAGGCTGAAACATGAAGTTCAGCCGCGAGTAGGGATAGACGTTGGTGAGCGAGAGCCGGAAGTCCCCGAGCTCGCCCATGCGGGCCGTGGGCGTTTGGAGCAGGCCGGTTTCGCCCCAGTCGTTCGTGCTGGTTCTGAAGACCTTGGGCGTGGGCACCGGCTCGGGCAGCACGGAGCGCACGGGCGCATAGTGGGCTGCGTCGACGCCTTTGCGTGCGTCGAGGGATGTGGTCAGCGGCATCCGCTTGTCGGCGGCGGGCGCCGACGCAACAGCATCGAGCGCCGCGGCATCCAGCACCTGGGGCGAGGGGCCCTGGGTCGCCAGAAATTTGATCATCCCCTCCGACGCCGCGACCAGATCCGGCATCGCTCGCGGCGCAGCCCAGATCCAGGATCCAGGCGCGGGTTCGTCTGATGGTTGCGCATTCCAGGGCGCCACAGCGACGCGCGCAGTGCGACCATCGGGCTGCGCCACCCAGGCCCAATCGGCGGCGGGAAGATCGCAGGCCTTGGCATAGTCCCAGGCGCTGCGGCCGGCCTCATGCCGGACATGGCAGAGCTCGCCATTGGGACGCACCACGGCGATGGTCTTCAGTTCAGGTGGGCCCGGCACGAATTGCTGGCCGACTGACAGGACGGGATCCTCCGCGGGATGCGTCTCGAGCCAGCGGGGATCGACGATGCCGAGGGCCACGCGTCCGGTCACGGGCAGGCTTTGCAGCCAGGTGATCAGCGCGAGCCGGTCGACCTGGTTCTCGCGCGGGGCGCGGCGAGCTTCCGCCTCGAGGCGGACCAGCAGAGTGTTCTTCAGGAACTGCTGGGCCAGCCGCTCCTCTGGAACGCGCCACGAAAGCCCCGGAGAGGCCGTCTCCGGCGGTTGCCGCAGCAACCATGTACTGAAGCGTTCGCCGGCGCGAACATCGGCGTCTGAGCGAGGGGCCTGGCCGCTCGACGGCGCCGGATTGGGTTGCTGAGCCCAGGCGCTGCAAGTGACGATCAGCGCGCATGCCGCCGCGATATGACGAGGCCAGTGGGAATGCCGGTGGTGCGGACCTCGCGAGGTCATGTCCCAGCGCTCGCCGGGGCGCCGGCTGCCGGCGGCGTGGGGGGGGTCCAGCGCTCGAAGCTCATACACAGATTGTTGGAGATGCACTGCTCGGAATAGATGACAACAGGTGTGCCTGTCTTGTTCGAGATTCCGAACCGGGCGGCAGGAAGAGAGGCGTTCGCCGGGCGCGAGACGCTGCGCTCCTCATACCACTGCAGCGACTTCGGATCCGTACCGGCAATCGCGCTGTCGCTAGGTGCCGGTATGGAGATGCGGGTGATTTCGTCGTTGATGCCGAAGCGATAGCCGGGCATGACGTCGCGCTCGCGTTCGTAGCGCTGCACGGGGGCGCTGCCGGCGTTCGAAGCTGTGGTGGGCCATGCGGGCCAGTCGGCAATGCGAACCGCGCGCCAGTCCGTGGAAAGCCCGGTGGTGCCGATCAGGCGGCCATTCAACAACCGAATGACTTCGCCGCCGCCGCTGTACCAGACTTCGACAGCGCCCTCGGGTCGCTGATCCAGGTAGCCAAGCACCATGTAAACGGTGCGGCCAGAGATGTTGGCGCGCAGGTAGGCGAAATTGGGGTTGAAAGTCGGCGGCGGGGCCGACGATTGCCCTCGATAGAGGGCGCGTGCTGTATCCAGCATCGCGGAAGAACCGGAAGAACAACCGCCAACGCCCAAAAAAAACGTTGCCAAAAGGCAACATTTTATAAGTCGCGTGGCGATACCGACGCGGGGACTTTTCAGCGAATGCCCTCCGTCAAGGAGGGCTCGCGGCATCAGCGCGTGGTGCCAGTCGTGCCGGTGGTGCCGGTGCCGGGGATCAGGCCGAAGCCGCCGCCCGAATTGCCACCATTGCCGCTGACGGCAGCGACGAACAGAGCCGCGCCTGCACCGGCAGCGATCTTCTCTTCGGTCGTGAAGCTGCCTTGCGCATTGTTGGTGGCATTGGTGCCGCCAGCAGGAGCGGTCTGAGCGAACGCAGACGAAACCGCCAGGGCGGACAGAGCGACAGCTGCAACCAGTTGGTTGGTTTTCATAAGGGATCCTCTCAAAGATTTTTATGCAATCGATTCGAGAGTAGCAGCATTGAAAGTGGGTCGCAACCCGTTTGCACTCGGTTTCTTCTTTGTTACCCGATGCGGGGCAGGTCCGTGAAAAAGGTTACGCATCTGATGTTACGTAGCGACAGGCGTGACGTCGGCCGTAACGAGGCCTCCGAAACGCCCGAAATCCACCGTGTTCCGGGGGCGGTTGAGCAAATCCTCCTGAAAAAAGACTAATGAAATCAACCGCTTAGTCGTCGTGAACTCCGGTTGCCGGCTGCGGCGAGCCACGCAGGCATCGATCCTGCGTTTGCGTAAACCAACGTTAACTTTTTTCAGACCCGCAACCCAGTTGCCGCACCGGGAGACTCAAGGTGGAAATTCTGTTGGAAAAGACCGACGCCAGCGTGATGGCGAGGAATTCGAAGTTCCAGAGCGTGCTGATCGTCCACGACGATCTTCAGGTGACCGAACGTCTGCGCAGCGTGGTGTCGGTGCTCGAGCCCCGAGCCCGCGTGCTGGTTGCCCGCTCGTGCGCCCAGGCCCGCGAGATCCTGGCGCGCAGCTCCTGCTCGCTGGCGCTGGTCGGCATGGACCTGCCCGAGGACGGCGGTGTCTCGACGATCCTGCATCTGCGCGAGGCGCACCCGCACATGGAGCGCATCGCCGTCTCGGCCTTGCCCGATACGCAGCGCGTGCGCGCCGCGGTCTCGGCCGGCGTGGCGGGCTACCTGCTCACCGATGCGCTCGACACCGAGCTGGTCTTCCTGCTGCGCTCGCTCGAGCGCGGCGGTGCGGCCATGGATCCCCGCGTCGCGCGCTGCGTGCTCGAGCGCATGTTCGGCACCGCGCGCCGCGCGCCGGCCAGCAGCAGCACGCAGGTGCCGTCGGCCGCCGCCGAAACCGAGGCGCCGAAGTCGGTGCTCTCGGTCAGCGAGCTCAAGGTGCTGAACCTGATCGCGCAGGGCTGGAGCAATCGCCAGATCGCCGAGGCCTTCTACCTCTCGATCAACACGATCGAGTTCCACGCCAAGAGCATCTACCGCAAGCTCGCGGTCAAGTCGCGCACGCAAGCCGTTCGCGAAGCGATGCAGCACGGCCTGCTGAACTGAATCTCCCCTCGTGAAGCGCCCGCGGTGCCAAGCCGCGGGCGCTTTCGCGCGCGCTCGTTCCGTCCATCGACGAAGCGTCGATGACACGCGGACGGCGCCCCGCCGATGTCGGATCGGAGCGTCATTCGCGCGACCGCGCGGTCTTGCAACCGTTGAATTCGCACGTTGCGCCCCGCTACAATCGTCGGTTGACCCTGCTCCAGCGAAGAAGATAGAGGATCCCCATGAGTGACATGACCGCCGGCTCCCCCCGGATCGACACAAGCAAGCGGACCTGGTTGATCGCGTCCGGCTGTGCCGGTGCAGTGGGAGGCGTGGCCACCGCGATTCCCTTTGTCAGCACGTTCCAGCCCTCCGAAAAGGCCAAGGCCGCCGGCGCTGCCGTCGAGGTCGACATCTCCGGCCTGAAGGTCGGCGAGAAAGTCACCGTCGAGTGGCGCGGCAAGCCGGTCTGGATCCTCAAGCGCTCCCCGGAGCAGATCGCCGAGCTGCCGAAGCTCGATGCGCAGCTCGCGGACCCGCAGTCCAAGCGTCATCCCGACGAATTCACGCCCAAGTACGCCCAGAACGAGCACCGCTCGATCAAGCCCGACGTGCTGGTCGTGGTCGGCATCTGCACCCACCTCGGCTGCTCGCCGGTGGACCGCCTGCAGTCCGGCCCGCAGCCCTCGCTGCCCAACGACTGGGAAGGCGGCTTCCTCTGCCCTTGCCACGGTTCCACGTTCGACCTGGCCGGCCGCGTCTTCAAGAACAAGCCCGCGCCCGACAACCTGCCTGTGCCGCCGCACATGTACCTGTCGGACACCAAGCTCCTGATCGGTGAAGACTCCAAGAAGGCCTGAGGCAGAAGAAGAACATGGCTGAATTCCACGAAATCTCCCCCAACGCTCCGGCCAGCGCCAAGCTGCTGAACTGGGTCGACAACCGCTTCCCGCTGACCAAGCTGTGGAACGATCAGTGGGGCAAGTACTACGCGCCGAAGAACTTCAACTTCTGGTACATCTTCGGCTCGCTGGCGATGCTGGTCCTCGTGATCCAGATCGTCACCGGCATCTTCCTCGTCATGCACTACAAGCCCGACGCGAACCAGGCGTTCGCATCGGTCGAGTACATCATGCGCGACGTGCCATGGGGCTGGCTGATTCGCTACATCCACTCGACGGGGGCCTCCGCGTTCTTCGTGGTGGTCTACCTGCACATGTTCCGCGGCCTCATGTACGGCAGCTACCGCAAGCCGCGCGAGTTGATCTGGGTGTTCGGTTGCGCGATCTTCCTGTGCCTGATGGCCGAAGCCTTCATGGGCTACCTGCTGCCCTGGGGCCAGATGTCCTACTGGGGCGCCCAGGTGATCGTGAACCTGTTCGCCGCCATCCCGTTCATCGGTCCTGACCTGGCCCTGCTGATCCGCGGCGACTACGTGGTGAGCGACGCCACGCTGAACCGCTTCTTCAGCTTCCACGTGATCGCCGTGCCGCTGGTGCTGCTCGGCCTGGTGGTGGCCCACCTGATCGCGCTGCACGAAGTGGGTTCGAACAACCCCGACGGCATCGAGATCAAGGCCAAGCGCGGTCCCGACGGCCATCCGCTCGACGGCATCCCGTCGCACCCGTACTACACGGTGCACGACATCTTCGGCGTGGTGGTGTTCCTCACGATCTTCTCGGCGGTGATCTTCTTCGCCCCCGAAGCCGGCGGCTACTTCCTGGAGTACAACAACTTCATCCCGGCCGATTCGCTGAAGACGCCGAACCACATCGCGCCGGTCTGGTACTTCACGCCCTTCTATTCGATGCTGCGTGCGACCACCGACGACATGGTCAACGTGTTCGCGCTGATCATCGGCGCGGCCGCGATCTGGAACTTCGTCAAGGGCAAGTCGGGCGTGGCGCTCAAGGTCGCGATCATCGTCGTGGCCGCCGTGGCGATCTTCCTGCTCAAGACCTTCGACGCCAAGTTCTGGGGCGTGGTCGTGATGGGCGGCTCGGTCATCATCCTGTTCTTCCTGCCGTGGCTCGACCACAGCGAAGTCAAGTCGATCCGCTACCGTCCAAGCTGGCACAAGTACGTGTATGGCGTGTTCGTCTTCTTCTTCCTGATCCTGGGCTACCTCGGCATCCAGCCGCCCGGCGTCTGGGGCAACCTCGTGATCGGCTCGTTCGCGCTCGACATCGCGCAGACCATCTCGCAGATCGGCACGCTGTTCTATTTCGGTTTCTTCCTGCTGATGCCGTGGTGGAGCCGCAAGGGCGAGTTCAAGACCGTGCCCGACCGCGTGACCTTCGCCGCCCATTGAAAAGCGCAAGACAGCTCGAGAGACACACGATGAAGAAAAGCATTTCCGGCTGGCTCGCGGCCCTGGGCCTGGTCATCGGCCTGGCTTCTGGCCTGACCTTCTCCACAGCCGCTTCGGCCGAATCCGGCGGCCTCGCCTGGGACAAGGCCCCGAACAAGACGAACGACGTGGCCGCGCTGCAGAACGGCGCCAAGCTGTTCGTCAACTACTGCCTCAACTGCCACTCGGCCGCCTTCATGCGCTTCAACCGCCTGCAGGACATCGGCATCAGCGAGCAGCAGATCAAGGACAACCTTCTGTTCACGACCGAGAAGGTCGGCGAGACCATGAAGGCCAACATCGACGCGCGCCAGGCCAAGGAATGGTTCGGCACCACGCCGCCCGACCTGACGCTGGTGGCACGCTCGCGCGCCGGCCACGGCGGCACCGGTGCGGACTACCTCTACACCTACCTGCGTACCTACTACCGCGACGACACGAAGGCGACCGGCTGGAACAACCTCGCATTCCCGAGCGTGGCCATGCCCAATCCGCTGTGGGAGCTCCAGGGCGAGCGCCGTCCGATCCATGCCAAGGTCGAGCAGCATGGCCACGAGGCCGATGTGTTCACCGGCAAGTGGGAGCAGGTCACGCCCGGCACCATGACCCCGCTGCAGTTCGACACCGCCGTGGGCGACCTGGTGAGCTACATGCAGTGGATGGCCGAGCCCGCGCAGAACACGCGCATCCGCATCGGTGTTTGGGTGCTGCTGTTCCTGTCGATGTCGGTGATTTTCGTGTGGCGACTGAACGCCTCGTATTGGAAAGACGTCAAGTAGTTCCATCCTTGCCGACCGGAGCGTCAAGTGCGCCGGTCCCGTGGAGTGGGTTGCCAACGCAACCCACTCTTTTTGATTTTTAGGAGTCTTTCGCCATGATGGTGCTGTATTCAGGTACGACCTGCCCCTTTTCCCACCGCTGCCGCTTCGTGCTGTTCGAGAAGGGCATGGACTTCGAGATCCGCGATGTCGATCTCTACAACAAGCCTGAAGACATCAGCGTGATGAACCCGTACGGCCAGGTCCCGATCCTGGTCGAGCGCGACCTGATCCTGTACGAGTCAAACATCATCAACGAGTACATCGACGAGCGCTTCCCGCATCCGCAGCTGATGCCCGGCGACCCGGTCGACCGCGCGCGTGTTCGCCTGTTCCTGCTCAACTTCGAGAAGGAACTGTTCGTTCACGTGTCCACGCTCGAGAACCGCACTGCCAAGGGCAACGAGAAGGCGCTCGAAAAGGCACGCTCGCACATCCGCGACCGCCTCACGCAGCTCGCGCCCGTGTTCCTCAAGAACAAGTACATGCTGGGCGACAACTTCTCCATGCTCGACGTGGCCATTGCGCCGCTGCTGTGGCGCCTCGACTACTATGGCATCGACCTCAGCAAGAACGCCGCACCGCTGCTGAAGTACGCCGAGCGCATCTTCTCGCGCCCGGCCTACATCGAAGCGCTGACTCCTTCTGAAAAGGTCATGCGCAAGTAAATAGGCTCGCCCCCAGGCTTCGCGCACTTCGTGTCGCTTCGCCAACCCCCTTCCGGGGGCAACACCTGCGGCCCGGCAAAGCCGGTTCCGCGGTGTTTCGCGAAAAGTCCGACGTTTGCGATTGCACGGTAGAAAATTTTTCATGATCAACGCGCTCGAGTCGTCTTCCACCCGCCCGTACCTCATCCGGGCGCTGTACGAATGGTGCACCGACAACGGGTTCACGCCCTATGTCGCGGTGCAGGTCGACGACACCGTCCAGGTGCCGCGCGAGTACGTGAAGAACGGCGAGATCGTGTTGAACATCAGTTTCGACGCGACCAGCTCGCTCAAGCTCGGCAACGACTTCATCGAGTTCAAGGCCCGTTTCGCGGGCACGGCGCGCGAGATCAGCGTGCCCGTGGGCCGCGTGATCGCGATCTATGCGCGCGAGAACGGGCAGGGCATGGCCTTTCCCGCACCGCCTCCCGCGGCCGACACCGGCATGGGACTCGACTCGCCAGCCGCCACGGGCGTGCCGGCGCCGGCGAGCCCGGTGCGTTCGGCGCTGCGCGATGCCTCGCGCGGCGGTGGCGAGAGCGAGGCCAACCGGGTCGTGCACCTGGTGACGGCCGATGATGCGGGCAGCGACGTGACCGACATCGGCGATGGCCTCGAGGCCGACCCGACCGACGAGCCGCCGCGCCCTCCGGCCGGCGGCGGCGCACGGCCTTCGCTCAAGCGCGTCAAGTAACCGGCCCAGGGCCTGCAAGACGCGCCCGCTTCCGGACCCTGGTGGGCACCCCACTAGAATCCGCTGCAGATTTTTCTTTTTCGGCCGCTTTAGCTCAGTTGGTAGAGCACCCGCCTTGTAAGCGGAAGGTCGTCCGTTCGATTCGGACAAGCGGCACCAAACACCCCCTCCAGTCCGGCGCCGGCCCGCTCAGCGCTTGGGCTGTTCGCGCAGCCGCAGCACGAAGGTCTTCGCGCTCGGCACGAGGAAGAAGCGCCGTGCCTGCCAGCGCGCCTGCCGATGCGCCTCGAGCCAGGCGGCCGCGTGCTCCAGCTCCGGTCCCTGCAGGTTCGCGGCGCCTTCGCGCTGCAGCCGGGTCCAGGCCTTGAAACACTGGACCACCCGCGCCGAGGTGCCGAGTTGCGACTCGAGCTGGATGCGATAGGTGAAGCCGGCCACCATCGTGTCCTGTACGGTGACTTCCTCTCCCTGCACTTCGATGACATAGGGGCGCTCGCCGCCCACTGTTTCGACCGTCATGGGGGCCGAGTATGCCAACACGCCGTGGCGTCACGGCCGAATCTCGAGAATGGCCACTTCGCGGTGGCTCTGGTCGTCGCCATGCAGGTGCAGCGGATAGCGCCCGGCATGCAGCGCCGCGAGGCGCAGCGTGGCGGTCTGGCCCGCGGCCACGGGCACCATCTCCTGCATGTAGCCGTGGATCATCAACTGGCCGGCCTGCGCCGAGCTCACGGCGATCGAGACGATGTCGCCGCGCGTGACGGGCAGCACCGGCAGCGGCGTGCCCTCGGCCTCGGCGGCCGCGCCGATCCGCACCTCGAACTGCGTGCCGGTGCGCGCGGGGGCCGCGGCGGACGTGGCCGGGTCGGTCGACGGTCGCGCCGCGAGATAGCCGAGCGCCATCAGCGCGACGATGGCGAAGCCGCCGAAGGTGTAGACCAGTGAAGATTTCATGGGCGGATCCAGCGGAATGAAGAAGGACGCGGCGTCTATCCCGCCAGCGGCAGCGAAAGAATCCACAGCCCCACGGCCGTCAGCGCGACCATCAGCAGCAGCATCGGCACCTGGCTCGCGAGCGCGCGGCCCGTGTGGCGGAAGATCCGCAGCGCCTCCGCATGGGCCAGCACCACGCTGGCGATGTGCCCGGCCAGGATCAGCCCGACCTGGGTGTGCCAGACGATGTTGAGATCGATGATGCGCTGCGGCATCGCGGCGCGTGCGGTGCCCAACAGGTTCCAGCCCCGGCCCAGCGGATCGGACAGCAGCGGCAGCAACTGCGCGCCCTGGGACCACAGCATCGTGTAGTAGTGGGTCGCGTGGTAGACGAAGGCGATCGGCACCAGCGTGAGCGCGAAGCGGCAGGCCAGCTCGCGCGTGGAGAACTCGGAGGCCGTCACGCGCCGCGTGAGCGCGAGGAAGAACAGGTAGACGCCGTGATAGGCCCAGGGCGAGAGGCACAGCGCCAGCCATTGCCAGCCATGGAACAGGCTGGCCGCGGTCGCATAGGGCTGGGCGCTGTGGGCCTTCACGGCCGGCTCGACGAGCGGATAGAGCGTCTTCCAGAACAGCCGGCTCCAGGGCCAGGTCTCGTGCGCGCCGTCGTAGGCGGTCGACGAGAGCATGAACAGGATGAACAGCACCAGGCTCACATGCCCCGGATGGCGCTCGAGCAGCCCCGACAGCGGCAGGCGCCAGCGCAGCGCGACACCGCGGCAGCCGGCGCGCCGCCACGCGATCGGCGCCATACGCCCCACGAGCGAGAGAAACAGCCCGAAGAACTCGCCATGCCGGAACCAGGCCGCGCTGCCGAAGAGCCAGGCCATCGCCACGGTCAGCAGCGTGTAGGCGGTGAGCATCAGCGCCAGTTGCCGCGGCGTGCTGTGGCCGAACAGCTCGATCCAGATGAAGGCGATGTAGAGCGCCAGCGCCGGGTAGTACGCGAGCCACGCGGGATAGGCGATGCGTCCGCCGAAACGCATGCCGCAACGCGCGCGCAGCAGCTCGCAGAGCGTGCGCCACGGGTTGCAGAACACGAACAGGTCGCCGACGACCGCGGTGGCATAGGTCAGGCCCAGCACGAACACGATCCAGAACAGGGTCATGTTGAGGTTGCGGAACGGGTTGTCGGTGCCGAGGAAGCCGCAGGCGATGGTGAGCGCGAGCAGGCCCACCGACAGGGCGCGCAGGCCTTGCACGACGAAGGCCGGAACGAAGGCATGCGTGCCCACGCGGCGCGCGTTCGGCGAGGTATCGCTCCGCGCGGGCGGAACGGCCGCGAAGATCCCCACGATCACGAACGACAGCACCAGCGCCGCGGTCGCGCCATAGGCATACATCCAGAACGGCACCGGCAGCGTGTACTGCACGCCGAAGGAGTGGGCGAACGCGAAGCCCGGCACGGCCGCGGCGGCGAGAAGAAGGGTGGGGCGCCAGCGGACGAGCGAACGCATCAGCGAGAGGCCTTCCGCGGGTCGGCAACGCGGGTCGCGGCCGACAAGGCCAGCGGCTGTGCCCCCGCGCCGGGCACATGGCAGACCTGCGTCTCCACCAGGTAGAGAAAGCGCGCATCGCGGTCCGCGCGCTCCAGCCCGAGCGCGAGCAGGCCCGCCAGCGCGGCCCAGGCGGCGGCCAGCAGCAGCGCAACTGCGTGCCGACCGATCCATCGGCGTGCGTCCATCGCGTGCATGGGCCGCATCAGTGGTCCCTCACACCTTGCAGCGACACCACCGACCAACGCCCTGCGCGGCGCTGCGCGACCAGCAGCAGCTCGTCGTAGGGCGCGTGCCGCAGCTTCGCGATCGCGAGCATCCGGGGCTCGCCATCCTCGAGCGCGGGCAGCGGCCGCACGATGTAGGGCAGCAGCGGCGGCGCATAGGACTCGATCGCCATCAGCGGGAAGAAGGCATCGGCCAGTCGCGGATAGCGCGCATACGCGGAGCGGTCGCGCGCGAGCGCATCGACGCGCTGCAACTGCGCGCGCGTGAGCGCGGACGGCGCATGCGCGAGCGCGGCCGCGGCGCCGTGATCGTGCAGGCGCCACACGCGCAGCCGCGCCGCGAGATCGCGCTGCGCGGGCGTGCCTTCGCCCTTGGCCAGTCCCAGCGCGGCGGCAGGGTCGCCGTCGCCGAGCCAGGCCGCGAAGAAGTCGTCGAAGAAGCGGCGCACCTCCACGGGTACGCCATGCTGCGTGGAGGCCGCCTCCTGCAGCCGCGGCAGCCGGCGCCCGGACCAGGTCGCGGTCCAGGGCTGCGCGCCATCGGGCAGGCTGATGCCTTCGAGAAAGCCCGTGTCCTCCATGCCGTGCTCGCGGAACCACGCGGCCTTCGCCGCCTTGGTGGACGCCGTCACGAAGCCACCGAGCTGCGCCTCGACGCGCGGCCAGTCGGCGGCCGCGCGCGGCGCGTCCCCGATCGGCGGGTAGCGCTGCAGCCATTCGAAGCTCGCGCGCGCCATCGCGAGCGCGGTGGCCGGCCGCGCCGCGGTGATGTCCGCGCGATGCGCCTGTTCGCCGCTCGCCGCGGCGGGCGTCGGCGGCAGATCGCATGACAGTCCCGCGATGGCGGGCGCGCCGATCCCGGCCGCGTCCGCCCCTTCGTGGGCCGATGCATCCTGCAGCGGATGCAGCGCCTCGCCGAACTTGAGCAGCAGCAATCCGGCTTTCGGCCCCGCATCGCGCAGCAGCGTGCGCAGCGCCTCGGTCGAAGCCTCGCCGCCGCCGGGGGCGTGCAGGCGCCGCGCCGCGCGTGCCACCTCCGCGCGGCCCTCGGCATCGGCGCCGGTGCAGGCGTACTCGGTCACGAGCAGCATCGTCTCCATCGCACCGAAGTCCACGCGCTGGTTGCCGGTCGCGATCGCATCGGCCTGCGGTGCGCTGAAGCCTGCCTGCACCGCGAGCCAGCGCGTGAGGCCGAAATGCACGTCGGCCTCCCAGGCGGCGGCTGTCAGAGGCAGGCCGCTCGCCAGCATGGCGGCGGCCACCGCCCATGCGCGCAGATGTCGATCCAGTGTTCGCGTCATCGTCAGTTCTGTAGCGTGGAAGGCGTGCTCTGCGCAAAGGGCCAGGTGTTCTGGGCGAACTTCAGCATCAGCAGGCCGTTGTCCTGGCACATGGTCGTCAGGAGGCCGCGCTCGAAGTCGAAGTCCGCGCGCGAGGCGCACCAGTCGGGGCTGGCGACACTGGCCGCGCGCGGTTGGAGGTGGTTGGAGCCCGCGGGTGTGCTTGTCGTCCCCGCGGGGTTGAAGTACGCGATCTCCTTGGGCCGCGCGGGATTGCGGATATCGAACACGCGCATGCCTGAGTTGAAGTGCGAGCAGGCGAGCGCCGTGCCGTTGCTGCGGTTGTCGACCGAGCAGTAGTGGCTGCCGTAGGTGAAGGTCGACAGGCCCGCGATATCGGGCAGCAGCTTGTCGCAGTTGGCGGGATCGTGCGTCTCGAGCATCATCTTGGACACCAGCACGGGCTTGGTCTCGTCGCTGATGTCGTAGATGCGCGCCATCGGATAGGGAGGAAGCTTCGCCTCGCAGGCCAGCTTGACGTTGGCGGTCTCGCTCAGGCCTGCCGATCCGCCTTCGTCGACCATCACCAGGTGAGGCTTGCCCCCGATGGTCACGGGAATGGTGTGCTGCGCCACGCTGCCGTCCTTGAAGGTGGTGGCCGAGATCACTTTCATCTGCGCATCGGGCAGGCGCGCCTGCACCTCGGAGGTGTCGAGGATCAGGAAGCCGTTGCGGGTTTTTGCGGCGGGGTCGAGCACCTCGTCCGGCTTGGGGAGTCCGACCGTGACCACGTAGGCACGCTGGCCGTCCTCGCTGACCGAAAGCCCGTGCGGAATCCCGAGGTCGACGGTCTTCATGTCGAACGAGGCCACCATGTGCGGCCGGGTCGAGTTCGTGATGTCGACCGCGTGGTAACGGCCCTGCGTGATGTCGCCGATGTAGTAGGTCAGTCCATCGGGCGACACGTTGCCTTCGTGCCCCTTGGGACTGCCGGGTGGCGCGATGCCGCCGTCCTTCCCCGTGCCGACTTCCATGCTCGCGAACAGCTGCGGCGTGCGGCAGTCGGCCGAAAGATCGTAGACGTCGATCTCCGGGCCCCCGAAGACGCTGTTGGTGCCATTGCTCGCCAGCAGCAACTGGCGCCGCGCATTCACGCGCAGCGATTCCCAGGGATCGAGCATCGCGGCCGTGGCGAGCGACATCGAGCGCCACGGCCTCGCCGGGTCGGTGATGTCGATCACCGGCACGCCGGGGTTCACGCGCCCGCGCGGTTTGCCATCGAAGCCCACCGGGTACGCGGTCGCGTGGTAGGCGCAGGTGCGCCCGCCGGGATCGCGAAACGAGGCCGAAGACCAGCTGCCGCCTTCGCCCTCGAACTGGCCCACCAGCTTCAGGTTGCACGAGAAGCCCTTGAACCCGGCCTGCCGCATCGCGGCGGGCACCTGGCCCTGCAAGGCCGATTCGGGGACGTCGCCCTCGGCGCACACGGCTTTCGGCACCGTGAGCGGTGGCGGCGCTTCGGCGACCGGTGATGGTGCCGGCGGTTCGCCGATGCCCGTGGGCAGCGACGGTGGCGGCGCAAACGCCAGCACCGCCGTGCCACCGTCCCCACCTCCGCAGGCTGCGAGGATTGCCGTGGCCACGACGGTGGCGACGGCGGGAAGTCGTCCCTGGAATCTCATGGCTTGTCTCCTTCGATGAGCCGGGCACTGCGTCTTCGAATGCGCATGAATTGGGAATCGCGCCCGGTTCCAGGGGAGTCTTGAGATCGGCACTTACTGCAATCTTACTGCGATAGCGAGCAGGAATAAGGGATGACGATGATGTTTCGGATTATTTGTTATTGAATTGCTAGCATTAATTAATGCGCGATATGTCTCGACGCTCATCCCCGGCAGGCGCCGGGTCGATCCTGAAGTAACAGCCATACGCGGCCCCCGTGGCCTGGTCGGCGAGAAACAAGGTCGCACCGGTGTGCCCGCTGCAGGTGCCCGTCTCGACCACGAAGCGCACCGGCGTGTAGTGCTCGGGCGAATCCTCGAAGTGGATGACGTCGCCAGCCAGCCTGTAGCGGCCGAACGGCACCAGCTCGGCGTGCGCAGGCGTGGCCCGGAACAGGCGCCCGTCGCGCTGGTAGTCGTACACGACCCACTCGCCGTTGTCCTTCGTTCGTTTCCAGCGGCCGACGAGGGCCGGTTCGTCGGCCGGACTGGCCGATGCGGCGATCGAGAAGAGAAAGGGAATGGATGCAAGGAGGGCAAGGCGCGCTTTCTTCATGTCTGCAATGGGGGGAGTCGAACAACGACTCATTGTCCATTGCGACGAGATGCAATCACGAATGCGCGTGGCATTGCAATTCATCGAATTGCAATGGCCGCGCCATCCGTCGTCAGTTCTGCAAGGTCGAAGGCGTGCTCTGCGCGAAGGGCCAGGTGTTCTTCGCGAACTTCAGCACCAGCAGCCCGTTGTCCTGGCACATGGTCGTGAGCAGGCCGCGATCGAAATCGAAGTCCGCGCGCGACGCGCACCAGTCGGGCCCGCCGCTGCCGGCCACCGACAGCTGGCTGTGGAAGGAACCGGCGCGCGGCGTGGTCGCGCCCGCGGGGTTGTAGTAGGCGATCTCCCTGGGCCGCGCGGGTTCGCGGATGTCGAACACGCGCACGCCCGAGTTGAAATACGAGCATGCCAGCGCGGTGCCGTTGCTGCGGTTGTCGACCGAGCAGTAGTGGCTGCCGTAGGTGAAGGTCGACAGGCCCGCGATGTCGGGCAGCACCTTGTCGCAGTTCGCGGGATCGTGGGTCTCGAGCATCAGCTTCGACACCAGCACCGGCTTCTTCTCGTCGCTGATGTCGTAGATGCGCGCCATCGGGTAGGGCGCCATCTTCGCCTCGCAGGCCAGCTTGACGGCGGCCGTGTCGCTCAGGCCCGCGGCGCCGCCTTCATCGACCATCACCAGGTGGGGCTTGCCCGCGATGGTCACGGGAATGGTGTGCTGCGCCACGCTGCCGTCCTTGAAGGTGGTGGCCGAGATCAGCTTCATCTGCGCGTTGGGCACGCGCGCCTGCACCTCGGAGGTGTCGAGGATCAGGAAGCCGTTGCGCGTCTTCGCATCGGGGTCGAGGAACTCGCCGGGCGCCGGAATGTTCGCGGACACCACGTAGGCGCGCTTGCCGTCCTCGCTGACCGAGAGCCCGTGCGGAATGCCGAGGTCGACGGTCTTCATGTCGAACGAGGACACCATGCGCGGCTTGGTCGAGTTCGTGATGTCGACCGCGTGGTAGCGGCCGGTGGTGATGTCGCCGATGTAGTAGGTCAGCCCGTCGGGCGAGACGTTGCCCTCGTGCCCCTTCGGCTTGTCGGGCGGCACGATGCCGCCGTCCTTGCCGGTGCCGACCTCCATGCTCGCGAGCAGTTGTGGCGTGCGGCAGTCGGCCGAGAGGTCGTAGATGTCGACCTCGGCGCCGCCGAGCGCGCCGCCATTGCCGGCGTTGTCGGCCAGCAGCAGTTGGCGCGGCGCATTCACGCGCAGCGATTCCCACGGGTCGATCATCGCGGCCGTGGTGAGCGACATCGAGCGCCAGGGTTTGGTCGGGTCGGTGATGTCGATCACCGGCACGCCGGGATTCACGCGGCCGCGCGGCTTGCCGTCGTAGCCGATCGGATGCGCGGTCGCATGGTAGGCGCAGGTGCGTCCACCCGGATCGCGGAACGACGCCGCCGACCAGTTGCCGCCCTCGCCCTCGAACTGGCCCACCAGCTGCAGGTTGCACGAGAAGCCCTTGAAGCCCTGGCGCATCGCCGCGGGCACCTGGCCCTGCAAGGCCGACTCGGGCGTGCCGCCTTCGGTGCAGACGGCCTTCGCGACCGTGAGCGGCGGCGGACCCGCGGGCGGCGGCGGTGGCGCGGGCGGCTCGGCCACGCTGCTGGGCGGCGGCAGGATGGGCAGCACCGCGCCCCCGCCGCTGCCGCCACCGCATGCCATGAGAAGTGCCGTCGCCGAGGCGGCGGCGCCGATGAGTCTTGCGCGTTTCATTCCTGCGTGTCTCCGTTGTTGTGATCCACGCAGCGTTGGCGCGGCGCGGGCCGCCGCGCTTCGTTGCGTGTGGGAGAAGTATTCGCGGCGGGGCGTTTCGGCGCTTCCGGGGAATTGCGGGCGCATGCGCGCCGCGCCGGCCCCGCGCGGCGGCGGTGCGGCTTCCGGAAAATTGCAGCGCCGCCGCGTCGGCGACCCGTCAGCGCGCTGTAAGTCCGCTCGCAAACCATCGCCGCCCGGAGACAACATACAACCACAAGGACCAGGCCATGGGCGTTCGGCAGCGCGTGCAGGGCCGCGGCCAGCCGGTCGGCATCGACCGCGGCTGCGGCAGGCTTCTCTTCGAGGCCCGCTGGGAAGGCATGCTCCTCGAGCACGAGGAGGCCGACCCGATGGACAACGTCGAGGGCGGGCTGATCCGCCACTGCGTCTCGGTCAACCTCGGCGGTCCCACGCGCTTCGAGATGCGCCTGCACGACGAACGCTTCTGGTCCGCGACCGCGCAGCCGCTGGGCATCAGCATCCTGCCGGCCGGCGCGCAGATCAAGGGACGCACCTGGGACCCGTGCGAGGCGCTCACGCTGAGCATCGATCCGCGTCACTTCCAGAATGCAGGCGAAAGCGATGGCGGCGACCGCGCGCTGGTGCCCTGCTGCAACGTGTCGAGCCCGCTGATCGCGCAACTGCTGCTCGCGCTGCATGCCGATGCGAAGACCGGCCAGCCCGAGGGGCCCGGCTATGGCGAGACGCTGCTGATCGCGCTGCTCGCGCACCTGCGGCAGACGCACACGGCCGCGGCCAGCGAGGCGCAGGCCGAGGGCCTGCTGTCGAAGGCCGCGCTCGAGCGCGTCAAGGAGCACATCCGCGGCCGGCTCGAAAGCGGCGTGTCGCTGACCGCGCTGGCCGCGCTGCTCGACATGGACCCGTATGCCTTCCTGCGCGCCTTCAAGCGCAGCACCGGCGTGACGCCGCACCAGTACCTGATCCGCGCGCGCATCGAGCATGCGAAGGAGATGCTGCACCTCACGCGGCTGCCGGTGACCGACATCGCGCTGCGCTGCGGCTTCGCGAGTCCCAGCCACTTCGCCGACACCTTCAAGAAGGTGGAGCGGCGCACGGCGCTCGAATACCGCAACTGCTGCGCTGTCT
The DNA here is from genome assembly GCF_900115375.1 of Variovorax sp. PDC80. Taxonomy (NCBI): domain Bacteria; kingdom Pseudomonadati; phylum Pseudomonadota; class Betaproteobacteria; order Burkholderiales; family Comamonadaceae; genus Variovorax; species Variovorax sp. PDC80. The sequence continues at coordinate 86,859 of NZ_FOWG01000013.1, read as the reverse complement.
AGCGCGCGAACGGGGCTATTGCCCCACGCCCTGCATCCACAGGCTCAGCAGCGCGAGCCGGCCCACCAGCGCGCCGCGCTGTGCCGCGCGCAACTGGCCGAGCACGCCGCGCAGCAGCCTGGCGCTGCGCGCGAGTCCGGCCCGTTCGAGTTGCGCGGCCTGCGTCTCGGCGCGCGAGGCGGCGCCACCGCCCTGGTGGCGCAGGCCCTGGCGCAGCCACAGCGCGAGCAGGTCGAGCGTGTCGGTGGCGAGCGCGTTGAGCGCGGGCGGCTCCTCGTGCTCGCCCTGCAGCGGCAACGGTTGCGGCGCGGGCGCCTCGGCCTGCAGCACCACGGCGCGCTGCGCGGTCAGCAGGGCCGTCGGCTGCATCACGGGTTCGCCGTCCTGCAGCCGCACGCTGCCGGCCACGGCGCGCAGCGCGCCCCATTCGCCGGCGAGCGCGCGCGCGAGCGCGTCGACGGCACCGGGCGCGGCCGCGCGATGGGGCAGTGCGAGATGCAGCGGCGGGACTTCATCGGCAGGCGCGTCGGCTTCCGTTTCGTCCGCCGCGCGCCCGATGCGCGCATGCAGCACCTGCGCCGCCGCATCCCAGTGGCTGGCCAGCACCGCCATGTGCTCGAAGGCCGCCACATGCAACTGGCCCGAGGCACCCGCCGCGGCACCGCTCGCCGCCTGGCGCGGCCGCACGAAGTCGGGCGGCGTCTCGCGCAGGTGCGCGACCAGTGCCTGCACGCTCGGCTGCTTGAGCGGCGCGACGAGGTCGTCCCAGGACTTCGGCGACAGCGGCATCACGCCGGTCTGGCGCGCGCCGGGCGCGATGTCGATCTGGCCGTTGGCGCGCCGGGTCGCGGTCTTGGTGATGACCTGCCCGCTCGCGAGCTGCCGCAGCGGAAAGCCCGCGACGCGGCGGCCCAGCAGGTTCGCGGGCGTGCCGCCGGCCGTGGCATCGTCGGCGCGCGACCACTGGCGCTCGAGCACGGTCACGGCCTGCGTGTCGGGGTCGGCGAACATCACGCTCGCGCCTTCGCCGCTCTCGTCGGACCAGAGCTCGGCGCCCAGCGACACCAGCCGCAGGTGATCGAGCGCGACCTCGCCCTTCACGCCCACGCCGAGGATCTGGCTCGCGGGCAGCGGCGGCGGCCCGGCCGCGCCGTCGGCATGGGCGGCCGCGCGCAGCCGCGCCCAGAGCTCCGCCATCACGTGCAGCAGCCGCCGCGGATCGAAGCGGCTGCTGCGCGCCTGCTGCGCCTGCAACAGCATCCAGAGCTCGTCGATGCCGTCCTCCACCCAGCGCCAGCCCAGCGTGCGCGCCTGCTCGCGCGCGGCCTCGAAGCGCGCCGCCAGCGCCATCAGCGGCTGGCTCGAGCCGTCGAGCCAGAGCGAGAGGCTCAGCGCCTCGAGCTGCGCCTGCAGCGCGCGCGCGGCCTCGCCCTGCATCAGCGCGGCGGGGCGGTGGCCGTCGCCGGCCGCGTCGCCGGCGGCCGGCGCGCGCACCTCCACCATGCGCTCGGGCGAGCTCGCGGCCAGCGGCCCGGCCTGGCGGAAGGCCCACAGCGCCACCACCACGTGGGCGCAGCCGCTGCCCTGCTTGCAGTCGCAACGCGCATGCACCAGCGAGCTGCGCGAGAAGAAGCGCACGCTGCACATCGGCAGCCGCGCGATCGGCGGCGCGCTCGCGCTGCGCCAGGCCTGCACCGCGACCACGGGCCGCGCGGCGGCCAGGCGCTGGGCCTGTTCGATGACGGAGGGCGCGAAGCTCGCGGCGAGCGCGGCATCGTCGAAATGGGACGGGCTCCATTCGCCGCCCGCGGCCGAGGCGTCGACCTCGTCCTCCGCCGGCGTGGCCGAAGGCGCGGGCGCGGCGCTCGCCGCCTGCGCCTGGTAGGCCAGCACCAGCATCACGCGGTGCCGGCACATGCCGCTGGCCGGACAGCTGCACTGCGCATCGCGCAGGGTGCGGCCCGGCGGCAGGCTGGTGCGCACGCCGTCGTCGAAGCGCGCGCTCACCGTGCCGTCGTCGGCGGTCTCGAGCACCGGCAGCAGGCCGGCCGCCACGTCCTTCTGCGCGCGCTTCACGAAGCCCGCGTTGGCGAGCGCGGTCAGCGCCTCGGGCGTGAGTTCGAGCAGGTCGCCGCGCACCGCCGTCATGCCTGCACCTTCTCGGCCAGCCAGCCCGCGAGCTGGCCCGGCGTCATGGCGCCGATCTGCGCGCCCTCGCGCACCAGCCGCGCGGCCATCTCGCGGTCGTAGCTCGGCTCGGCCTTCGCATCGAGCGCGGCCAGGCCCAGCACCTTGGCGCCGGCCTCCACCAGCGCCTTCACGCGGCGCACCAGCTCGTAGGGGCTGCCGCCCTCGTAGAAGTCGCTGACCAGCACCACGATGGTCTTCGCGGGATTGGCCACCAGCGACTGCGCATAGGCCACCGCCTTCGCGATGTCGGTGCCGCCACCGAGTTGCACCTTCATCAGCAGCTCGACCGGGTCCGACACGTCGGCCGTGAGGTCGACCACCGCGGTGTCGAATGCCACCAGCCGCGTGCGCATGCCCGGCAGTTGCCAGAGGCAGGCGGCCATCACCGCGCTGTGGATCACCGAGTCGACCATCGAGCCGCTCTGGTCGATCAGCAGGATGATGTCCCAGGGCTCGGCATGGCGCTTGGTGCGGCTGATGAACACCGGCCGCTCGACGTAGAGCTTGCGCCGCCGCGGGTCGTAGCGGTGCAGGTTGGCCGCCAGGGTCTGCTTGAAGTCGAAGTTGCGCGCCACCTTCATGCGCGAGCGCCGGCGCCGGTCGCGGCTGCCGCTGAAGGCCTGCCGCACCTCGGTCGCGAGCTTCTCCATGATGCGCCGCACCACCTCGGCCACCAGCTTGCGCGCGGCCGCGAGCACCTCGGGGTTCATCAGGTGCTTGGTGTGCAGCACCGCGCGCAGCAGCGACTCCGAAGGCTCGATGCGCTCGAGCACCTCGAGGTTGGTCACCACCTCGTCGATGCCGTAGCGCTCCACCGCGTCCTGCTCGAGCCGCTCGATCACCTCCTTGGGAAACAGCGTGTGGATGGCGTTGATCCAGTCGGGCGTGCTGAGCGCCGAGGGCCCGAGGCCGGCGCTGCGTTCGCCGCGCTCGGCGCGGTCGCCGTCGCGGCCGTAGAGCCAGTCGAGCGCGGCATCGGCGGCCTGCGCCTCGGCGCTCAGGCCGCCGCAGGCCCGCTCGGCCGGATCGCCGAGCAGCAGGCGCCAGCGCTGCAGCGGATCGGGGATGTCGAGGCTCATGGCTGTTCTTCCGTATCGAGGCTCAGGCCCCAGCCCGCGAGCCGCGCGATCGCCGCATCCTCGGCGGCGCGCGCCGCGGCCAGCGCCTCGGGCGCGGCCTCGCCCTCGCGCCGCGCCGTGAGCGCGCGGCGCGACAGGTGGGTGGCATCGTGCAGCGCCAGCACCTGGTCGGCCAGTCGGCCGCGCTCCTGCGGCGGCAGCCAGGCGAAGGCCGCGCGCAGGCTCGGCATGGCGCGCACGAAGTCGGCGTTGTCCAGGGCCTGCACGGTGCGGTCCATGCCGGCGGCGAAGGCGGGTTCGGACGACAGCGTCTCGCGCGCCAGCGCAAGCAGGCCCGTGAGCGCATCGCCGAGCACCGGCGCGGGCATCGCATGCAGCAGCTGCATCGCGTCGGCCACGCCGGCCTGCGGGGCTTGCGGCACGCGGTGCGCGAGGCTCAGCGTCGCGCCCAGCGCCGCGCCGCGGCTCAGCGGTGCCGCGCCGGCATCGGCCGCCTTGCGCTGCCACACGGCGAGCGCGCGTGCGGGCTCCACGTCGAGCGGCTCGGCCTGCGCCGCGTCCTCGCGGTCGGCCAGCACGTCGGCCACGATGCGGCGCAGCGCGAGATGGCCCTGCAGGTGCGCGTCGATGTCCGACGGCGCGATCGCGGCGGGCGGCTCGAGCAGCCACAGCGCGCGGTCGAAGCCGGCCTCGATCGCCACCCGCAGCACCGGCGCGTCGGCCATGCCGAGCAACTGGCCGTGGCGCAGCAGCGTGTGCATCACCGCGAGGGCAGGGCCCATGGCCTCGAAGCGCGGCTCCCGAGCCATCGCCTGCTGCAGCTCGCGCAGCAGCGCGCCGCTGAGCGCCGGCAGGCCGGCCCAGGCGGCCTGGTTGAGGCCCTCGGCCAGCGGACCGATGCGGCCCTGCGCATGGCGCAGCTCGTCCTCGAGCCGCGCGCGCGCCGCGTCGTGCAGGTTGGCGCCCCAGGCGCCGGCCTCGATCAGCGCGGCCTGCTGCTCGAAGGGCTGGCCCAGGGTCCAGACCTCGGTGCGTTCGCCCGACATCGCGAGCTTCGGTCCCTGGCTGCGCACCACGCCGGGCAGGCGCAGCAGCGCGAGCCGGTGCAGCACGCGGCTGCGCGCGCGGTCGGCGGCATCGAGCAGGTCGAGCTTGCGCTGGCCGCGCAGCTCGAGGCCGTGCGCCGCGAGCTCGTCGCGCACCGACTTCACCAGCGGCGGCTGCGGCGTGCCGTCGGCGAGCTGGCCCGCGATGTCGCCGGCCAGCACGTCCATCGCCTGCACCAGCACCGGCGCGGTGCCCGGTCGCATCGGGCCGCGGTAGGTCCAGGGCAGCGGCGCGTCCAGTGCTTCCTTGACCAGCGCGCCGGCCAGCGCATCGAGCCAGTCGGAGCGCAGCGGCTTCTCGTGGCCGCGCAGCCGCGCCAGGCCCTGCGCGCGCAGGTGCACCGCCATCAGGTCGGCGGTGGAGGCCGGCAGCTTCCTGTCGCGCAGCCGCTGCATCACCTGCTGCAGCGCGCGGTGCGCGGCGCCCTCGGGGCCGAGCTCCCACATCCACTGGTAGTAGGCCGGCGAGGGCATGCCCGAGGCATAGCCCGCGAAGGCGTCGAGCCGCTTGAAGGTGTAGGGCACGAGGTAGGAGCCGTAGCGCACCACGGTGTCCTGGTCGGCATCGGGCGTGTCCTCGACCTCGGGTTCGGGCGTCTCCGGCATCTGCGCCGGCAGCCCGGGCCACAAGCGCGCGAGCGCGGGCGCGTGGTAGCCGCCGCAGACCACCAGCACCGGCGCGCCGGCCTGCACCGCGGGCTGCGCCATGGCCCAGGCGATCCAGCGCGCCATCATGGCTTCGCGCGCCTGGTTGCCGAGCGAGCCCGGGTCCTCGCCGCGCAGGTGCTCGAAGTAGGTGGACAGCCGCTGCGCGAGTTCGGCGCTGTCGCAGCCGTCCTCGAACAGGTGGTCCCACAGCGCGTCGCGGCCCTGCACCGAGAGCTTCTCGGTCAGCGCGCGCTCGTAGGCGGCGGCGCGTTCCTCGTGGTGGGTGTCGGCCACGTCGGCATAGCGGTTCTCCATGCGCGAGAAGGCGTCGTGCCAGGCGGGCAGATCGATGAAGCGCACGTCGGCGCCGACCTCGCGGCCGGCCTGCAGCGCCTGCCATTCGGGCGAGTGCTCGGCGAACGGCGACCACGAGCCATGGTGCGTCTCGCCGGCCGAGAGGTAGCTGTAGATCGCCACCGGCAGCCGGTGCGGCAGGTAGAGTTCCTCGAGCCGCGCGTTGAAGTCGGCCGGGCCCTCGATCAGCACATGGGCCGGGCGCAGCGCGCGGATGCGCTCGGCCACCAGCCGCGCGCAGGCGGGGCTGTGGTGGCGCACGCCGACGATGTGGGGCGCGTTCATCTCAGGGCAGGCGGTGGCGGGCCTCGTAGTAGGCGCGCCAGTGCTCGCCGCTGCGCTTGGCCGCCTTCTGCTCGAAGTAGCGGCGCAGCTTGGCGCGGTCGTCGGCGTTGTCCTTGACCACCGTGCCCGCGATGCAGTCGACCAGGTCGGCCGGCGAGCCCTCGCGCTGCTCGAGGAACCAGGCGCGCACGCCCACCGCGTGCGCCACGTTGACCGCCTCGGCGGTCGACATCACGGCCGTGAGCCGATCCATCGCGGCGTCGCTGCCGCCGCCGTTCTTCTCGGAGGAAGCGGGCGCGCCGCGCAGGTCGCGGAAGGTGGCCACCAGCAGCTCGAGCACCGGCTGCGGCACGGTCTTCGGAATGCCGCTCTGCGCGAGCAGCCGCGCCGACGATTCGCGCACCAGCGCGAGCTCGCGCTCGAAGTCGAGGATCGGGAACACGGTCTCGAAGTCGAAACGGCGCTTGAGCGCGGCGCTCATCTCGTTGACGCCGCGGTCGCGCGTGTTGGCGGTGGCGATGATGTTGAAGCCCTCGCGCGCATAGAGCATGCCGTGCTCGCCCGAGAGCTCGGGCACGGCCATCACGCGGTCGGACAGCATGCCCAGCAGGCAGTCCTGCACCTCGAGCGGCGCGCGCGTGATCTCCTCGAAGCGCACCACCTGGCCCTGCTGCATGCCGATGTACAGCGGCGCCGGCACCATCGCGCGCGGGCTCGGGCCCTCGTTGATCAGCAGCGCGTAGTTCCAGCCGTACTTGATCTGGTCCTCGGTGATCGAGGCGCCGCCCTGGATGGTCAGCGTGGACACGCCCGAGATCGCGGTCGCCAGCAGCTCCGAGAGCATCGACTTCGCGGTGCCGGGCTCGCCCACCAGCATCAGGCCGCGGCCGGTGGCCAGGGTGACCAGCATGCGCTCGATGCTCGCGACCGGCGCGACGATCTTCGGCGCGATGCCCAGCTGCGCATCGCCGAGGATGAAGGCGCGCGCGGCCTTCAGGCTCATGGCCCAGCCCGGCGGGCGCGGGTCCTTGTCCTGCGCCTGCAGCTGCGCGATCTGCGCGGCGTACTGGATCTCGGCGGGCGGGCGCTGCAGGGCAGGGGAACCGGTGGGTGGGGTGTCGGTCGGCTTGCGGGAGGTGGCCATGGTCTGGATCGGTGTCGGATCTGAAAGGGGTGCGGGGTCGTGCCCGCGCAAACATAGCAGAGCGATAGCGGAACGGCGTCGCGCGCCTCAGCGCGCGCCCAGCGCGTCGATGTCGCGCACCGCCTCGCTGAAGACGATGGGATCGAGTTCGCCGAACGGGTGGCCGTGGTGCAGCACGTCGAGCGTCTGGTCCTCGCCCGCGCCGGCGTTGTAGAGGCCGGGCCCGAAGCGCAGCGCCAGCGTGCGGCCGCCGGGCAGTGCGCGCCACGCGTGGTCGTAGGCACCGCCGCCGCCGCGCCCGCGCAGCCAGCCGCGCGATTCCAGCGCCCACAGCGGACCCGGCCGCGCGATGCGGCCCGACCAGCGCGCGAGCGCCGTCAGCGCGCGTTCGTCCTCGCGCGGCGCATGCACGGCGCGGTGCAACTGCTCGAAGGGCTGGATCAGCTCGTAGTCGGCGAACTGCTGCGCGAAGGCCGCGATCTGCGCGGCGCTCAGCTGCAGCGGATGGGCCACGACGATGCGCGCGGCGGCGCCGTCGTCGAGGGCCTGCGGCACCTCGTCGGCATCGACCCATTCGCCCTCGGCGCTCACGCGGAAGGCGGCGCGCAGCAGCGTCACGTGGCGCGCATCGCGCCCGCCGTCGGTCACGCCCCACACCAGCCGCTCGGCCAGGTGGCGCATCAGCGGATGCTCGGCGATGAAGCGGCGGAAGTCGCCGACCGGCCAGCCGCGGCCCGTGGCCATCGCGCGTTCCAGCCGCAACGGCTGCTGGGCCGCGACGGTGGCGGCGTCCTGCTTGAGCGCCTTGAAGCGCTCGGCGGCCGCGGCCGCGCGTTCGGCATCGTCGCTCGCGCGCGGGCGCGGCGCGGTGGCCAGGCGCGCGCCGGGCCGGCCCTCGACCGATTCGCGCACGAAGGGCACCAGCGCCTCGTCGAAGCCGACGTGGAACCGGCGCGGCCCGAAGTCCAGCAGCAGGCTGCCGCGTTCGTCCAGGCCGAGGTCGGGCGCGAGCCGGTCCTCGAGTTCGTCGCCGCTCAGGCCGCGTTCGGCCGCGGCCTGCGCCAGCTTCTCGGCGGCCGCATGGCGCGCCGCGGCGATGCGGTTCTTGCGCGCGATCGCGTCGAGCTGCATCAGCGCGACGTCGCTGCCCAGCCGTGCCAGCGCCTCGAGCACCCAGCCGATGCGCGTGGCGGTGCCGCCCGCGCCCGGCGCGCTCCAGCGCCGCACGAGGGCGCCGAGCCGGCGCGCCGTGTCGTCGGTGCCGACCAGGCCGAGCGCGCGCAGCGCCCAGTTGCCGGGCGCGCCGGCGCCCGCGGCCTCCCACGATTCGCAGACGTCCCAGGCGAAGTCGGCCAGGCTCTGGGGCTCGCAAGCGGCGCGCACGGCGTCCAGGCCCGCATAGCCCTGCGGCAGGTCGGGCGCGAAGCTCAGCATCAGGCCCAGCGGCTGCAGCGCCTCGTCGGGCAGTGCGAGGCCGTCGTCGCGCAGCCGCGGCTTGCGCCAGCCGGCCGGTTGCCAGAAGGCCGGGAGCTTGCTGCGTGCGTTGATGCGCGACGGGAAGTCGCGCAGCGGGTCTTCGGCCAGCAGCGCATCGACGGCGGTCGCCACGGCCGGGTCGTCATGGCGGTGCGCAATGGCGCGCAGCGCCTCGGCCTGTTCCAGCGCGGCCATGGCGCGCAGCGCGGCGCGGGCCTGCTGGCGTGCCTCGCCCTCGGGGCCCAGCGCGGCCGGCAGCAGGCCGGCGGCCGCATGCGACGCGAAGCGCACCAGCCACTGTCGTGCGTGCGCGCGGCGCGTCGGCCGGCGCGCGAGCGCCTGCGCCATGAAGGGCGCGAGCTGCGTGGCGCCGATGAAGCGCGCGACGAAATGCTCGTCGCCGTCGTTGGCCAGCGCCTGCAGCAGGCCCGGCAGCGCGGCACTTCCGAAGCGCGCCACGAAGCCGCCGGCGCGCGGCGCCTCCTTGCCGCTGCCGACGGCATTCCAGAACGCCAGCCCGGTGGCCGGCGGCAGGAACCAGGCGGCCTGCACCGCGATGAAGGCGCCGTACTGGCGGCGGTCGGGCGCCGCATCGTCGTGCGTGCGTTGCCAGTCGGCGATGAAGCGCTCGAGCGCCCGCGGCGGCTGCATGTGCAGCGCGGCGACGCGCTCCGGCGTCCATTCGCGCAGCCGCTCGCCGATGGCGCGCTCGGCTTCCATCGGCTGGCGGTAGACATAGGGCGTGTCGCGGTCGATCCAGTCCTGGCGGACCTCGTCGCCCCAGTCCTCCTCGGGCGGCACCTCGAGCACGGGCAGGCCGGCCAGCACCAGCGGCGGTGGGTCGTCGGCCGCGCGCCGCGCCCAGGGCGGGTCGGCGAGCACCGCGGGCCAGCGCGCGCGTTCGGCGAAGGCTTCTGGTGCCGCGCCCGCCTGGTCGGCGACCGCGCCGAGCTGGCGCCGCACGGCCGCCGGCAGCGCCGGCAACAGCGCGGGCAAGCGCTCGCCGAGCGTGCCGGCCAGGGTCTTGAGCTGTGGCACCAGGCGCGCGGCGCCGGCCTTGGGCAGGCCGCCGTCCTCGAGCACCTTCGCGAGCGCGAGGAAGCAGCGCTCGGGCCGTTCGCCCGTGACCCAGCCCAGCGCCTTGGCGCAGGCGGCATCGGCGGCGGTCATGCGCGCCAGCGCCTCGGTGGCCTCGGGCGTGTCGAAGGCGGCCAGCGTCCAGGCCACGGCCACGCTGCGCTGGCGCGCGCCGAGGTCCAGCAGCAGGGGCAGCAGCGCCTCGCCGTGTTCGCGCAGCAGCAGCGCGAGCAGCGCGGGCTGATCGAGCAGCCGCGTGCCGTCGCCCGCCACTTCGGCCAGCGGCAGGCCGGCGGCCCAGCGCAGCCAGGGACCGCAGCGCTCGAGCTGCTCGGGCGTGGCCTGCTCGAACAACTGTCGCGCGAGCGGGCGCCATTCGGGCAGCGCGATCGCGAAGCGGGCGCGCGCGGCCAGCGGCAGCTGCGGGTCGAGCGCGCGCAGCCGCTCGATGCAGGCGGCGCGCGTCGCGGCGTCGGCCTCCATCCAGTGGCCACGGAACTGCCACAGCGAACTCGCGGGCTGGCCCCAGAAGGAATGGGCGCCATCGTCGGGCGGCGCATCCTGGCGCAGCGGCTTGTGGCCGATGCGTTCGCGGCGCCAGCGCGCCGCATGCAGCAGCGCGTCGAAGGCGGTAGCCAGGCCGTGCTGCAGCACCAGCCAGTGCACCAGCGCCTCGGCCGGTTCGTCGCGGCCGGTGTAGGCCTGCTCGCGGAAGCGCGCGATCATCAGGCCCAGCAGCCGCGTGTCGGCCGCGTCCATCGCGGCCTCGAGCCAGCCACGCGTGGCGGGCGAGCGCACTTCGAAGGGCTCGGGCAGCAGCGCTTCGATCAGGTACTCGCCGCACTTGTCGAGCACGCGCTTGCGCAGCGTGGGCAGCGAGGCGGCCTTGGGCGGCGGCTTCGCGCCGGGTTCGCCGGGCGGCAGCGCGTTCTGGAGCTCGGGTGGCAGGGAGAAGCTGGAAGCGGTCATCTGGTGGGTTGCTCGAGCAGCTGGTAGCGGCCGGGCGCGCCGGCCTCGATCGCGATGTCGGTGGTCTCGTGGGAATAGCTGTGCGTGCTGCGCAGCCGGATGCGCGGGCCCTCGAAGGTGCTGCGGGCGCGCTCGTCGACGGCGAGCACGTTCATGCCGCCCGACAGCTCCTTGACCAGCACCCGCGCCACGCGGCGCGCCGGCCCGCGTTCGCCGCTCGCCAGCCATTCGAGCCACAGCCGCGAGTGCACGTGCTCGAAGCCCTGGTGGACGATCACGATGCGCAGCACGCCGCTCTCGCGCGCCGTGCGCCATTCGCCGCCGGTGGCCACGGTGTCGACCTGCGGTGGCACCTCGGGTGCCAGGTCACGCGCGGCCGCGGGGGCCAGCGCCGCGAGCAGCAGGCCCGCGGCCAGCAGCCAGGACCGCGGCCGCGCGGCGGCCGCGCTCAAGCGCGCAGCCCTTCCATGTCGCGGATCAGCTCGCTGGCCGAGATCGGATCGAGCTGGTCCAGCGTCTCGGCGTTCTGCATGTTGCCCCAGCCCGAGGGCTTGCCGACCTGCACCTCGCCGAGCTTCTGCTCGGGGTACTCGTCGACCATGCCGACGATGATGCCGGGGTCGAGGTAGAGCTCGATCACGCGGTTCGGACCCAGCGGCTTGCTGAAGTACCAGATGCCGCCGCCGTCCTGCGCCTCGCCGCGGCGCCAGCCCTTGTTGACCAGGCCCAGCACGCGGCCCGTGGGCACGGTGGCGTCCTTCCAGCGCTCGAGCTTCTGGCTCTTCTTCTCGTCCTCGGTCAGCACGTAGGTGTCGCGGCCGATCTGCGCGAAGGGCTGCAGCAGCTCGTAGTCGGCGAACACCTGGCCGAAGGCGCCGGCGTCGGTCGGCGAGAGCTCGAGCGCATGCGGCACGCCGATGCGGATGTCCTCGCCCGCGGGCAGCTCGAAGGGATCGTCCTCGGCGGTGCTGAAGCTGCCGTCCTCGGCCACGCGGAAGCACGCCTGCAGTTCGCCGCCGTAGCTGGCCTCGCCCTGCACGCGGTAGGTGCCCCAGATCAGCCGCTGCACCAGGTGGCGCACCAGAGGATGCTCGACCAGGAAGGTGCGGAACACCTCGGGCGTCCAGCGCCGGCGCACGCACATCGCGACCTCGAGCCGCAGCAGCTGCTGGCTCGCGATGGTGCGCACGTCCTTCTTGAGCAGCTTGAAGCGTTCGACCGCCTCCTTGCTCTTCTCGGCGTCGTCGGTCTTCTTGGGCTTGGGCAGGTCGGACAGGCGCGCGCCGTCGACGCCGTCGGCGCGCTCGCGCACATAGGGCTTGAGCGCCTCGTCGAAGCCGACCTTGAAGCTGCGCGGGCCGAAGTCCAGCAGCAGGGTGCCCTGCTCGTCGAGGCCGAGGTCGGGCGCGAGCCGGTCCTCGAGTTCCTCGGTCGAGAGGCCGCGTGCCTCGGCGATCGCATCGATCTTCTCGCGCGCGCGGTCCTGCAGGCCCTTGAACTTGACCTTCTGCGCGATGCCGTTGAGCAGCATCAGCGCCACGTCGGAGCCGATGCCGGCCAGCACGTCGAGGCCGGTGACGGCGCGCGCATGCGCGGCCTCGCCGGGCCAGGCGCGGATGAAGGGCGTGAGCCGGCGCGCCGTGTCGTCGTTGCCGAGGAAACCGAGCACCGTGAGCGCCCAGCCTTCCTTGCTCGGGCCGCCGGCCTCGAGCCAGGCGCTGAAGGCGTCCCAGGCGAAGTCGGCCAGCGACTCGGGCGCGCAGGCCTCCTTGACCACCGCGATGCCGCCGTAGACCTCCTCGTTGGTCGGGAAGGTGAACATCTGGCCCAGGTGGTCGAGCGCCTCGTCGGGCAGCGCCTTGCCGTTGAGCAGCACCGGCCGGCGCCAGCCGCGCGGCTGCCAGAACTCGGGCAGCTTCGCGCGCTTGGTGGGGAAGCGGTCGAGCGGGCTTTCCTCGAGCACCGCGCGCAGCGCCTGCACCACTTCGTCCTTGCCGTAGCGGCCGGCGACCTCGAGCAGCAGCTCGGCATGGCCCTCGGCCTGCAGCAGGCGCAGCGCCGAGCCCGCCACGTCGCGCGCCTCGCCGGCCTTGCCGAGCGCGGGCGCGATCAGGCCGCAGGCCGCGTGCTCGGGGTACTTGAGCAGCCAGTCGCGGCCGGCCTGGCGCACGGTCTTGAGCTTGGCGAAGGCGCGCGCGGCCGGTGCCGCGAGTTCCACCGCGCCGTAGTTCAGTGCCAGCTGCAGGTTCTCGCCGGGCTTGGCGCGCACCACCGACAGCAGCCCCGGCAGCGCGGGCAGGCCGAAGTTCGCCATCACGAAGTCGGCGCCCTGCGTCTCGGCCTGGCCGGCCACCGCGTTCCAGAACGGCACGCCGAGTTCGGGCGGCAGCAGCGCCGCATAGCGCGCATCGAACCAGAAGAAGTAGTAGCGCTCCTGCTTGCGCGCGGCCAGCATGCCGCGCCAGGCGGCGATCAGCTTGCTGGCATCGCCGCTGCGGATGCCTTCGCGCGCGGTGTCGAGGATCGGGTCGCGCAGGCTCGCGAGCACTTCCTTCTCGCGCGCCTCGCCGCGCTGGTGGATGTCCTGCAGCACCGCGGCATCGGGCATGTCCTCGGCCTCGTAGGCGGCCTGCATCAGCTTCACCTGCTCCTCGTGCGCGAGCTTGCTGGCCTTGCTCTCGAAGCCCAGCTCCTTGAGCATCACCTGCACATCGGTGCGCGCGGTCGCGAAGCGGTTCACCTGCCACGAGGTGCCGGGCCGCTGCGCTTCCTCGCGCGCGCCCGGTGCCCACTGCTCGACCGGCGCCAGCGCGAGCGGCTCGAGCGCGAGCACGGCGGCCGCCTTCTTCTGCACTTTGGCGAGCCAGGGCGGCGAGGCCAGCACGCCTGGCAGCTCGCTGGCATCGGCGACCTCGCTCGGGCCCGACAGCAGCGCGAGCTGGCGGTCGATCGCGCCCTGCGCGCCGGCATCGAGCCAGGGCCGCAGGCCGTCGACCAGGCCACCATGCGCGCGCAGCAGCCGCGTGAGGCTGGGCGTGAGCAGGCCCGCGTCCTTGCCGCCGGCGGCGACCAGCCGCGCCAGCGCGACGATGGCGGCCTGCGGCCAGCGGTCCACCGCGAGCGACAGCCGCGCCAGCGCCGCCTTCGAACCGCTCGCGACCTTGGCGAGCGCCGCCACCGCCTCGGGCGTGCCGATGGCCGCGAGCGTCTCGCCCGCGTGTTCCTCGGCCGCGCCGCGCTCGAGCAGCGCCACGGCCTCGGTGCCGCGTTCGAGCAGCGCGGTGGCCGTCATCTTGTAGTGGCCCCAGAAGCCGCTCGAATAGCTGAGCCGCACCTTGGCGGCCTGCGCGGCGGCGGCGGCATCGGTGATGGTCAGCAGCAGCCAGTGCAAGGTCTCGCCGCTGTCCTTCTCGCCGGCCAGCCGCAGCGCGAGCGCGTTCGAGAGTTCGGGCCGCTCGGGCAGCAGCAGTGCCGCCAGCGGCTGGCGGCTCGGATGCAGCGAGGGCAGCGCGGCCTCGATCAGGTCGGCGCACTGCTGCCATTCGGCCTCGGGTGCGGTCGAGAGCTGCTCGCGCAGCACTTCCTCGGCATCGCCCACGGCGCCGTACCAGCCGTGGTTGACGGCCTGGCCGGGGTTGCCCGAGAAGCGGCTGCGCCACTTCTTGGCCTGCTGGTCGTAGCTGCCTTCCACCTGCAGGCGCAGCGCCGACAGGTAGACCTCGATCGCGCCGGCCAGCCCGTACTGCGCGACCAGGTACTGGATCAGGAACACCACCGAGCCGGCCTTGTCGCGGCGCGTGTTGTGGTCCATGAAGGCCAGCAGCAGCGCATCGGCCTCGGCATCGGGCGCCGGGGTGGCGGGCTTGTCGCGCGCGAGCATGCGCTCGGCTGCGGGCCGCAGCGCGGCATCGGTCGCGGCCAGGTCCAGCGGCAGCTCGAGGTCGTTGCAGGCCCGCTTCCAGGCCTGCGCCAGGTCGAGCACCGGCCGGGTCGAGGGAAAGCGCCGCGAGGCATAGGCGAACTCGCGCGTCTGCGCCGTGATGCGCAGCGGCTGGCCTTGCGCGAGCCAGGGCGGCGCGCCTTCGGTCACGGGCTGGGCGGGCGTCTCGCCGTGCGCGGCCACCGTGCGTTGCGCGAGCTCGCGCGCCGCATCCTGCGCCTTCTCGCGCACCTCGGCGGTGGTGCCCCAGCCCGACAGCAGGCCATGGGACTTGAGCTCCTCGAAGGCCATCGTGGCGCCTTGCTCGCTCACGCCGTACTGGCGCTTGAGCGCGGCGGCCGAGAACTTGTCGCCGGTCTTGACGCTGCCGTCCTCGATCGCGATGCGCACGGCCTCGACGACGCGCTCGCACTGGCTGTCGAGGCTTTCGCTCGCGACGGGCGGCGGTGCCGGCGTGGCGGGCGCGGATGCGGTGGCCTTCGCAGCTGCCTCCGTGGATGCGGCCGCAGGTGCCACGGCGGGTGCTGCAGCAGGCGCTTCCGCCTTCGGCTTTGCCTCGGTCTTGCCGATGCTCGCATCGGCGCTCACGCCAACTTCCTTGTAGCCCTTGCCGGTCTTCTCGCTCACCAGCTTGGTCAGCGCGGTGGCGGTCTTCGCGGCATCGGCGAAGGACTTGGTCTGGCTCTGGCCCGCGGTGCCGATGCGGCCCCAGCGGATGTTGAGATCGTTCTCCGCCTGTTCCACTTCCCAGAACTTGCTGGCGGTTCCCTCGATCAGTTCAAAACGGCGCATGGAAAGAAAATCCTCCTGGGGTTCGTCGGTGAGCGGACATCAAGAAGCGTTGCCGTACGCAAGCCCGGGGGCAGGATAGGCGCGCCATGTGAACGCCGCGTGCAAGCGGCGCATCGAAGGGCGCGGGGGTTCAAGACGCAGGCGCCCGATGGGCACCCGGCAGTCGCATGCTGCGCGCCGGAGCGATCGGGAAAGGACAACGCATGGGCGCGATCATGCCCGCGAGGCACGCTCGCGTGCACCTCCAAAAGTCGCAAGGCTACGTAGGGCGTCGGGAATGTACGAAGAAGGTTCCGACGTTCGCGCGTCGACGGTCCGGGACGGCTCAGGAAGGCGCGTGCGCGCTGCCCGGTTCCGCGATCCTTCGATGCTGCTCGGCCAGCGCGGGCGAGGGCATCACGCGCGACAGCGCCACCTGCATCTTGTTGCGCCAGCCCGCGATCACGCCGCTCTCGCCCTTCATCAGCGCCTCGAAGCCTTCCCTCGCCACCTCGGCCGGATCGGCCTTGTCGGACTGCTGGCCCACGCGCGTGTCCAGGGTCTGTCGTCCATCAAACGCCCTCGCGAAGCCCTGTTGCGCGGGGCAGTGCAAGGCGCCCTGAGCGCTGCGTAGCGTGCTACGTGAGCGAAGGGCAACGCCGCAATGCACCGCGCAACAGGGCTTCCCTCCGGGCTGGCCCCGCCATACGGCGGCTACTTTGTCGGCCGGCTTGCCCATGGGTGGCCATGGGCTACGCCGCCCTTCGCGTATCCACCGCATGGCGGGGCCAGCGCGAGGGCGTTTGATGGACGACAGACCCTGGCATGTCGGCGCGCGCGAAGAAGTGGGTGTCGGTCACGCCGGGCATCAGGCAGGTCACGGTCACGCCCGTGTCCTTGAGCTCGTTGCGCAGCGCCATCGCGAAGGAATCGATGAAGGCCTTGGTGCCGTTGTAGACCGCCTGGAAGGCGCCGGGCTGGAAGCCCGCGATCGAGCCCGTGATGAGGATGCGGCCCTGGCCGCGCTCGCGCATCGCGCGGCCCACGCGCTGCACCAGGTAGAGCGTGCCGGTCACGTTGGTGTTGATCACGTGCTGCACGTCGTGGAATTCCTGGTCGAGGAAGCCATGGCCCAGGCCGTGGCCCGCGTTGGCGAACAGCACGTCGATCGGCCGGTCCTCGCAGGCCGCGAGCAGCGCGTCGACGCCGTCGCGCGTGGCGAAGTCCTCGCGCACCGCGAACACGCGCGCGCCCAGCGCGCGCAGGTCGGCTTCGGCCTGGGCCAGTGATTCGTCGGCGCCGATCAGCAGGTCGTAGCCATGTTCGGCCGCGCGCCGCGCGAGCTGGTAGCCGATGCCCGAGGAGGCGCCGGTCACCAGCGCGAGCGGGCGGCGTTCGGCGCCGGGGAACACGTCGGGGGAGGGTGTCTGCATGCCGGTCTCCTGCGTTGCACCGCGTGGACGCTGCCGGAAATCGGCCGTGGCGCGCCGTGCATGGAAGCCAGCGTAGAAGGCTCGCGCGCCTTCCATGTAGGAATGTGTACCGACCGCGCGCCCGCCGTGGCGGGACAGCGCACGCAATTGCTTGCAGCGGAAACCCCGGCGTAACCTGTGGCCGGGGCTCGAACGCTTCAGATCTCCGCGCCCTCGACCAGGAAGCGCACGCGCCGCACGCCCTGCCATTCGTCGGCGTCGAGCCGGAATGCCAGCTTCACGCGCGGCGGCAGCGGGTCGGTGTGGCCGAACCAGATGCCGTCGATGGGCTGGCCCTGGTGGCGCAGCTTGAGCGCGAGATGCCGCTCGCCGACCAGCCGCTGCGACACCACCTCGACCTCCTCGCTGAAGGTGGGCGGCGCGAAGCCCTGGCCCCAGACCTCGCGGTGCAGGGTGTCGATCAGGTCCACGCGCAAATACTCGCGCGAGATCGGGCCGTCGGTGTCGATGCGGCGCGTGAGCGTGGCGGCATCGAGCCATTCGTCGGCCACCTGCGCGAGCGCGCGCTCGAAGGTCTGGAACTGCTCGCGCGCGACCGTGCAGCCGGCCGCCATCGCATGGCCGCCGAAGCGCAGCAGCACGCCCGGATGCCGCTTGGCGACGAGGTCCAGCGCATCGCGCAAGTGAAAGCCCGGGATCGAGCGGCCCGAGCCCTTGAGTTCGTGCTCCTTGCCGGGCGCGCCGCTGGCCGCGAACACGAAGGTGGGCCGGTGGAAGCGTTCCTTGATGCGCGAGGCCACGATGCCGACCACGCCCTCGTGGAAGTCGGCGTCGAACACGCTGATGGCGGCGGGCACGGTCTCGGTGCCTTCGCCGTCGACGGTGAACAGCGACTCGGCCAGCAGCAGCGCCTGGTCGCGCATGCCGCCCTCGATGTCGCGCCGCTCGCGGTTGATGCCGTCGAGCAGGCGCGCGAGCTCGTCGGCGCGCGCGGCATCCTCGGTCAGCAGGCATTCGATGCCCAGCGTCATGTCGGCCAGCCGGCCGGCCGCATTGATGCGCGGGCCGAGCGCGAAGCCGAAGTCGAAGGTGGTGGCCGCGGCGGCCACGCGGCCCGCGGCCTTGAACAGCGCCGACACGCCCGCGGGCATGGCACCGGCGCGGATGCGGCGCAGGCCCTGCGCCACCAGCCGGCGGTTGTTGGCGTCGAGCTTCACCACGTCGGCCACGGTGCCCAGCGCCACCAGCGGCAGCAGCGCGTCGAGCTTGGGCTGCGTCGCCACGTCGAACACGCCGCGCCGGCGCAGCTCGGAACGCAGCGCGAGCAGCACGTAGAACATCACGCCGACGCCGGCGATGCACTTGCTCTCGAAGCCGCAGTCGGGATGGTTGGGATTCACCAGCACGTCGGCGATCGGCAGCTCGGGGCCGGGCAGGTGGTGGTCGGTCACCAGCACCTGCAGGCCGCGCGCCTTGGCCGCGGCCACGCCGTCGACGCTGGCGATGCCGTTGTCGACCGTGATCAGCATGTCGGCGCCGCTCGCGGCCACGCGCTCGGCGATCGGCGGCGTGAGGCCGTAGCCGTCGACCACGCGGTCGGGCACGAGGTAGCTCACGTTCTTCGCGCCCAGCAGGCGCAGGCCGCGCACGCCGACCGCGCAGGCGGTGGCACCGTCGCAGTCGTAGTCGGCCACGATGCACAGGCGCTTGTCGGCGGCCATCGCGTCGGCCAGCAGCACCGCGGCCTCGTGCGTGCCGCGCAGGGTGTCGGGCGGCAGCAGGCGCGCCAGGCCGTCGTCGAGCTCGTCCTTGGCGCTGACGCCGCGCGCGGCGAACAGCCGGGCCAGCAGCGGATGCACGCCGGCCTGCTCGAGCACCCAGGCGCTGCGCGGGGGAATGTCGCGGGGATGGATCTTCATCAGAGCGCCTCCAGCACGGCGGCGGCGCGCGGCCGTTCGAACAGGCTGCGCGCCCAGCCCACGAAGCCGCGCGGCTGGATCTCGTGGCGCTGCGCCGTGCGGTCGCCGCACAGCGTGATCGTGACCGGGGCGCCCGCGTTGTAGTGGTCGAGCAGCGCAGCGATCGGACCCGCGTCGAGCGCCTGCCAGGCCTCGGCCCAGCCAATGCCGTCGTCGTGCAGCGCGGCGGTGCGCAGCGAATCGTCGACCTGCGGTGCGGGGCCTTCGGGGCTGACGGCACCCGCGGGGAGCACGCCGGTGCCGCTGAGCCAGAAGGAATTGATCGGCGGCGCGCCGCGCGCGGCGCGGTCGTCGTTCACGCGCTGGGTGTAGAGCAGCATCTGCATCTCGTTCTGGAGCCGGCGCAGCGGTCGCGCGGCATCGGCCAGCGGCGACCACTGCGAGATCGGGTGGCCCACGGCGCGGTCGATGGCGGCGGTGGCGAGGTCCTGGAAGATCGGCGCGCGCGCGAGCCAGCGGCCGGGGCGCGCGGACGGATGCAGCGCGATGCCGTCCTCCTCGAAGAAGGGGCGCGCCGCGGCCAGCAGCGCGGCCGACTCCTCGGCGTCGATCTCGATCGCCGAGGGATCGCCGAGCACCACGTCGTCGATGCCGACCTGCCAGTGGCACAGCGTGACCAGGCCCCAGGCGCCGGTATCGCTCGCTTCGGCGGCGCCGTTCTGACGTGCCTCGAGCGCGGCCCAGGGGAGGCAACCGTCGGCCGCGGCGATGCCGAGCGCGCGCGCCAGGGCGCGTTCGTGCGGCGGGGAGCGGGTGCTTTCGTCCTGCGTGTCGGTGGCCGTGACGGCGAGCCGGCCGAGCAGGGCCTCGAGCTTGGGCAACCTTAAGGTTGGGAGGGCTGCGCGGCAGGACGGGGAACCGCGGCCGGCAAAGGGAATCAGGAGATGACGGGCGGGAGCGGGTTCGGCCATGGGCCTATTGTCCGGGATGCCACAATTCCGCCCGCCTTCCTCTTCGTCTTCACCCTTTTTCCCATGAACCGACCCATGCCGTCGCCCCGAGCGCCGCAGGAGACCTGATGCGACTCCCCTACGAACTGCAGCTCGGCTGGCGCTACACGCGCGCGGGCCGGGCGACCCGGCGCAACGGCTTCATCTCGTTCATCTCCGGCGTGTCGATGCTCGGCATCGCGCTCGGCGTGGCCGCGCTGATCATCGTGCTGAGCGTGATGAACGGCTTCCAGAAGGAAGTGCGCGACCGCATGCTGGGCGTGGTCTCGCACATCGAGATCATCTCGCGCGACGGCCAGGCCCTGCCCGAGCTCGACACCATCATGGCGGCCGCGCGCAAGTACCCCGAGGTGGTCGGCGCGGCGCCCTTCATCGCGACCCAGGCGCTGATCGCGCGCGGCGAGGACATGAAGGGCACGCTGGTGCGCGGCATCGAGCCCAAGCTCGAGCCCGAGGTCACCGACATCGCGGCCGCCGCGCCCAAGGGCACGCTCGACAAGCTGGTGCCCGGCGAGTTCGGCATCGTGCTGGGCGGCGAGCTGGCGCGCTCGCTGTTCGTGCAGCCCGGCGACCAGGTCACGCTGGTGGCGCCGGGCGGCCAGGTCACGCCGGCCGGCGTGGTGCCGCGCCTGAAGCAGTTCACCGTGGTCGGCACCTTCGATTCGGGCCACTACGAATACGACTCGGCGCTGGCGCTGATCAACGAGCAGGACGCGGCGCGCGTGTTCCGGCTCGAGGGCCCGACCGGCATCCGCATCCGCCTGAAGGACCTCAACCAGGCGCGCGACGTGGCCGACGAGATGGCCGTCTCGCTGCCGGGCCAGTTCCTGATCCGCGACTGGACGCGCCAGAACAAGACCTGGTTCGCGGCCGTGCAGGTCGAGAAACGCATGATGTTCATCATCCTCACGCTGATCGTGGCGGTGGCCGCGTTCAACCTGGTGTCGACGCTGGTGATGACGGTGACCGACAAGCGCGCCGACATCGCGATCCTGCGCACCCTGGGCAGCTCGCCGCGCAGCATCATGGGCATCTTCGTGGTGCAGGGCGCGATGGTGGGCGTGATCGGCACCGTGGCCGGGCTGCTGCTGGGCCTGGGCATCGCCTACAACATCGACGTGATCGTGCCCTTCCTCGAGCAGCTGTTCCATGCGAGCTTCCTGCCCAAGGACATCTATCTGATCAGCAAGATGCCCAGCGATCCGCAGCGCAGCGACATCATGCCGATCGCGATCATCTCCCTGGTGCTGGCCTTCCTGGCCACGCTGTATCCGAGCTGGCGCGCCAGCCGCGTGAATCCCGCCGAGGCGCTGCGCTATGAGTGAAGTCGTATTGAAGGCGCGCGGTCTGACCAAGCGCTTCCACGAAGGGCGCCTCGACCTGACCGTGCTGCACGGCATCGACCTCGACGTGCATGCCGGCGAGACGCTGGCCATCGTCGGCGCCTCGGGTTCGGGCAAGAGCACGCTGCTGCACCTGATGGGCGGGCTCGATTCGCCGACCTCGGGCAATGTCGAGCTGCTCGGCAAGGACATCGCGCATGCCGACCCCGCCGAGCAGGGCCGGTTGCGCAACCTGCACCTGGGCTTCGTCTACCAGTTCCATCACCTGCTGCCCGAGTTCAGCGCGCTCGACAACGTGGCGATGCCGCTGAAGATCCGCCGCGTCGACCCGGCCACGGCCGCGCAATCGGCGACGAAGATCCTCCAGAGCGTGGGCCTGGGCGAGCGGCTGCATCACCGGCCGGCCGAACTGTCGGGCGGCGAGCGCCAGCGCGTGGCGATCGCGCGCGCGCTGGTCACGCAGCCGGCCTGCGTGCTGGCCGACGAGCCCACCGGCAACCTCGACCGCAGCACCGCCGACACCGTGTTCGAGCTGATGCTCGACCTCGCGCGCCGCCACGGCACGGCCTTCGTGATGGTCACGCACGACCAGGACCTGGCGCGGCGCTGCGACCGGGTGCTGCAGCTGGTGGCGGGGCGGCTGGCCTAGATGTCTTTCTCCCTCCCCCGCTGGGGGAGGGTAGGGGTGGGGGCGCCGGGCGGTCGATATGACTGTGGCCTTGCCACCGCCGCGTGCCCCCATCCCGGCCTTCCCCCAGAGGGGGAAGGAGCAATACCGAGATTCAGAGCGAGAGCGCTTCCGCCTCTTCCTGCCGCGCCTCCAGCGGCAGCACGCACAACAGCTTCCCGCCCAGCGTCAGCACCAGCCCGAGCCGGCCGCCGATCTGCACCACCTGGCAGGCCGCGCGCGGCGAGCCCGAGGCCGGCGGCGGCGCGGCATGGGCCGACAGCCCGATCGCCCGCGCCGGCGGCTGGCGCAGCATCGCGAACAGCAGCCGCGCATCGGCATCTCGCAGCGCCTGCTGGTAGAGCGGGAAGACGGCGTTGCGTCCGGTGCTGTCGGATGCCTTCTCGCGCGGCTCGCGCAGCCGCAGCAGCGCGCGGTGCATCTGCTGGCGCCAGGCGGCCTCGGTCCGGCCCGTGGCCTCGGCCAGTTCCTTGAAGCTGACCTCGAACACCTCGCGCAGCAGCACCGCGGCGCCATCGGCGGGGCTCAGCCGCTCGGCCAGGAGGCGCAAGGCCTGCCCGGTCTCTTCGGCGCGCGCGGCCTCGGCTTCGGCCGATTCCGCCGTCTCCGGCGTGGATCCGGCCTCGTCGAGCCAGCGCCGCATCCAGCCTTCGCGCCGCAGCCGGTCGATCGCGAGGTGCTGCATCACGGTCGTGAGCCAGGCCTGCGCGGTGTCGATGCCGGCGTGTTCGCCGGCCTCGAGCGCGCGCAGGTAGGTGTCCTGCACCAGGTCCTCGGCCTGTGCCGTGCCGCCGAGCAGCCGTGCCGCCGCGCGCACCAGTCGGCCGCGCAGGGCCGGGAATTGCGAGAGATAGCGTTCGTCGAGCATCGGCGCAGCTTGCCACGACCGGCGATGTCACGAAAGCGTGGGCTTGTTCGTCAAGACAGTTCGAACCGTCCAACCCGCAGGAGCTTTCCCATGACCGCCATGTTCGCTATGGAATCCGAAGACGACACCCGCCCGGCCGCCACCGCCGAGCCGCGCAATTCCTACCTCGAGGAGAAGGCCTTCCGTTCGCGCACGCTGCTGATCTTCGGCAGCATCACCGACGCCGTGGCCGCCGACGTCACGCGCCGGCTGATCGCGCTCGACGCCGACAGCGCCGACAAGCCCATCGACATCCTCGTGAGCTCGCCCGGCGGGCACCTCGAATCGGGCGATGCGATCCATGACGTGGTGCGCTTCATCGCCGCGCCGGTGCACATGATCGGCACCGGCTGGGTCGGCAGCGCCGCCACCCACCTGTTCCTGGCCGCGCCGCGCGAGCGCCGCGTGTGCCTGCCCAACACCCGTTTCCTGATCCACCAGCCCTCGGGCGGGGCCGGCGGCCAGGCCACCGACATCGCGATCCAGGCGCAGGAGATCGTCAAGGCCCGCCAGCGCATCGCGCACGAGATCGCGCGCGAGACCGGCAAGCCCATCGAGGTGGTGCTGGCCGACATCGAGCGCGATCGCTGGCTGTCGGCCGAGGAGGCGGTCGATTACGGGCTGGTCTCGCGCATCGTGCAGCGCAAGAGCGAGCTGCGGGGCTGACGCGGGACGGAAATCCGAACAGCCGAACGCAGAAGAAAAACCAAAGCTACGCAGAAGTCGCAGAAAAGACCGAAGGTATTTCTCGGTTTTCTTCTGCGACCTTCGCGCAACCTTCGCGACCTCTGCGTTCGGCTGCCCGATCCCCGTGTCTCAAGCCTTCGGCTTGTACGCCACCACGTCGATCTCGACCTTCGCATCGACCATCAGCCGCGCCTCGGTGGTCGAGCGCGCGGGTTTGTTCTCGCCGAAGTAGCTCATGTAGATGCGGTTGAAGGCGCCGAAGTCGCGCGCGTCGTCGAGCCAGCAGGTGGTCTTGCAGACGTCGTCGAGCGTGGCGCCGGCCAGCGCGAGCACGGTCTTCAGGTTCTCCATCACCTGGCGCGTCTGCGCCTCGATGCCGCCGGCCACGATCTCGCCCTGCGCATTGGCCGGCACCTGGCCCGACACGTAGATGAAGTCGCCCGCGCGCACGGCCGGCGAGAAGGGACGCACCTGGCGGTCGGAAGCGGTGGGCGGGGCGCCGAGGTATTCGAGAGGCATGGACGAGCTCCTGTCTGAAGAAGGGAAATGAAAGGGGAGGGGGTGAAAACGGCCGCCAGTATCGGCCGAAACTGAAAATCTATTTCAGTGATAACGCTGAATCAAGGGTTTTCACGGATGATTTGGCATAGATACTGCTTCAAAGTGCGACCCGCAACGAAAGTTTTTTTCACAAACGCGTCTCGCCCCATGAAGGAGAACTCCATGCCCCACGCCGGCTCTTTCCCGCGCCTGCCCATGCTGACGAAGCGCACCCTTCTGGGTGCCACCCTGCTCGCGGCGCTGTATGCCGTGGCACCGCTGAGCGCCCAGGCGCAGGGTCCGCGCAACTTCGCCACGCTGGCGATGGTGGCCGAGCCGCAGACGCTCGATCCGATGGCCTCGACCGCCGACCTGGTCGGAACCATCATGCAGCACGTCTACGAGACGCTCTACACCTTCGACGCCAAGTGGAACGTGGTGCCGATGCTGGCCGAGGGCATGCCGAAGATCTCGGCCGACGGCAAGACCTACGCGATCGCGCTGCGCAAGGGCGTGATGCTGCACAGCGGCCGCGAGCTCACGGCCGACGACGTGGTCGCGAGCCTGCAGCGCTGGATGGACCAGTCGCCGCGCGGCAAGGCCGTGGGCAAGGAGATCGACAGCCTCAAGGCCAAGGGCCCGCTGGCGGTCGAGATCGTGCTCAAGGAACCCTATGCGCCGCTGCTGTCGCAGCTCGCGCTGCCCAGCGGCATGGCCGCGATCATGGCCAAGGAATCGATCGCCTCGCCGCTCAAGGACTTCGTCGGCACCGGCCCCTACAAGTTCAAGGAGCGCCGGCCCGACCAGTTCGTGCTGCTCACGCGCTTCGACAAGTACGCGGCGCGCAAGGAGCCCGCGAGCGGCTACGGCGGCAAGCGCGAGGCGGCGATCGAGGAACTGCGCTTCGTGCCGGTGCCCAACGCCAGCACGCGCGTCGAGGGCGCGCTGGCCGGCCAGTACGACTTCGCCGACCTGCTGCCGGTGGAGGCGCTGCCGCGCCTGGAGAAGTCGGGCGGCAAGACGGTGCCGATCATGACGCCCTCGTTCGGCTTCCCCTACCTGGTGCTCAACACCAAGGAAGGCGTGGCCGCGAGCCAGCCGGTGCGCCAGGCGATCCAGACCGCGCTCGGCGAGGGCGAGATGCTCGCGGCCGGCTTCGGCGACACGCGCTTCTTCGTGGCCGAGGCCAACCACTTCCCGAAGGGCTCGCCCTTCTATTCGACGGCCGGCGCCGACCAGTACAACCAGCGCAACGCCGCCAAGGCCAAGGAGGCCGCGGCCAAGGCCGGCTACAAGGGCGAGCCGATCCGCGTGCTCACGAGCCGCCAGTACGACTTCCACTACAACATGTCGCTGCTGATGGCCGAGCAGCTCAAGCGCGCCGGCTTCAAGGTCGACCTCAACGTGGTCGACTGGGCCACGCTGGTGCAGCGCCGCAACGACGCCAAGCTGTGGGACATCTACGTCACCCACTCGGGCCAGTTCCCCGAGCCCATGCTCTCGCCGCCGCAGCTCGGCGACGGCGCGCCCGGGTGGTGGGACACGCCCGCCAAGAAGGCGGCGCTGCAGGCCTTCAACGTCGAGAGCGACCCGGCCAAGCGCGGCGCGCTGTGGGGCAAGGTGCAGCAGGTGGTCTACGAGGAGGTGCCGTACATCAACGTCGGCAAGTTCAACGGGCTGTCGGCCAGGAGCCCGGCGCTCGACAACTACCAGCCCGCGACCTGGCCCTTCTTCTGGAACGCGAAGATCAAGTAAGGCCGAGAAGGACATCCGCCATGCCATCGCGTCGCCAACTTCTGCAAGCCAGCGCATGGGCCTCCGGTCTCGGAGCCCTGGGCCTCGCGGCCTCCACCGTCCAGGCCGCCACGTCGGGGCCCGTGTACGCCTACGTCGGCACCTACAGTGACGGCGGCAAGCCGTGGCGCGGCGGGCGCGGCCTGGGCGTGCACCAGTTCGTGCTCGACGGCGCGACCGGCGCGCTCACGCCCATTCCCGGCGCGCCGCCCGCGGTGGCGAGCCAGGGCGAGGGCGCGAAGCTGCGCAACCCCGCCTCGCTCGCGCGCCATCCGAGCCTGCCGCTGCTCTATGCGGCCAACGAGTTCGAGGCCGGCTCGGTCTCGGCCTTCCGCATCGGCGCGAACGGCGCGCTGTCCTTCGTGGCCGAGATGCCCTGCGGCGGCAAGGACCCGGCGCACCTCAGCGTGCATCCCGAGGGCCGTTTCCTCTTCACCGCCAACTACGCGAGCGGCGACGTCAGCGTGATCGCGCTGCGCGCCGACGGCGGCTTCGAGGCCGACCGTGCCGCCGTCGTCTACCCGGACGCGGCCGCCTGCGGCGCCACGCCCTGCAAGCCCGGCGCCGACGTGGTGCCGGCGGCCGCGCGCTCGCACGAGGGCTTCGCCACCTCCGACCACGACGGCCCGCATGCGCACATGGTGCAGTCCGATCCCAAGGGCAACTTCGTGCTCGTGGCCGACCTGGGGCTCGACCGCGTCATCTCCTACCGCTTCGACCGCGCGACCGGCGTGCTGAGCCAGCCCGGCACGGTGGCCGTGTCGGAGAGCTCGGGCGCGCGCCACTTCGTGTTCCATCCGAACGGCCGCTGGTTCTACCTCGTGAACGAGGAGGCCTCGACCATCGCCTTCATGCGCTACGACGACGCCACCGGCGTGCTCACGCCCGTGAGCGAGACCTCGGCGCTGCCGAAGGGCTTCAAGGGCACCAGCTACGCCTCGGGCATCCGCATGCTGCCCGGCGGCCGGCACTTCGTGTCGCTCAACCGGCTGCATGATTCGATCTCGCTGTTCGCGATCGATGCCCGCACCGGCGCGCCCACGCTGGTGCGCGAGGAATGGACGCGGGGCAACTACCCGCGCAGCTGCACGCTCGACCCGAGCGGGCGCTTCCTCTACGTCTGTCACAACAAGCAGGGCGACAACGTCACGGTCTTCCGCGTGAAGAACGGCGACATCGCGTTCACCGGCCAGTACGTGGCGGTGGGCAGCGCGGCAGCGATCGAGTTCTCGGCATGAAGAAGAACGCCTCGCTTCGCTACATCGCCTCGCGCGCGGGCGGCATGCTCATCGTGCTCGCCATCGTGGCGGTGCTGGTGTTCGTGCTCACGCGCGCCGCCTCGGGCGACCCGGTCTCGGTGCTGCTGGGCGACCAGGCCACCGCGGCCGACATCGCGCGCGTGCAGAAGGAGTACGGCCTCGACAAGCCGCTGCCCGTGCAGTTCGGCTACTGGCTGCGCGAGGTGCTGCAGGGCAACCTCGGCACCTCGATCTTCCTGCAGCGCCCGGTCACGCAGGCGCTGTGGGAGCGCGCCGAGCCCACCGCGCTGCTCGCGCTGATGGCGGTGGCCATCGCCGCGCTGATCGGCGTGCCCTGCGGCATCGTCTCGGCCGTGTTCCGCGGCCGCACGGTCGACCAGCTGTTCACCGGCATCGCGATGCTGGGCGCGAGCATCCCGAGCTTCTGGCTCGGCATCGTGCTGATCCAGATCTTCGCGGTCTCGTTCGGCTGGTTCCCGGTCTCGGGCTACGGCGCGCCCGACGCGGCGCTGGCCGAGCGGCTGCATTCGCTGGTGCTGCCGGCCACGGTGCTGGGCCTCCTGAACTCCGCGCTCATCATCCGCTTCACGCGCGCCTCGATGCTCGACGTGCTCGGCGAGGACTACGTGCGCACCGCGCGCTCCAAGGGCCTGAGCGAGACGGTGGTGGTGCTCAAGCATGCGCTGCGCAACGCGCTGGTGCCGATCGTCACGGTGATCGGCCTGACGGTGGCGTTGATGATCGGCGGCGCCGTCATCACCGAGACCGTGTTCGGCCTGCCGGGCGTGGGCAACCTCGTGGTGAGCGCGGTGCTGCGGCGCGACTACCCGGTGATCCAGGGCGCGCTGCTGGTGATCGCCGCGATCTACGTGCTCATCAATTTCTCGATCGACCTGCTGTATGCGGTGGTCGATCCGCGCGTGAAGGTCTGAGCCATGCGGATGCCAAGAATGCTGCGCCAACTGATGCACCGCCGCATCGTGATGCTGTCCGCGCTGGTGCTGCTGGCGATCGCCATCCTCGCCATCGGCGCGCCGCTGTTCGCCTCCATCGATCCCAACGACACGGCCGTGCTGCAGCGCCTGAAGGCGCCGAGCGCCGAGCACCTGCTGGGCACCGACGAGCTGGGCCGCGACCTCTACTCGCGCATCGTGCACGGCGCGCGCTACTCGCTGGCGATCGCGGCGCTCACCGCGCTCGGTGCCGTCGTCGCGGGCACCGTGCTGGGCCTGATGGCCGGCTTCTTCCGCCGGCTCGACGCGCCGCTGATGCGCGTGGTCGACGCGATGATGTCCTTCCCCGACATCCTGCTGGCGATCGCGCTGGTGGCGATCCTCGGGCCCTCGCTGATGAACACGGTGCTGGCGCTGGTGCTGGTCTACACGCCGCGCGTGGCGCGCGTGGTGCGGGCCTCCACATTGGTGGTGCGCGAGCTGCTGTTCGTCGAGGCCGTGCGCGCGCTCGGCGTGCGCACCTCGCGCATCCTGTGGCGCCACATCCTGCCGAACCTGATGTCGCCGATCCTGGTGCAGGTCTCGTTCATCTTCGCCTACGCGATCCTGGCCGAGGCGGGGCTGTCCTTCCTCGGCGTCGGCGTGCCGCCCGAGATCCCGACCTGGGGCACCATGGTCGCGGGCAGCCAGCAGTACGCGCACCAGGCCTTCTGGGTGGTGCTGTTCCCGGGGCTCGCGATCATCCTCACGGCGCTGTCGCTGCAGCTGCTGGGCGATGGCGTGCGCGACCTCCTAGACCCCAAGCTCAAGAAGACCGCGTGATGACGACCGCCACATCCTCCCCGCGCCTCGTGGTCGACAGCCTGAGCACCAGCTTCCCCACCGAGGACGGCCTGATCCGCTCGGTGGCCGACGTGAGCTTCGCGATCCAGCCCGGCAAGACCACCGCGCTGGTCGGCGAATCGGGCTCGGGCAAGTCGGTCACCAGCCTCACGCTGATGCGCCTCTTGCCCAGGACCGCCAATGCCCAGGTCAGCGGCGGCGCGCGCTTCGTCACGCGCGAAGGCAAGACCGTCGACCTGCTGACCCTGCCCGAGCGCGAGATGCGCGCATTGCGCGGCAACCAGCTCTCGATGATCTTCCAGGAACCGATGACCAGCCTGAACCCGGTGTTCACCATCGGCGAGCAGATCGCCGAGAGCGTGCGGCTGCACAAGGGGCTCGATCGCCAGGCCGCGCTGGCCCATGCCAAGCGCATGCTCGACCTGGTCGAGATCCCGGCCGCGGCGCAGCGCCTCCACGAGTACCCGCACCAGCTCTCGGGCGGCATGCGCCAGCGCGTGATGATCGCGCTGGCCATGGCCTGCGACCCGACGCTGCTGATCGCCGACGAGCCCACCACCGCGCTCGACGTGACCATCCAGGCGCAGATCCTGGTGCTGATGCGCCGGCTGCAGGCCGAGACCGGCATGAGCATCCTGTTCATCACGCACAACCTCGGCGTGGTCGCGCACCACGCCGACGACGTGGTCGTGATGTACGCGGGCCGGGTGGTCGAGAGCGCGCCGGTGCGCCCGCTGTTCGCGCAGCCCGAGCATCCCTACACCCAGGGCCTGCTGGCCTGCCTGCCGGGCAAGGCGCGCCAGCCGGGGCAGCCCAAGCCCAAGCGCCTGTTCGCGATCCGCGGCCAGGTGTCGAGCCCGCTGGCGCCGCCGCCGGGTTGCGCCTTCGAGCCGCGCTGCGACCATGCGCAGGCCGGTTGCGCCACGGCGATGCCGCCGCTGATCGACATCCGCCTGGACCGCCAGGCCCGCTGCACCCGCGTGCAGCCCGACGCCCACCTCGCGAGGCTCGCATGAACGCCGTCGTTTCCCCTCTGATCGAAGTCCGCGGACTCAAGAAGTATTTCGGCAGCGGCGAGCGCCCGGTGCGCGCGGTCGACGACGTGTCGTTCGCGATCCAGCCCGGCGAGACGCTGGGCCTGGTCGGCGAATCGGGCTCGGGCAAGAGCACCATCGGCCGCACCGTGCTGCGCCTGCTCGAGCGCACCGAGGGCCAGGTGCTCTACCGCGGCGACGACATCGGCGCGCTGTCGGGCGAGCGCATGCGCAAGCTGCGCAGCAAGCTGCAGATCATCTTCCAGGATCCGTACGCGAGCCTGAACCCGAAGATGCGCATCGGCGCGATCCTCGGCGAGGCGCTGGCCACGCACGGCCTGCACAAGGGCGCGGCCGCGCGCGACAAGCGCATCGCCGAGCTGCTCGAGACCGTGGGCCTGCGCGCCGAGCATGCGAGCCGCTTCCCGCACGAGTTCTCGGGCGGCCAGCGCCAGCGCATCGGCGTGGCGCGCGCGCTCGCGGTGGAGCCCGAGTTCATCGTGGCCGACGAGCCGCTGTCGGCGCTCGACGTGTCGATCCAGTCGCAGGTCATCAACCTGCTGGCCGACCTGCGCGAGCGCCTGGGCCTGACCATGCTGTTCATCTCGCACGACCTCGACGTGGTCGAGTACCTGTGCGACCGCGTGGTGGTGCTGTACCTGGGCAAGGTGATGGAGGTTGCGGAAACCGACGAACTCTTCGCGCGCCCCTCGCACCCCTACACCCAGGCGCTGCTGGCCGCGAGCCCGAAGCCCGATCCCGAGCTCGCCACCGAGCGCATCGCGCTCAAGGGCGACATCCCCAGTCCGATCTCGCCGCCCTCGGGCTGCGTGTTCCGCACGCGCTGCCCGCATGCCATCGAGGCCTGCGCGCAGACCGTGCCGCCGCTCGAGCAGGTTTCGAGCGGACACTACAGCGCCTGCATCCGCAAGGACCTGCTTTCCCCCATCGCCGCATGACCATGACCGACACCGCCGCTTCCTCCTTCGACGACCCGCTGCTGGGCAACAGCTTCAAGGGCTATCCGCGCACCCAGGCGCCGCGCCGGCGCAGCGAGATCGGCGCCGCGGGCTGGAACGTGCTCGCGGGCGACCTGCCGCTGCCGCTGGCCGTGCTCAAGCGCGAGGCGCTCGAGCACAACCTGGCCTGGATGCAGGCGCGCGTGCGCGAATGGGGCATCGACCTCGCGCCGCACGGCAAGACCACCATGTCGCCGCAGCTGTTCCAGCGCCAGCTGAACGCCGGCGCCTGGGGCCTGACCTTCGCCACCGTGACCCAGCTCGCGGTGGGCGTGGCCGCCGGCGCGCGCCGCACCCTGATCGCCAACCAGGTGGTGAGCGACGAGGACCTGGCCGGCATCCAGCTGCTGCTGCGCGACCATGCGGGCCTGCGCATCGTGTTTCTGGTCGATTCGCTGGCGCAGCTCGCGCTGATCGAGGACTGGGCGCGCCGCCACCCCAACAGCGTGCCCTTCGAGGTCATGCTCGAGATCGGCGTGCAGGGCGCGCGCACCGGCTGCCGCACGCATGAAGAGGCGGTGGCGCTCGCCACGCGGCTGCGCGCGAGCGACGCGGTGCGGCTGGTGGGCATCGAGACCTACGAAGGGCAGGGCGCCACCGGCGCCAGCGAGCCCGACGCGGCCTATGCCGCGACCCTGATGGACCGCGTGGAAGCGGTGGCGCGCCATTGCGACACGCAGCAGCTGTTCGAGACCGACGAGGTGCTGGTCTCGGCCGGCGGCTCGGCCATCTTCGACCTCGTGGCCGGGCGGTTGAAGCCCGCGCTGGCGTCGCCGGTGCGCGGCCTGCTGCGCTCGGGCTGCTACGTCACGCACGACCATGGCTTCTACAAGCGCATGGTCAGCGCGGTCGACGAGCGCCTCGGTTGCGATTGCGGCGAGAGCCTGGTGCCCGCGATGGAGGTCTGGGCCACCGTGCAGTCGCGGCCCGAACCCGGCCTCGCGATCCTGGCCGTGGGCAAGCGCGACATCTCCTTCGACCTCTCGCTGCCGGTGCCGATCGCGCGCGCGGCGCGCGGCGTGCTGGCGCCCGAGGCCGTGCCCGCGGGCTGGAAGATCACCGCGCTCAACGACCAGCATGCCTACCTGCGCTGGGAAGCCGACGAGGAGGCGCGCGCGCCGGCCGTCGGCGACCGCGTGGGCCTGGGCATCTCGCATCCCTGCACCACCTTCGACAAGTGGCACTGGATGCCCGTGGTCGAGAACGACTACCGCGTGAGCGACGCGGTGGCGATGCACTTCTGACCGCGCGGCCGATGACTCCCTCGCTGCTCCAGAAGATCGCACAGACCCGCGAGGGCGCGCCTGCCACGCGGCGCGCGATCCTCGACCTGATCCTCGAGGACCCCGACCGGGTGCTCGAGGAGAGCTTCGAATCGCTGGCCGAGCGCTCCGGCAGTTCGGTGCCGACCATCATGCGCACCTGCCGCGACCTCGGCTTCGCGGGCCTGCGCGAGTTCAAGCTCGCGCTGGCGCAGGAGCTCGCGCTCGGCGGCTCGCCGCTGCACCGCCGCGTCAACATCGAGGACGCCGCCGACGAGGTGGTATCGAAGATCGCGCGCAGCGCGGCCGCCTCGGTCTCGGGCGTGCGCGGCCAGCTCGACATGCAGGTGCTCGACGGCGCCGTCTCGGCCATCGCGGCCGCGCCGCACGTCGACCTGTACGGCGCCGGCGCCACCTCGTGGTTCATGGCCAACGACCTGCAGGCGCGGCTGTTCCGGCTCGGCCTGTCGGCCAATGCCTGGGCCGACTACCACCTGCAGCAGGTGGCCGGCGCCGCGCAGCGCCCGGGCGGCGTGGTGATCGCGATCTCGCACGTGGGCGGCATGCCCTCGCTGCTCGACGCGGTCGACATCGCGCGCGGCCAGGGCGCCAAGGTGGTCGCGCTCACGCGGCCCGGCACCGCGCTCGCGGCCAAGGCCGATTTCCTGCTCGGGCTCTCGGTGCCCGACGACGCCGTGATGCACGTGGGCATCGATGCCTACCTGACGCACCTCACGGCGATCGAGATCCTCACGGTGCTGGTCGCGCAGCGGCGCGGCGAGCCGGCGGTGCAGCGCCTGCAGCGCGCGCGCGAAGCCTTCCAGCGCCACGGCATCGACGCCACCACGCACCCGCTGCAGAGCTGGGACGGCGGCGGCATCAACGAGAAAGGACACCGGTCGTGAGCGCTCCCCAAGCCGTGCTGCTCGAAGCCGGCCTCGTGGTCGACGGCTCGGGCGGCCCCTCGTGGCCCGGCGACGTGCTGCTGCGCGGCGACCGCATCCTCGCGCTCGGCGAGGGCCTGCGCGCGCGCCTGCCCGAGGGCCTCGAGCTGGCCGATGTCGAGGTCGTCGACTGCCGCGCCAAGGTGATCGCGCCGGGCTTCATCGACGCCCACACGCACGACGACGCGATCGTGCTGCGCGACCCGCTGTGCCTGCCCAAGGTGTCGCAGGGCATCACCACCGTGGTCACGGGCAATTGCGGCATCTCGCTCGCGCCCTACCGCACGCCGCAGTCGAAGCCGCCGCTCACGCTGCTGGGCGCCGATTCGTTCCGCCATGCGAGCATGGCCGAGTACCGCGCCGCGGTCGACGCCACGCAGCCCGCGCTCAACGTGGCCGCGTTGGTGGGCCACACCACCCTGCGCTTCGCGGCCATGGAGGCGCTCGACCGGCCCGCGAACGCGGACGAGCTCGCGCGCATGGCGGCGCTGCTCGAGGCCTGCATGGCCGAGGGCGCGCACGGCATGTCCTCGGGCCTGTTCTATGAAGAAGCCTTCGCCGCGCCCGCCGAGGAGGTGACCGCGCTCGCGCGCGTGGTGGCGCGCCATGGCGGCGTGTACGCCACCCACCTGCGCAGCGAGATGCAGCAGATCGTCGAGGCGCTGCACGAGGCCGGCGACTCGGCCTTCGCCGCTGGCGTGCCGCTGGTGATCTCGCACCACAAGTGCGCCGGGCCCGCGAACTGGGGCCGCACGAAGGAAACGCTGCCGCTGATCGAGTCGCTCGCGCAGCGCCAGAAGATCGCGATGGACGTCTACCCCTACGTCGCCGGTTCCACCGTGCTGCGCGAGGACCTGGTCGACGGCGTGATCGACGTGCTGCTGACCTGGTCCGACCCGCATCCCGAGATGACCGGCCGGCTGGTGTCGGACATCGCGCGCGAATGGGGCGTGAGCGAGCAGGAGGCCTGCCTGCGGCTGAAGCCCGGCGGCGCCTGCTACTTCCAGATGCAGGAAGAGGACGTGGAGCGCGTGATCGCGCATCCGCTGACCATGATCGGCAGCGACGGCCTGCCGCACGACCGCCATCCGCATCCGCGGCTGTGGGGCGCGTTCCCGCGCGTGTTCGCGCGCTACTGGCGCGAGCGCCGGCTGTTCACGCTCGAGCAGGCGGTGCACAAGATGACCGGCATGAG
Organism: Variovorax sp. PDC80; assembly: GCF_900115375.1. Lineage (NCBI taxonomy): Bacteria > Pseudomonadati > Pseudomonadota > Betaproteobacteria > Burkholderiales > Comamonadaceae > Variovorax > Variovorax sp. PDC80. Next base: position 52,990 of record NZ_FOWG01000013.1, on the reverse strand, counting down.
CGCGCGCAACCTGCGCATCGCCGAGCGCGGCCTGCTGCGCGCGGGCCACATGGCCGACGTGGTGGTGTTCGATCCCGAGACCATCGCCGACACCGCCACCTACGACCGGCCCAAGGGCCTGAGCCTGGGCATCGAGCACGTGTTCGTCAACGGCGTGCTGGCCTACCGCGGCGGCGCGACCGTGGACGAGGCGCGCGTGCTGGCGCGCGCGGGGCGCATGCTGACGCGCGGCACCTGAGCGCGGCGGCCGCCCCGCGGCTGTCATCGGACTGTCACGAACCGTCATATTGCGTGGCTAGGATGTTCCTCGAACCCCGATGAAGGGGCCGAGGAGCAGCACCGTTGGAAATCCGCAAACTGATCGCGCCGGCGCTGGCCGTGGTCCTGCTGGCCGCGGTCGCGGGCGGCGTCTGGTATTCGAACCAGCGCGTGCGCGACGACACGACGGCCGGCAACGCCGCGCGGATCGAGCAGGCGCGCCATGTGGCGCTGCGCGGGCTGATCGGTTCCGAGAAGGAATCGTTCTTCGCCGACGAGCGCGTGCAGCAGGCGCTGGCCGCGCAGGGCATCACGGTCACGGTGGAGAAGGCCGGCTCGCGCACCATCGCCGAGCGCTACGACGCCGCCAAGTTCGACTTCGGCTTTCCCTCGGGCGCGCCGGCGGCGCAGCGGCTCAAGGAGCTCGCGAAGGCGCCCAATGTCTACAACCCCTTCTACACGCCGATCGTGCTCGCGAGCTGGCGGCCGATCGCCGAGATCCTGATCGCCAACGGCGTGGCCGAGAAGCAGGGCGACTTCTACTACGTGGTCGACCTGCCGAAGCTGATGGCGATGATCGAGAAGGGCACGCGCTGGAAGGAGCTCAAGGCCAGCGCCGCGTTCTCCACCAGCAAGTCGCTGCTGATCAATTCGACCGACGTGCGCACCTCCAACTCGGCGGCGATGTACCTGGCGCTGGCGAGCTACCTCGCGAACGGCCAGCAGATCGTGCAGAGCCAGCAGGACGTGGACCGCGTGCTGCCGACGGTGGCGCCGCTGTTCCTGCGCCAGGGCTTCCAGGAACAGTCCTCGGCCGGGCCGTTCGAGGACTACCTCGCGCTCGGCATGGGCAAGGCGCCGCTGCTGGTGGCCTACGAATCGCAGCTGGTGGAGTTCTGGCTCAAGCATCCCGACCGGCTGCGCGGCGACATGGTGCTGCTCTATCCGCGGCCCACGGTCTATTCGAAGCATGTGCTGGTGCCCTACACGCCGGGCGGCGCGCGCCTGGGCGCGGCGCTGGAGAACGATCCCAAGCTGCGCGAGCTCGCGCACGAGTACGGCTTTCGCACCGGTGGCGAGGCCAAGGGGCCCGAGAACTGGGCCGGCCGCGGCGTCAAGGTGCCCGACGTGCTGGTCGACGTGATCGACCCGCCCAGCTTCGAATGGCTCGAACGCATGACCACCGCCATCGAAGGCCGCTTCAAGTGAACCCGAGGAACCCATGAACACTTCCCGTCCCGAGTCCGCCCCCGCCACAGCGGTCGCCGTTGCCGCGCCCGACGTGCTGCAGCCGCCGCAGTCCTTCGTGCTCGAGCCGCCAGCGCCCGTCGCGCCGGTGCCGGTCGAATCCGCCAGCGGGCGGGTGCGGCTCAAGCCCGAGGAGGTCGGCGAGCTCGATGCGCAGGTCGACCGCTTCATCGACGACATCACGGCGCACGACAGCCAGCATCCGCAGTTCAAGGAAGCGGTGGCGCGCATCCACTCGATGGGCAGCAAGGAGATCGAGGCCTCGGCCTCGGTCTCCAACCGCATGCTCGAACGCCCGGTGGGTTCGCTGCGCAACGGGCTGTTCGGCCAGGGCTCGCAGATCGGCCAGTCGCTGATCGACCTGCGCCATCAGGTCGAGGACCTCGATCCCTCGAAGCAGGGCGACCTGTTCTCGGCGCGCAAGCTGCTGGGCCTGATCCCGCTGGGCAACAAGCTGGTCGCCTACTTCGAGCGCTACCAGTCCTCGCAGTCGCACCTCAACGCCATCATCGAATCGCTCAAGCGCGGCAAGGACGAGCTGCTGCGCGACAACGCGGCCATCGAGCAGGAGAAGGTCAACCTCTGGACGCTGATGGAGCGGCTCGAGAAATACGTGCACATCGGCAAGGCGCTCGACGCGCGCCTCGACGCCAAGGCGCGCGAGTTCGACGCCACCGATCCCGAGAAGGCGCGCGTGGTGCGCGAGGAGATGCTGTTCTACGCGCGCCAGAAGGTCACCGACCTGCTGACGCAGCTCGCGGTCAACATCCAGGGCTACCTGGCGCTCGACATGATCCGCAAGAACAACCTCGAGCTGACCAAGGGCGTGGACCGCGCCACCACCACCACGGTGTCGGCGCTGCGCACCGCGGTGATCGTGGCGCAGGCGCTGGCCAACCAGAAGCTGGTGCTCGACCAGATCGGCGCGCTCAATGCCACCACCGGCAACCTGATCGCCACCACCAGCGAGCTGCTGCGCGAGCAGACCGGCCAGATCCACCAGCAGGCGGCCTCGGGCACGATCGAGATCGCCAAGCTGCAGCAGGCCTTCGCGAACATCTACCAGACCATGGACGCGATCGCCGACTTCAAGCTCAAGGCGCTCGACTCGATGCAGACCACGGTCGACACGCTGAGCGACGAGGTGGCGCGCAGCCGCGGCTACCTCGACCGCGCGCGCCGCGAGACCTCGACCGCCGCGCTGCGCGAGCCGGCGGCGGGCAGCGGGGTCGTGCTGTGAGCCTGGCGCCGGCGCGGCGCTTCGCGCTCGGTGCGCTGCTGGCGCTGGCGCTCGGGCTGGCCGGCTGCGGCCGCGAGGAGACACCCACCGCCGCCGCGCCGCAGGCCACTGCGCCATCGGCCGCCTTCACCGTTCTCGCGGGCTCCGAGCTCAAGGACCTCGAGGCGCCGCTGGTCGAGGCCGCGCGCGCCGCCGGGGTGGAGCTGCAGCTGTCGTACGCGGGCACGCTCGACATCGTGGAGCGCGTGAACGCCGGCGAGCGCTTCGATGCGATCCTGCCGCCCAACGGCGCCTATCCCGCGCTGGCGCTCGCCAAGCCGGCGGTGGCGCGCGAGAAGCTCTTCTACTCGCGCATCGCGCTCGGCGTGAAGGCCGCCAAGGCCGCGCGGCTGGGCTGGGACAAGCGCGCGCCCGGCTGGGCCGACATCGCGCGGGCCGCGAGCACGGGCCAGCTGCGCTACGGCATGACCAACGCGACCAGCTCCAACACCGGCATGAGCGCGCTGTTCGCGGTCGCCTCGGCGCTCGCGGGCAAGACCGAGGACCTGACGGCGCAGGACGTGGACGAGAAGACGCTCAAGGCCTTCCTCTCGGGCCAGAAGCTCACGGCCGGCAGCTCGGGCTGGCTGGCCGATGCCTACCTGGCCGATCCCGCGGCGATCGATGCGATGGTCAACTACGAGGCGGTGATCCTGCGCCTCAACGAGCGGCTGCCCGCGGCCGACCGGCTGCTGCCGATCTATCCGCGCGACGGCATGATCTCGGCCGACTATCCGCTGATGCTGCTCGACGAGGCCCGGCGCGAGCCCTACAACCGGCTGGTGGCGGCCTGGAAGGGGGCCGCGTTCCAGCGCGATGCGCTGTCGGCCGCCTTCCTGCGCCCGGTCAATCCCGAGGTGCAGGCCGCGAGCGCGCTGCCCACGGCGGCAGTGTCGGAGCTGTCCTTTCCGAACCGGCTCGAGGTGATCGATGCCGTGCTCGGCACCTACCAGGCGCGCTGGCGCAAGCCCTCCACCTCGATCTTCGTGCTCGACCTCAGCGGCTCGATGCAGGGGCAGCGTCTGGAAGCCATGCGCGAGGCGCTCAAGCGGCTGTCGGGCGCCGAGGCCGGCGCCGCGGCGAGCGTGCGCTACAGCGCGTTCCAGAGCCGCGAGCGGGTGGTGCTGATTCCATTCGCCACGCGCGTGTCGGAACCGGTGTGGGTGCGCTTCGAGCCCGAGCGCATCGGCGCCGCGCGCGAGGAGCTGCGCCGCCAGGCCGACGCGATGAAGGCCGATGGCGGCACCGCCATCTATTCGGCGCTGGCCGTGGCCGAGGACCTCGCGCGCGAGGAGCAGCGCAGCGATCCCGATCGCTTCGTGAGCATCGTGCTGCTGACCGACGGCCAGAACAACGCGGGCCTGAATCCCGAGGAGTTCCAGGCACGCTATGCGAACGGGCTGCCGGCGCGCATCTTCCCGATCCTGTTCGGCGAGGGCAACGCGGCCGAGATGCACCAGCTCGCGAAGTCCTCGGGCGGGCGCGAGTTCGACGGCCGCCGGCTGGTGCTGGCGCAGGTGTTCAAGGAAATCCGGGGCTACCAGTGAGCTCGCGCAAAGGCTCGATGTGGCGCGGCGTTCGCTGAAGCTGCGCGCGCTGCTGTTCCTCTACGGCAACGGCAACATCCTCGGCTGCGCGCTCGCGCTGGCCGGTCCGGCGCTGCTGTTCGCGGGCATCATCGACCGTGGCTGGCTCGCCATCACCGCCGGCCTCTACATCGGCGGCTGGCTGCTGGGCCGGCGCGCGCCCGAGCTCGAGCGCCGCATCGAGGACAGCCTGAGCCTGGAGGAGACGCTGCGGCGGCTCGAGCAGGTGGTCGCGCGCGCCTCGCCGCACCTGACCGATGACATGCGGCACAGCCTCGAGAGCGTGCGCGGCCTGGTGGTCGAAGTGCTGCCGCAGTTGATGGATGCCGGCACCGGCGGCGACGACCTGTTCACCGTGCGCGAGACCGTGCTGCGCTACCTGCCCGAGACCCTGGCCAACTACGTGACGCTGCCGCCGGCCTTTCGCGTCACGCAGCCGTTGAAGGACGGCAAGACCGCGCGCCAGCTGCTCGGCGAGCAGCTGGGCCTGCTCGATGCCAAGCTGCGCGAGGTGGTCGCCAACCTGGCGGCGAGCGATGCCGCGGCGCTGGTGGCCAATGGCCAGTTCCTCGAGCAGAAGTTCAGGCAGCCCGACTTCCTCGAGGGCTGAGCCGCGCCGGCAAAGCCCTTGCAAACGTGGGGCCGCGCGCGGGCTTCGATAGACTGCGCGGGTGACTTCCTCTTCCGAGCCTCCCAGTCCGTCGCTGGCCTGCGCCAGCCTCCCGCTTCCTCGCCGCCGCTTTCCGCGCGTGCTGTCCCCGCCCCTGACACGGCCTCCGCCGCGTCCAACGGCTGCTTCTCTCCTCCCGATTCCCCCGTCATCGCCCGCCATGGTTCGCGCCATGCCGGGCCGCCTGCGCACGCGCGCCACCTTCCATGATTGAACTGCTGTCCGACCCCGCCGTCTGGATCGGTCTCCTCACGCTCATCGTGCTCGAGATCGTGCTGGGCATCGACAACCTGATCTTCATCGCGATCCTCGCGGAGAAGCTGCCGCCGCACCAGCGCGACCGCGCGCGGCTCATCGGCCTGAGCCTGGCGCTCTTGATGCGCCTGGGGCTGCTGTCCATCGTCTCGTGGCTGGTGACGCTGACCACGCCGCTGTTCAGCCTGTTCGGCCAGGGCTTCTCGGGGCGCGACCTGATCCTGCTGTTCGGCGGCCTGTTCCTGCTGTTCAAGGCCACGGCCGAGCTGCACGAGCGCATCGAGGGCGTGAGCCATGCCGTGACCGGCAGCGCGGCCTATGCGAGCTTCGGCGTGGTGGTGGCGCAGATCGTGGTGCTCGATGCCGTGTTCTCGCTCGACGCGGTGATCACGGCCGTCGGCATGGTCGACCACCTGCCGGTGATGATGGCCGCGGTGATCATCTCGATCGCGATCATGCTGTGGGCCTCGAAGCCGCTGACGCGCTTCGTCAACGCCCATCCCACGGTGGTGGTGCTGTGCCTGAGCTTCCTGCTGATGATCGGCCTGAGCCTGGTGGCCGAGGGCCTGGGCTTCCACATTCCCAAGGGCTACCTCTACGGCGCGATCGGCTTCTCGGTGCTGATCGAGGCGCTCAATCAGTGGGTGCGCCGCAATGCGCTGCGCCACGAGGCGCGCCGGCCGCTGCGCGAGCGCACGGCCGAGTCGGTGATCCGCCTGCTCGGCGGCCGCACGCGCGGCGAACCGGTGCCCATGGGCGGCGATGCGGCCGATGCCGATGCGCCCGCGGACGAACCCGCCTTCGGCATCGAGGAACGCAACATGGTCAGCGGCGTGCTCTCGCTGGCCGAGCGCAACGTGCGCTCGGTGATGACGCCGCGCGCCGACGTCTCCTGGGTCGACCTGGACGACGATCCCGAGGCGCTGCGCGAGCAACTGCTCGACACGCCGCACGGCATCTTCCCGGTGTGCCGCGGCTCGCTCGATCAGGTGGTGGGCGTGGCGCGCGCCAAGGACCTGCTGGGCCAGCTGCTGCGCCATGGCCGCATCGACGAGGGCCATGGCCTGCGCGCGCCGATCTACGTGGCCGAGTCGACGCGCGTGATCCGCCTGATCGACACCCTGCGCGGCGCGCGCGGCCAGCTCGCGCTGGTGGCCGACGAGCACGGCACGCTCACGGGCGTGGTCACGCCGATCGACGTGCTGGAGGCGATCGCGGGCGAGTTTCCCGACGAGGACGAGGCGCTCGAGATCCAGCAGACCGGCCCCGAGGCCTGGACCGTGGCCGGCAGCGCCGACCCGCACCTGCTCGAGCAGGCGCTGCAGACCGACGGCCTGGCGAGCGAGGACGACAGCTACACCTCGGTGGCGGGGCTGCTGCTCGACCGCTTCGGCGGCCTGCCCGCGGCCGAGGCCACCTGGGTGCACGACGGCTGGGAATTCGTCGTCACCGGCGTGGATGCGCAGCGCATCCGCGAGGTGGCGGTGCGGCGCGTGCCCGTGGCGCCGCCCGAGGCCTGAAGCGCGCAGGGCGCCGCTTTGATAGGCTGGCGCCTTCCGCTCTCCGATCCGCTCCGCGCATGACCTCCAACGCCGCCCACCGCCAGCCCGTTCCCCTCGCCAAGGCCTACCGCCTGCTCAACCACGGCCCCACGGTGCTGGTGAGCGCGGCCCATGCGGGCCGGCGCAACATCATGGCGGCGGCCTGGGCCATGCCGCTGGACTTCGATCCGCCCAAGGTGGCGGTGGTGCTCGACAAGAGCACCTGGACCCGCGTGCTGCTCGAGGGCGCGGGCAGCTTCGCGCTGCAGGTGCCGGTGCGCGCGCAGCTCGACCTGACCGAGGCGCTGGGCAGCAGCTCGGGCCGCGAGCTGGTCGAGCGCGACGGCCGCGACAAGTTCGAGGCCTATGGGCTGCAGAGCTTCGCGGGCAGCGCCACCGGGGCGCCCCTGCTCGAGGGCTGCGCGGCCTGGCTCGAATGCCGGCTGCTGCCCGAGCCGCCGATCCAGCAGCGCTACGACCTGTTCCTCGGCGAGGTGATCGCGGCTCAGGCCGATGCGCGCGTGTTCTCGAACGGCCGCTGGCACTTCGAGGGCCACGACGATCTGCGCACGCTGCACCATGTGGCGGGCGGGCACTTCATCGTCGACGGCGAGGCGGTGGACGCGAAGCCGCTGCCGCAGGCCGGGCACTGAATCAGCCGTCGCTGGTCCGGCCCGAGGCCACCAGCAACTGCCGCAGCACCACCCCGCCGCACAACGCGGCCGCGCCGGCCAGCAGCACGAAGCTCAGCACGCCGGCCGGCGAGGCGTCCTCGAGCCAGCCGGCCACCAGCAGCGTGGCGCTGTTGTAGGCCGCGTGCAGCGCGATGCACGGGATCAGCGAGCGCGTGCGCTCGTAGAGCCAGCCCAGCACCGCGCCCATCGCCACGCCGACCACGAACTGGTAGATGTTCATGTGGGCCGCGCCGAACAGCAGCGCCGACATGAAGATCGCCTGCCCGCGCCCGTAGCGCTGCAGGAAGCCGCGCAGCACGATGCCGCGGAACAGCATCTCCTCGAGCAGCGGCGCCATCACGCAGACCGCCAGCACCGCCGCCACGCTGCCGTCGGCCATGCGGCTGAACATCGCCTCCTCCCAGGCCGACAGCGGCAGCGCCAGCGTCAGCAGGTTGATCGCGCAGGTGATCGCCAGCATCAGCGCCGGCACCAGCAGCAGCGTGGGCGGCACCACCAGCATCAGCGTGGCGCGCATCGAGGCATTCGAGGGATGGAACAGCGCGCGCCAGCCCAGCTTCTGCTGCTGCATCACGACCGCGAACACCAGTCCGTTGCCCAGCACGGACGACAGCACGCCGATCTGCATGGTGCTCAGGCCGAACAGCCGGTTGCCGTCGCGCAGCGCGGCGCCCACGACCAGCTCGCAGAGGAACAGGGCGAGGTACAGCAGGACGGCCTGCGTCGCCGAGGGGAAGGCCGGGCGGTTCGGGGAGGGCATGGGCGCTGCGCGAAGGTGGCGGGCATGTTAGCCGCTGCCGCCGGCCCGGCGCCTCCCCCAACCGGGGGGCGGTGTCAGACCACGAAGGGCAGGAAGCGCTTCGTGCCGCGCATGTAGGCGCGGTAGGCGTCGCCGAAATGCGCGATGCATTCGCGCTCGTCGCTGAGCGCCGTCAGCACCAGCAGCACCGTGGCCGCGAGCGCCAGCGCGAGGCCGGGACCGCCGATGTCCTTGAGGCAGGCGCCCCAGGCCAGCAGCATCAGCGCGGTGTACATCGGATGGCGGATGTAGCGGAAGGCACCGTCGGTGACCAGCGAGTCGGTCTTCTCGAAGCCTAGCAGCGCGGGATCGTCGTCGCGCGCCGCGCCGGGCCGCACCGCGGCCTGCAGCCGGCGCCAGGCATGCACCGGCAGCCAGGCCGACAGCGCCAGCAGCAGCCACGACAGCAGCTGGTGCGGCGCCAGCGGATCCACATGCCACACGGGCAGGTTCAGCAGGATCAGCGCCAGCATGCACTCCCAGGCGAAGAAGCGGTAGAAGCCGTGCGAGCCGCGCCGGCGCAGCGCGCCGCGCGAGACGTACAGCAGCGCGGCCGAGACGGCGACGAAGAGGGCGATCTGGATCCAGGCGAAAGGCATGGGCCCGAATCTACACGCCGGGCCGCGGCGCCCTCACAAGGTGTGAAGAAACCGTAGCGAGCGCCCCGAGGTCGCGCCGAGGACCGGAGCCGTACTCTGTACGGTGAGGACCGCAGGTGCGAGATCGGGGCGCGCAGTAGGTTTATTCACACCTTGTCAGCCCATCGTCGAGTAGCCGCCGTCGACCGGGATCGACACGCCGGTCACGTAGTCGGCCGCGGGGCTCGCGAGGAACACGGCCGTGCCCGCGATGTCGGCCGGCCGGCCCCAGCGGCCCGCCGCCGTGCGCGCGACCACGCGCTCGTAGAGGCCCGCGACCTGGGCGCGCGCGCCGTCGGTCATCTCGGTCTGGAACCAGCCCGGCAGAATCGCGTTGACCTGGATGTTGTCGGCCGCCCACGAGAGCGCGGTCGACTTGGTGAGCTGCACCACGCCGGCCTTGCTCGCGGCATAGGCGGGCGAATAGGCGGCGCCGAAGATCGACATCATCGAGCCGACGTTGACGATCTTGCCGCCGCCGCCGCGCTTCATGTGCGGATGCGCTGCGCGGCTCACGAGGAAGGCGCTGGTGAGGTTGGTCTGGAGCACGAGGTTCCACTCGTCCAGCGTGAGCTGGTCCACCGGCTTGCGCACGGTGGTGCCGGCGTTGTTGACCAGGATGTCGAGCCGGCCGCAGCGCGCGGCCACGTCGTCGACCGCCTGCTGCACCGAGGCCTCGTCGGCGACGTCGATGGCGACCGCGAAGCTGTCGCTGCCGAGCGCCTTCAGCGTCTCGACCGCGGCGGCCGATTTCTCGGGGTTGCGCGCGGCGATCACCACGCGCGCGCCGGCCTGCGCCAGGCCCTGGGCCATGCCGAGGCCCAGGCCGCCGTTGCCGCCGGTGACCAGCGCGACCTTGCCGCCGAGGTCGAACATCAGGCGGCCGCCGCCGGCACCGGCTTCTTCGCGACCAGCGTCAGGATGTCGTAGCTCGCGACCAGCTCGCCGTCCTGGTTCGTCACCTCGACGTCCCAGGCCACCACGCCCTGGCCCTGGCCGTTGGCGTCCTTGCGGTTGCGGTCGATCTTGCGCTTGCAGGTCAGGCGCGCGCGGATGGTGTCGCCGATGCCCACGGGCTTGACGAAGCGCAGCGTGTCGAGGCCGTAGTTGGCCAGCACCGGGCCGGGCGCGGGCGAGACGAACAGGCCGGCGGCCGCCGACAGCACGAAGTAGCCGTGCGCGATGCGCTTGCCGAACGGCGACTCCTTGGCCGCGATCTCGTCGAAGTGCATGTAGAAGTAGTCGCCCGACAGGCCGCCGAAGGCCACGATGTCGGCCTCGCTCACGGTGCGGCGGTGCGTCAGCAGCGAGTCGCCGATGCGCAGGTCCTCGAAGTGGCTGCGGAACGGATGCACCTCGCTCTCGCGCACCTTGGCGCCGCGCACGTGCTCGCCGGTGACGGCCGCCAGCATGGTGGGCGAACCCTGCAGCGCGGCGCGCTGCAGGTAGTGCTTGACGGCGCGCAGGCCGCCGAGCTCCTCGCCGCCGCCCGCGCGTCCCGGGCCGCCGTGCTTGAGCGGCGGCAGCGGCGAGCCGTGGCCGGTCGATTCGGCGGCGGCCTCGCGGTCGAGCACCAGCAGCCGGCCGTGCCAGGCCGCGGCGACGGGGATCGCCTTGGCGGCGGTGGCGGGATCGCGCGTGACCAGCGTGCCGACCAGGCTGCCGCGGCCGCGCGCGGCCAGCGCCAGCGCCTCGTCGATGCCCTCGTAGGGCATCAGCGTGCTGACCGGGCCGAAGGCCTCGATGTCGTGCACCGCGTCGTGCTCGAGCGGCTTGCGGCTCAACAGCAGCGTGGGCGCGAAGAAGGCGCCCTCGGCCGTGCCCTCGCCCACGGGTGAGAAGCCGTCGCCGCCGCCGTACACCAGCTCGGCGCCCTTGCGCAGCTCGGCCACGCGCTCGGCCACGTCGGCCTGCTGCGCATGCGAGGCCAGCGCGCCCATGCGCACCTCCTCGCGCGAGGGATCGCCCACCACCGTCTTGGCCAGCCGCGCGCGCAGGCGCTCGGCCACGGCGTCGAGATGCTGGCGCGGCACGATGGCGCGGCGGATGGCGGTGCACTTCTGGCCGGCCTTCACCGTCATCTCGCGCGCCACCTCCTTCACGAACAGGTCGAACTCCTCGTCGTCGGGCGTGACGTCGGGCGCGAGGATCGCGCAGTTGAGCGAGTCGGCCTCGGCGTTGAACGGGATCGACTGGCGCACCAGGTTCGGATGCACGCGCAGCTTGGCGGCGGTGTCGGCCGAGCCGGTGAATGTCACGACGTCGGGGCCCTCGAGGCGGTCGAGCAGGTCGCCCGTGCCGCCGATGACCAGCTGCAGGCTGCCCTCGGGCAGGATGCCCGACTGCACGATCAGCCGCACCACCGCCTCGGTGAGGTAGCTGGTGGCGGTGGCCGGCTTGCCGATGCAGGGCATGCCCGCGAGGAAGCTGGGCGCGAACTTCTCGAGCAGGCCCCAGACCGGGAAGTTGAAGGCGTTGATGTGCACCGCCACGCCGCCGCGCGGCACCAGGATGTGGGTGCCCGCGAAGCCGCCCTTCTTGCCCAGCGGGAAGGCCGGGCCCTCGTGCACCAGGTTGCCCGAGGGCAGCTCGTTGCTGCCGATGCCCGCGTAGGCCGCCAGCGTGCCGGCGCCGCCCTCGATGTCGACCCAGCCGTCGGCGCGCGTCGCGCCGGTGTGGGCCGAGACGGCGTAGAGCGTTTCCTTGTGGGCGGCGATGTACTTGGCCAGTGCCTTGAGGCGTTCGGCGCGCTGCTGGAAGTCGAGCGCCATCAGCGCCGGGATGCCGACGCGGCGCGCATGGGCCAGCGCCTCGGCGAAGTCGATCGCCTCGGCGTGGGTGCTGGCGATGGCCTGGCCGTTGACGGCGCTGCGCAGCGACTGCGCGGCCTCGCGGCCGATCCAGCGGCCGGCGATGTAGCTTTGGAGGGTGGTGCTCATGGTGCTGGGTCCTTTGCTATCTCTGTGTTGGGCCTTCCCCTGCGGGGGAAGGTCGGGATGGGTGCAGCCCCGGAGCTCGAGGCTGCGCGGAGGTCGAGGCCGTCGTGCCCCCACCCCGGCCCTCCCCCGGCGGGGGAGGGAGGCATTCGTCAGTGGGCGTCGTCCTTCTTGCCGATGCCCAGGTAGGTATCGATGATCCGCTGGTCGTGCAGCAGCTCGCGCGCCGGGCCCTCGAGCGCCACGGCGCCCATCTCGAGCACGTAGGCGCGGTCGGCCACCTGCAGCGCGGCGCGCGCGTTCTGCTCCACCAGCAGCACCGACACGCCGTGCTTGCGCAGCTGCGCCACCACGCGCAGCACCTCGCGCACCACCAGCGGCGCGAGGCCCAGCGAGGGCTCGTCGAGCATCAGCAGGCGCGGGCGCGCCATCAGCGCGCGGCCGATGGCCAGCATCTGGCGTTCGCCGCCCGAGAGCGTGGAGGCCATCTGCGGCCGGCGCTCCTTCAGGCGCGGGAAGATCTCGAAGATCTCGTCCATGCGCGCGCGCTGGTCGCGCTTGCCCTTGCGCCACTGGTAGAAGCCGCCGAGCAGCAGGTTGTCTTCCACCGACATCTCGCCGAACAGCTCGCGCCGCTCGGGCACCAGCGCCACGCCGCGCGCGACCATGGCCTCGACGCCGGGGCGCGCGATGCGCTCGCCCTGCAGCGACAGGCTGCCGGTGGAGGGCAGCAGGCCCATCGCCGCGCACAGCAGCGTGGTCTTGCCGGCGCCGTTCGGGCCGATCACGGTGACGATCTCGCCTTCGTTCACGTGCAGGCGCGCGCTGTGCACCGCCTCCACCTCGCGGTAGGCGACGCAGAAGCCGTCGAGTTGAAGCAGGGGTTGGCTCATCGCGATGCGTCCTCGAGCAGTTCGTCGTCGGCGCCGCCGAGGTAGGCCTCGAGCACGCGCGGGTTGGCCTGCACTTCGGCGGGCGAGCCGGTGGCGATCACGGTGCCGAACTCGAGCACGGTGATGCGGTCGGCGAGGTTCATCACGAACTCCATGTCGTGTTCCACCACCAGGATGCCGAGGCCTTCGGCGCGCAGCTGGCCGAGCAGCTCGGACAGCGCGCGCTTCTCGAGGTGGCGCAGGCCGGCCGCGGGCTCGTCGAGCAGCAGCACCGAGGGCTGGCCCGCGAGCGCGCGCGCGATCTCGACCACGCGCTGCTGGCCCAGCGAGAGCGAGGCCGCGGGCGTGTCGGCATGCGCGCCGAGGCCGCAGCGTTCGATCTGGCGCCGTGCCTCGGCCATCAGCGCGGCTTCCTCCGCGCGGTCCAGCCGCAGCATCGCCGAGACCCAGCCGCGTTTGGCGCGCAGGTGGGCGCCGAGCGCCACGTTCTCGATCACGCTGCGCTGGCCGAGCAGCCGCACGTGCTGGAAGGTGCGGCCCAGGCCCAGCGAGGCGAAGGCGCGCGAGGGCTTGCCCGACATCGGCTGGCCGACCAGCCGCACCTCGCCGGTGGTGGGATCGTCCACGCCCGAGATCATGTTGAAGAAGGTGCTCTTGCCGGCGCCGTTGGGGCCGATCAGCGCGTGCACCTCGCCGGCCTTCAGGGTCATCGAGATGTCGTTGTTGGCCACCAGCCCGCCGAAGCGCTTGCTCACGCCGTCGGCCTGCAGCAGCAGGCTGCCCGTGGCCGGCAGCGCGCGCTGCGCGAGCTGCTCGGTGCTCGAGACGGCCGGGCCGGCGCCGGCGGCGCGCGGCAGCTCGCGCACCCAGCGGCGCGACAACCGCGCCAGCGTGGGCCACAGGCCGTCGGCGAAGCGCTGCAGCACGAACAGCATCAGCAGGCCGAACACCACCACCTCGAAGTTGCCGCTGGTGCCCAGCAGCGCGGGCAGGATGTCCTGCAGCTTCTCCTTCAGCAGCGTGATCAGCGTGGCGCCGAGCACCGCGCCCCAGAGATGGCCCGCGCCGCCGACCACCGCCATGAACAGCATCTCGATGCCGATGTTGAGGTTGAACGGCGTGGGGTTCACGAAGCGCTGCATGTGGGCATAGAGCCAGCCCGAGATCGCGGCCAGCAGCGCGGCCAGCACGAACAGCTTGATGCGGTGGCGCGCGGTGTCCACGCCCATCGACTCGGCCATCAGCCGGCCGCCCTTGAGCGCGCGGATGGCGCGGCCCTCGCGCGAGTCGAGCAGGTTGTGCATGGCCCACAGCGCGAGCAGCAGCACGGCCCAGATCACCACGCCCAGCATGCGCGGGGTGGCGAAGGAGACGCCCGCGATCACCAGCGGCGGAATGCCGGTGATGCCGGTCTGGCCGCCGAGGAACTCCATGTTGCCGAGCAGGAAGTACAGGCTCAGGCCCCAGGCGATGGTGCACAGCGGCAGGTAGTGGCCCGAGAGCTTGAGCGTGACCGCGCCGAGCGCCCAGGCCAGCGCGAAGGTCAGCACCAGCCCGAGCAGCAGGCCGAGCCAGGGCACCAGCGCGGAACCCGCGAGGCCGCCGAGCCAGCCGGCCGCGGTCGGCGAGGTGCAGATCCAGGCCGTGGCATAGGCGCCCATGCCGACGAAGGCGGCCTGGCCGAAGGAGGTCATGCCGCCGACGCCGGTCAGCAGCACCAGGCCCACGGCCACCAGCGCATAGAGGCCGATGTTGCTGAGCACGGTGACGGTGAAGGGCGGCAGCCAGCCCCAGGCCAGCGCGAGTGCGACGATGAAGACGAGCGTGAGCACGCGCGGCGTGACGAGCGGACGGCCCTCGGGCACGGCGTTGGCGGGAGAAGAAGCCACAGGGGTCGATGAAGACGGGTTCATTCCTCGTCCTCCACGTGATGGCTGCGCAGCGAACGCCACCACAGCACCGGGATGATCAAAGTGAAGACCAGCACTTCCTTGTACGCGCTGGCCCAGAAGGAGGAGAAGGCCTCGAGCAGGCCCACCAGCAGCGCGCCCGCGAGCGCCAGCGGATAGCTCGCGAGCCCGCCGACGATGGCGGCCACGAAGCCCTTGAGGCCGATCAGGAAGCCGGTGTCGTAGTAGACCGTGGTGATCGGCGCGATCAGCAGGCCCGACACCGCGCCGATGACGGCCGCGAGCGCGAAGCTCAGGTCGCCCGAGAGCTCGGTGGGAATGCCCGACAGCCGTGCGCCCACGCGGTTGATGGCGGTGGCGCGCAGCGCCTTGCCGATCATCGAGCGGCCGAAGAACCAGAACATCGCGATCACCAGCACCAGCGTGACGCCGACCACCACCAGCGACTGGCCGGTGACGGGAATGCCGCCGAGGTCGAGGCGCAGCTCGGAGAACGCGCTGGTGCGCGAGCCCTCGGCGCCGAAGAAGAACAGCCCGAGGCCGATCAGCACGCCGTGCAGCGCCACCGAGACGATCAGGAGCATCAGCACGCTGGCATCGGCCAGCGGGCGGTAGGCGAGGCGGTAGAGCAGCGGGCCCAGCGGCGCGATCAGCACCAGCACGGTGAGCGCCTGCGTCGCGAGCGAGGTGGGCTTGAGCACCAGCACCAGCGCGGCGGCCACCGCGGGGAAGGCCACGCACCAGGTCAGCGCCGAGCGCCAGTCGACCGTGGCGCCGCGCTTCCAGCGCCAGGCCTCGATCGCCAGCACGGCCAGCGCCAGCGCCAGCAGCAGCCACAGCGTGGACGGCGCGCGGCCGCCCTGCAGCGCGGCCATCGACAGCGCGCCGAAGGCGACGAACTCGCCCTGCGGGATGAAGATCACGCGCGTGACCGAAAACACCAGCACCAACGCGAGCGCCATCAGTCCGTAGACCGCGCCGTTCACGATGCCGTCCTGCCCGAGCAGCAGGGCGATCTGCAAATCCATACGACCAACTTTCCTTCAGAAGACCAGGGGCGAGAGAAAAACCGTGCCCCTCTTGCAGGAACACCGCGGGCCGGTGGCGCCGGCCCGCGGTGTCCGTCGTTCAGCCCCGTGCGATCAGGGTTGGAATTTCCAGGCGCCGTTCTCGATCTTGACCATCACGCGCGCGCGCTGGTCCAGGCCCAGGTGGTCGCTCGCGCTCATGGTGAACACGCCGTGCGCGCCCGCCACGTCCTTGGTCTGCTCGAGCGCGTCGCGCAGCGCGGCGCGGAACTCGGGCGTGCCCGGCTGGGCCTTCTTGAGCGCGACCGGCACGGCCGAGCTCATGAGCAGGCCGGCGTCCCAGGCGTGCGCGCCGAAGGTCGAGACCGAGCCCTTGCCGTAGGCGGCTTCATAGGCGGCCACGTAGGCGAGCGCGGACTTCTTCACCGGGTGGCCGGCGGGCAGCTGGTCGGCCACCAGCACCGGGCCGGCCGGCAGGAAGGTGCCTTCCACGTCCTTGCCGCCCACGCGCAGGAAGTCGGCGTTGGCCACGCCGTGCGTCTGGTACATCTTGCCGGTGTAGCCGCGCTCCTTGAGCGTCTTCTGCGGCAGCGCGGCCGGCGTGCCGGAGCCGGCGACCAGCACCGCGTCGGGCTTGGCGGCCATGATCTTCAGCGCCTGGCCGGTGACCGAGGTGTCGGTGCGCGCATAGCGCTCGTTGGCCACGACCTTGATCTTCTTGAGTTCGGCGGCCTTGGCGAATTCCTGCGACCAGCCTTCGCCGTAGGCGTCGGAGAAGCCGATGAAGGCGACGCTCTTCACGCCGTTGGCGGCCATGTGCTCGGCGATGGCCAGCGACATCATGATGTCGTTCTGCGGCGTCTTGAAGACCCACTTCTTCTTGGCGTCCATCGGCTCGATGATGCGGGCCGAGGCGGCCACCGAGATCATCGGCGTCTGCGCCTCGCTGGCCACGTCGATCATCGCGAGCGAGGCCGGCGTGGTGGTCGAGCCCAGGATCACGTCGACCTTGTTCTCGGCGATCAGCTTGCGCGTGTTGTTGACGGCGGCCGTGGTGTCGGAGGCGTCGTCGAGCACGATGTAGTTGATCTTCTGGCCGCCGATGGTCTTGGGCATCAGCGAGATCGTGTTCTTCTCGGGGATGCCCAGCGAAGCCGCCGGGCCGGTGGCCGAGATGGTCACGCCGACGTTGACGTCGGCCCAGGCCGACAGGGCCGTGGCGCACAGGGCGGCGATCAGCAGGGGCTTGAAGAATTTCATGGTTGGCTTGTCTCCGGGTTGAAAATCGATTGAGGCCTGAAGTATCTCCGGTGCAGCTGTCTTTTTCAGGGCACCCGTGGAACCGGCTTTGCCGGGCCACCGGGTGCGCCCCCTTGAGGGGGGATCCGAAGCGACACGAAGTGCGCGGAGATTCGGGGGTGGGTTCATTCTTCAGCGCTCGTCGAACGAGAGCGTGACGCGTTCGGTAAGGGGGTGGGCCTGGCAGGTCAATACGAAGCCCGCGGCCACTTCATTCTTGTCGAGCGCGAAGTTTCTTTCCATGCGGACTTCCCCGTCCACGCACTTGGCGCGGCAGGTGCCGCACACGCCCGAGGTGCACGAGAACGGCACCTCGAGGCCGGCCGCCGAGGCCGCGTCGAGGATGCTGGGCTGGCCTTCGGTGTAGGTGATCTCGCGCTGCAGGCCGTCGCGCACGATGGTCACGCGCGCGCGCTTGGCGTCGCCGGGCAGGGCCTCGTGCACCACGGCGCCGACCTGGGCGGTCGAGCTCGCCGAGGGTAGCGCGACGCCGAAGCGCTCGATGTGGATGCGTTCCTCGGGCACGCCCGCGGCCAGCAGCGCGGCCTCGGCCTCGTCGTTCATCTGGAACGGGCCGCAGATGTAGACGTGGTCGATGCTGCCCGCCGGCACCAGGCCCTGCAGGAACTCGCCGATCTTCTCGCGGTTCATCACGCCGAAGCCCAGCGGCGAATCGGTGTGCTCGTCGGAGAACACGTGCTGCAGCACCAGGCGCGTCATGTAGCGGTTCTTCAGGTCCTCGATCTCTTCCTTGAACATCGTGGACTGGAGCTGGCGGTTGCCGTAGATCAGCGTGAAGCGGCTCTTCGGCTCGCGCGCCAGCACGGTCTTCATGATCGACAGGATCGGCGTGATGCCGCTGCCACCCGCGATGCCGACGTGGTGGCGCGCGGACTCGCCCTCGATCGGCACGAAGAAGCGGCCTTGCGGCGCCATCACCTGGATCGAGTCGCCGGGCTTGAGGTGGGCGTTGATCCAGTTGGAGAACTGGCCGCCGCGCACCTTGCGCACGCCCACGCGCAGCTCGCCGTCGTCGACGCCGGCGCAGATCGAATAGGAACGGCGCAGGTCCTGGCCGTCGATCTCGTTGCGCAGGGTCAGGTACTGGCCCTGCGTGAAGCCGAAGACTTCGCGCAGCGTCTCGGGGACCTCGAAGGAGACGATGACGGCCTCGGGCGTGTCGGGCTCGATGGCCTTCACGCGCAGGGGGTGGAACAGGGTACTCATCGGCGTGGGGCCTAGATCGGCTTGAAATGTTCGAAGGGTTCGCGGCAGGCGAGGCAGCGGTACAGCGCCTTGCAGGCGGTGGAGCCGAAGGCCGACAGCCGCTCGGTGCGCTCGCTCGCGCAGCGCGGGCAGGCGATGCGCTCGCCGGCGAGGCGGCCGAACAGGCGGATCGGCACCGCGGTGCCGGCGGCCTGCTCGGGCGTGAGGTGGGCGGGCGGGGCGATGCCGTAGGCCTTGAGCTTCGCGCGGCCCTCGTCGCTGATCCAGTCGCTGGTCCAGGCCGGCGCGCGGCGCAGGGTGGCGCGCGCGGGGCCGAGGCCGGCGCGCTCGATCGCGGCCAGCACGTCGTGCTCGATGGCCTCGGTCGCGGGGCAGCCCGAATAGGTCGGCGTCAGCACCACCTCGAGGCCGTCGTCGTGCTCGATCACGTCGCGCACGATGCCGAGGTCGCAGACCGACACGGCCGGCACCTCGGGGTCGGGCACCGAGTGCAGCACCTCCCAGGCGGCGTCGATGCGCGAGGCGGCCATGGTGTCGGCAGTCACCACACGCCCCCGGGGAAGGCGCGCTGCAGGTGCTGCATCTCGGCCAGCACGAAGCCCATGTGCTCGCTGTGCACGCCCTGCTTGCCGGTGCTGCGGAACTTGGCCTCGGCCGGCGCGGCCAGGCCGGCGGCGTCGAGCACCTGCTGCATCTCGGCGAACCACGGTTCGCGCAGTTCGTTCCAGGCCGGGCCCAGGCCGCTGGCGCTGGCCTCGCGGTCGACGGCGTCGGCCTCGAACAGCTCGGGCATGTAGAGCCAGGCCTGCTTGAGCGCGGCCTCGGTGCGGCGGCGCGATTCCTCGGTGCCGTCGCCCAGGCGCACCACCCAGTCGGCCGAATGCTGCTGGTGGTAGCGCGCTTCCTTCAGCGCCTTGCCGGCGATGGCGGCCACTTCCTCGTCGCTCGAGCTCGCCAGCCGTTGCCACAGCAGCTTGAGCAGGGTGGCGATCATGGTGTTGCGCACCACCGAGAAGGCGAAGTCGCCGCGCGGCAGCTCGACCAGCGTGAGGTTGAAGTAGTCGCGCTCCTCGCGCAGGTAGGCGAGCTGGTCCTCGTCGTGCTCGCGGCCGGCGCCTTCCAGCTTGCCGGCATGGGTGAGCAGCGCGCGCGCCTGGCCCACGAGGTCGAGCGCGATGTTGGCCATCGCGATGTCCTCCTCGAGCACGGGCGCGTGGCCGCACCACTCGCCCAGGCGCTGGGCCAGCACCAGGCAGGTGTCGCCGATGCGCAGCAGGTACTGCACGGCGGGCGTGCGGTTCAGTTCGATCGATGCTTGCATGGCCGGCCGCTCACATGTGGTCGACGGACTTGGGCAGCGCGTAGAAGGTCGGGTGGCGGTAGACCTTGTCCTCGGCGGGATCGAAGTACATGTCCTTGTCGCCCGGATCGCTCGCGACGATCTGCTCGGAGCGCACCACCCAGATGCTGCAGCCTTCCTGGCGCCGCGTGTAGACGTCGCGCGCCATCTGGATCGCCATCTTCGAGTCGGCGGCATGCAGGCTGCCGCAATGCTTGTGGTCCAGGCCGGCCTTGCTGCGCACGAACACTTCCCACAGGGGCCATTCTTGTTTCTGTTCGACGGTCATGCCGCCTCCTTCATCGGTTGCTTGTTGGCATGGGCGAGTGCGGCTTCGCGCACCCAGGCGCCGTCTTCCCAGGCGTCGACACGGGCCTGCAGGCGTTCGCGGTTGCAGGGGCCGTCGCCGCCGATCACGCGCCAGAACTCGCTCCAGTCGATGGTGCCGAAGTCGTGCGCCTGGCGCTCCTCGTTCCACTTGAGGTCGGGGTCGGGCAGGGTCACGCCGAGGATGGCCGCCTGCTCGACGGTGGCGTCGATGAACTTCTGGCGCAGCTCGTCGTTGCTGAAGCGCTTGATGCCCCAGCGCATCGACTGCGCCGAGTTGGGCGACTGGTCGTCGGGCGGGCCGAACATCATGATCGAGGGCCACCACCAGCGGTTGACCGCGTCCTGCACCATCGCCTTCTGCGCGTCCGTGCCGTGGGTCATCATGGTCAGCAGCGCCTCGTAGCCCTGGCGCTGGTGGAAGCTCTCCTCGCGGCAGATGCGGATCATGGCGCGCGCATAGGGCGCGTAGGAGCAGCGGCAGATCGGCACCTGGTTCATGATGGCCGCGCCATCGACCAGCCAGCCGATGGTGCCCATGTCGGCCCAGGTCAGCGTGGGGTAGTTGAAGATCGAGCTGTACTTGGCCTTGCCGGTGTGCAGCGCGTCGAACATCTGGTCGCGCGAGGTGCCCAGCGTCTCGGCGGCGGCATAGAGGTAGAGGCCGTGGCCGCCCTCGTCCTGCACCTTGGCCAGCAGGATCGCCTTGCGCTTGAGCGTGGGCGCGCGGCTGATCCAGTTGCCCTCGGGCAGCATGCCGACGATCTCCGAGTGCGCGTGCTGGCTGATCTGCCGCACCAGCGTCTTGCGGTAGTGATCGGGCATCCAGTCCTTGGCCTCGATGAAGTCGCCGGCGTCGATGCGCGCGTCGAAGCGTTCCTCGAGCCGCAACTCGTCGGCCGAGCGCAGGGCCTTCTTGCCGTCGCCGGCGTCCTTGCCCATGGTGTCCATGGCTTGTGTGTACATCGCGGTTCTCCTTGAGAGGTGAAGAGGTCGTCGATCGGTGGTCAGTAGCTCAGCTGCTTCGTGGACTGCGCCCGGCGGTCCACGTCGGCCGGTGTCAGGGCCTCGCTCTTGCAGCCGAAATCCTTGAACAGCGCCATCTGGTCGGCGTAATGGGGCGACTTGCGGCCGTCGGGTGCGACGAAGCCGCTCTGGCCCGGCGGGGCGGCGGTGCACAGCACGACGCCCTTGGCGCCGAGCACCACCTTGTCGTTCTGCGTGCCGCGGTTCATGTAGCTCGGCAGGGTCAGCTGCTCGTCGGCCCCGGCCTGCGGCGCGCCGATGAAGTTGCTGGTGAGGAACACATGCTTCGTCACTGGCGTGCGCCACTTGGCGGTGTCGCTGCCGTAGCGCTTGTCGAGCTCGGCCACGGCCTGCGCGAGCGTGGCGCGCAGCACGGCGTTCCTGTCCTCGCCGTTGAAGAAGTCGTAGCGCTGCGGCACGCCGGCCTTCGGGCCGAGCAGCGCGTTGTAGACCAGCTTCAGGCCGTTGCCCGGGCGGATGCTGGCCACCTGCGTCTCGCCGGCATAGCCGGTGCCCGCGTAGGCCGCGAACACCTCGGGCGGCAGGTCGTCGGCCAGCACCTTGCGGTAGAGGATCGGCAGCCACGCCGTCATGAGCGTGGTGGCCGGGCTGTCGTAGACGCCGCGCTCGGCCGGGTCCTCGTTGAGCATGTTCCAGTCCGCCAGCAGCTGGGCCGCGCGGCGCGCCGGGTCGGCGGCCGGCAGGCCGCGCGTCGCCTCGAGGGCGAAGGGCACGAGGTAGCGCGCGTTGGTGTCGGCGTAGGCGGTGGTGCGGTTGAGCGCCCAGAGTTCGTCGGGCGTGAGCCGGGGCTTGGCCTCGAGCCGCGCCGTGAACTCGCGCACCCGGTCGACCACCGAGTAGTTGCCGCCGTCGCTGACCGCGCCCGGCGCCGACTGGTTGTTCCAGTTGGCGACGTAGCCCTGCGCCGGGTTGAAGGTCTTCGGGTCCTCGCTGAACGGGCGGATGCCGAGCCATTCCATCGAGCCGTCGCCCACGGCGGGCAAGCGGATGTCCTGCGTGGCCGGGCGGATCGGCAGCCGGCCCGGCGAGACGTAGCCGATGTTGCCGGCGGTGTCGGCGTAGTACCAGTTGATGGTGATGGCCACGCGCGAGGCCTGCGCCAGCCACTGCTCCCAGTTCTGCGCGCGCATCGCGTGGATCCAGCCCAGCAGCGACTCGAGCTCGTAGCCGTCCCAGCTGCGCTTCATCGAATACGCGGTGCCGTTGGGCAGGTCGAAGTTGGTCACGGTGCCGTGCACGGTGGCGTAGACGTCCAGGCTCTGGTCGGGCTGGCCCTTGACCTTGATGAGCTCGGTGCGCTTGCTCATGGCGCGCATCGCGCCGTTGAAGCGGTACTGATACTGGTTGGCCGGGTCCAGCTTCTCCTGGTACATGTCGTTCACGTCGAGCGGGCCGGCGGTGGCGCCCCAGGCGATTTTGCCGTTGGTGCCGAACAGCACCACGGGATGCGCGAACGGCGTGTTGCCGGTCACGTCGAAGCCGGCGCCGTGCAGGCCGATGCCGAACACGTACGAGGGATTGAACCAGTTGAACTGCGGACCGTTGATGAAGACGGTGCTGCCGTCGGTGGTCTTGTTCGGGCCGGCGATCCAGAGGTTGCTGGCGATCGGGCGGGTCCAGGGCTCGGCCACGCCGCGCTGCGCGGCATCGATCTCGTTGCGCGCGACCAGCAGCTCGGGCGAGACCGGCGCCAGCGCCGCGCGATGGGCGGCGTGCGCGTCGTCGGCGGCGCCTCGGGCCACGGCCTTGGGACGCGGCACGGTGGTGGGCGCGAGCGGGTCTTCCACCCAGCGGATCTGGTCGAACAACTGGCGGCCGGCCTCGTCGCCGCGCGCCTTGCGCAACTGCTCGAGCAGGCGCAGGTTGGCGAGCTCGCTGCTCACGTTGGAGTAGCGGTTGGCCATGGTGCCGACCCAGATCATCGCCACGTCGTAACCGCTCCAGTCGGCCTTCGGTCGGAAGCCGGCATCGGCGAACTGCTTGGGCAGCAGGGTGGCCGGCGCGGCCAGCACTTCGTTGACGCGCGCATTGAAGCCGGCGGCATAGCCGTCGAAGATGGCCTTGTCGTCGCTCGACAGGCGCGCCATCTGCGCGCGGATCGAGGCGGGATCGAAGCTGGCGCGGCTGCCCTTGTCGAGCGCGACATAGGCCGGGCCCATCACTTCGGCGACGGTGCCCAGCACGGCGCGGCGCGCCATCTCCATCTGGAACAGGCGGTCTTCCGCGACGGCATAGCCGAAGCCGTGGAACAGGCCGCGCACGTCGTTGGCATAGACGTGCGGCACGCCGTAGTCGTCGCGCTTGATCGTGACCTTGCCGGCCGGGGGCATGACCGCGCCGGTGACCGGGGCGGTGGAGTTGGCGGCGCAGCCGGCCAGCGCCACCAGGGCACAGGCGAGGGCGATCGATCGGAAATTCAGTGTCATCGGTGGCGGTTCGGGGGAAAGCGGCGGCGCCTCAGCGCGGGCGGTTGTCGACGACGCGCCGGGCCTTGCCGGTCTGCGTGCGTTCCATCTCGTTCGGGGCATGCACCACCACGCGGGTGGAGATGCCGACCAGCGTCTTCACGCGGTGCTGCACCCAGCCGGCGATGGCCGCGCGGTCGGCCGCGGCGGCTTCGTTCGGCGCGAGCTCGCAGTGCACCTCGACCTGGTCGAGCAGGCCTTCGCGGCTCACGTGCACCTGGTAGAGGCCGGTGAGGGCGCCGTGCGCGAGCACGATCTCTTCCACTTGCGTGGGGAACACGTTCACGCCGCGGATGATCATCATGTCGTCGCTGCGCCCGACGATCTTGCCCATGCGGCGGAAGGCGCGCGAGGTGGGCGGCAACAGGCGCGTGAGGTCGCGCGTGCGGTAGCGGATGATCGGCATCGCTTCCTTGCTCAGCGAGGTGAAGACCAGTTCGCCTTCCTCGCCGTCGGCCTTCAGCTCGCCGGTCTCGGGATCGATGATCTCGGGATAGAAGTGGTCCTCCCAGATCACCGGGCCGTCCTTGCTCTCCACGCATTCGCTGGCCACGCCCGGGCCCATGACTTCGCTCAGGCCGTAGATGTCGACCGCGTCGATGCCGGCCTTGGCCTCGATGTCGCGGCGCATGGCCTCGGTCCAGGGCTCGGCGCCGAAGATGCCGATGCGCAGCGAGCTGTCCTTGGCGTCCAGGCCCAGGCGCTCGAACTGCTCGATGATCACCTGCATGTAGCTCGGCGTGACCATGATGATGTCGGGCCGGAAGTCCTGGATCAGCTGTACCTGCTTCTCGGTCTGGCCGCCCGACATCGGGACCACGGTGCAGCCCGCGCGCTCGGCGCCGTAGTGCGCGCCCAGGCCGCCGGTGAACAGGCCGTAGCCGTAGGCGATGTGGATCAGGTCGCCGGCGCGGCCGCCCGCGGCGCGGATCGAGCGCGCGACCAGGTCGGCCCAGGTGTCGATGTCCTTCTTCGTGTAGCCCACCACGGTCGGCTTGCCGGTGGTGCCCGACGAGGCGTGGATGCGCGCCACCTGCTGGCGCGGCACCGCGAACATGCCGAAGGGGTAGTTGTCGCGCAGGTCGCTCTTGACCGTGAACGGGAATTTCGCGAGGTCGGCCAGCGTCTTGAGGTCACCCGGCTGCACGCCCTTGGCGTCGAAGGCCTGGCGGTAGTGCGGCACGTTGTCGTAGGCGCGCTGCAGCGTGTCGCGCAGGCGCTGCACCTGCAGCGCGGTGATCTCGTCGCGGCTCGCGGTCTCGATCGGTTCGAGATCGCCGGGGGCGGGGCGGGGTGCTGGCATGACGGGGTCCTCGTTTTTTTCGTTCGGTTCAGGCCGCGACGGCGGGGCGGCCCTTGGCGGTGTAGGAGCGGCCGCGGAAGATCGCGACGCGCTCGCCGCGCTGGTTGGTGATCTCGGTGTCGTAGACGCCGGTGCGGCCGGCCTTCGAGACCTCGAAGCAGCGCGCGGTCAGCAGGTCGCCTTCGCGCGCGGGCGCGATGAAGTCGATCGCGAAGCCCGAGGCCACGGTCAGCTCGTTGTAGGAGTTGCAGGCGAAGGCGAAGGTGGAATCGGCCAGCGTGGCCATGAAGCCGCCGTGGCAGATCGCATGGCCGTTGAGCATGTCGGGGCGCACGCGCATCTCGATCGTGGCCTGGCCGGGGCCGACCTCCACGATGCGCATGCCCAGGCCCTTGGAGGCGTTGTCGTTGGCGAACATGCCGTCGCGCACGTATTCGGCGGTCTGTTGCGGGGTGCGTTCGGTGCTCATGGCTCAGCGGTCCTTGAAGACGGGGGCGCGCTTGGCGCGGAAGGCCTCGACACCTTCGCGGTAGTCGTTGGCGGCACCGAGCTCGCGCTGCAGGCGAGCCTCCTCGGCCAGTGCGGTGTCGAGGTCCATGGTCTGCGCGGCATTCATCGCGGCGCGCGTGGCGACCAGGGCGCGCGACGGCATGGCGGCGAGCCGGCCCGCGAGCGCGGCGGCGGTGTCGGCCAGCGCGGCGTCGTCCACCACCTGCCAGATCAGGCCGATGCGCGCGGCTTCCTCGGCCGGCAGCTTGTCGCCGAGCATCGCGATGCCCAGCGCGCGCGCCGGGCCCACGAGCCGCGGCAGCAGCCAGGTGCCGCCGGTATCGGGCACCAGGCCGATCTTGGTGAAGGCCTGAATGAAGCTGGCCGAGCGCGCGGCGAGCACCAGGTCGCAGCACAGCGCGAGGTTGGCGCCGGCGCCGGCGGCCACGCCGTTGACCGCGGCCACCACGGGCACGGGCATGGTGCGGATGCGCTTGACCAGCGGGCCGTAGAGCTTCTCGATGACATGGCCCAGGTCCTTGGGCGTGGCGCCGGGGCTGGTGTCGGGCGCGACCATCGGGTCGGCGAGGTCCTGGCCGGCGCAGAAGGCGCGGCCGGCGCCGGTCAGCACCACGCAGCGCACGTCGGCATCGGCGGCGGCCGCTTCGAGCGCCGCCAGCAGTTCGGCGTGCAGTTCGCTCGTGAAGCTGTTGAGCGCCGCGGGGCGGTTGAGGCTCAGTGTGCGGACGGCGCCGGCATTGCCGACGAGGACCAGGGGTTCCGACATGGGCTTGTCTCTCATCTGTGGGGGGGATGACTTCGGGTCAATTACTATTGACCGACCGTTCGGTAGATTTTAGGATGGCGAACGAATCCGGCACAAGTCCAAAGCATTCAGGGAAAACCCTGAATCGCGAGACGAAGGACCGGCACCCCACAGGAGACCGCACCCATGCCCAGCTACGCCATCGACGGCGTGATCCCCGTCGTCGACCCCACCGCCTACGTGCATCCGTCCGCCGTGCTGATCGGCGACGTGATCGTGGGCCCGAACTGCTATGTCGGCCCCTGCGCCAGCCTGCGCGGCGATTTCGGCCGCATCGTGCTGGAGGAGGGCTCGAACCTGCAGGACAACTGCTGCGTGCACGGCTTTCCCGACAACGACACGGTGATCGAGGTCAATGGCCACATCGGCCATGGCGCGATCCTGCACAGCTGCGTGGTGCGGCGCGACGCCATGGTGGGCATGAACGCGGTGGTGATGGACGAGGCCGAGATCGGCGAGAAAGCCATCGTGGCCGCCAGCGCCTTCGTGCCGGCCGGCATGAAGGTGCCGCCGCGCACGCTGGTGGCGGGCATGCCCGCGCGCGTGAAGCGTGAACTGAGCGAGGCCGAGATCGCGTGGAAGCTCGAGGGCACGCAGGTCTACCAGGCGCTCGCGGTGCGCAGCCTCGCGACGATGCGCGAGGTCGAGCCGCTGGCGCAGGTCGAGGCCGGGCGGCCGCGGCTGCCGGCGATCGACGTCAAGCCGCTGATTGCGACCAAGCGCAGCTAGGATCGCGCGCTGCCCGTCACACCCTCTCAACGCCAGAACAGAAAGAACACCGATGCCCAGAGGAAGATCCGCCAGCTACGACGACCAGCGCGAGCTCATCCTCGAGCGGGCCGCGCGGCTGTTCGCGCGCCAGGGTTACCCGGCCACCTCGATGAACCAGGTGGCCGAGGCCTGCAATCTCTCGAAGGCCACGCTCTACCACTACTACAAGGACAAGCGCAGCCTGCTGATCAGCATCGCCGAGACGCACGTCTCCAAGCTGGCGGCGCTGGTGGCCGAGGAGGAGGCCTCGACGCAGACCGACGAGGAGCGGCTGCGGCGCTTCATCTACCGCATCGTCGAGGAGTACGCGGGCGCCCAGGACGCGCACCGTGTGCTGACCGACGACGTGCGCTTCCTCGAGGAGGAGGACCGCGAGCGCGTGCTCGACAAGGAGCGCGAGGTGGTCGCGGGCTTCGCGCGCGCGGTGGCCGCGCTGCGCCCGGGCACGCCGAGCGACGACCTCGCCAAGCCGCTGACCATGCTGCTGTTCGGCATGATCAACTGGATGTTCACCTGGATGAAGCCCGGCGGCCAGCTCGACCATGCCTCGATCGCGCCGGTGGTGGCCGACCTGTTCCTCGGCGGCATCGGTGCCGTGAAGGCGCCGCCGGCACGCGCGAAGAAGAAGCCGAAGCCGGCGGCCTGAGGGCGCGGAACTTCAGCGCGCCGCGCCGGCGTAGCGCGCGGCCGGCGTGCCGTTCTGCGAGGCGCCGAAGAGTTGGGCACGCGCGTCGTCGTAGGCCGCGAACAGCGGCGCGTAGTCGTCCACCGAGGGCATGGTGATCGGCTCGCCGAGGTCGAGGCCGGCGATGGCGGCATCGACGCAGTGCTCGGCCGTCATCACGTGCGCGGGATCGAGGTTCGTGACCGGCACGCCCGACAGCTCCCAGATGTCGGTGGCGGTGGCCGCGGGCAGCACCAGCTGCACGCGCACGCCGCTGCCCGCCACTTCCTCCTGCAGGCCGCGCGTGAAGTTCAGCACGAAGCCCTTGGTGCCGCTGTAGATGCTGCTGATCGGCAGCGTGTGGAAGCCCAGCACCGAGCCGATGTTGATCAGCGTGCCGCGGTCGCGCGCCTTGAAGCCCGCGAGCGCCACCAGGCTCAGCCGCGCCAGCGCGGTGACGTTGACGTCGATCATCGACTGCGCTGAGGCGGGCGCGGTCGCGAGCACCGGCGCCAGCGTGGAGGTGCCGGCGTTGTTGACCAGCAGCGTGATCGAGGCATCGGCGGCGATGGCCTGCGCCACGCGCTCGAGGTCGGCGGCGGCGCCGAGGTCGGCCACCAGGGTGTTGACCGTCACGCCGTACTGGCTGCGCAGCGCCTTGGCGGCTTCGTCGAGGCGGTCGCCGCGGCGCGCCACCAGCAGCAGGTCGTGGCCGCGGCGCGCCAGCCGGTCGGCGAAGAGCCGGCCCAGGCCGGCGGAGGCGCCGGTCACCACCGCGGTGCCGGGGTGGGCGGAGGTGTTGTTCGCTTGATCGCTCATGTCGTTCTCCAGAAAGAAATCGGGGTGCCCGCGCGGTCGGCGACCGCTTCCAAAGGCTCTTCGTCGTTAAGCATGATGGTGATCATGTTTGACGGTGCGAAGCATGATGCCTATCATGAATAGCGTCAACCAGGGTCTGGAAGTACCCGGAAAGAGGATGAGGTCACATGCGATACCCCGCAGCGGAAACCGCCGAAAAGCATCAGAAGATCCTGGGCGAGGCCTCGCGCCTGTTCCGCGAGCGCGGCTTCGGCGGCGTCAGCGTGAGCGAGATCATGAAGGCCACGGGCCTCACGCACGGCCCGTTCTACAACCACTTCGACTCGAAGGAAGCGCTGATGGCCGAGTGCGTCGACCATGCGTCGGCGCATTCGCTCGCCGACCTCGACGCCGCCACCCGGCTGCCCAACGGCATGGTCGACTACGTGCGCGCCTACCTCAGCGTGTCGCACCGCGATGCGCCCGGCGACGGCTGCCTGCTCGCGGCCTTCTCGGCCCAGACGGCGCAGAAGCAGGTCAC
Organism: Variovorax sp. PDC80; assembly: GCF_900115375.1. NCBI lineage: Bacteria > Pseudomonadati > Pseudomonadota > Betaproteobacteria > Burkholderiales > Comamonadaceae > Variovorax > Variovorax sp. PDC80. The sequence goes on along the minus strand of NZ_FOWG01000013.1, from coordinate 24,158 downwards.
CGCGCCTTCGCTCACCGCGCACATGAAAGCGAGCATCGAGCGCTTCGCGAAGTTCTTTCCCTGGCGTACGCGCAAGAACGCCGATGCGCGCGGCGACGCGATCCGCGCGGTGGCGGCGATGACCGGCGCTCTGGTGCTGGCGCGCGCGATGAACGACGAGGCGCTGTCCGAGGAGATCCTGCGCGAGGTGCTCGCGGGGATCGAGGGAATGGCGAAGGCCTGAGAGGGCGCCGCCCTAGAGAATCCGGTTGAACCAGAGCAGCGAGAGCCCGGCCGACAGCAGCGTGAGCACCGCGGCGCCGAGCGCGAACAGCGCCGAGATCTCGGTTTCCTTCTTCTCGACCGTGAGCCGCGAGCTCAGCGTCTCGTAGACCTTCTTCAGGTCGGCGGCGGTGCCGGCATAGAAGTAGTCGGCCTGGGTCTTGCTGGCGACGGCCTTGAGGGTTTCCTCGTCGAGCCGCACGCGCATCGACCAGCCTTCGAAGCCGATGGTCTCGCCGTCGACCGTGCCGATGCCCACGGTGTAGATGCGCACGCCGCGGTCGGCCGCGGCCTTGGCCGCGTCGAGCGGATCGACGCCGGTGGTGCGCTGGCCGTCGGTCAGCATGATGATCGCGGCCGAGGTGAAGGAGCCCGGCGCGACCGGCGTGAACTCCTTGGCCGGCTTGTCGGCCTGGTCGATGGCCACGCCGCGCTGGCGGCTCGGTGCGCTGAACTGCGAGACGTCGATGCCGGCCTCGGGGAACAGGGTGGCGAGCGACACCACGATGGCATTGCCGGTGGCCGTGGCGCGCTGCAGCTGGAAGCTGTCGATCGCGGTCACGAGGTCGTCGTGGTTGGTGGTGGGCAGCTGTGCCACCTGCGCGCTGCCCGCGAAGGCGACGATGCCGACCTTCACGTTGCGCGGCAGGTCCTTGATGAAGCTCTTGGCGGCATCCTGCGCCGCCACCAGCCGGTTCGGCAGCACGTCGGCGGCGCGCATGCTGCCCGAGACGTCCATCGCGAGGATGATGGTCTGCTGGTTCGACGGCAGCATCACCACCGCCATCGGCCGCGCGGCCGCCACCAGCATCGCGGCCAGCGCGAGCAGGAACAGGAACGGCGGCACATGGCGCCGGATGCTCTGGCCGGTGCCCATTGCCTCGCGCACGATCGAGAGGCTGGCGTAGCGCACCGCGAGCTTCTTCTTGCGGCGCAGCAGCCACAGGTAGAGCAGCACCAGCAGCGGCAGCGCCAGCAGCAGCCAGAGGAATTGGGGCCAGAGGAAGGTCACGGCGAAATCCTCGCGCTCGTCGTCGCCAACGTCAACTCGATATACCCGGTAATCGTCATGCGGCCACCGCCTTTACTCGCGCCGCGCCCGAGCTGCGCACGCGCCGCTTGCGCATGTCGGCGAAGCGCACGATCGCCTCGACCAGGTCGTCGGCGGTCGACAGCTCCAGCGTGTCGACCCCGGCACGGGCCAGCGCGCCGCGCAGCGCATCCTCGCGCTCGCGGGCGATGCGCGCGAAGCGGCGGCGAAAGCCCGCATCGTGGGTATCGACCCAGAGCTGCTCGCCGGTCTCGGCGTCGCGCAGCGGCACCAGGCCCAGGTCGGGCATGTCGAGCTCGAGCGGGTCGAACAGGCGCACGGCCACCACCTCGTGGCGCTGCACCAGCTGGCCCAGCGGCTTCTCCCAGCCGGGCTCGCTCAAAAAGTCGGACACCACGAACACGGTCGAGCGGCGCGGCATCAGGGTGGCGGCCGACTTCAGCAGGTCGTCGAGCCGGGTCATGCCCTTCTGCGGTGGCGCCTTGTCGGCCTGGTCGGCGCGGCGCTCCATCGCATGCAGCAGGTGCAGCACATGGCGCCGGCCGCTACGCGGCGGGATCACGGCCTCGAGGTCGTGGCCGTAGACCAGCGCGCCGACGCGGTTGCCGTGGCGCGTGAGCAGGCGCGCCAGCACGCCGACGAAGCCGGCCGAGATCTCGCGCTTGGCCTTCAGGCCCGAGCCGAAGTCGACCGAGCGGCTCAGGTCGAGCACGAACCAGGCCGACATCTCGCGGTCCTCGGTGAAGACGCGCACATGCGGCGTCTGCAGCCGCGCCGTGACGTTCCAGTCGATGTGGCGCACGTCGTCGTGCAACTGGTATTCGCGCAGGTCGGCCAGATCGAGGCCGGTGCCGCGCATCAGCGTGCGGTAGTCGCCCTGCAGCAGGCCGTCGAGGCGGCGGATCACGGTCCATTCGAGGCGGCGCAGCGCGCGCTCGGCGCCGCCCGCCTCGAGCGCGGGGCGTTCGTCGTTCGCGGCGGCCTCGGGGGCCTTGCGCCACCAGCTTTTCTTCATGGCGGGTCGTGTGGGGTGATCCGGGTTCAGGCGGCGAGCTTCTCGTGCTCGAGCGGCTTCGGCGGCGCGGGCACCGCACGCATGATCTTCTCGATCAGGCCGTCGGGCGTCAGGCCCTCGGACAGGCCCTCGTAGGACAGCGTCACGCGGTGGCGCAGCACGTCGGGCACCAGCGCGGTCATGTCCTCGGGCAGCGCGTAGCTGCGCCCGCGCAGCAGCGCCAGGGCGCGCGCGCCCTCGGTCAGGCTGATGCTCGCGCGCGGGCTGGCGCCGAAGGTGATGAAGCGGCCCATGTCCTTGAGCCCGTGCCTGTCGGGCGTGCGCGTGGCCGAGACCAGCTTCACCGCGTACTGGATCAGGGAGGGATCGACGTACACGCGCCGCGCCTCGGCCTGCAGCGCCGCGAGCTGTTCGGTGGTGGCGACCGGCACGGCCTCGACCGGCGGGCCGATCACGCGCTGCACGATCACGAACTCCTCCTCGTCGGTCGGGTAGTCGACCAGCACCTTCATCATGAAGCGGTCGACCTGGGCCTCGGGCAGCGGATAGGTGCCCTCGGTCTCGATCGGGTTCTGCGTCGCCATCACGAGGAAGGGGCGCGGCACCTTGTGCGTCTCGCCCGCGATCGTGACCTGGCGCTCCTGCATCACCTCGAGCAGCGCGCTCTGCACCTTGGCCGGCGCGCGGTTGATTTCGTCGGCCAGCAGCAGGTTGGCGAACACCGGGCCCAGCGAGGTGCTGAAGTCGCCGGTCTTCTGGTTGTAGATGCGCGTGCCCACGAGGTCGGAGGGCACCAGGTCGGGCGTGAACTGGATGCGCTTGAACTGGCCCTGCACGGTGTCGGCCAGCGTCTTCACGGTCAGCGTCTTCGCGAGGCCCGGCACGCCTTCGACCAGCAGGTGGCCGCCCGCGAGCATCGCGACCATCACGCGCTCGAGGAAGCGGTCCTGGCCCACCACCACGCGCTTCACCTGGTAGAGGATCTGCTCCATCAGCTCGGCGGTGCTGGCGGGCGTGGCGAAGGAGGAGGTCTCGGTGCTGCTCATTCGGGGCTCTTTCTGGGTCGAAAAAAGGAAGAGGGGATCAGAACGGTGGCGAACCGGCCGCCGAGGCCGCGTTCTCGATCGGCACCGCGAAGCCGATGCCGATGAAGGTGCGCTGCTGCGTGGGATTGAGGATGGCGGTGACGATGCCGAGCACCTCGCCGTCCATGTTGACCAGCGGGCCGCCCGAATTGCCGGGGTTGGCGGCCGCGTCGAACTGGATCAGGTTGCCGAGCTCCTGCTTGCCCTCGGGCGAGCGGAACGAGCGCTTGAGGCCCGACACCACGCCGGCCGACACCGAGGGGCCGATGCCGAAGGGGAAGCCCACCGCGGCCACCTGGTCGCCGGGCCGCAGGTCGGCGGTCGAGCGCATCACGGCCGGGATCAGGTCGTCGGGAATCTTCTGCGCCTGCAGCACCGCGAGGTCGTTCTCGGGCTGCACGCCGGTGATGACGGCCGGCGCCTCCAGGCCGTCGGCGAAGGTCACCTTGATGGTCTCGGAGCCCGCGACCACGTGCAGGTTGGTGAGGATCACGCCCTTGTCGACGATCACCACGCCGGTGCCCACGCCGCGCTCGACCTGGCCCGGCGGGCCGTCGTCGGCCGGTGCCTCGGGCGACTTGCCCTTGGCCATGTTGCGGCCGCGCTTCTGCGTCTTGGCCTCGGGCGTGGCCTTCTCGGGGCCGTAGCCGACCACGCGCACCACCGAGGGCCGCACGATGTCGGCGGCCTTGGCGGCGGGCGAGGGCAGGGTGTTGGTCTGCAGCGTGCGCAGCACGGCCGCGTCGATGTCCTTCTGCGTGAGCTGGCGCGCATTGCCGCGCTGCCACCAGGCCGCGCCGCCGGCCGCGAGGGCCGCGCACAGCGCGAGGCTCAGCAGCGCGAAGCTGCGGCGGCCGGGCTGCCAGCCCTGGCGCGCGGGAGGCGCTGCCTGCGCCTCGGCCACAGCGGGATCGACGACCGCCGGCGCGGGGGACCCGTCATCGGACGCGTTCGGCGTGCGTGGCGAGCGGCTGTACATGGCGGGCCTGCGCATGGGGTGGACCTCCGGCAAAAGGGGTGTCGCGTGATGAAAGCCACAGTAGCACGCTTTCTTCTGCCTTGCATCCCTTCGGGCATCATCGCGCGATGGCTCGTTTCGTCGACACCCACTGCCACCTCGACGCGCCCGAATTCGGTGCGGAGATGCCCGTGATCCGCGCCCGCGCGGCCGAGCGCGGCGTCGCGCTGTGCGTGATCCCGGCGGTGGCCGCCTTCAATTTCGCGACCGTGCGCGAGCTCGCCGAGCGCCAGGGCGACGCCTATGCGCTGGGCATCCATCCGCTGTGCACGGGCGATGCCAAGGAAGAGGACCTGGCCCTGCTCGACGCCGAATTAAGCGCGCGGCGCGACGATCCGCGGCTGGTGGCGGTCGGCGAGATCGGGCTCGACTACTTCGTCGAGCACCTCGACGACGACAAGCAACAGCACTTCTTTCACACTCAGTTGCAATTGGCGCGCAAGCACGGACTGCCGGTGCTGATCCATGTGCGGCGCTCGGTCGACAAGGTGCTCAAGCACCTGCGGCAGACCGCCGGCGGGCAGCCCTGGCGCGGCATCGCGCATGCCTTCAACGGCAGCGAGCAGCAGGCGCAAGCCTGCATCGCGCTCGGGCTCAGGCTGGGCTTCGGCGGCGCCGTGACCTTCGAGCGCGCGCTGCAACTGCGCCGGCTCGCGGCCACCTTGCCGGTCGAGGCGCTGGTGATGGAGACCGACGCGCCCGACATCCAGCCGCACTGGCTCTACCGCACGCAGGCGCAGCGCGACGCGGGCGAGGCGCAGGGCCGCAACGAGCCCGGCGAACTGCCGCGCATCGCCGAGGTGGTGGCTCGATTGCGCGGCATCGTGGTCGATGAACTGGCCGAAAAAACCACGCGAAATGCCATCGAAGCGATGCCGAAGCTCCAAAGTCTGCTGGACCTGTCGGAGGGGTTCTTACCCGCGCCGTAGGCCAATGCCTTGACTTGGGTTCAAGTGCTTTCCGGGCCTGCATTTGCTGTCATCCTTGAACCGTGGAGCTTCGTTGGACAGGGGTGACGACCTTCGTCACCGATGTCGAACGACACCGGCTCCCAGCATTTCATCCAAGAAAAGGAGTTCATCCATGAAAGCAACTTTCGCTCGCACCCTTCCCGTCGTGCTCGCCCTGGCCTTCGGTGCCGTGGGCCTCTCCGCCGTGGCACAGACCACCGCGCCAGCGACGGCCGAACCCTCGACCACCGAGAAGGTGAAGGAAGCCGGCAAGGACGCCTATGACGCGACCAAGGACACCACCAAGCGCGCCGTGAACGCGACCGAGCGCGGCGCCGAGAAGGCCTGGGACGCGACCAAGCGCACGACCAAGAAGGCCGCCAACGCGACCGAGTCGGGCGCCGAAAAGACCTGGGACGCGACCAAGAAAACCACCAAGAAGGCCACCCACGCCACCAAGAAGGCCGCCACCAAGACCGGTGAAGTGGTCGAGAATGCCGGCCACAAGACGGCTGACGGCATGCGCAGCACGGGTCACGCCATCGGCGAGAAGATCCCGGGCACGGCCGAGAACGAAGCCGCCAAGAAGTAAGCAAGCAGGCCGTCGCGCCGCGACCGCAACGAAGACCCGCCTCGGCGGGTTTTCTTTTGGGCCCGCTCAGGCCGGCTTGGGTGCCGTGTCCGGCGCCGTGCGATGCAGCACCGGCGTCTCGGGCGTCGGGTAGCCGGCCGCGCCGAAGGTCTTCACGATCGCCTTGTGGGTGTCGAAGTAGACCTGCCAGTAGTGGTCGGTGTGGGTATAGGGCCGCACCGCCAGCAGCGGCCCCTCGGGCGTGAACTGCAGGATCTCCACGTCGGGCGGCGGCTGCGTCGCCACGTTGGGGATGGCCTGCACGGCCTGGCGCAGCAGCTCGATGGCCTGGTTCACGTCGACGCCGTTGGCCACCTTGGCCGTGGTGTCGACGCGCCGGAAGGCGAGGGTGCTGAAGTTCTGGATGGTGTCCGAGAGCACCTTGTTGTTGCCCACCGTGGCGGTCACGTTGTCGGGCGTGATCAGCGTGGTGCCGAACAGCCCGAGCTCCTGCACCGTGCCGTTCACGCCGCCGATGGTCACGTAGTCGCCCACCTTGTACGGCCGCAGCACCTGCAGGAACACGCCGGCCGCGAAGTGCGTGAGCAGCCCGCCCCAGGCGGTGCCGATCGCCAGCCCCGCGCCCGCGAGCAGCGCCGCGAAGGAGGTGGTCTTGACGCCGAACATGTCGAGGATCGCGAGGATCAGCACGATGTTCAGCAGCACGCTGAGGATCGACACCAGGTAGTGGCTCAGTGTCGGATCGACACGCCGGCCGCGCTCGAGGCCGACGCGCACGAAGCGCAGCGCGAACCCGATCAACCATCGGCCCACCAGCCAGGCGGCGATCGCGCCGAGCACCTTGAGGCCAAAATCGGCGCCTTGCGTACTGAGAAAAGTCCAGACGGCTTCCGTGTTCATGAATCTCCATCCTCCGGTACAGGCGCGGTGACTCGATCCAAACCCCAAAAACCTTCGACCCGGTCCGACCGCGCCCCCATTCACAAACGAGCAGCGGCGGAACCCGCCGTTGCGGCAGCGGGCGCCGTGCTCACGGGGCTGGCACCGATCGTCTCGCCCGCCACCGTGGTGTTGATCCTCGGCAGCTTTCCGGGCGCGAGATCGCTGGAACAGCGGCAGTATTATGCGCACCCGCAAAACCAGTTCTGGAAAATCTTGCAAGCCCTGTGGCCCCACGACCCGCTCCCCACGGGAGTCGATAGCTATCAAAAGCGTAGCGATTGGCTGCTGGCGCACGGCCTCGGCGTGTGGGACGTCTATGCGGCCTGCGAGCGCGAGGGCAGCCTCGACTCGGCGATCCGCGCGGCGGTGCCCAACGACATCGCGGCGCTGCACCTGCCGAAGCTGGCGGCCGTGGCCCACAACGGCGGCGAGAGCTTCAAGCACGCCCGGCACACCCGAACCCTGGGCGTGCCGGTTTACCCACTGCCTTCCACCAGCCCGGCCAATGCGTCGTGGAGCTTCGAGCGCAAGCTCGCCGCATGGCGCGAGGTCTTCTCTGTCCATGGACTGGTCTGATGGCCGCACGCAAGCAATCCACTTCCCGCCTTCCCGCCGAACTGCCCGAGGTCAACTTCTCCGACTGGGGCGACATCCGCTACCTGCACCTGGGCACCGAATGGGTCCAGGGCTCGATGAAGCTGGACGCGCCCTACGAGATCGAGCTCGAGTACGTGCAGCGCATGATGGCCTGGCTGCTGTTCGTTGACGGCACCGGCATCGGCAACCGCCATGCGATGCAGCTCGGCCTGGGCGCGGCCACGCTCACCAAGTTCTGCCGCAAGACCTTGCGCATGCGCACCACCGCGGTCGAGCTCAACCCGCAGGTGGTGTCGGCTTGCCGCGGCTGGTTCAAGCTGCCGCCCGACGACGCCAAGCTGCGCGTGGTGATCGCCGACGCGGCCGAGGAGATCCGCCGACCCGAATGGCAGGGCACGGTCGATGCGCTGCAGGTCGACCTCTACGACCACGAGGCCGCCGCGCCGGTGCTCGACAGCGAGGACTTCTATGCCGACTGCCGCGCGCTGCTCACCGAGGACGGCGCGATGACGGTCAACCTCTTCGGCCGCTCGTCGAGCTACGAACGCAGCCTCGAGAAGATCCAGGCCGCCTTCGGCGTCGACGCGGTCTGGGCCTTCAAGCCGACGCGCGAGGGCAACACGGTGGTGCTCGCGCAGCGCCAGCCCAGCCGGCCCAAGCGCGAGGCGCTTGCCGAGCGTGCCCAAACCATCCAGACTCGCTGGGGCCTGCCCGCGCCCAAGTGGCTGCGGGTCTTCAAGCCGGTCCTTTCCATCTGAATCCATGAGCGCCGTTCCCGCTTCCGCCGCACCGGCAACCATCCGCCACGAGGGCCCGCTCGAGCTGCGCCGCATGATCGAATGGCTGGCCGCCGACGGTGTCATCTCGCCGTCGGAAGCCAAGCGCACCATCGCGCGCTGCGCCCAGGGCGAGAGCCGCCAGCATCCGCTGGTGCGACTGGCCAACGTCGCGATGACGCGCGAGAGCGACAGCAAGCCGCTCGACCTCGAGACGCTCGCGCAGTGGCTCGCGGGCCGCGCGGGCCTGTCCTATCTGCGCATCGATCCGCTCAAGGTCGACGTGGGCAAGGTGGCCGACACCATGAGCGCGGCCTATGCCGAGCGCCACAAGGTGCTGCCGGTGCAGGTGCTGCCCAACGAGGTGGTGGTGGCCACGGCCGAGCCCTTCCTCACCGACTGGATCTCCGAGGTCGAGCGCCAGTCGCGACGCGCGGTGCGGCGCGTGGTCGCGAACCCGGCCGAGATCCAGCGCTACACGGCCGAGTTCTTCGCGCTCGCGAAGTCGGTGCGCGCCGCGCAGAAGGCCGGCGGCAACACCGGCGGCGCGAGCTTCGAGCAGCTGGTCGAGCTCGGCAAGAGCAACAAGCAGCTCGATGCCAACGACCAGGGCGTGGTGCAGGTGGTCGACTGGCTGTGGCAGTACGCCTTCAGCCAGCGCGCGAGCGACATCCACCTCGAGCCGCGCCGCGAGCTGGGCGTGATCCGCTTCCGCATCGACGGCGTGCTGCATCCGGCCTACCAGATGCCGATGGGCGTGATGAACGCGATGGTCGCGCGCATCAAGCTGCTGGGCCGCATGGACGTGGTGGAGAAGCGCCGTCCGCTCGACGGCCGCATCAAGACCCGCAACATGCGCGGCGAAGAGGTCGAGATGCGGCTGTCGACCTTGCCCACCGCTTTCGGCGAGAAGATGGTGATGCGGATCTTCGACCCCGACACCGCGGTCAAGGACCTCGACGCGCTCGGCTTCGCGCAGCACGATGCGCAGCGCTGGGAGCAGCTCGTCACGCGGCCCAACGGCATCATCCTCGTGACCGGCCCCACGGGCTCGGGCAAGACCACCACGCTGTACTCCACGCTCAAGCGCGTGGCGACCGAGGAGGTCAACGTCAGCACCGTCGAGGACCCGATCGAGATGATCGAGCCCGCGTTCAACCAGACGCAGGTGCAACCGCAACTCGACTTCGGTTTCACCGAGGGCCTGCGCGCGCTGATGCGGCAGGACCCGGACATCATCATGGTCGGCGAGATCCGCGACCTCGCCACCGCCGAGATGGCGGTGCAGGCCGCGCTGACCGGCCACCTCGTGTTCAGCACCCTGCACACCAACGACGCGCCCAGCGCCATCACGCGGCTGATGGAACTCGGCGTGCCCTCGTACCTCATCAACGCCGTGATGCTGGGCGTGCTCGCGCAGCGGCTGGTGCGCACCCTGTGCCCGCACTGCAAGCAGCCCGACGACGGCATCACGCGCGAGAAGCTCGAGGCCATCGTCAAGCCGTGGCAGATCACGGGCTCGGTGCGCGCCTACAAGCCGGTGGGTTGCGTCGACTGCCGCATGACCGGCTACATGGGCCGCATGGGCCTGTACGAACTGCTGAGCATCAGCGAGACCTTCCGCTCCGAGGTCACGAAGGAACCGAACCTCTCGGCGCTGCGGCGCCAGGCCGTGGTCGACGGCATGCGGCCGCTGCGCCTCGCGGGCGCGCTGCGCGTGGCCGAGGGCCTGACCACGATCGAGGAAGTGCTGAGCGCGACCCCGCCGCTCGACGCTTGAACCGTCCCCGGCGCAGCCCCGCGCCGAATACGAACCACCTACATCCGAGGCGCCTCGTGCACCGGGGTTATCCCTAAGTTCTCGGTAGGTGGAACCCACATGGGGCTGACTTCCACCTGACTCCACAATCCCGCATCGAAATTTGTTCGAGGAGACTGTTCGTGAAAATCAAAAGTCAGAAAGACTTTTTCTCGGGACTGATGTTCACCGTGGTCGGGGTCGCCTTCGCTTGGGGCGCCACCAACTACAGCGTGGGCACCGGTGCTCGCATGGGTCCCGGCTACTTCCCGCTGGTGCTCGGTATCCTGATGGCGGTGATCGGCCTGGGCATCATGTTCAGTGGCATGACCGTCGAAACCACCACGGGCGACAAGATCGGCAAGTGGGCCTGGCGGCAGGTGGTGCTGATTCTCGGCGCCAACCTCGTGTTCGGCATCCTGCTGGGCGGTCTGCCGAGCTTCGGCGTGCCGGCCATGGGCCTGATCATCGCGATCTACGCGCTGGTGATCATCGCCAGCCTCGCGGGCCACGAGTTCAAGTTGCCCAGCGTGCTGATCCTGGCCACCGTGCTGGCGGTCGGCAGCTACATCGCCTTCATCTGGGCGCTCAAGCTCCAGATCCAGGTCTGGCCGACCTTCATCGGCTGAGGACGCAAGCACCATGGAACTCTTTCAAAACCTCTCGACCGGCTTCGGCGTCGCGTTCACCTTCACGAACCTGCTGTACTGCCTGGTCGGCTGCATCCTGGGCACGCTGATCGGCGTGCTGCCCGGCATCGGCCCCGTCGCGACCATCGCGATGCTGCTGCCCGCGACCTACGCGCTGCCCCCGGTGTCGGCCCTGATCATGCTGGCCGGCATCTACTACGGCGCGCAGTACGGCGGCTCCACCACCGCCATCCTGGTGAACCTGCCAGGGGAGTCATCATCAGTGGTGACAGTGATCGACGGCTACCAGATGGCGCGCAAGGGCCGGGCGGGGCCGGCACTCGCCGCGGCGGGCCTCGGCTCGTTCTTCGCGGGCTGCGTCGGTACGCTGATCCTGGCCGCCTTCGCGCCGCCGCTGACCGAGCTGGCCTTCAAGTTCGGCCCGGCCGAATACTTCTCGCTGATGATCCTGGGCCTGATCGGCGCCGTGGTGCTGGCTTCGGGTTCGCTGCTCAAGGCGATCGCGATGATCGTGCTGGGCCTGCTGCTGGGCCTGGTGGGCACCGACGTGAACTCGGGCGTGGCGCGCTTCAGCTTCGACATTCCCGAACTGACCGACGGCATCGGCTTCGTGGCCATCGCCATGGGCGTGTTCGGCTACGGCGAAATCATCGCGAACCTCTCGCGTCCCGATGAAGAGCGCGAAGTGTTCACCGCCAAGGTGAAGGGCCTGTTCCCGACCAAGGAAGACTTCAAGCGCATGGTGCCCGCGGTGCTGCGCGGCACGGCCCTCGGTTCGGCCCTGGGCATCCTGCCCGGCGGCGGCGCGCTGCTGGCGGCCTTCGCGGCCTACACCATCGAGAAGAAGACCAAGCTGAAGCCGGGCGAAGTGCCCTTCGGCAAGGGCAACATCCGCGGCGTGGCGGCTCCCGAGTCGGCCAACAACGCCGGCGCGCAGACCTCCTTCATTCCGCTGCTGACGCTGGGCATTCCGCCCAACGCCGTGATGGCGCTGATGGTGGGCGCGATGACGATCCACAACATCCAGCCGGGCCCGCAGGTCATGACCAGCAACCCCGAGCTGTTCTGGGGCCTGATCGCCTCGATGTGGATCGGCAACGCGATGCTGATCATCCTGAACCTGCCGCTGATCGGCATGTGGATCAAGCTGCTGTCGGTGCCCTACAAGTACCTGTTCCCGGCGATCGTGCTGTTCTGTGCCATCGGCGTGTACTCGACCAACAACAACACCTTCGACATCTGGATGGTGGGCATCTTCGGCTTCGTGGGCTACACCTTCTTCAAGCTCGGCTGCGAACCCGCGCCGCTGCTGCTGGGCTTCATCCTGGGCCCGATGATGGAAGAGAACCTGCGCCGCTCGCTGCTGCTGTCGCGCGGCGACTGGACCGTGTTCATCACGCGCCCGATCTCCGCCGGCCTGCTGGCTGCCGCCTTGCTGCTGCTCGTCATCGTGCTGCTGCCGGCCGTGAAGTCGAAGCGCGAGGAAGCCTTCGTCGAGGAGTGATCGACGACCGCCCGGCACGCGTGCCGGGCTCGCTCCAGCCAACGGCGCCTGCGGGCGCCGTTCGTTTTTGGCGAAGGCCGTTCAGCCCTTCGCCGTGCGCGGCTTCAGGTGCTGCCGCGCGATGTCGAGGAAGGCCATCGCGGCCGGGCTCAGCGGATGCTTGGCCAGCCGTACCGCCACCAGCGGGTACTCGAGCACCGGCCGCGTGACCGCGAGCGCGCGCAGGTTCGGCGGCATCAGCACCTCGACGTAGCGCGGCAGCAGCGCCACGCCCGCGCCGGCCTGGATCAGGCCGAAGGCGGTGGAGAGCATCGACACGTGGTGCGCCACCTGCGGGTAGACGTTGGCCACGCTCGAGAGCTGGCGGCTCACCGCGCGCCAGACGTTGGCGTCGGGGTTGACGTGGATGAAGGGCAGGGCCTCGAGCTGCCGCGCCTCGATGCTGCTGCGCTGCGCGAGCGGATGGTCCTCGCGCACGAACAGCGCCATGCGCTCGACGAACAGCGGCTCGGTCGCGAGCTCCGAATGGGCCTGGCCGATGTCGGAGCCGAAGCCGAGGTCGGCCTCCTGCGAGAGGATGCGCGAGATCATCTGCTCGGCGGTGCTGTCGAGCAGCGTGGTGGCGAGCTTGGGGTGCTTCTGCGCGAAGCGCCCGAGCAGCGGCGGCATCAGCGCGCCGGCCGTGAGATGGCCCACCGCCAGCACGACGCGGCCCTCGCGCAACTGCGCCTGCGAGCGGCAGGCATTGACCGACTCATCGATCAGCCGCAGCGCGCGCACCGCCGTGTCGACCATCATCTGGCCGGCATCGGTCATGCGGATGCGGCGCCCGCGCACCACCAGCGGCTGGCCCAGGTCCTCCTCCATGCGCTTGACAAGGTGGCTGATGGCCGGCTGGGTCAGTTGCAGGCTCTCGGCGGCCAGCGTGAAGCTGCCCGTTTCGGCCACCGCCGCGAGCGCGCGAAGCTGCTGCAGCGAAACCTCCTCGGCGGCGATCCGTGCCATAAATTGTGCTCATAGTTGAATAAGCGGGATTATCTGGCTTGATGCGCCCGCGCTGCTTAGCATCGAATGTTCGCCATCTTGCGAAGGGAATCCAGCACCATGCAACGCCACCAGTTTCTCCACGGCCTCGCGGCCGCCTTCGCCGCGCTGTGCCTGGCCGCGCCGGCCACCGGCCTCGCGCAGGGCTACCCGAACAAGCCGATCCGGCTGGTCGTGCCCTTTCCCGCGGCCGGCGCCACCGACCTGTTCGCGCGCACGCTGGGCCAGAAGATGGGCGAGAAGCTGGGCACCACGCTGGTGGTCGACAACAAGCCCGGTGCCGGCGGCGCCATCGGCTCGGACCTCGCGGCCAAGGCCGCGCCCGACGGCTACACGCTGCTGCTGGCCACCACCAGCACGCACTCGATCGGCCCGGCCATCACCAGCCGCCTGCCCTACGACACGGTGCGCGACTTCACGCCGATCGCGCATGTGGGCGACGCGCCGAGCATCATGCTGGTGCCCGTGAACTCGCCCGCGAAGACGGTGCGCGAGTGGATCGACTACGCGAAGAAGAACCCCGGCAAGCTCAACTACGCCTCGAGCGGCAACGGCACCATCGTGCAGCTCACGGCCGAGCTGTTCAAGGCGCAGGCCGGCGTGTTCGTCACCCACATTCCCTACAAGGGCACGGCGCTCGCGATCCCCGACCTGATCAGCGGCAAGGTCGAGGTGCTGTTCGACTCGCTGCCCACCGGCATGCCGCACGTGCGCGATGGCCGGTTGCGCGCACTCGGCGTGACCACGCTCAAGCGCAGCCCGCTCGCGCCCGAACTGCCGCCGATCGCCGACACGCTGCCGGGCTTCGAGTCGAACACCTGGTTCGGCTTCTACGGTCCCAAGGGCCTGCCGCCCGACATCGTGGCGCGCGTGAACAAGGCCGCCAACGAGGCGCTGGCCGACCCCGAGGTCAAGGACAAGCTGTCGCGCCTGGGCATCGAGCCCGCCACCGCCGGCACGCCCGAGCAGTTCGCGAAGATGGTGGCCGCCGACGCCGCCAAGTGGAAGAAGATCGTCGTCGAACGCAAGATCACCAACGACTGAAGACACGAGAGCACGACCGCCATGACCGCCCTGAACTTCGATTTCGGCAACCCCTACACCTCCACCCGCATCCCGGTGTTCGCGCGCAACGTGGTGTCGACCTCGCACCCGCTGGCCGCGCAGGCCGGCCTGCGCATCCTGCAGCAGGGCGGCAACGCGGTCGACGCGGCCGTCGCCACCGCGGCGGTCATGACGCTGGTCGAGCCGGTGAGCAACGGCCTGGGCAGCGATGCCTTCTGCATCCTCTGGGACGGCAAGGCACTGCACGGCCTCAATGCCTCGGGCCCCGCGCCCAAGGCCTGGACGCCCGAGTACTTCAGGGCCAAGTACGGCGCCGATGCCGCCACGCCGCCGATGCGCGGCATCGACTCGGTCACCGTGCCGGGCGCGGTGCGCGGCTGGGCCGCGCTCAGCGAGCGCTTCGGCAAGCTGCCCTTCGCCGACCTGATGGCGCCGGCCATCGACATCGCCGAGCGCGGCTACCTGGTGCCGCCGGTGGTGCAGGGCAAGTGGCTCGCGGCCACGCCGCTGCTGCAATCGCAGCCGGGCTTCGCCCAGGCCTTCCTGCCCTGGGGCCGCGCGCCCGAGGTCGGCGAGCTGTTCCGCTTCGCCGCCGCCGCGCGCGCGCTCAAGGCCATTGCCCGCACCAAGGGCGAGGCTTACTACACGGGCGAGATCGCCGAGGCGCTCGCGAAGTTCTCCAGGGAGCAGGGCGGCGCGCTCACCGTGGCCGACCTCGCGGCCTACCAGCCCGAGTGGGTCACGCCGATCTCGCGCGATTACCGCGGCCACACGCTGCACGAGATCCCGCCCAACGGCCAGGGCATCGCGGCGCTGATCGCGCTGGGCATCCTCGAGAAGTTCGACATCGCCTCGTTGCCGGTCGACTCGGTCGAGTCGCAGCATCTGCAGATCGAGGCCATGAAGCTGGCCTTCGCCGACGTCTACCGCTACGTGTCGGAGCGCGGGACCATGGAGGTCACGACCGAGCAGATGCTCGACGACGCCTATCTGGCTTCGCGCGCGCGGCTGATCGACCGCAGCAAGGCGCAGGACTTCAAGGCCGGCAACCCCGTGAAGGGCGGCACCATCTACCTTACCGCGGCCGACGAGAGCGGCATGATGGTGAGCTTCATCCAGAGCAACTACATGGGCTTCGGCTCGGGCTGCGTCGAGCCAGAGTTCGGCATCAGCCTGCAGAACCGCGGCCACGGCTTCAGCCTCAAGGCCGAGAGCCCGAACGTGGTGGCACCGGGCAAGCGCCCGTTCCACACCATCATCCCGGCCTTCCTCACCAAGGACGGCCAGCCGGTGATGAGCTTCGGCGTGATGGGCGGCAACATGCAGCCCCAGGGCCACATGCAGACGCTGGTGCGCATGCTCGACTACAAGCAGAACCCGCAGGCCGCCTGCGACGCACCGCGCTGGCGCTTCAATGCCGGCATGGAGATCAACGTCGAGGCCGCGATGAACCCGGCCACCGTGCAGGGCCTGCGCGGGCTGGGCCACCACCTCGAGGTCATCAACGACTCCTACCAGGACTTCGGTGCCGGCCAGTTCATCTGGCGCGCGGGCGATCCCTCGGTCGAGGGCTACGTGGCCGCCAGCGATCCGCGCCGAGACGGAGCGGCAGCAGGGTATTGAGCTTTCACGCGATGATCGGGGGATGACCAAGACGGCCGCGAGCACCGGCATTCCCCTTCCAGACGGCGCGAAGCGCATCGCGCCCGGCCTCGTCCTCGCCTCGCTGGGCGCGATCGCGTTCAGCGGCAAGGCGATCATCGTCAAGCTGGCCTATCGCCACGGCGTCGATGCCGTGACGCTGATCATGCTGCGCATGCTGTTCGCGCTGCCGCTGTTCGCGCTCATGGCCTGGTGGGCCGGGCGCGGCAAGCCCGCCTTGAGCTTTCGCGACTGGCTCGGCGTGATCGGGCTGGGCTTCTCGGGCTACTACCTCGCGAGCTTCCTCGACTTCGCCGGGCTGGCCTACATCTCGGCCAGCTTCGAGCGGCTGATCCTCTATCTCAATCCCACGCTGGTGCTGTTCTTCGGCTGGGTGCTCTATCGCCGCCGCGTCACGCGGCCGCAGCTCATCGGCATGGTCATCAGCTACGCGGGCGTGCTGCTGGTGTTCGGCCACGAGCTGCTGGCCGGCGAGAGCAAGGGCGGCGGCCTCGCGGCGGCCTGGGGCGCGTTCCTGGTCTTCCTCAGCGCGGTGAGCTATGCGGGCTACCTGGTCTACAGCGGCGAATTCGTGCAGCGCCTCGGATCGCTGCGGCTGGTGGGCCTCGCGACCACCGTGGCCTGCCTGTTCTGCCTCGCGCAGTTCGCACTGCTGCGGCCACTCGATGCGGCGCTGCAGGTGGCGCCCGAGGTGATCTGGCTGTCGGTGCTCAACGCCACCTTGTGCACCGCGGTGCCGGTGCTGATGGTGATGATGGCCATCGAGCGCATCGGACCGGCCATCGCCGCCCAGACCGGCATGATCGGCCCATTGTCGACCATCCTCATGGGCGTGGTCATACTCGGCGAACCGTTCACCGCCTGGATCGCCGCCGGCACGGCGCTGGTGATCGCGGGCATCTTCGTTTTCACGCGCAAGGGCCGCTGAGGCCGTCGCGCTTTTCTTCTTTCTCTTCTGGAGTCGAACAAATGGATCTGGGCATTGCAGGCAAGACCGCGCTGGTGTGCGGCGCGAGCAAGGGGTTGGGCTATGGCTGCGCCGAGGCGCTGGTGCGCGAGGGCGTCAACGTGGTGATCGTGGCGCGCGGCGCCGAGGCGCTCGAGGCGGCCGCCAAGCAGCTGGCCGACGCGGCCACGGCGGCGGGTACGCCCGCGCCCTTCGTCAAGGCCGTGGCGGCCGACATCACGACCGAGGCCGGCCGCGCCGCGGTGTTCGCGCTGGGCCACGCCTTCGACATCGTGGTCACCAATGCCGGCGGCCCGCCGCCCGGCGACTTCCGCAACTGGGAGCGCGAGGACTGGATCAAGGCGGTCGACGCCAACATGCTCACGCCGATCGAGCTCATCAAGGCCACGGTCGACGGCATGGCCGAGCGCGGTTTCGGGCGCATCGTCAACATCACCTCGAGCTCGGTGAAGTCGCCGATCGAGGTGCTGGGTCTGTCGAACGGCGCGCGCAGCGGCCTCACGGGCTTCGTGGCCGGCGTGGCGCGCAGCGGCGTCGCGGCCAAGGGCGTGACCATCAACAACCTGCTGCCCGGCTCCTTCGAGACCGACCGCCTCAAGGGCACGATGAGCGGCGCGGCGCAGAAGTCGGGCCTGGACTTCGACACCGTGTGGGAGAACCGCAAGAAGTCCGTGCCCGCGCGCCGCTTCGGCACGCCGGCCGAGTTCGGCGCGATCTGTGCCTTCCTCTGCAGCGTGCAGGCCGGCTACATGACCGGGCAGAACGTGCTGGCCGATGGCGGTGCCTACCCGGGCACCTACTGAGCCGGACCGGGCATCACGCGGAACGAAGAATTCGCGGGGCAAGAAGAAGATGAGCAGGGAGTCGTTTCAGAAGATCACGCTGGTGTCCGTCACCGGCCTGCCGGACGCGCGCGGCGCCGCGATGGCGCTCGAGCTGAGCCTGGCGCAGATGCCCGGCGCGCGCGCGCTGCTGTGCAGCCCGCAGGCGCCGGCCGATCTGGGCCGCGGCATCGCGCACCGCGCGATCGCGCCGCTCAACTACCACGAGTACAGCTGGTTCGTCATGTTCGCGCTCTGGCGCGTGGTGCAGACCGAGTTCGTGCTGATCGTGCAGGAAGACGGCTGGGTGCTCGACGCGGCCAACTGGAACGAGGCCTTCCTCGACCACGACTGCATCGGCGCGCCGATCCACCTCGCGCGCATCGAGCCGCCGCAGGGGCCGGCGTACTGGCGCACCCGCTTCGAATGGGCCGACGAGTACGCGCGGCCCGACCACCGCGTCACGCCGGTGCTCAATGGCGGCTTCAGCCTGCGCAGCCGGCGCTTCCTGCGCGCGCTGGTCGACCATCCGCAGATCCGCGTCGAGATTCCGCCGCCCGATGCGCTCGACGGCGAGCCGTTGCGGATGCACTGGCATCACAACCCGCTGCTGGAGGACGTGCAACTGACCGGCGTGCTGCGGCCCGCACTCGAGGCCCGGGGCCTGCGCTTCGCGCCGGTCGAGCTGGCGCGCGAGTTCGCGATCGAGCACGCGGGCCCGCAGCTGCACCATGGCTTCGATGCGCTGAGGATCTTCGGCCATCACTCGAAGGTGCGCCGGCTGGTCTCGCTGTCGCCGCCCACGGTGCGTTCGCTGGTGCCGCTGTCGGAGCTCGACGGCTGGTACGGCGAGCGCGACCTGCTGACGATGTTCGAGCGCCGCGGCTACCGCATCGAGTTTCCGTCCGAGGCGCAGGCCGTGGCCGTCTCGCCGGGCCCCACGCGCAGGGTCTACGACTGCTTCACCTACAACGGCGAGGCCGACATCCTCGCGGCGCGGCTGCACGAGCTCGACGAGGTGGTCGACTGCTTCGTCGTGGTCGAGGCCGACCGCAGCTTCACCGGCGTGCCCAAGCCGTTGCGCTTCGATGCCGCCGATCCGCGCATCGCGGCCTTCCTGCCGCGCATCCGCCATGTGGCGGTGCACGACCTGCCCGAGGTCGACGCGGCCGCCGATGCGATGGCCGTGCCCGGCGACTGGCATGCCGACACGCCGAAATCGGGCTTCTGGATCCGCGAGAAATTCCAGCGCAACCAGATCCTGCGCGGCCTGCACGACGCGGCGCCGCACGACCTGGTGATGATCTCCGACGCCGACGAGATACCGCGCGCCGACACCGTGCGCGCCATGCGCGACGACCGCCGCCACGAGGTCTTCGGACTGCGCCAGGCCTTCTATTACTTCTACGCCAACTACCGCAACGTGCAGGGCCCCGAGGCCGCGTCGGTCTGGACCGTGGCGGCCACGCGCGCGCGGCTCGACGGCCTCACGCCCGACCAGTTGCGCCTGCGCGTGCGCAACGGCGCCCAGCCCGCGCGGCTGATCGACGACGCGGGCTGGCACCTGTCGTACCTCGCGATGGACGAGGAGGCGGTGCGCGCCAAGATCCGCGGCTTCGCGCACCAGGAATACAACCGGCCCGAGCTGCTCGATGCGCTCGACATCCCCGCGCTGCTGGCCTCGGGGCGCGACCTCTATGACCGGCCCGGCTATGCGTGGCAGTTGGTGGATCGCGAGGAGGCACCGCGCTGGCTGGCGAGCCAACCGGAGCTGGCGCACCTGTTCGCGCCCGCCGCGCCGCCGCTGGTGCGTTATGCCAAGGAGTCGTACCTCACGGTCGAGCCGAGCCCGTTCGGCTTCTGGGAGCGGCATGCGAACCGCCGCATCCTGCAGGCCTATGCGCCCTTCATCCAGGGTCGCGTGCTCGACATCGGCTGCAACCACGGCGCGAGCACCTACTGGCTGCGCGAGAACCCGCGGGTGAGCGAGGTGGTCGGCGTGGACCTCAACGAACAGGCGCTGTCGCTGGCGCGCGCACTCTTCGAGGCCGTGCCGCTGGCCAGCCTGTTCGTCGAGCACGACCTCACGGCCGACGGCCCGATCGTTCCGCCGGCCGACACCGTCGTGAGCTTCCATACGCTGGAGCACATCTACACCGACGACGTGGCGGACTTCCTTTCGTCGGCGTGCCGGTCGCTGGTGCCGGGCGGCCACTTCGTGATCTCGATGCCCTACGACCGCGCCTATCCCGATCCTTGCCACGTGGGCTTCTACACCGAGGCCAGCCTGGCGCAGGCGATGGAAGCGGCGGGACTGAAAACCATCGAGTGCTTCAAGGACGACCGCTTCGACGAGAAGGACCTGCTGACCGGGCTGTTCCGCAAGCCCTGAGCAGCGCGCGCGAGCGCTCGTTCAGCGCCGCGTCGACACCACGATCCCGCCCACGATCAGCACGAAGGCCGCGCCGTGGTACCAGTGCGGCGCCTCGCGCAGAAAGGCCGCCGACATCACGGCCGCGAACAGCGGCGTGAGGTTCATGAAGATGCCGGCCACCTGCGGCCCCGCGCGCTGCACGCCGGTGCCCCAGCAGCGGTAGGCCAGCACGGCCGGGCCGATGCCGATGAAGGCCATGGCGGCGACCAGCGGCCAGCCCAGGTCGAGGTGGGCCGGCGTCAGCGTCCATTCGCCGGCCGCCAGCGCGCCCGACCAGGCGATGCCGAACACCAGCTGCGCCATCAGGAAGGCGGCCCAGTCGCGCCGCAGCGCGGCGGGCTCGTGCGTGCGCGCGAGCAACCAGCTGTAGAAGGCCCACGCGATGGTGCCCAGGATCATGTAGAGGTCGCCCGGCACCAGCCGCAGCGCCAGCAGCTGGCGCCACTCGCCGCGGCTGAGCACCAGCAGCACGCCGAGCATCGACAGCAGCGCGCCGCCGATCGCGCGCCCATGCGGGCGGGCACCGAAGAACAGGCTGCCCACCGCCAGCATCCACAGCGGCAGGCTCGAGCCCACCAGCGTCACGTTGATCGGCGTGGAGGTCTGCAGCGCCAGGTACTGGAAGGCGTTGTACAGGCCGATGCCCAGCAGGCCCAGCAGCGCGTAGCGCTTCCAGTGCGCCCACAGCGGGCTCGCGGGCCGCAGCACCGGGGCCGCGAGCGGCAGCAGCAGCACGAAGGCGATGACCCAGCGCACGAAGTTCAGCGTGAGCGGCGACACCAGCTCGCGCACCAGGCGGCCGACCACCGCGTTGCCGGCCCACAGCAGCGGCGGCACGACGAGCAGGAGGATGGTCAGGGGCGTGAGGCGCTGTGGCGATTGCATGGGCGCCGACTCTAGCGGCTGGCGGCAATGACCCGTGTCGCCGCGGAAACCCCAAACATGGCAGGATGCGCCTGTTCTTTTTTCGCGCGTGGAGACAGCACCGATGTTGAGCAAAGCCGTTCGTATCGACCGCCATGGCGGTCCCGAGGAACTGAAGATCGTGGAGGTCGAGGTCGGCGAGCCCGGCCCCGGCGAGATCCGCATCCGCCACAAGGCCGTGGGCCTGAACTTCATCGACACCTACCAGCGCAGCGGGCTCTATCCGTTCCAGATGCCGCTGCAGCTCGGCATGGAGGCCGCGGGCGTGGTCGAGGCGGTGGGCGAGGGCGTGACGCACCTGAAGGCCGGCGACCGTGCCGCCTATGCGAGCCAGCCGCCCGGCGCCTACAGCGAGCTGCGCGTGATGCCCGCCAAGTGCGTCTGCAAGCTGCCCGACGACATCTCCTTCGAGACCGGCGCGGCCATGATGCTCAAGGGCCTGACCACGCAGTACCTGCTGAAGAAGACGCTGCCGGCCGAGGGCCTGCAGCCCGGCGACTTCGTGCTGTTCCATGCCGCGGCCGGCGGCGTCGGCCTGATCGCCTGTCAGTGGGCCAAGGCGCTGGGCCTGCAGCTGATCGGCACCGCCGGCAGCGACGCCAAGTGCCAGCTCGCGCTGGACCACGGCGCGGCGCATGCCATCAACTACAGCAGCGAGAACTTCGCCGCCCGCGTCAAGGAGATCACCGGCGGCAAGGGCGTGAAGGTGGTCTACGACTCGGTCGGCAAGGACACCTTCGAAGGCTCGATCGACTGCCTGCGTCCCTTCGGCCTGCTGGCCGTGTTCGGCAACGGCTCGGGCCCGGTGCCGCCGGTGAACCTCGGCGTGCTGGCCTCGAAGGGCTCGCTGTACCTGACGCGCCCCACGCTGTTCTCGCACCTGGCCACGCGCGACAGCACGCAGGCGGCGGCCGACGACCTGTTCGCCATCGTGCAGAGCGGCGCGGTGAAGATCCCGATCGTGCAGCGCTATGCGCTGGACGACGTGCAGCAGGCGCACCGCGACCTCGAGGCGCGCAAGACCACGGGCTGCACGATCTTCACGCTCTGAGCGGCCCCGAAGCCGGGCGTGGCGGCACCCCGGCCTTGTCCTACCCGGGCAGGGGTGTCATGCCTGCGTCTTGTGGCGGGTGCACTTTGTAGCCTCGTTGCCAACAAAGTCCAGCCAGCCGTTCTTTATCGGGCCGAAGCGGATGCCTCGCTTCGCCGCCCGCAGGGATGGCCGCATGCCGCCATGAGCACCGTCCGCACCTTCATCGTCGAAGACAACCCCACCATCCGCGAGAACCTCGTGGGCACCTTGCGCGAGGTGGCGCGGGTCGATCCGGTCGGCCTGGCCGATACCGAGGCCGAGAGCACGCGCTGGCTGACGCGCAACATGGCGCTGTGGGACCTGGCGATCGTCGACCTGTTCCTCAAGGACGGCACCGGCCTCAGCGTGCTGCAGGCCTGCCGCCACCGCGATCCGGCCCAGAAGATGGTGGTGCTGAGCAACCACGCCACGCCCGACATGCGCCGCCGCTGCCTGCAGCTCGGCGCCGACGCCGTGTTCGACAAGGCCACCGAGGTCGACGACCTGATCGACTACTGCCTGCGCCGCCGGCAGGCGCGCTTCACGACGGCCGCCGCGAGCTATCCCCCACCGTCCGCGTCGCCTTCTTCGCGCCCCGCCGCCTCGACGGCGCACTAGCGCGAAAATACGGGTAATCCCTTATCCGAGCGATCGTCCCTGCACAGGGGCCGGTCGCGCTTTGCCTTTCCATGTCCCGTTCCCGTCTCCTGCCCGACAACTTCACCCTCGCCCTGTTGTCGGTCGTCACCCTCGCGAGCCTCGTCCCCGCCAGCGGCCGTCCGGCCCAGTTCTTCGAGGGCCTGACCACGGTGGCCATCGGCCTGCTGTTCTTCCTGCACGGCGCCAAGCTCTCGCGCGAGGCGATCCTCGAGGGCATCACCCACTGGCGGCTGCACCTGCTGGTGTTCGCGAGCACCTTCGTGCTGTTCCCGCTGCTCGGGCTGGCGTTGAAGCCGGTGCTGGTGCCGCTGGTCACGCCCGAGCTCTATACCGGCGTGCTGTACCTGTGCGTGCTGCCCGCCACCGTGCAGTCGGCGATCGCCTTCACCGCGATGGCGCGCGGCAACATGCCGGCGGCGATCTGCAGCGCCTCGGCCTCGACATTGCTGGGGGTGTTCGTGACGCCGGTGCTGGTGGGGCTGGTGGTGTTGCCGCATGGCGGGCATGCGGCTTCGTCGTCGCTCGATGCGATCGGGCGGATCCTGCTGCAGCTGATGGTGCCGTTCGCGGCGGGGCATCTGCTGCGGCCGTGGATCGGGGGCTGGGTGAAGCGGCGTGCTTCGGTGCTGAAGTTCGTGGACCAGGGGTCGATCCTGCTGGTGGTCTATACGGCGTTCAGTGCGGCGGTGATCGAGGGGTTGTGGCGGCAGGTGCCGGGGCATGCGCTGGTGGGGGTGCTTGTGGTGTGTGCGGTGATCCTGGCTTTGGCGTTGAGCCTGACTACCTTGTTGGCGCGCAAGCTTGGCTTCGATACTGAAGACGAGATCACGATCGTGTTCTGTGGGTCGAAGAAAAGTCTGGCTAGTGGGATTCCTATGGCGAAGGTTCTGTTTGCTTCGCATGCTGTTGGCGCCATCGTTTTGCCGCTGATGTTGTTTCATCAGATGCAGTTGATGGTTTGTGCTGTGTTGGCGCAGCGGTATGCGCGGCGGCAGGTGCGTGTTGCTGGTGAGCCTGCTGCATTGGGGGCTGCTTCCTCCAAGTAGGTTGTTCTTTTTGCTTAGGTCGCTGGCCGGGTCTCGCCCCGGCGGGCGAGTCACTTTCTTTTGCTTCGCCAAAAGAAAGTAACCAAAGAAAAGGCGACCCACTGTCTGCGACCCCTCCGCTGCGCTCCGGGGCAACCTGCGGTGCTCGCGTTTCGCGGGGTCTCGCAGAACTCGCTCCGCTGCGCTGCGCTCAGACAGCTGCGAGCCCTTATCCGCGAAACGCT